>CAZKIU010000011.1:0-60977 GCA_964552955.1 uncultured Prolixibacteraceae bacterium
ACTCCGGTTCTTTATTGAGCCGGAGTTTTTTTTTTGTCTGCCACCCGCCTCGAAATAATCCCGGACAAGGCGCATCATGCCATGGTCCTCACCGGGAAACCCCATTTGCTTCAGACGAAACTAAGTTCGGCGAAGCAGGCCGGAGCCCATTCCATAGACGTGAAGAACCGTTCT
Source organism: uncultured Prolixibacteraceae bacterium (assembly GCA_964552955.1). Classification (GTDB taxonomy): domain Bacteria; phylum Bacteroidota; class Bacteroidia; order Bacteroidales; family Prolixibacteraceae; genus UBA1413. The sequence goes on from CAZKIU010000011.1 coordinate 175, forward strand.
TGACATCATTCTGCCAGGTCCATGAAGAACAAACCATGGACGATCAAATTCCCGCATGAAGTATTATATTTGTTAATTCCACGTTAATCTAATGTTGTGACTGCTTAAATAATTAGAAAAAAGCAAGTTACAAAAAGGTGGGTGGTTTTCCTTTTGTTAAATTTGCACCGTTTTCTTAAAAGATTGAATGCTGAGGTGGATTAATGTATGGTTGATGGCGGTTCTTTTCCTGCCGTTTCTTGCCTACGGTCAGTTTAGACCGGGTGAGCAGCAGATCCCTGATGAGGGCGGGAGCGACAAGCCGACCGAGGAGCAACAGGTGCCTTCCAGGGTTTTGTCCTGGAAAATCCGCGGCTTCGGGGCTTTCACCGATTCTGTTAAAATCGACACCCTTTGGCGTAATTATCATAACTTTCACCCTGCTTACAAACAGAGCATCACCAATACCTATACAGGAAATTACGGGGGCTCATACCTCAACAATGATTTCGGTAAGAGGGTCTATAACAGTGAGTATTATTTTCTGAGGGGTCACGATGCTTACCTGCTGACACCGTCGCAGGTTGAATACTACAATACCACCACTCCCTTTACCCATCTGGATTACAGCCAGAGTGAAAACAAGAACCGGAACAATGAGACGCGGTTCAATGTGCTCCACTCCCAGAATGTGACGCCACACCTGAATGTGACCTTCCGTTATGACCAGGCCAAGTCTGACGGGCAGTACAATTTCCAGCAGCACAAGAATCATTTTATTGCCCTTTATTCCAGCTACAACAGCGAGAAGGCCAACCTCTACGGGGGGATGATCTTTAACCGGATCAACAACACTGAGAATGGGGGCATGGCCAACGACGAGGATCTCCTGAATACCGAAACCAAATATGTGGTGATGCGGCTTACCGACGCCACCACGGTTTACCGGAACAATGCTTTCTTCTTCAACGGGGAATACCGTGTGGGGGTTCACGATTCACTGGAGGAAAGAAGCACCTTCCGGCCGGTGGCCGCTATGCTTTATTCATTTCTTTATTCGGGCAACCAGCGGATTTTCAGGGAAGGAGAAGAACAGGACAACACGAGTTATTTTCCGGAATCTTTTCTCGGCACTGATATCACCCGGGATTCGAACCGTTTCGTTACCGTCACCAACCTGCTTCATCTGAAGTTTTACGAGTCGGCCCGGAAGAAATACAGTTTTGGTCAGCGGCTGTTTGCCGGGGTAGATGTGGTCAGGAACAGTTATGCGGCTCCCGGGTACAAAGAGGCGGCATTCCCTTTCCATCCCGGGATTTACGAAGGGGCCCTTTATCTGGGGCCGGAGGGCAGGTGGTATGCCCAGACCTGGACCAATTCCTTTATCGGAGGAGGGATTTTCAGGGAGCAAGGGAAATTCTGGAACTGGAATTTCGATGGGCGTCAGTATCTGACCGGGTTCAAGGCCGGGCAGACCGAATTGAACGGGGTGATTACCAAACCGGTCAGAATGCCGGGTGATTCACTGGCCTCCATCAGGATTGCCGGTCAACTCTGGAACAGGGTTCCCGACTATTTCCAGCAGCGTTATATCTCCAACCGGCGGATGTGGGACAATAACCTGGTCAATGAACAACTGATGAATGCCTCCTTTACATGGCTCTCACCGGGGCGCCATCTCGAAGCCGGCGCACGTTATTCCCTGACCAACAATTTTATATACAATGATACGCTGGGTCTTCCGGCCCAGACCAAAAAGGAAATGCTGGTTCTGGCTGCCTGGATCGACAAGGAGTTTAAGGTCAGAAACTTCACCCTCCTCACCCACCTGCTCTGGCAGAAGGTCTCGGCCCCCCGGTACCTCCACCTTCCCGACCTCGCCGCCAGGGTCTCTCTCAGCTACGAGATGCTGCTCGCCAAGGTCCTCCATGTCCAGTTGGGAGGCGACCTGCGCTATAATACCCTTTATTACGCCGATGCGTACGATCCGGCTACCGGCTTCTTTTATCTCCAGGAAGAAAAAAAGCTGGGCCATTACCCCTATCTTGATGGTTTTGCCAATCTTAAACTAAAAAGAACACGCGTTTTTGCCCAATACATGAATTTGGGTTCTCTATTCATGAACAAATCCTATTTTACTGCGTTACATTATCCGATGAACCAGGCGACCTTCAGGCTTGGTGTCGCCTGGTCGTTCTACAACTGATCCCCTGACCTTTTTTTTAACTAATTTGTTATTTATGATTTTATTGAGATACAGGAATGTTTTCCTGCTGACGCTGATGTTATTCCTTTTTTCGACCTGCATAGAGCAGACACGCAGCGCCAGTGTATGGGAAAACGGAAGATTTGAAGCGCCCCTGCGCGATTTGGAGACCATCCAAAAGGAGGGGCGGCTGCGCGTCGTCGTGGATTATGGGTCTACCTCCTATTTTGTATACCGTGGGCGTCCGATGGGGTTTAAATATGAACTTCTCAGGGAGATGGCCCATGATCTGGGTGTGGAACTTGATTTTTTCGTGAGTGCTGATTTGGAAGCCACCTTCCGCGGACTGGAGACAGGGCGGTATGATTTGGCCGCCAAGAATCTGACCGTGACCGGTGAGCGGAGTAAACGGGTTGATTTTACCCGGCCCCTGGAGCAAACCCGCCAGGTACTGGTGCAACGCAAGGGACCTGCAGGTAGCCGTGAGGATTCCCTGATGGTCCGCAATGTCCTGGACCTGAGCGGCCGGAAAATAGTTGTCCAGAAGAACTCCTCCTTCTATGAAAGGCTGAAAAACCTGGAGGAAGAGATCGGGGAACCGCTGCAAATCGTTGTGGATTCGGTTTCCGACATGGAGCAACTGGTGAAAAAGGTATCAGAAGGAGAGGTGCCTCTGACGGTTTGTGATGAGATCATGGCCCGTGTTTACAGGCACAACTATGCCAATCTGGATTTCTCCATTCCGGTCAGTTTCAGGCAGAATGTAGCCTGGGCAGTGCGCAAGGATGCCCTCAGGCTGAAGGAATTTGTGGATAGCTGGCTTACTGAGTTTATGGCTACTCCCCGGTACAGGGCCATTCATGCCTCCTATTTCAGGGAGAAGGTCCACTTGACGTCTGCTGCCTCGCCCTTGAATTTCAGGGGAAACACCCTCTCCTCCTATGATGAGATCATCAAGAGAGAAGCCGCCGAAGCCGGCTGGGATTGGAAGCTTGTAGCCGCCATCATTCACAAGGAATCGGGATTTGACGCCCAGGCGGTTTCCTATGCCGGGGCCTCCGGATTGATGCAGTTGATGCCCGAGACCGCTGAATCACTGGGCGTCGAAGATATCTTTGACCCGGTCCAGAATATCCGGGGAGGAATGGCCCTCCTTAGCTGGCTGGACAAACAGTTCGAGAGTGAAATTCCCGACCGGGCCGAGCGCCTTCGCTTTGTTCTGGCCTCCTATAATGTCGGTCTGGGGCATGTCAAAGATGCCCAGCGGCTGGCCGTGAAATACGGAAAAAACCCCGTTAAGTGGGAAGAGCAGGTGGACTACTATCTCCTGAACAAGTCGGAAGAGAAGTATTTCACCGATGAAGTGGTCCGTTGGGGTTATTGTAATGGCCGTGAAGCCTACGATTTCGTAAGAGTCGTAATGGGGAATTATCATTCCCTTACAGTCCTGGCTTCCCGGTAACGCGGGCCAAAACTTCCGACAGTTCGTTAAGGATCATGGCTGTGGCTCCCCAGATCACTTCGCCATCAAACAGCAGGGAAGGCACTTCTCCAAGCCCATTAATACCCATCATGGTTGTCACGACAGGCCACCGGCCGCGACCTGCGGGGAGGGGAAAGAGCAGGATTTTATCAGCTTCTCCAGGGTTGGGGGTGAACCGGGGCATGGTGGCACTCCAGGCCAGCCAGGGAAAGATAAGATAGTCGCTGACCGGAACATAAAGAGGGGTGAGGGGGCCCAGGACCTCTGCTTCACTGGTGGTGACCCCTGTCTCCTCATGGGCTTCCCTCAGCGCGGTCTCCAGGGTACCCGCATCGGCCGCTTCCCTGCGGCCCCCGGGAAAGCCAACCTGACCGGCATGTACTTTCATGTGTTCCGGTCTTTTTATCAGGCAGGTGTGGATGCTCTTCCCCATGGGAAACAGAAGCACCAATACGCCGCTTTCCAGGGCATGAGCAGGAGCTTCCCTGAACCTGACATATTCCCGGCCCGCGGGGAGCATCCTGCGGTGTGCCTCCTCTCCCGGCAATCCTGCTGCCAGAGCCGCTTCAAGCTGTGACCTGCTATATTCCATATTTCTCAGGCTATTGCCGTTTCCATGGTCTCTCATCAGTCAAAACGGAGCGTTCGGTCGGGCGCTATTCTGCTGATATAGAGGGATGGAAGGACCATCATGAGCAGGGTGACGGCCAGGGCTCCCCCGTTAAGGAGCAGAAAATGGAGCAGAGAGAGGTGAACCGGCACAATCTCCATATAATAGGAGGAGGGGTCTAGTCTGATCATCCCGGTAGTCTTCTGCAGCATGAATATCCCCAACCCCAGGAGATTCCCCCAAAAAAGACCCCTGGAAATCAGAAAACCTGACAGATAAATAAAAATCCTGCGGATACTCCGGTTGGGGCTTCCCAGGGATTTCAGGATTCCGATCATCCGGCTTCGTTCCAGGATGAGCACCAGCAGGGCCGAAATCATGTTGAATCCTGCCACCATGATCATCAGGGTGAGGATCACCCATACATTCATGTCGAGGATGGAGAGCCAGTCGAAGATCTGGGGAAACTTCTGTTGGATAGTGACGGTACGTAAGGTAGACCCAGGTTCGGTATTGTAGGAGGTGACGGTCTCCCTGACCTGTTGGGCTGTGGTTTTCAGATGCCTGAAGTCACGGAGGACAATCTCAAAACCGCTGATTTGCAGGGAGTCCCAGTTGTTGATGTGCCTGACCTGCCTGAGATCGCCCAAAACAAACAGATCGTCGAATTCCTGAAGGTTGGTGCGGTAGACGCCGCTGATTTTAAATTGTCTGATCCGGGGAATACTCTCCTTCTCATTGATGAAATACATGTAAAGGGGATCTTCCGTATTCAGGCGGAGTAGGTTGCACAGGTTTTCGGAGACCAGTACCTCCGGGGAGCGCATGCCCGTCAGGTCGGGGAGGGATCCCCGGGTGAGGTGGTCTCTGAAGAAATCCCAGTTATAAGTGGTATCAACTCCCTTGAGTACCACGCCCTGGATATTTTCTCCGGTTTTAATGATCCCGGGTTTGGTGGCAAAGGGGGTCACTGACTGGATATTCGCCAGGCGCTCCAGTTGGGGGATAAAGGGTTGAAGGCTGCTGACGGGGGCGGTTTCGTAAGAGAGATTGGAGTCGAAATTTACGACCTGGATATGTCCTCCGAAGCCGATGACCTTATTGCGGATCTCCTTTTTGAAACCGGTGACCACCGCCACGGCCAGCAGCATCAGAGCGATGCCCAGGGCAATGCCAATCAGGGCAATACGGATGATGTTCCCCGAAAGATGTTGTTTCTGTTCTTTTCCGTTGAAAAGCCTGCGTGCAATGAAAAGCTCGGTATCCATGGGGAGGTCTCCATTCTATTTTTCGCGGTTAACCAGGGGCAGGGCCATCAAAGAAAGGAGCCCCAGGACGATCAGCAGAAGGTTCATCGTGGTATGGGCGACAAAGGCGAAGATGATTCCGTTTTCATTGCTGACGCCATAGAGAGCCAGCGACTCTTTGGTCATGAAATGCCAGGTCCCCAGTCCGCCCTGAACAGGGGCCAGCATGCCAAAACTGCCCATCACAAAGGTGGTCAGCCCTGCCAGCGGTGAAAGTCCCTGGGTGAAGTCAAAAGCAAAAAATGCCGTGTACAACATCAGATAGTACATAATCCAGATAAAAAAGGAATGAAAGATCATAGCCCCTTTTTTCTTCACATACCTGAAGGAGATAATGCCTTCCTTGAGGTGCTGGAGGATGTTCCCTATCTGACGGTATAGCCGGGTGTTGAGAATTTTCTTCCGGAGGGTGATGATGATGAGCAGGAGCAATAACAGACCTCCGATCAAAAGGGGAGAGGAGAACAGTCCGGTTGCTTTCTCCTTCATGTCGGGGTTCTGGCGGATGAAACTGAGTATATATCCCGATTGGGCGATTAGGGCCAGGAGCGTCATGAAAAGGAGCATCAGCACGTCAATGACCCTTTCGGTGACCACCGTGCCGATCAGGCGGGGAAAGGAGATTTTCTCATATTTGGAAAGGACCCCGCAACGGGAGATCTCTCCCATACGGGGAATGACCAGGTTCATCAGGTAACCGGTCATGACCGCCAGGAAAGTGTTCAGCAATCCCGGCTTGGATCCCAGGGGTTCAATCAGCAGGTTCCACCTCATGGCCCTGGAGATGTGGCTGAAGATCCCGATGATCAGAGAGACCCAGACCCAGAAATAGTTGACGTCATTGCGCAGGACCTTTTTCATCATTTCAAAATCCTGGTCCTTGTAAATGAGCCAAAATATGACTGCTCCAACGGCGAAAAAAAAGAGGTATTTGAGGGAAGCTTTAATCTTTTTTTTCAATCTCTTCTTTTTAAATATCCAAAACTACCCACCGAAAATAGCGCTAAAAGTTGTTATTTTACCTTCCGGACTGGGCCCGGTGGTCAAGGGCCGGTCAATGGATGCAAATGTAGCAAAACCTTTGACTTGGCGGATGGCCTGTGGCTCTGTCAGGGTAATAAAAACGGGTAAAACTCCAATGGATTATGTACGGGCAAAAAAGAATCTGGGTCAACATTTTCTGAAAGATCAGAATATTGCCCGCAAGATTGTGGAGAGTCTCCGGGGGGAGGAGCCCCTCCGTATCCTGGAAATTGGTCCGGGGATGGGGGTACTGACCCGTTTTCTGGTGGAGATTCCGCAGGTAGACCTCCGGGTGGTGGAGATCGATCGGGAATCGGTCGCCTACCTGAGGAGTCATTTCCCGGGGCTGGCGCCCGGGCTGGTAGAAGGGGATTTTCTGAAGATCCCGCTTCGGGATCTGTTTCCCGGCCCCTTCTCGGTCATCGGCAATTTTCCCTATAATATTTCGAGTCAGATTTTTTTCAGGGTTCTGGAGCACCGTGATCTGATCACCGAGGTGGTGGGGATGGTTCAGAAGGAGGTAGCCGAGCGGATCGCGGCTCCTCCCGGGAGCAAGACCTACGGCATTCTGAGTGTTTTGCTGCAGGCGTTTTACCACATTGAATATCTGTTTACAGTGGGAGAGCAGGTCTTTTCCCCACCGCCGAAGGTCAAATCAGCGGTGATCAGGTTACGGCGCAACAACCGGGAGGCCCTGGGTTGCGATGAACGCCTCTTCTTCGAGGTGGTGAAACGGGCATTTAACCAGCGGAGAAAGATGATCGGCAATGCCTTGAAACCACTGGGCGTGAAAGTGCCTGAACCCTATGCCGGTAAAAGGGCGGAACAGCTTTCCGTCACTGATTTCGAGACATTAACCTGGCACCTCAGCCAAATGAAAGGAGGAGAATGATGAGTTTTGATGTGACCCGAAACTACCTGGAAGAGGTCAGGCTGTTGATTGATCAGAAGAATGAGGAAGAGATCAAAACCCTGTTGCAGGATTTTCATCCGGCTGATATAGCGGAGATTCTGGCTGCCCTGAACCTGGAAGAGGCCATGTATGTCTATCTGTTGTTAAACGACGAGATGGCTTCCGACGTGTTGGTGGAGATCCCGGAGGAGGAGCGCAACAGGCTGCTCAATGCCCTCTCCCCTGATGTGATTGCCCGGCAGTATATCGAATACATGGATTCCGACGATGCTGCCGATATTTTAGGGAGCCTTGACGAGGAAGTTAAGCTGTCGGTGCTCAACGAGATTGAAGATGTGGAAGTGGCAGGCGATATCGTCGATCTGCTGGAGTATGATGAGGAGACGGCCGGGGGGATCATGGCCAAGGAGCTGGTGACCGTCAATGAGAACTGGACGGTGGCCACCTGCCTGAAGGAGATCAGCCGGCAGGCCGAAGATGTTGACGATATCTATTATGTCTACGTGGTCGACGACGGCAACAAACTGAAGGGGGTGCTCTCCTTCAAGAAGCTGATGCTTAACAATACCAATACCCGGATTTCCAATCTGTACAATCCCGAGGTCAAGGCAGTAGGTACCGATACGCCCCAGGAGGAGGTAGCCCGTGTGATGGAGAAGTACGACCTGGTGGCCATTCCTGTGGTGGATGAAATAGGCCGGTTAAAGGGGCGGATTACCTTTGACGATGTGATTGACGTTATGCGCGAGGAGGCGGAACGCGATTACCAGATGGTGTCGGGTATTGTCGGGGATGTGGTTCCGGGTGATAAAGTATGGAATCTGACCAGGGCGCGTTTCCCGTGGTTGCTGATCGGTTTGACGGGGGGTATTCTGGGGGCCCGGGTGATCGGTGCCAACGAGGAAGCCCTCAGGGTTGTTCCTGCCATGGCTTTTTTCATTCCCCTGATTGCCGCCATGGCCGGAAATGTGGGGGTTCAGTCCAGCTCTATCGTGGTGCAGAGCATCGCCAGCGGAGTACGCGATTTCGAGTCGACGGGCCGTAAACTCCTCAAGGAATTTGCCGTGGCCCTGATCATCGGTATGGCCTTTGCCGGGCTGATCTTTACCTACAACTTCCTCTTCAGCGAAAGCATGGAACTCACCTGGGCCGTCTCCATTTCCCTGTTCATCGTTATTATCTTTGCTTCGGTATTCGGAACCATGATCCCCTTGGTTCTGAATCGGTTGAAGATAGACCCCGCATTGGCTACCGGTCCCTTTATCACTACGATGAACGACATTCTGGGGTTGACCATTTATCTGGTGATCAGTAAGTTTTTCTTCAGTATCCTCTGAAGGGCCGGATGGTCAGAGGGAGTTGATGGCCACTACGGGGTCGAGGCGTGCGGCGGTGCTGGCGGGTAAGAGGCCGGCCAGAAAGCCGATGACCCCTGAAATGGTAATCCCCAGGAGGATATTCCCCGGAGTCAGGAGGACCGTCATATCGGAGATGTAGTTAAATATCAGTGTTCCGGCAAAGATCAATATCAGTCCGGCCACTCCGCCAATGATGGAGAGCATAACGGCCTCAAAGATAAATTCGAGGAGAATGAAGATGCGTTTGGCGCCCAGGGATTTCTGGATCCCGATGATACGGGTGCGTTCTTTCACCGATACGAACATGATATTGGCAATGCCGAAGCCGCCCACCAGGATGGAGAAGCCGCCAATGATCCATCCGGCCATGTTGAAGACTCTGAAGAACGCATCGAACTGGGAGGAGATCAGGTTGACCTCGTTGATGGCGAAGTTGTTTTCTTCCATGGGTTTAAGGCGCCGGTAAGTGCGGAGGATCGCGCCCACTTCAGCCACCAGTTCTTCCTGGTCAGTGCCTGGCCGGCCGGTGATACAGATGGCCTGCCCCATATCCCTGTTGCGGAAATCACCCATCACCAGCGCTGAGGCCAGTGACAGATGAACCCGCTTGTCCATGCTGGTTCCGAACATGTCCTGGCCTGTCATTTCATACACCCCGATCACCCTGAAGCGGTATCCCTGAATCCGGATCTCTTTTTCCAGGGGAGAGAGCTCCCCGAAAAGCTGGCTGGCGATTTCGCTGCCGATCAGGGCCACCGGAGCGGCCGTATGCATCTCTTGCGGAGTAAAATAACGCCCCCGGGCGATTTTCAGGTTCCAGGCATCGGCTAGTGGGTAGGAGGAGGACATGATCTCTACGTTGGGGATATTCACACTCCCATTTTCGATGGTCCGGGTTATTCCGTAAAAGAAAACCGTATTCCCGGCAAGCCTTGATTTTCTTACGATCTCCTCGGTCTCTTCCATGCTGGGAATAGGACGGTTCAGGTATTTCCACCAGGGATATTCTGTCTCCCCTTCAGGAGGGGTCCAGGGCCATTTCTGAATATACACCATATTGCTCCCCAGGGCCTGAAGACTGTTCCTGATATACCGCTCGAGGGAATCGATCACCGTGAACACCGAAATGATGGCAAAAATCCCGATGGTGATCCCCAGTAATGATAAAAGGGTCCTTAACTTGTTCACCCTGAGGGAATGAATTGCCGACGAGAAACTCTCATATAGTAAACCGGACCAATGCATCGATTCATGGGGTAAAACGTAAAGTTAAGGGATGTTGTGATCTTTTTTTTAAAATATGTTAAAATTTGTGCAATAATCTGTGGTATTCCATCCAGCAGCATTAAGTAGATTAAATTTACACTTTGTTACCATGGTGTGGATGACAATTTGTGTTTAATTATCATGCCAGCAAAGGGAAAAGAACTTATTACTAAGGTGTTTTTTCTATCTTTGCGGTCAAATCTGAATGGGTGATGACAGAAAGAAAAAAGATCAAAACTGCATTGATCTCGGTATACCACAAGGAGCACCTTGAGGGGATAATCGGGGCATTGAATGATCTTGGGATCAAGATATACAGTACCGGAGGGACGCAACAGTTCATTGCTTCGCTGGGGGTTCCCGTAGAGGCAGTGGAGGGTCTCACTGGTTATCCCAGTATTCTGGGAGGGAGGGTGAAGACATTACATCCGAAGGTTTTCGGGGGTATTCTGGCCAGGCGGGAGCTGGATGCGGACCTGGCCCAGCTGGAGGCTTATCAGATACCCGAAATTGACCTGGTGATGGTCGATCTATATCCTTTTGAGGCCACGGTGGCTTCCGGGGCGTCGGCTGCCGATATCATTGAGAAGGTAGATATCGGGGGGATTTCGCTGATCAGGGCGGCTGCCAAGAATTTTGCGGATGTCGTGGTTGTTCCCTCGGCAGAGGAGTATCTTCCGCTGTTGGAGTTGTTGCGCAATGGGAAAGGGGAGACCACCCTGGAGGAGCGCAAGTGGTTTGCAGCCAGGGCTTTTGCCGTCACATCGCGTTATGATGCGGCGATTTTTAACTGGTTTTCACCCGGTGACCACCGGGAGCTGAGGCTCAGCCTGAGCGAAGGGCAGGCGCTCCGTTACGGGGAGAATCCCCACCAGAAGGCCGTATTTTACCGGTTTCCGGCGACTGAGGATACGCTGGCGGGTGCGGAAGTGCTCCAGGGGAAAGAACTCTCCTACAACAACCTCCTGGATGCCGATGCGGCCTGGAAAGTAGCATCTGATGCTTTTCATGCCGTGGAACTTAAGGGGGAGAAGGTGGCGGTATCCGTGGTGAAGCATCTCAATCCCTGCGGGTTGACTGTGGCCACTTCCCTGAGTGATGCCCTGGAGCTGGCCTGGGCGGGCGATCCGGTCTCGGCGTACGGGGGAATCGTCTGTTTTACAGCCCCGGTAGATGGCCCTACCGCCAGTTGGTTTGAAAAACGGTTCACGGAAATCATCATTGCCCCGGCGTTTACTCCGGAAGCCAGGGAGATCTTTGGCCGCAAGAAAAACCTCCGTTTGCTGGTGGCAGGGCTCCGGCCTGCCGTGACCGGAGAAAAGGTCATCAGGTCGGTGAGCGGTGGAGTGCTGGTTCAGGATGAGGATGAAGGCCTGGATACCCAGTTTAACGAGGTGTCGGCCGCTCACTTTGATCAGGGAAAAATGGCGCTGGCCCGTTTTGGAGTGATAGCATGTAAACACCTCAAGAGCAACGCCATTGCGCTGGTCTCTGAACATAGCAGCGGTGCTTTCTGGCTGACCGGTGCCGGCATGGGCCAACCCAACCGGCTCGATAGCCTGCGCCAGCTCACCATTCCCCGGTTCAGCCTGAAGGAAGGAGTCACCATCGACGCCTCGGTGCTGATCTCCGATGCCTTTTTCCCTTTCCGTGACAGCGTGGAAGCTGCAGCAGCCTTCGGGATCCGTTATATCGTACAACCGGGGGGAAGCATCCGTGACCAGGAGGTGATTGACGCCTGCAACGAAGCGGGCATCGCCATGCTTTTCACAGGCCGCCGTCATTTCAGACATTGAAATTCATTTACTTGCATAAATAAGAGCATATAAAATGGGATTATTTTCATTTCTTACACAGGAAATCGCGATAGACTTAGGTACTGCCAATACCATCATTATTCATAACGACAAAATAGTTGTGGATGAACCCTCGATCGTAGCCATAGACATCAAGACAGAGAAACTGGTAGCTATTGGCGAAAAGGCCCGGCAGATGCAGGGGAAGACCCATGCCAATCTGAAGACCATCAGGCCATTGCGCGACGGGGTGATTGCCGACTTCAATGCTGCGGAGCAAATGATCAGGGGAATGATCAAGATGATCAGTCCCAAGTCGAAGCTCTTCTCTCCGGCGCTGAAGATGGTGGTTTGCATTCCCTCAGGGAGTACCGAGGTGGAGATCAGGGCGGTCCGCGACTCGTCGGAACATGCCGGAGGCCGCGAGGTTTACATGATTTATGAGCCGTTGGCCGCGGCCATCGGGATAGGCCTCGATGTGGAAGCCCCCGAGGGGAACATGGTCGTGGACATCGGTGGGGGAACGACCGAGATAGCGGTGATTTCGCTGGGGGGTATTGTTACCAACAAGTCCATCAGGATTGCCGGAGACGACCTCACCCTCGACATCATGGAGTACATGCGGCATCAGCACAATATCAAGATCGGGGAGCGTACGGCGGAAGAGATCAAGATCCAGGTAGGATCCTCGCTTCCGGTGCTGGATAATCCGCCCAAGGATTTCGTGGTGCAGGGGCCCAATCAGATGACGGCCCTCCCCATTGAGGTTCCGGTGTCATACAAGGAGATTGCCCACTGTCTGGAGAAATCCCTTTCCAAGATCGATGCGGCCATCCTCAGTGCCCTGGAACAGACGCCTCCTGAACTCTATGCCGATATTGTCAAAAATGGCATCTGGCTGGCAGGAGGGGGTTCCTTGCTGCGCGGCCTCGACAAACGGCTGAGTGCCAAAATCGGCATTCCCTTCAATATCGCTGACGATCCCCTGCGGGCAGTGGTCCGCGGAACCGGTATTGCCCTGAAAAATGTGGATAAATTCTCCTTCCTGATCAGATAAGCGGGAATGAAGGCGTATGAGAAATCTCTTCAGGTTCATTCTGCAAAATCATGTTTTCCTGCTCTTTCTGCTTCTGGAAATTGTATCCTTCATTTTTATCTTTAATTTCAACAGATACCAGAAATCGAGTTTTTTAAACACTTCGGGCAGGATCACCGGGATGATCTATGAGAGTTACAGCAAGGTAGAGGATTTTTTCCGCCTGCCTGCCGCCAACCGCCAGTTGGCAGAGGAGAACGCCCGGTTGCGCATGCTTCTGGGGGTTTCCTCCACTACGCCTACCCTCCCCGATTCCCTCCTGTTAAAGCGCACGGGGGGTGAAAATCAGTACCGTTATATCGCAGCACGGGTGATCAGCACCACCGTCAGCCGTCAGCAGAATTTCATCACCCTCGACAAAGGGCTGAATGACGGCATCCGCCCCGACATGGGTATTGTCACCGTAGGGGGGGTAGCAGGTATCATCACGCATGTTTCTCCCTCTTTTTCCACGGGATTGTCGCTGCTCAACACCCGCTGGAATGTGTCGGCTAAACTGGCCCGTAATAACTATTTCGGTTCTTTGGTGTGGGACGGCACAGACTACCGCAGAGCCCTGCTTAATGAAATACCCTTTCATGTCGAGCTGGCTGTGGGAGATACCATCGTCACCAGCGGATACTCCACCTTCTTCCCCGAAGGTATTCTCCTGGGAACCGTCGAATCTTTCGAAAAAGAGGGAGGCGATAATTTTTACAACATCAGGGTCCGACTCTCCGTTGACTTCAAGTCACTCTCCTGGGTGGAGGTGATTGAAAATACCCGCAAAAGCGAAATCGATAATATCACTCAATTGAACAGCGGAAATGACAAGCTGGATTAAATACCCAGTGATGTTCGTGGTATTGGTACTTATTCAGGTGCTGATATTTAACCAGGTTCACTTTGGAGGCTTTTTGAATCCCTTCATTTATGTGTTATTTATCCTGCTTTTGCCCCTGTCAATGCCCCGGTATGCCGTTTTACTGCTCTCCTTTTTGCTGGGAATCACCATCGACTGGTTCTCCAACTCACCGGGATTACACGCATCGGCAACCGTATTGATGGGTTTCTTCAAATCACCAGTTGTTAATCTGATTTCCCTAAAAGAATCAGACCAGTCAGATTTTCCGGGATTGCAGCAAACTGGGTGGAGATGGTTTCTGACCTACGCTGCCATTCTGGTGATTATTCACCATTTTTTTCTTTTTTATATCGAGGTCTTCAGTTTTGAGAATTTTTTCAGAACCTTACTGAGGAGTATCGCCAGCTCGATGTTTACCGTGGCGATCATTGTCCTGAGTCAGTTTATCATATTCAGAGAGTAGAGAGGGGGAGTAGTGGCACCATTTTCAGACCGGAAAAGATTGATCACCGGGATTTTTGTGGTAGTTGGCCTGATATTTCTGTTGCGGTTGTTTCAGCTGCAGGTGGCCGATTCCACTTACAAGCGGTTTGCTGACAATAACGCTTTGCGTAAAGTTGTGCAGTATCCTGCCAGGGGTTTGGTATATGACCGCAACCATGAGCTTTTGGTGTACAATAAGGCAGCCTATGACCTGTTGGTGATTCCCCGTGAGACGGGTCGGTTTGATACCCTGGCGTTTGCTGCTCTGCTCGATGTTCCTGCTGACCTGCTGAAGGCTGAAATGAAGAAGGCCTCTCTCTATTCGCGGTATAAACCTTCGGTGATCGTCAAGCAGATCTCCCATGAGAAGTATGCTTCCATTCAGGAGCAGCTTTACAAGATGAAGGGTTTTTACATTCAGCCGAGGACCCTACGTGAGTACCCCCGGAGAATGGCTGCCCATGCCCTGGGGTATGTGGGGGAGGTCACCCAGACCATGATCGACACCAATTCCTATTATCAATCGGGTGATTATATCGGGATCAGCGGTATCGAGGCGGCTTATGAGGAGGATCTCCGGGGTGAAAAGGGCGTCAAATATTACATGGTGGATGTTCACAACCGCATTCAGGGGAGTTACCGTGACGGCGAAATTGATACGATTGCGCATATAGGGCGCAACCTGATCACGACCCTGGACTACCGGCTTCAGGAATATGCCGAGCGGCTGATGCAGAATAAGAAAGGGAGTGTGGTGGCCATCGAGCCCTCGACGGGGGAGGTCCTGGCATTGGTGAATGCCCCCACCTATGATCCCAATCTGTTGGTGGGGCGCGAAAGGGGGAACAATTATTCCAGGCTCATTGCCGATCCGATGAAACCATTGTTCAACCGGGCCCTGATGGCACAGTATCCTCCGGGTTCCACCTTTAAGATGGCCCAGGCCCTGGTGGCTCTTCAGGAAGGGGTCATCACACCTGCCACCCGTTTTTACTGTGCCCATGGTTACAGTTCGGGGAGTTTCAGGGTGGGCTGCCACCATGACCAGTCGTTTGAGGTGGTTGAATCCATTGCCAGATCATGCAATGCTTATTATGTGTTTACCTTCAGGGCTATTCTTGAAAATCCGAAGTATCCTTCCATCAGGGCAGCCTATGATGCCTGGAGAGAGCATATGCTGAAAATGGGTTTCGGGCGGACCCTGGAATCGGATCTGCCCCATGAGTTGAAGGGGATGGTCCCCACATCCGATTATTTCCAGCGCTATGTTTTTGGTGAATCGAGGTGGAGGGCCCTGCCTATTATTTCCCTTTCGATCGGGCAGGGTGAACTGGGGATTACCCCCTTGCAGCTGGCCAATTACTGTGCCATGCTGGCCAACCGGGGGTATTATTACATCCCCCACATTGTCAGGGAGATTGAAGGCAAGGAGATCCCTGACCGGTTCCGGGTGAGACAGGAAAGCGGTATCAGCAGGCACCATTTTGAGCCGGTGATCGAAGGGATGGCGCAGGTCATGACGGCGGGGACCGGTGCCCGGTCGGCGATTCCCGATATCGCGGTCTGCGGTAAGACCGGAACAGCCCAGAACCCCCATGGCGCCGACCATTCGGTATTCATGGCCTTTGCTCCCAAAGATCAACCCCAGATCGCCGTCTCCGTTTATGTCGAAAATGGCATCTGGGGAGCTACCTATGCTGCTCCCATCGCCAGCCTGGTGATCGAAAAGTACCTCAATGACACCATTTCCAGCCAAAGGTTGTGGCTCGAGGAATCCATGCTTAAGGCCAATCTGTTGGACCCTTCAATGATCCCTGTGAACAATGGCGACGAGGAATAAACTCTGGGCAAATATCGACTGGGTCACCTTTTTCGTGTTCCTGCTTCTGGCTCTTCTGGGTTGGATCAATATCTATGCGGCCGTCTATGACGATTCCCATAAAAGCATCCTGGACGTGTCACAACGCTACGGTAAACAGTTGATCTGGATTATGGCGGCCCTGGTCCTGGGTTTTACCATCCTGATCATTGAATCGAATTTCTATGTTTTCTTTGCCTGGTTTTTCTATGGGCTGACTATTCTGATGCTGGTTCTGGTCTTGTTTGCCGGTGTGGAAATCAACGGCAGCAGGTCTTGGTTTATCATTGGTGATTTTCAGATCCAGCCCTCAGAATTCGCGAAATTCTCGACAGCGCTGGCTGTGGCCAAACTGATGAGCGGGTATAATTTCAGGTTTACCTCTCCGGGGGCATTGGTCAGGGTGGTGGGGGTCATTCTTCTGCCGGCGATGCTGATTCTGATGCAACCCGATACCGGGAGTGCGATTGTCTTTGGCTCCTTCCTGCTGGTGTTGTACCGTGAGGGGCTTTCCGGCGTCGTTCTCTTTTTTGCGGCCCTGACCGTTCTCCTGTTCCTGCTGGCCCTGTTGGTCCCCAATTATATTCTGCTGATTATTCTATTCGTGGGCGGGTTGGTCGCCCATTACATCCTGAATCAACGCTTCAGGGTAGTGTCCATTGCTCTGGGGGTGACGGCAGGAGGGATTTTGCTGGCCTGGCTGCTGAACCTGATCACTGGAGCCGCTCTGGCCCCCGAGGTGGTCGTGTTGGGAGGAATGGTCCCTGCCCTGGGGTGGATCCTTTTCAAGGTGGCCCACCTGCGCATGAAACGGACCATGGTGGTCATCCTGGTTTTCATCTCCTCGGTGGCTTTTACCTATTCTGTCGATTTTGTTTTCAATAACCTCCTGGAACAACACCACCGCGACAGAATCAACGAATTGCTGGGGATCCAGTCCGACCCCCTGGGAGCGGGCTATAATGTCAATCAAAGCAAGATAGCCATTGGTTCAGGAGGATTCCTGGGAAAAGGATTTCTCCGGGGAACCCAGACCAAGTATAATTTTGTTCCGGAGCAGAGTACCGACTTCATTTTTTGCACGGTGGGAGAAGAATGGGGCTTCCTGGGGTCTGCCGTGGTCATCTTTCTCTTTGTATTTTTATTTATTAGGCTTATCATTCTGGCTGAAAGGCAACGGTCGGCCTATTCCCGTATTTATGGCTATTCGGTGGCGACGATTCTCTTTTTTCATTTCATGGTCAATATTGGCATGACCATCGGATTGATGCCGGTAATCGGGATTCCCCTGCCGTTTTTCAGCTATGGGGGCTCTTCTCTCTGGGCCTTCACTGTATTGCTCTTCATTTTTTTACGCCTGGATGCCAGCCGCCTTGATAAGCTGGTTTGAAAAAGTGTTGTTTAACAACAGTACTTCCTGTCACCTCTGAGTTTTGTCGTATTTTTTTAAGTCTCGCTGTTTTATATTTCACCTCAAAAAGTGACCTATGAGACGTGAGAATGTGATTATCATTGGTGCAGCCGGCAGGGATTTCCATAATTTCAATACATATTTCAGGAATAATCCTGATTTTCAGGTAGTGGCATTCACTGCCGCTCAGATTCCCGATATTGATGGGCGTAAGTATCCGGCTGATTTGTCGGGGACCCTATATCCGGAGGGGATTCCGATCTATGCCCAAAGCCAGTTGAAGGAGCTGATCAGGTCACTGGCTGTAGATATTTGTGTCTTTGCCTACAGCGATGTTCCATATCAGTATGTGATGCGGATAGCGGCGCAGGTGAATGCCCTGGGGGCGGAGTTTCTGCTGCTGGGGCCCCGGCAGACTGAGTTGAGCAGCACCAAGCCTGTGATATCGGTCTGTGCTACCCGTACCGGTTCAGGGAAGAGCCAGACCAGCCGGAAGATTGTACAGATGCTGATGGCACGGGGCCTCAGGGTTGTCGCCGTCAGGCATCCCATGCCCTATGGGGATCTGTCGGCCCAGAAAGTCCAGCGTTTTGCCACCCTCGATGATCTTGCAAAGCATAAATGTACCATCGAAGAGATCGAAGAGTATGAGCCTCACATCGTCAGGGGCAACGTCATCTATTCAGGCGTCGATTATGAGGCCATCCTTCATGCTGCCGAGAATGATCCCAGTGGATGTGATGTGATCTTGTGGGATGGGGGGAACAATGATTTTTCCTTTTACCGGCCTGATTTGTCGATTGTAGTGGCCGACCCGCACCGTGCCGGGGCTGAGATTTCCTATTACCCGAGTGAAATCAATGTTATGACGGCGGATGTGGTAATTATCAATAAGATAGATACGGCCGATCCGGAGCAGGTGGAACAGGTACGGCGGAACATCTGGGCGGTCAATCCCGGGGCGGTGGTCATTGATGGCGTGAGTCCCATCAGGGTGGATGATGACTCCCTGATCAGGGGCAAGCGTGTGCTGGCGGTGGAAGACGGGCCCACGCTGACCCATGGGGAGATGAAGATCGGGGCGGCGGTGGTGGCGGCCCGCAAGTTCGGAGCGGCGTCCCTGGTCGACCCCAGGCCCTTCCTGACCGGAACGCTTCAGGGAACTTTCCAGACCTATCCGGCCATCGGTACCCTCCTGCCTGCCATGGGGTACAGCCCTGCCCAGGTCAAAGACCTTGAGGAAACCATCAATAAGGCCGACTGCGATTCGGTCATCATCGGGACCCCCATCGACCTCAACCGGCTGATAAAAATCAACAAACCCTCCACCAGGGTCTATTACGACCTGGAAGAAATCGGCCATCCCAAGCTGGAGGAGGTCCTCGATGATTTCCTGAAGAGGATGGATCTGACACAAGGGGCCTGATAATTTCTTATTTTTATGCCGGTATAAGATCGGCCATGAATAAGAAGATTGTCGCTTTCGGGGAGCTGGTCTGGGATGTATTCCCGGATGGCAGAAAAATGGGAGGAGCCCCGGTGAACCTGGTCTACCGGGTGAACACCCTGGGAGACCAGGGGCTGCTGGTGACACGCGTGGGGGATGACCAGGAGGGGGCCGATGCCCTGAAGATGCTCGACAAACTGGTGATATCCAGGGATTACGTTCAGGTGGATGCTCAATATCATACCGGAACAGCATTGGTGAAGGTAGGGAGTGAGGGCAGACCTGATTACCAGATTGCGGGCAATCTGGCCTTCGACCATATCGAGGTAACTCCACAGATGCTGGTCCTGGCCTCAGAAGCCGATTGCATCAGTTTCGGCACCCTGGTTCAGCGCTCAGCTATCTCAGGCCAAGCCCTCCGGCAACTGATGGCGGCTGCTCCAGGTGCCCTCAAAATGCTCGACCTCCGGCTCCGTAAAAACTGCTATACCCGGCAGATTGCCGATGAAAGCCTCAGAATGGCCAATGTTCTCAGGGTAAAAGAGAATGAATTGTACCTGCTGAAGAACCTGCTGGGGCTTTTCGAGTTTGAATCGCGGGGACTGGCTGGAGAACTGGTGAGTGAATACGATCTGGATGTAGTGCTGGTGACCCGCAGCAAGGCCGGAGCCTTTGGCCTGGAGCGCAGCGGCACTTACTTCGAGGATCCGGGCTATGTCATTGACCTGATCGACACCGTGGGGGCTGGTGTGGCCTTCTCGGCAGGATTTCTTCATGTTTACCTGGAGGATAAAGACCCGGAGGCCGCCCTGCGCTTCGGCAATGCCGCCGGAGCCCTGACGGCGGAAACCCATGGGGCTACCATTCCCATTTCCAAAAAGCAGATCACCGAACTGATGCGAACCGGGCAGCGCCGGATCTGACTTTTATAAAAGGTTTCATTCTCAGGGATATTATCAAACATACCAGGGGGAGAAACCCCGGCAGGTTTTTTACAGTTTAATCCATAAAAACCTGTTATGAAAACCACTGCAAACGAATTGACAGAAAGATGGATCTCCGGTTTATGGGACATCTATCTTCGCAGGGTCCCTTATGCCCGCGAATATGCTGCGATGGTGGCTGCCCGGGGGGGGCGGGTTGTCATTGATCACTTGGCTTTCAGAACTTTAAATATCAATACCGGGGAGCAACCTGCGGGCATTGCGGCTTTATCGCATCTCCTTACCCGGTTAGGGTACCATCCTGCGGGCAGTTATCATTTTGATCATCAGATGCTGGAAGCCGTTCATTTTGAACATCAGGAGGAGCGGTTCCCCCGTGTCTTTGTCAGCCAGCTGCAAGTCGGTGCGCTTCCGCTCTGGGCCCGTCATCTGATTCAGGAAGTGGTTGACGATACCCCCTATCTCCTTTCCGACAATGCCATCGAGCTGATGAACTGTCTGGGCAGTGACGGGTCAGTGAACGAGGAAGCGGGGGTTATCCTGTCGGAGGAGCTGACCGGATATTTTCGCAAGCCGTGGGGAATGATTTCCCGGGATGCGATGCTCAGGATCAACGATGTTTCACAATATGGGGCATGGGTATTGCTTCACGGCAATTCGGTCAACCATTTTGCCGCAGCCATTCACGACCAGGGGGTATCAGACTGGCCCGATATAGAGGAGACCTGCCAGGCTCTGGCCGGGGCCGGTATTCCCATGAAAAAGGAGATTGAAGGGGCCCGGGGAAGCCTTCTGCGTCAATCGGCCACCCAACCGGTGGTTGAGAGGTACCTGTTCCCGCACCCCACCGGTGAGGAGGAGATGGAATGGACCTATGCCTATTTCGAGCTAACCGAGCGGGGATGGGAGGAAAAAGGCGATACCCGGAGGCGCTTTCCCGGGTTTATTGCGGGGCAGGCCAGCCAGTTGTTTCAAATGACCCGGACCAGGGCGAATTAAGATGCCTTGACCCGATGAAACTGACGTAAAAATCAGATCTTTGTGTCAGGCAGAAAAGCAGAAGGTCGATGAGGCTGAAAGGGCAGGAACCAGGAGGAGTATCAGGGGGAGACATCCCCGGAACCGGAGACCGGCGTATGGGTCCCCTTCTTGTTGCGCTGGCTGCCGCCCTTATCCTGGCCTCGTGTATGACCCCGCGCCGGGGCTATATCGGGGATACCGGAGTATGGGAAAGGCGCATTGCCGCCGGGAATCTGCCGGTGGACAGCCTTCTCAGGAGCACCTCGACCCTCCGGGCGGAATGGGTGGCCGAAGCCCGGCTATGGGGCGCCCATTTCCCGGCGGGTACCGCAGGGGTCTTCACCCCCAGGGCTATAAATGGTATTTTTGCTAACCTACAGCGGCAGATCCATGGTGATTCTCTGCTGCAGGCTGCCGTAAGAGTCGAAAAAGATCCGCGTGCAGTGGCTTCCCTGCTGGAATCGGCGGGTCATTATGACCGGCTTTACCGGCCCAATCCCCGGTTACGCCGGATGATCAATAGGGGCAACCAGGCCTACGGTATTCCCCGGGGCATCCTTGACAAAACCCACCGCTACCTGCTTTCACCCCGGGTCAGGAAACCCGTGGCCGCCTCTCTCCCGGCTGATCTGCCTGGCCAGGCTTCCTATTCGGAACTGTTCCACTATACCTTTTGGCGCAGGGGAGACCGGGCCAATGAGGCCGGGTACGACCTGGTCAACTGGTTCAGTGCGCTTTTCGGAAATTCGGTGGGGACCCTCAACCCGGAGATCTGCAGGCCCCGCGAACAACAACTTCTTAAAACATATCTTCAGCCCCTGGACATCATTTTAGTGAAATCGCCCACCCATATCACCGATAAGTTTATTCCCGGTTTTTTCGGCCATGCGGCCATCTATACCGGGAATCCTGAAGAGCTAAGAGCGATGGGGGTATGGGAGCTGCCGGAGGTGGCCCGCCACCAGGCCAGGATCACCGCCGGAGGCGCCTTTGCCGAGGCCCTCAGGAGCGGCGTCAGGCTCTCCACTCCTGTGGAGTTCGCCGATGGGGACTATTTTCTGGTCTTGCGGATCTCCGGCCTGACCGAGGCCGAAAAACAGGTGGCCCTAGCCAGAACTTTCCGGTATCTTCACCAGAAGTATGATTTCAACTTTGACATCCAGTCTCCTGACAGGCTCTACTGTACAGAGTTGATTTTTCTGGCTTTTGAAATGATCCGGTGGAAGTCCCACCACCTCTGGGACAGGGAGACCATTTCCCCCGATGAGATAGTAGAGACGGCCCTGGATGGGCAACGCCTGTTACCGGTCGTTCTCATTGGCCCACAGAGCGAGGAGATATCTCCTTCTCAGGAGAGGATCAGGGGGTTACTTGAAGAATAAGGCGCAACCTCCGGCAAGGATCAGACAGTTCATGGAGGTATAATACACTCCTCAGGCCGGAATGAAGCAGTTGCTGGTCAACAGAGCTTTTCCCCCACAGGGGGGGCCGACTGTTGGTGGAGGAATAGGATTTTGTTGCCGGCGGGGATGAGCCACCAGTAGGTTAAGCAGAGTTTCAAGGCCCGGGTAGGTAAGAGTGCCAAGCCCCGGGTAGGTAAGGGTGCCAAGCCCCGGATGGATCAGAGTTGCAAAGCCCGGGTGGGTCAGGGTTTCCTGGCCAGGCGGGTGAGCCGGGCCTGGGCGAGGGTCATCACCAGTACCCCGGCTACGGTGAGGAGTCCGCCCCATACCTGGTGCGGAAGGGGGAGGGTACCGAAATAAAGCCACGCCCCGAAAAGAACCACGATTCCCTTCAGGCTCTGGATGATCGATGAGCGGCTGGCCTCGATGTATTTGAAGGAGTAGTAGATCATCAGCACACCCAGGAAGGGGCCCAGGAACGAACCTACCACGATGTTGAACATAGCCGATGGCGGGATGGAAAGTGGTTTGCGGTAGATCACCATGAGCAGGGCGCTGAACAGAAAGAGCCATACGGTATGATTAAGGGTGATCAGTTCCGGGGAGAGTTTTCTGATGTTGACTTTTCCGACGAGGGAGGCAGAAGAGGCCATGATGGCGTTGAAGAGGACCACCAGGGTGCCGGGGATGAACATGCTTTTAAGCGTGGATCCACCGGTAAAGCTGATGATGAAGGCCCCTGCCAGGGCAAGCAAAACACCCACCGATTCGAGCCAGGTGAATCTTTCCCTGAGGAGAAAGACTCCCCCGAGGGTGAGAATCACGGGATAGAGGTTCCCCAGAAAGGAGGTCACCGCCGGGTCGGGAATGATATGAATAGAGAGGTAGAATGAGCTGTTGGTAAGGATTTCCAGGATGCCCAGGATGCCCAGGACCTTCAGCTGGCCCGGGTGGAGGTGCCTGAGGAGTTTCAGCTGGCCGTTGCGGGCCGCCCAGGCTCCATTGAGGAGCATGGCTATGAGGAACCAGTAAAACCCAAACTGGATGAGGTGCACCTCGTTGAGGGCCGCTTTACTGAAAATGTAAACATTGGAAAAAAAGACCGTTGCCAGGATGGCAAACAGGTAGCCCTTGAACTGGTCAGATTTCATCATTTAATTATATTCGTTAACCGTCAGGGGAAAAGCAAACTTCTTTTCCCCATGGAGATCCATCCCATGATGTGGCTAGTGTGTTTTCGCCAGCCACGCAGGCCTGTTATTCCCCGAGCCGGGTACGGATGGCCTGGGTCTCTTTCTCAAATCCGGGTTTACCCAGGAGAGCGAACATGTTTTTCTTGTAAGCTTCCACACCCGGTTGGTCAAACGGGTTGACCTTCAGGGTGTAACCGCTGATGCCACAGGCGAGTTCAAAGAAATAGATGAGCTGGCCGAGGTAGTATTCGCTGAGGCAGGGCATTTCAATGCGCAGGTTGGGAACTCTACCATCGACATGAGCCAGAGCCGTTCCCAGTTCCGCCATTTTGTTGACTTCATCGACTCTTTTACCTGCCAGGAAGTTGAGTCCGTCGAGGTTGTCGTCATCGGAGGGAATGACCACCCGGTTGTCGGGTGATTGCACCGAGAGGACGGTTTCAAAGAGTGTGCGTTCTCCTTCCTGGATGTATTGCCCCATGGAGTGGAGGTCAGAGGTGAAGTCGACGCTGGCAGGGAAGATGCCTTTACCTTCTTTGCCTTCGCTTTCTCCGTAAAGTTGTTTCCACCATTCGCTGAAGTAGTGGAGTTTGGGATTGAAGTTGACCAGGATTTCCACTTTAAAGCCCCGGCGGTAAAGGAGGTTTCTGACGGCAGCATATTGAGCCGGGAGGTTTTGGCTGAAGGGCACTTCAGGGCCGGAGAGGCCGGCCATGGTAGCAGCTCCTTTGACCAGTGCCCTGATGTCGAAGCCTGCCACGGCGATGGCGACCAGTCCCACCGGCGTCAGCACCGAATAGCGGCCTCCCACATCATCGGGAATGACAAAGGTGGCATAACCTTCGGAGGTGGCCAGTTTGCGCAGGGCCCCTTTGGAGGCATCGGTAACGGCGATGATCCTGGCACGGGCTTCTTCTCTGCCATATTTCTCCTCGATGTCCTGTTTGAGCAACCTGAAGGCAATGGCCGGTTCGGTGGTCGTTCCCGATTTGGAGACGACCATCAGGGCATACTCCCTTTCTTTGAGCAGTTCACGCAGTTCAAAGAGGTAATCTTCACTTATGTTCTGACCGGCAAAAAGAACCAGGGGGGCTTTTTGCGGTTTCATCGCGGCGAAGCTTCCCGAAAGGGCGTCAATCACGGCTTTGGCGCCCAGGTAAGATCCTCCGATGCCGATCACGACCAGGAGGTCGATTTTTTTGTCACGGAGCAGCCTGGCGGCCTGTTCCATTTCTGTCAGTTCCGCGTTGGTGATGGTGAGGGGGAGGTGCACCCATCCCAGGAAATCATTTCCTGGGCCTGTTTTTCCCCAGAGCGCCTTATTGTTTACTTCTGTTTCCCCGGCAAGGGCATCGATACAGGCCTGGTCGATAAAGCCTAATGCCCTGGCGTAATTCAACTTGATATTTTCCATGGTATTTTTACGTTAGTTTTTCTGTCAGTTTCAGGATTTCCTTACGGGGTGCCCGGCCGTTGTAGAGAATCTGATAGACTGCCTCACAGATGGGCATCTCCACCTTGTATTTCTCATTGATCTCCCTGATGATTTTTACCGAATAATAGCCTTCGGCCACCATATGCATCTCGAGTTGGGCGGTTCTGACCGAATAGCCCTTGCCGATCATGGTGCCGAAGGTACGGTTCCGGCTGAACTGGCTGTAGGCCGTCACCAGCAGGTCGCCCAGGTAAACCGAACTTTTAATGTCACGGCTGATGGGATGGACCTTATCCACAAACCTTTTAATCTCCTGGATGGCATTAGCGATGAGCACCGCCTGGAAGTTGTCGCCGTACATCAGTCCATGTACAATCCCTGCAGCAATGGCGATGATGTTCTTGATCACCGAACTGTATTCGGTTCCCCAGATGTCATCGATGGTTCCCGCTTTAATGTAACTGCATTGCAAAAGGGAGGCGAACTCCCTGCCGTTGTTTTCATCGCTGCAGGCCACCGTCAGGTAAGAGAGTTTCTCCAAGGCCACCTCTTCGGCATGGCAGGGACCCGCCAGCACTCCAATCGACTCATAGGGTATCTGGAAAGCCTGGTGCAGGAATTCTCCCACTACGACATTCTCCCCCGGAACCAGCCCCTTGACGCCCGACACCACGAATTTCCCGGAAAGGTCCACCGTGAGCTGTGCCAGGGTTTCCTGCAGAAAGGCGGCAGGGATGGCAATCACCAGAATGTCACAGGCTGAAGCTACTTCGTTGAGATCAGAAGAAAAAACGATTCTATCCGTGTCAAATTCCACCCCGCGGAGATAACCCGGGTTGTTCTTATATTGCCGGAAAAGCTCAATATTCTCTTCGCTCCGGATAAACCAGTGGATGGAGGGTAGGTTTTCCAGCAATATCTTGGCAATGGCGGTAGCCCAGCTCCCGCTTCCGATGACACCTGCTTTTTTGCTTTTCAAAATCTCTGTTTTAGGTACTTACCCCGGTCATACAAATCTAGCCTCTTTTTCTGTCCGATATGTTTTGGATGGCGATATTATGGGTCGTCACTCCGTGGGATATCCTTCAGGAAAGGGGGTCATTCGCCTTTTTCGAGCCACTCCCTGACTTGGACGGGGGTGGGATTTTGAAGCTCAAGTTTATTTTTTTTGTTATAACCGCAGATTTCCTGGTGCAGCTTGGTGAACTTTCCGGCTTCCCTGAGTTTAGCCGTAGAGGTATAACCCAGTTTCTTAAGCACCTCAATCCATTCGGGAGGAATGCCCAGGGCGAGGAAATCATCGGTGGCCAGGGCCGCTTCCGGCGCATGGATTTCAGGTTTCATCTGGGGAAAGAAGAGCACATCCTGGATGGAGAGGTTATTGGTCATAAACATGGTCAGGCGGTCGATGCCGATACCCATGCCTGAAGTAGGAGGCATGCCATATTCCAGGGCACGCAGGAAATCATTGTCGATGAACATGGCTTCGTCATCCCCTTTTTCAGAGAGCCGGAGCTGTTCCTCGAACCTCTCGCGCTGATCGATGGGGTCGTTCAGTTCGGAATAAGCATTGGCCAATTCCTTGCCGAAGACCATCAGCTCGAACCGTTCGGTGACCCCGGGCTCGGAACGGTGCATCTTTGTCAGGGGTGACATTTCCACCGGATAGTCGATGATGAAGGTCGGTTGAATATAATGATGTTCACACTTCTCACCGAAAATGGCGTCGATCAGTTTCCCTTTGCCCATGTCGGGGGTGGTCTCGATGCCCAGCTTGTCACAGATTTGCCTCAGCTCCTCCTCGTTTTTATCTCTGATATCGTAACCGGTATGGGTTTTGATGGCTTCGACCATCGTCACCCGGGGATAAGGGGCCTTGAAGTCGATCAGCTGCCCGCCCAGTTCTACCTGGGTAGTGCCATGGAGGGCCAGGGCTACTCTTTCGATCATCTTTTCGGTAAAGTCCATCATCCAGAAGTAATCCTTGTAGGCCACATAGATCTCGAGCACTGTAAATTCCGGATTGTGGGTGCGGTCCATTCCTTCGTTGCGGAAGTCCCTGGCAAATTCATAGACTCCGTCAAACCCGCCAACAATCAGCCGTTTCAGGTAAAGTTCGTTGGCGATACGCAGGTACAGCGGGATGTCAAGGGTGTTGTGATGGGTGATGAAGGGGCGGGCGGCTGCTCCCCCCGGGATGGGCTGCAGAATGGGGGTTTCCACCTCGAGGTAACCGTATTCGTTGAACATCTCCCGCATGGTGTTGATGATTTTCGTCCTTTTAACAAAAACATCCCTGACCTGTGGGTTGACGATCAGGTCGACATAGCGCATCCGATACCGTTGTTCCACGTCGGTGAAGGCGTCAAAGAGGACCCCCTCTTTTTCCTTGACCACAGGCAGGGGCCGGAGGGCTTTGCTTAACAGGGTGAGTTCCTTGACGTGGACCGAAATCTCCCCCATCTGGGTGACAAAAACATACCCTTTCACCCCAATGGTGTCGCCTATATCGAGCAGTTTGCGGAACACTTCATTGTAGAGGGTTTTATCCTCTCCGGGGCAGAGTTCGTCACGGTTGACATAAAGCTGTATGCGGCCTGAGGAATCCTGGAGTTCGGCAAAGGAAGCTTTTCCCATGATCCGTTGGTTCATCAGCCTGCCGGCCAGACACACATCGCTGAAGTGGCCGGCATTAGGGTCGAAACCTGCCTTAATCTCCGCCGCCATGGCATTCACCGGGTACCTGGCCGCCGGATATGGATCAATACCCAGTTCCCGTAATCTGCGGAGGGAGTTTCTGCGAATCTCCTCCTGTTCGCTTAACATCATATTTGCCATCTGATTGCCTGAAAAAACGCTCAAAGATAAGAAAAAAGAATCTGACGGGATGGTTAAGCCACAACCAGTTAGGCTTCGATCAGAAAAATACAGTAGTACGAAATGATTGTAAGTGATTGAAAATCAATGGCAGGAAATTGTAATGCCGGGAATGGTTTTAATTCGGTTATCATTTTTCAATTCTTATCTTTGCATTAAATATGCACGGATGGCCACGGCAGAAAGGTGAAGAATGAATAGAATCTGGAGTATTAAGCCGCAGGGTGATATCAATGATATAAAACACCTGTCCGCAGCATTGAATGTTAACATGGTGATTGCTAATTTATTGGCTCAGCGTGGCGTAAAGACATTCAATGAGGCGAGGAGTTTTTTTCGTCCCAGGCTGACTGATCTTCATGATCCCTTT
This sequence comes from uncultured Prolixibacteraceae bacterium, assembly GCA_964552955.1. GTDB lineage: Bacteria > Bacteroidota > Bacteroidia > Bacteroidales > Prolixibacteraceae > UBA1413. The sequence continues at coordinate 28,497 of CAZKIU010000011.1, forward strand.
CTGATGAAGGATATGGACAAGGCCGTTGAGCGGTTGGAGCGGGCCATCACGAATCAGGAGAAGGTATTGATTTATGGGGATTATGATGTAGATGGGACCACTTCGGTGGCAATGATATATCTTTTTCTGAAGGATTACCTCTCACAGATCGATTTTTACATTCCCGACCGGTATACCGAGGGGTATGGGATATCGCCGCAGAGCATTGATTTTGCGGCTGATGAAAATTTCTCATTGGTTATTGTTCTGGATTGTGGCATCAAGGCGGTGGAGAAGGTGAAAGCGGCGCAGGAGCGCGGGGTGGATTTCATCATTTGTGACCATCACAATCCGGGGGAGACCATACCGGAAGCCGTAGCGGTTCTGGATCCGAAGCGGCCCAACTGCCCCTATCCTTACAAGGAGTTGTCGGGATGCGGTGTGGGGTTCAAGTTGCTGCAGGCCTATACGATGCGGAATCAGATCAATCAGGATAAGCTTTTTGATCTCCTTGACCTGGTCGTCGTCAGCATAGCCTCCGACATCGTTCCCATCACTGGAGAGAACCGGGTGTTGGCCTGGTACGGGTTGAAGAAACTCAACAACAACCCCGGAATGGGTTTACAGACCATCATCAATTTTGCGGGGCTGAATGGGGAGGAGATTTCGATCAGTGATATTGTTTTCAAGATAGGGCCGCGGCTGAATGCCTCTGGGCGCATTGAGCATGGTAAGAAGTCGGTGCAGATCCTGGTCTCTGTCGATACGGTCAGTTCAGATGCCCTCGGTGAAGAAATTGACTCATTCAATGAAATCCGCAAGACGCTGGACCGTGATATCACGCAGGATGCGCTGGACATGATCGAAAGGGATGAGGTGATGAAGAATCGCCACAGCACGGTGATCTATAACCGGGACTGGCACAAGGGGGTGGTAGGCATTGTGGCCTCGCGGCTCACTGAATTCTATTACCGGCCGACGGTTGTGCTCACCGAATCGAACGGGTTTGCCACGGGTTCGGCCCGGTCGGTTAAGGATTTTGACCTGTATGAGGCGATAGGAGCCTGCAGTGATTTGCTGGAGTCCTATGGCGGTCACATGTTTGCAGCAGGTCTGACCTTGAAAATTGAAAATGTCAGGGCTTTCTCAGAGCGGTTTGAGGAGATCGTGGCCAAGTCAGCGGCCACCCGGCAACAGTCGCAGACCATCGAGGTCGACGCCAAACTGGCCCTGCACGAGATCACACCCCGTTTTTTCAGGGTATTGAAGCAGTTTGCCCCCTTTGGCCCGCACAACAACAGTCCAGTTTTTGTCACGGAGGATGTCATTGATGCCGGCAGCAGCCGGCTGGTGGGCAAAAACCTGGAACATATCAAACTGGACCTGATGGAACCCGATGCTTCTTCGGGGATATTTGCAGGGATCGCCTTTAACATGGCTTCCAAGTTCCCGGTCATCCAATCGGGGACGCCCTTTGATATTTGTTATTCCGTCGAGTTGAACGAATTCCGGGGAAAAACCAATCTACAGCTTAACATCAAGGATATCCGGACCAAGACCTCGTGATTACGATCTGAAGACTTCTTCAGCGATGAGGGCATTTTCCACGGGCCGGGCATACATTCTGGTAAAGCGGCGGGCGACCTCTTCCGGCTTATAGGGTATAGAGGCCTGGGCTTTAGCGATCATATTCTTGAATTCCATGATATCGGCAGAAGTATAGTAATCGGTGAATTCACCGGTGCCGTTTTCCAGTTCGTAAGCGACGTAATTATAAGGCCATAATTTATAGTACTGGTGGATACGATGGTCGATACGTTCGGCCAGGAGTTGCAGGAACTCATTGACGGGCAGCTCGTTGTTTTTCTCCAGGAAGCTGGTCAGGATGGGGCGGCCGAAGGAGAAGTGAACTCTGCCCTTAGGATTGATAAGCCCCATCGACATACTCCGGAGGTCATCCTCCGGGGTTTTCTGATAACCATCGGTTTCCTTCATGATCAGTTCGGTGACCTTGGAGATTCCGCAAGGTTCCAGTTCGTAGGAGATGGAAAGGGGGACCACGGTCAGTTCCCCGAAACCGTCGGCCAGGTTTTTGGTGTTGCTGAGGTTGAGCATCTTCAGAATGGCCAGGTGCGTCTGGTCATTCCCGTCTTTGGTCCTCCCTTCCCGCTGGGCGATCCATACCGAGAGATTGTCGGTGGTAATGGATTTACGGATATAGGAAGAGAGTTTTTTGGAGGCCTCCAGCAACTCACGGGCGGCGATATTCCTTTTAACGACGAAGGCCCTGTTGAGTTTGACCACATGGGTAATCCAGTCGTAGATCAGCAGGTTATCGCCGATGGCGATCTGGGTGGTGTTCAGACCTGACTGGAACATGACATAGTTCAGAAAGGCTGCATCGAGAACAATATCCCTGTGGTTCGAAATAAAAAGATAAGGCTTCTTCTTGTCGAGGTACTCCAGTCCGCTCGTCGTAAGACCGCTGGTGGTGGTTTTGAGGATTCTTTCCACCAGCCGTGAAACGAAGTGGTGTTGCAACTGCTCTATGGTTTTCACTTCGGAAAGCTGTTTCCGCAGGTGCATCTCTTTATGTTCATCGGGGAAGAGTAATCTGAATACTTCCGTAAAGGCCGGATCTTCCAGAAGTAATCCTATTTTTTGAGGAACTTCGGCGTCGGTATACGGACGAATATCCTCATATTCACTCAATTCCATGATAAGTATGGTTTAATTCAGGACAAAGTAACTAAAATAGTCGTTAGAAGTGGTATCTCACCTGCATTTTTAACTCTCTTTTACAATTGCCCTCTCTCAGGTCGTTGCCTGACCCGGTAGAGGATCGGTCGAACCAGGTGGTAAGGCCCATTTTGACCCAGGCGTCGAGGTGGTTGGATAGGTGGATTTTAAGATTCAGGTAGTTGCGGAGGCCATGGCCATAGCAGGTCAGGGAGGAGAAAGAATAGAGGAGGTCGTTTTCGAAGGTATATATAGCAGAAGAGGTGGAGCTGGTATGGAACCAGGCTGTTCTGAAGGAGGAGGTCAGGGGAATGTGCTGTGGTTTCCATGCGATATCATGACAGAGGAGGATGCCCTTTTCGGGAGAGGAGGTGTCGAGGTAGATCCCCTCGATGCGCCATCGTAGGGCAAGGGCAGGGTGGGGGGAGTAGTCGGTCTGGAGCCTGAGGTTGTGCTGGTGGATGGTTTCCTGACGGTAGAGGGCATCGGGGGTGGTTTTTTTCTGGTAGGTTTTGGAGCGGTAGCGGAGGTATCCTGAGATCCGGGAGGATGGGTGCAGGTCGGCTCTCAGGGTAGTCAGGCTGCCGGTGGAGGGGCCTGCGGTGGTATAGAGGATCCAGGGTGAGCGGTGCCAGTCGGCGGAGGCGGTGAGGGAGAGGCCGGGAGCCGGGAGCAGGCGGAGGGCAGCAAAGAGGCCGGTTTCGTTGGCACAGCGGCTATGGGCGGCAAAAGCCCCTCCCCAGAGGGCATGGTAGTCGCGATCGAAATGGCGGAAGGAGAGGACCACCGCCAGTTGGTCGTGGAGCCGGGCCTCCAGGCCCTGGATGAACGCCTGACCCCCGGGGCAGGAGATGGCGGCCTCCCCGAAGAACTGAAAGTCGCCCCTGATCCATCGGTAGTCGCACCCTGCATTGACCACCCTTTCCCCCCTGAAATAATATCGTTCATAGAGTTGATGGCCTGGTTCCATGGGCAGGGAAAAGAGAGAGGCCATGGCGGTAACGCCGGCTTTCAGTCCGGGCCTGGCCCATCGGTAAAAGAGGGCTCCTGTCGATTCCCTGACTGCATTTTTTGTTTCCCTCTCGGAGGGGGTGCGGTGGTAACCCGAGGCTGGCAGGGAGGAGACTACCAGGGAGGAGTCACTGCGCTCTTCCAGGTTGGCGTCTCTCTTCCGGGAAGAGAGAAAGAGGTGGAGGCGGTGGTTGTGGTGGTGGAAGGCCACGGCGACTCCCCTGAAAAAGCGGTTTTCATCAGAGGAGGTATGGGGTTTGACATAGGTGAGGTTTTTGGAGCCTTGCAGGATATCGGTGTTTCCTGACATGGTAAAGCCCTGCCAGATCACTCCCCCCTGGCCGGTACCGGCGGTGAAATCGCCCAGGATGACCCGTGGTATCAGATCGTTGATTTTAAGGGAGACAAAGCCGGAGGTGTGGTCGAAGCCTCTCTCTCCCGATCCTCCAAAGAGCGGTTCTCCCGGATCCTTGTCGGCGGTGATGCCTGCCTGGAGGCTGCCCCTTTTTTCAAAGCGGTATTTGACATAAAGCCCCATGGGGTTCCCGGGGTAGGCAGGAGGTTTCTCTTCAAGGGAGGTAAAGCCCCTGGCCAGAGGGAAGGTACGGTTCCCCCGGACCAGCAGGTCATGGTAGCCTCTTCCCCAGCGAAGGGTATCATCACCGGTAGGGGTTTTCGTAGCCCCTGTTGTTATGAAAAAGGAGATTTTCATGACCATTTCCCTGTTCATGCCAGGAAGAGAGGCCAGCTCATAGATGGAATAGAAGGGGCCGAATCTCTCCCGGAAAGAGAGGAGGGTTGCGGCTACTTCTTCGGTGATAAAGGGGATGTCAAGCAGTTCCTCCCGGTCTGCGGTGTTGATATTGACAGGGTGGTCTGCTTTGTCCCGGAGTTCTTCCATCCAGGTGGGGGTCTCCTCCTCATCGGGAGTTTCGCCCGCCAGGGCTTCCAGGAAGTCGTTGAAATCCCCGGGCGTGGGGGCAGGGCGTTGGCTCAGAAGTGGGCCGGCGGAGAGCAGGGCCACCAGGGAGAGCAGAAGGTGGGGTTTCATAGGTGCCAGGTAAAGCCTGCGGCAGGGGTGAATCCCAGGATGCCATGGTAGCCGAAAGCGATGTCGAAGAGGGTTTTTCCGAGGCGGAATCCTGCACCGAGGGAAAAGGTGAGAGGAGGGGTGGCCATTCCGCATCGGAAGGAGAAGGTGGGGTGAGGCGAGATTTCAATACCTGTTTTGAGGCGGAAGGGGGTGCCGGACCATTTTTCGGTTTCAGTGCAGAGGAGGAGTTCCGGTGAGAGGGACCAGCAGGTGCCGCAGCGCACGCCGGTGGGTGTTTTTTCGCTGCCCCAGGGGGTGTGCATGCGCAGGCCTGCCGGGTTGGAGAGGTGGACCCCGGCGCGCAACCGGGGTGAGAGGGAGGCCATGAGGCCTCCTTCGAAGGTGGCCATCAGGCAGGGGGCCCTGTTTTCGGGGTAACGCATGGTGTAGAGGTCAAACTGAACCCCCGCGGTTATCTCCCTGCCCAGAAACATGGCATACCCCAGCGTCGCTTTTCTCTCACAATAGAGCGTGCCCCCCTCTTGGCTCAGGGTTAGGCCGAAAGCACTGCGATGAAGGGGAATCACCCCTCCTGCCCCCATCCGGGAGAGTTCCCTGAGCAGATAGGGGGAGTCATAGTGGAGATAGAAGGCATAATCCTGTTCAAAGGCGATCGCTGCCGGGTTACCAAAGAGCCATTCTGCTCCCGGCAGGGCCACCGTTGCCTGGGATAAGGCCCTGGAACGGGCCCCCGTCATAATAGGGGTCATGGCCTGATTAACAGCGGGGACAAAACAGACCATTACGGAAATCAAAAAATGTAACGCCCATTTTTTCATTTCGCAGGGAAGTGGTTTCGTGAAAAGGGTCATCCCAATTTACGAAAAAAACCACTTATCGCTCTCTGCAGAGCTCCGGATAATCGGGGTCAGAGTGGCCGGAAAGCTGCTTCAGCCGGTATTAAATGTTTACAAGGGGGAGGGGGTCAGACCCTGAATTTGTAGTTGACGTTTTCGAGTTCTTTATTGGCTTTCACGATTTTTCCTTTGAGGCCCTCCTTGTAGAGAATGAATTGCTCCATGATCTGTGGGTCGCCGGCGGCGAGGATCTGAATGGCCAGGAGGCCGGCATTGAGGGCTCCGTTAATGGCCACGGTGGCTACGGGGATGCCGGGAGGCATCTGAACGATGGCCAGCAGGGCGTCGAGGCCTTCCAGGGTGGCTTTAATGGGCACCCCGATGACGGGCAGGGGGGTCATGGCGGCGATGACCCCCGGAAGATGAGCTGCCATCCCTGCACCGGCAATTATGACCTTAATGCCCCGTCCATGGGCCGACCGGGCAAACTGTTCCACCTCGGCAGGCGTCCGGTGCGCTGATAAGGCATTGATCTCAAAGGGGATCTCAAACTCATTCAATAACCTGGCTGCAGCCTCCATCACTCCCAGGTCGGAAGTGCTGCCCATGATAATACTTACTTTTGGCGTCATATCCGTTCAATTATATTTTTACTCTTCTGAATAGTTTTGTTATTTTGTACCCTTGCAAACGCTAAAATAGTGTATTTTCACCATTCACATCAGAATAAAATATAAAAGGAACAAATATGGATCAGGTGACGCTTCGCGATAAAACGTTCAGGTTGTATCTTTCCAATGAGAAGATACTGGAGGCTGTTGACGGGATAGCCGCCCGTATGAACCGGGATCTGGTGGGCAAGGATCCTCTTTTTGTATGTGTGCTGAACGGAGCTTTCATGTTCGCCGCAGAATTGCTGCAGCGCATCACTTTGGCGGAGACGGAGATCACCTTTGTCAAGATGGCCTCTTACAAGGGGACCCATTCCACGGGAATCATCCGGCAGTTGATCGGTCTCAATGAAAACCTTCAGGGTCGGACCGTGGTCGTTCTGGAGGATATTGTTGATTCGGGTAAGACCATCGAGAACATCATCAGCCAGTTGAGGGACCTGAATCCCGGGGAGATCAGGCTGGCTACCCTTCTCTTTAAGCCGGCGGCGGTGGTCACCCAGGTGAGCCTCGACTATGTGGGTATGGAGATTCCCAATGATTTCATTGTGGGCTTTGGTCTCGATTATGATGGTTATGGTCGTAACCTGAAGGACATCTACTCAGTTGTCAAAGAATAATATTCAATATCTATGCTGAATTTGGTTTTATTTGGTCCTCCCGGTGCAGGCAAAGGCACTCAGGCAGAGTACCTTATTGCCGCCTACCGGTTGATCCATCTGTCGACGGGTGATCTGCTGCGCAGCGAGATAGCCGGGGGGACACCCCTGGGGCTGGAAGCCAGGGCCTTCATGGACAAAGGGGAGCTGGTGCCCGACGAAGTGGTGATCGGGATGATCCAGTCAAAGCTGAAGAGCCATGCAGATGCGCCCGGTTTTATCTTCGATGGATTTCCGCGGACAGTAAAGCAGGCCGAAGCCCTGGACAGGCTGCTGGAGGAGAACAAAACACCCATATCGGGGATGCTCTCCCTGGAGGTGGAACACCAGGAGCTGGTGAACCGGCTGATGAGCCGGGGACTGGTGTCGGGCAGGGCCGATGACCAGGATTTGTCGGTGATCGAGAACCGGATCGAGGTCTATTCCCGGAAGACTGCCCCATTGGTAGCGTATTATCAGGCCAGGGGCCGCCATTTCGGGATCAATGGCATGGGAAGCATTCCGGAGATCGCCCAGCGCCTTAAAGAGACCGTTGACCGTTTACCCCGTTGAAAGAAGTGAAGGAGGCCAGATGTCAGATTCCAATTTTGTAGATTACGTCAAGATTTTCTGTCAGTCGGGGAACGGCGGGGCAGGATCGGCTCACCTGCGGACGGAGAAGTTCGTACCCAAGGGGGGGCCTGACGGGGGCGACGGGGGCCGTGGCGGTCACGTTCTCCTCAGGGGCAACAGCCAGATGTGGACGCTGCTTCATCTGAAGTACCATCGTCATATCAAGGCGGGGCATGGGGGTAATGGCGGCAAGCAGTGCAGTTTCGGGGCCAGCGGTGAGGATAAGATCATCGAGGTACCTCTGGGGACGGTCGTCAAGGATGCCGAAACGGGAGAGTTTCTGATGGAGATCACCCAGGAGGGGGAAACACGCGTTCTTTTTGCCGGGGGCCGGGGCGGATTGGGGAATACCCATTTCAAGACGGCCACTCATCAGACGCCCCGTTTTGCGCAACCCGGAGAAGCGGGTACCGAAGCCTGGGTCATCCTGGAACTTAAGATCCTTGCCGATGTGGGGCTGGTTGGATTTCCCAGTTCAGGAAAGTCCACCCTGCTGTCGGTAGTCTCCGCCGCCAAACCTAAAATCGCCGACTATCCCTTCACCACGCTGGTCCCCAATATCGGTATCGTCAGTTACCGCGACCAGCACTCTTTCGTGATGGCTGATATTCCGGGGATCATCGAGGGGGCCCACCTGGGGAAAGGCCTGGGATTGCGTTTCCTTCGCCACATCGAACGGAATCCCGTGCTGTTGTTCATGGTGCCTGCCGACAGCAACGACCATCTCCGTGAATACCAGATCCTGCTGAAGGAGTTGGAGGAGTACAATCCTGAGCTCCTCGACAAACAACGCTTTCTGGTGATTAGCAAAGCCGACATGCTCGACGAGGTCCTCATGAAACAGATCAGCTTGCTTTTGCCGGGGATCCCTCATCTGTTCATCTCTTCGGTGACAGGTTTCAACATTATTGCCCTAAAGGATAAGATCTGGCAAATATTAACTGCATCATAAATGGATTGGTTTGATGCGCTGGTTCGTTTCGACGGGCAGCTGTTCCTGCAACTCAATGGCCTCCATACGCCCTGGTGGGATACCGCCATGCTCTTCTTTACACGCAAAGAGAGCTGGTTGCCCCTTTACCTGATATTGATCTGGCTGATTGTCAGGAATTACGGTGCCAGGTCGTGGTATATTCTGGTATTTCTGGTGATTGGATTGGTGGTCAGCGATCAGGGTACGGGGATCCTTAAGGAGCTGGTGGAGCGGCCCCGGCCAGGTTACGACCCCTCGGTCAGCAGTCTGACGCACATCGTTTTGCGCAAAGGTGGTGAGTTCGGTTTTCCCTCTTCGCATGCATCCAATACTTTTTTTGTGATGGTCTTTACGGGATTGCTCTTCCGCAACCGGCTTACCCTGGTCTCCCTTTTTGTGTGGATGTTGCTGGTTTCTTTTTCCAGGATCTATGTAGGGGCGCATTTTCCGCTGGATCTGGCAGGGGGGTGGCTCTTCGGCGGGCTTGCTGGCTGGGTATTCTACCGGTTGATGTTATGGGGCGAGGCACGGGCAGGAGGCCGCAGGAACGCCAGATCCAAACCCCTCCCGCCCCAGCAGGCAGGAACCCTCCCGATCGTTTTGGTGACGCTGATCCTCACCCTGCTGACGGCCGTTTACATCCTTCATAAGTACGATTTTTTATAACCCTCATGTGGCCGGCGCCACAGGTCACCCCATGGGAGCATGATCGGTTGGTTGGCATAAGTCATCGCAAGTAGAATGATTGGGTGGGCGACGCAGGTCTCCGCAATGGGAGAATGATCGGTGGGGCGGTCTTGCTCGCCCCATGGGAAAATGATTGGTTGGGTATGGTTTCCACCCCTGTGGATTACTTTTCCTACTTTTGTCGGTTCTCCCGTCTGCATTACGAAACTGAATCCGTGGTTATGCTTCGGAGGGGTGTTTCCATTTCGGATTAATGGTTTAATATAGAGGAGGATAATGTGATTTTATCAACTTTTGACTGTTTATTTCTACCCGGCATGAAAGTCCGGCCGGAGCCCTTAAATCGCTATATTTGCACCAAAATCACGGAAAATGAATGCAGTTTATGATGAGAGTACCATCCAGACCCTGGACTGGCAGGAGCATATCCGTAAGCGGCCGGGGATGTATATCGGCAAGCTGGGCGACGGTGCAGCTTCTGACGATGGTATTTACGTGCTGGTGAAGGAGGTGATGGACAACTCCGTGGATGAATTTATGATGGGTTATGGGAAGAAGATAGAGCTGACCATAGACCAGGAAAAGGTGCGGGTGCGTGACTACGGGCGGGGGATTCCGTTGGGGAAGCTCTCCGATGTGGTGAGCAGGATGAACACCGGCGCCAAGTACGATTCGAAGGTATTTAAGAAGTCGGTAGGGTTGAACGGAGTGGGGATCAAGGCGGTGAATGCCCTTTCTTCTGAGTTTTCCATCCGGGCGATCCGTGAAGGTCAGGCGAAGGAGTTGGTTTTCAGCAAGGGGGTTCAGGTGGAGGAGAAAGCGCTGGTCGAAACCGAAGAACCCAACGGCACTTTAGTGACCTTCCGTCCCGATGAGTCAATATTCAGGGGGTATCGTTATCTGAGTGATCACCTGATCAATCTGATCAAGAATTACACCTTTCTGAATGCGGGGCTGACGATTGATTTCAATGGGCATAAATATTTCTCGCGCAATGGGTTGAGAGATCTTCTGGATGAGAATCTGGAGGCTGATCCCCTCTATCCCATCATTCACCTGAAGGGGGAGGACATAGAAGTGGCCCTCACCCACGGGAACCAGTATGGTGAGGCCTACTACTCCTTTGTGAATGGGCAGCATACCAGTCAGGGGGGCACGCATCTCTCGGCTTTCAGGGAGGTGCTGGTCAAGACGATCAGGGATTTTTACAAGAAGGATTTTGATCCTGATGATATCAGGGCCTCGATTGTGGCGGCGATCAGTATCAAGGTAGAGGAGCCGGTTTTTGAGTCGCAGACCAAGACCAAGCTGGGGTCGAAGGATATGGGGCCCAATGGACCGACGGTGAGGACGCATATTTTCAATTTCATTCAGAAGGAGCTGGACAACTATCTGCACAAGAACCAGGAGACGGCAGAGGTGTTGTTGCGGCGGATCCAGGAGTCGGAGCGGGAGCGCAAGGCCATCTCGGGGATTAAGAAGCTGGCCAAGGCCCGCGCCAAAAAGTCCAATCTTCACAACCGGAAGCTGCGTGATTGCCGGATTCACTTTACCGACAGCGAGGAGAAGCGGGTGGAATCCTGTATTTTTATTACGGAAGGGGATTCGGCCAGCGGATCGATCACCAAGTCGCGCGATGTGGATACCCAGGCGGTTTTCAGTCTCCGGGGCAAACCCCTGAATACCTATGGGCTGACCAAGAAGGTGGTTTACGAAAATGAGGAGTTCAACCTGTTACAGGCTGCCCTTAATATTGAAGATAGTATTGACGACCTGCGTTATGCCAAGGTCATCATTGCCACCGATGCCGATGTTGACGGCATGCACATCCGCCTGTTGCTGATCACCTTCTTCCTCCAGTTTTTTCCGGAACTGATCAGGAGAGGGCATGTGTTCATTCTGCAGACCCCTCTGTTCAGGGTGAGGAACAAGAAACAGACCATTTACTGTTATTCCGAGGAAGAAAAGCAGGCGGCCATTGAAACCCTGAAGGGGAACCCCGAGATCACCCGGTTCAAGGGGTTGGGGGAGATTTCTCCTGATGAGTTCAAGTATTTTATCGGGGCTGATATCAGGTTGGATCCGGTACTCATGAAGAAGCATGAGTCGGTGGCCCAGATGCTGGAGTTTTACATGGGCAAGAACACTCCTGAGCGGCAGGATTTCATTATTGATAACCTCTATATTGAGAAGGATGAAGTGGCCTGATGCAGGAGTCTGCTTCGATGGATTATCCACGGGTGCCGTAAATGCCGGCGGACTTATTATGGCGGCAGTTTCCTATTGATGGCCTTAAATTAGAACCATGTCAGATCAGTCAGAACCCATACAGGAGAACAAGCCTGAGATTCCGAAGGAAGCGATTACTTACCTTTCGGGGATGTACAGGGAGTGGTTCCTGGATTATGCCTCCTATGTGATTTTGGAGCGTGCCGTGCCCTATGTGATTGACGGGCTGAAGCCTGTTCAGCGGAGGATTCTTCATGCCATGAAGGAGATGGATGACGGTCGTTTCAACAAAGTAGCCAACGTCATCGGGCAGACCATGCAATACCATCCGCACGGGGATGCCTCCATAGGGGACGCGCTGGTGCAGTTGGGACAGAAGGAGTTGCTGGTGGAGACGCAGGGGAACTGGGGGAATATTCTCACCGGTGATGGTGCTGCGGCACCCCGTTACATCGAGGCCCGCCTGTCGAAGTTCGCCCTGGAGGTCCTTTTTAATCCCAAGACTACCGAGTGGAAACTCTCCTACGATGGCCGGAAAAAGGAACCCGTAATGCTGCCGGCGAAATTCCCGCTCCTCCTGGCCCAGGGAGTCGACGGTATCGCCGTAGGCCTGGCTTCTAAAATTCTGCCCCATAACTTTTTGGAACTGTGCGATGCCTCGGTGGCATACCTGAAAGAAGAACCCTTTCTGATCTATCCTGATTTTCCGACCGGGGGGTCGGTCGATGTCTCCAAGTACAACGACGGTCTGCGGGGTGGAGTCATCAAGGTGAGGGCCAAAATTGAGAAAAGGGACAGCAAGACCCTGGTCATCAACGAAATCCCCTATGGTAAGACGACCACCTCGGTCATTGAGTCGATTCTTAAGGCCAATGAAAAGGGGAAGATAAAGATCAGGAAGATCGACGACAACACGGCGGCCAATGTGGAGATTATGGTTCACCTTGCACCGGGGGTCTCTTCCGATAAAACCATTGATGCGCTGTATGCCTTCTCCGACTGTGAAATCTCCATCAGTCCCAACGCCTGTATCATTGAGGAGGACAAGCCTTATTTCATGACGGTCTCTGAGATCCTGAAGAAGTCGGTCGACTCGACGTTGCAGTTGCTGAAGCTGGAACTGGAGATCAAGCTGAAAGAGCTGGAGGAAGCCTGGCATTTCACCTCCCTGGAGAAGATCTTCATCGAGAACCGCATATACAAGGACAGTGAGTTTGAGCAAGCCAGGACGCTGGATATCGCCATTGCCCATGTCGACAAGCGGTTGGAGCCTTTTAAGCCGGGGCTTCACCGGGAAATCACCCGGGAGGATATCCTGAAGCTCCTGGAGATCAAGATGGCCAGGATTCTGAAGTTCAATGCCGACAAGGCCAGTGAGTATTTGCTTTCGCTGGAGGAGGAGATGGCTGTCGTTTTAGACCATATCCGGAATATCGTTCCTTTCACCATCAGCTGGTTTGAGCGGTTAAAGGAAAAATATGGCAAAGGGCGGGAACGTCGCACCGAGTTGCGCAGTTTCGAGAATATCGTGGCGGCCAAGGTCGTGGTGGCCAATGAAAAGTTATATATCGACCGTGAGGAAGGATTTGCCGGAACGGGTTTGAAGAAGAACGAGTACGTCTGTGACTGTTCTGACATGGATGATATCATCGTGATCAGGCGCGACGGCACATACTTCGTGACCAAAGTGAGCGAGAAGGCGTTTATCGGGAAGAATGTCCTGTATATCAATGTTTTCAGAAAGGATGATTCCCGGACCATCTACAATGTGGTCTACCGTGACGGCAAGAGTGGTTTCTCGTACATGAAGCGGTTCAACGTGTCGGGGGTAACGCGCGACAAGGAGTATGATATGACGCAGGGCAACAAGGGATCGCGGATCATATACCTGTCGGCCAATTCCAACGGGGAAGCAGAGGTGCTGAAGGTGTTTCTCAAGCCCAAAGCGCGGATCAAGAAGCTGGTATTTGAGCAGGACATGGGGGAACTGGCCATCAAGGGGCGCCAGTCGATGGGGAATATCCTCACCAAATATGAGGTCCATAAGATTTCGCTCCTCGAGCGGGGCACCTCGACCCTGGGAGGCCTCAAGGTATGGTTTGACCCCGACGTGCTCCGGCTTAACGCCGACAAACGGGGCAAGTACCTCGGGGAATTCACGGGCGACGATAAGATCCTGGTGATATACAAGAACGGAGAGTACGTTCTCCACAATTACGATTTCAGCATTCATTTTGAGAACAACATTCTGACCATTGAGAAATTCGATCCCGGGAAGGTCCTATCGGTGGTTTATTACGATGCCGAGCAGGAGTTTTACTATGTCAAGCGGTTCGAGATTGAGGAGGTGATGAACAAGCCGGTGGGCTTTATCGGTGAGAACAAGGATAATAAGCTGGTGAGTGTGACCTGGGTGCGTTATCCCCGGCTGGAGATTGAATTCGGTGGCCGGAACAGCGAGCGCGAGAACGAGATCATCGAGGTGGCGGAATTCATCGGCATTAAAAGCTGGAAGGCCAAGGGGAAGCGGCTGAGTAACTTTGAGGTGGAGAACATCAGGGAGCTGGAGCCGGTGATCCGTGATGAACATGAGGAGGTGGCCGGGGATGAGGAGATTCCTGAATCTCCGGAATCGCCCGTTGATGACATCCCGTTTGAAGTGCGCAGGGCTACCGATGAAGACGCCAACCAGATGACCCTGTTCTGAGATGAGGATTTACCTGGTCGGATACATGGGCAGTGGCAAGACGACCCTGGGCCGGCGGCTGGCGCGGCTGATGGGACTCAATTTTATTGACCTGGACAAATACATCGAGGAGCGTCACTGCCGGACGGTGCAACAGCTCTTTGCCGGCGAGGGGGAGGAGATTTTCCGCAGGTACGAACGGAAAGCCCTGGAAGAGGTGGCCGAATATGATGACGTGGTGGTATCAACGGGAGGGGGTGCCCCCTGTTTCTTCGATAACATGGCATTGATGAACCGCACGGGGACTACTGTTTTTCTGGACCTGCCCCCAGCCATCCTGGCCGGGCGGTTGCTCCGCTCCAAAACAGAAAGACCTCTCATCAAAGGAAAAACGCCTGAAGAGCTCCGGCTTTTTATCGTCAAAACGCTAGCAGAACGCCGTCCTTACTATGAAAAGGCCCGTTTCACCATCACCCGCTCGGAAACCCCTGCAGAAGAGATCGTAAAGCTGATCAATCACCCCTGATTTCTGCACACTCAGTTGAGCATCTCCTGTCCGCCCGTGACCGGAATGGCCTGTCCGGTTTCATATTCCTGAACCATAATGTAATAGATGGCTTTAACCACGTCGCTGGGCAGGCATCCTCTTCCGGCGGGAACCTGTGCCTCGTAATGTTGTCTGACCTCCTCAATGGTGCGGGCGCCCTTGACTTTTCCGGCTTTCAGGTACTGGACGAAGAGGCCGTTATCGGGGTCGGCCCAGAGCGGGCCGTCAAAAAAGTTACCCGGGCAGATGGCATTGACTTTGATGCGGAAGGGCATCAGCTCCAGGGCGAAGGACTGGGTGAGTCCTATTCCTCCGAATTTAGCCCCTGCATAGGCGAAGTTTTTGTTGCTTCCTTTGAGCCCTGATTTGGAGTTGATCTGGATGATGTCCATGAAATGGCCGGGGTTGAACCGGTGCTGCAGTTTCATGACTGCCGAGACATATTTGGTGCAAAGGAAATAGGCATTGTAGTTGACGTGGGTCATCAGGTCGAAGGTTTCGGGGGTCATTTGGTCGAGGCTTCCGGCGCGGAGGATCCCGGCATTGGAAATCAGCACGTCGATACCTCCGAAGCGGAGCACGGTACGGCGGACCATCTCTTCGACGGCAGCGGGCTGGGCCACGTTAACCGGGACGAAGCAGGCCTTGTTGGTGGTGTTGCTATCGTTGAGTTGGCGGGCCAGGGCGCTTCCTTTGTCCTCGTTGAGGTCGGCGATGACCACGTGGGCGCCTTCCCCGAACATCAGTTCGGCGATGCCGGCGCCAAATCCCTGGGCTGCTCCGGTAATGAGGACCACCTTGTTCGCGGCCTGCCCGCGTGAGCGACTGCTCAGGGCCACTTTCTTACGGTAGTTTTCAACCTCCCAGCTCTCTATGAAGGCGATTTGTGCCGGTGTCATGGGGTGAGCCCCCCCGAAGTGGTTGCTGAGCAGGGCTATCCGGGTGAAGTCCAGGACCAGGGCCTCGAGGTAGTCGAGGGCCAGGGGGTGCTCCCCGGCAATGATGACGCCCTGATCACGGATGAAAACCACTCTGGGCGGTACTCCTTTCCGTTGTCGGAAGGCGCCGGCTTTCAAGTTAATCTCATGGATCATCTCCTCCCGGTCGCTGTTATTTTCTATGAAGAGGTATTCCGAGAGGCAGTAGACCATCTGGTCGGGAGTAAAAGGGGTACTGATGGCGTTGAATGCCCCCGCATCGGTGATGAAGGGGGTTATTGCCTGATGATGGAAGGCCCGCGCCACTCCGGGTGAATCACCGGAGAGGATCATCCTGACGGCCGGCAAAATGTCAGCCACCAGGGGAGAGACCTCGATGGGCTCTAAGACGGGAGCGGGGAGGAGGCTTCCAGAGATCGTGGTGAAGACCTCTTCATAGAGCCGGTCGATTTCCTCCATGGTGTCGGCAGCCACGAAAATACCATGGTTCTGGATCAAAACGATCTGCGGATCGGTTCCCCGGGTCGCCCGGAAGGCCAGGATCTCTTTCCGGATGAAGGTGAAGAGCACAAACCCGGGATCACAATAGGGGATGAAAAGCGCCTTTCCGTTAAAAAGCCTGTTGACCTGTGATTCTGCTTCCCTGCTACACAGCAGTCCATTGACCAGGGTTGGATGGGTATGGACGACAAAGGCATAGCCGAAGAGGTCATGCAGGGAGGTTTCCACCGAGGGGCGTAATCCTGAGGCAGGGTCGACCCGGGAGGAGAGCAGGGCGTTCTTGACTTGTTCCTCTCTCGTCAGTGGATCGTCAGAAAGGGCCATGCCGGGGATTTCAGCCAGCCTTCCTCTGTCGAGGATACAAAAGCCGCTAGCGCTGATGGTGGCCAGGCTGACCCCGCTCGCCTTTATATAAAGGTGGTCTTTGCTTTTCCAGGAGGTGTTGCCTCCTCCCGCGATGACGTATCCTGGATCACTTCCATACTTCCGGGAAATGAGAACCAGGTCATTGAGTGCTTTTTCCATACTTCAGATATCGGGAGAGGTCGTGGCTTTCACGGGGAAGGTTGCCGGCTGGCCACCTGAAAACTCCGTAGGCCGTGACCTTTGACGGTTTTATTTTTGTGTAAAGGTAGCAATGAGCTGCATCCCCAGTTCCTCGAGCGTTCTTTTTTCTTCGGGTGAAGGGAATCGGGTGGCGGGGAATCCCTTTTGGCCGTTGGCCACGAGGTACTGGTGGGCAGCGATCAGGGCAGCCCCGCGGTAGTTGATCTGGCGAAGGGGATCGGGCAGGGCGACCTTGCCGCGGCAGGTGACCGTCAGGGGATCGGGTTGTGGCGTGTTGTGTTCAGTGCCCAAGGTGATGGAAAATCCCCGCTGGTCAAAGAACCGGACGAAGTCGCTGAGGATGGCCGCATCATTGCGCCCGGGAATCAGCTCAACCATGAAAATCGATTTTTGGGCCAGTGTGGAGGCCATCGCTTCCCAATCATTTTCGAAGTCGGTGAAATGACCCTTCGGATCATCAAGCAGGACGGGGTAGCAGGGGATGCCTCCGGCGTCGTGGATCAGGGCAATGACCTCTTCCAGGGAGAGGAAGGCTTTTTCATCCTCCGGCACAAAGGCCGGGCCTCCTGCCTTGAGCAGGTTATTGCGGATTTCGTTTTCGAGGGCGGCCAGGTTGGTCAGAGGGGAAACAGGAGTTTTCCCGCCGAAGATCTCCGTGAGGGCTTCCCGGAAGGGGGTTTCTTCAGGAAACCTCTCCGCCAGGGCCAAACGCAGGGCCTGGGCGATATGCCTTTCCCTCAGAAGATTGCGGGCCAGTTTTTCTCTGACTTCTTCCGCATCAAAATGAAGCTGAACCGAGGTTGTGGAAAGGAAGAGATTGAGGCGGTCTACCATTTTCCTGGTCTGGAGGTTACTTTCTTCCTGAAGCGTTTTCATTTTGTGAAAGCTGGCCTCCGTCATGGAGACGGGGTAGCGCAACCCCTTCCCGCTCAGGTAAGTCCGCCCGGGATTTACCGGGTCGTTTACCCT
Organism: uncultured Prolixibacteraceae bacterium; assembly: GCA_964552955.1. Classification (GTDB taxonomy): domain Bacteria; phylum Bacteroidota; class Bacteroidia; order Bacteroidales; family Prolixibacteraceae; genus UBA1413. The sequence goes on from CAZKIU010000011.1 coordinate 46,155, forward strand.
GAGTCCCTTTTGCTGTTCCTCCCGCTGGAGGGCCATGAATTCTATGTTAAAGAGCGGAAAAACCCGGTACTGGAGCGCCAGCGCTGCAAAATCAGAATACCCATCGGTCGTGTAAAAATCATTGATTCCCAGGACGGAAATACCTTCCTCGCGGGCCTGCAGAAACGGTTGTTCCATGCCGGAAAAGGCCGAAAATGAATAGGGAGTATGGATGTGCCCGTTGATGCCGGGAAGGAGGCTGAGCTGACTTCCGGGAGCTTGGCGAAGCTCATCGGTGCTGATCCGGTATACGGGAAACTGAGGTGCGGTATGTGCCATATCAATCTGTTTTGATTGCAAAAATAGCGTAAAAAGCGGTTTCGAATTTTCTGAAAAAATGTTAAAATTGTTAAATTTAGATATATTAAAGTATTGATATACAAGGCTATATATTTTAATTAAAGAAAAGGGATCCCAAAAAGGGGCTTTGAAAGTATAAATAACTATATTTTTGTCGGAGTGATACTTGCGGGGTAGAGGCCCCGGACAGTCCAAAAATGAAACAAAACAATAAGGATGATCAGGAAGATTTCCGCAGGTGCAGGTGTAGCTCTGATGTTGGTTTTAGCCGTTTCCGGCACCGTATGGGGTGCAGGATGGAGAGCCTCCAGGGATACCCTCAAATCAAATGTGCATACCCTTCCGCAGGGGATAAAGAATGAGAATATCGGGCCCGAGTTTGCGGTGAGTGAAGATGCGTTGCTGGTCGATGAGGACCGGTTGCCGGCCTTCAGTGAGGTTCTGGGCAAGTTTCAGGTTCCTTTCAAGGGGAAGGTGATCAGCAGGTATGGGATGCGGCACGGCCGGATGCACACCGGAACGGATATTAAGCTTTACAAAGGAGATACGGTCTATGCCGCCTATGACGGGGTTGTATCCAGGGCCAGCAGGTACTATGGATATGGGAACCTGGTGGTGGTCAATCATTCTCATGGTTTGGAAACCTATTATGCCCATCTTTCGGCTTTTCTGGTTCAAAGCGGGGATACCCTGAGGTCGGGTCAGCCCCTGGGGCTGGGAGGGCGAACGGGGCGTGCCACCACCGAACATCTTCATTTTGAGATCCGCGAAAAGGGAAGGGCCTATAACCCTGAGTTGGTTTATGATTTTGAGAATTTCGCCATCAGGGAAGACGTCAACGGCAAGGAAGCGCTGGCTGAGCTGATCCGCAATCCCAAGACCGGTGAGAATATAAAGATTACCTCCCGGGGCAACAGTTATGTGGCGGAGACCCCAGCCGGCCAGGTAGCAGAATATGTGATTAAGGCAGGGGATTCTCTCTGGGAGATAGCCCGCCGCTTCAACACCAGTGTCGGCACCCTCTGCGAACAGAACAATCTCACGCCCCGCTCCATCCTTCGCATCGGGGCGGTGATCAAGGTTTTCCAGCCTTCGGCCAAATAAGCGAGGCTTATTTACCCTCAGGTTCGTACCTTCAGTTTCGCATTTTCTTCATAAGGCTCCCCTGGTTTCCGGAGGGCGCTACCGGCACTTACTTCATTAATCTTCAGATGCCTTTGGCATGGCGGTCCATGAGTTCCGCTTCGGAAAAGTCATGGCTTGACACATGTCCTTTCAGAGGAAGGATCCGTTGGTGGATGGCATCGATGATCCAGGAGGGTTGAGGGAAGAAGGCTTCTTCGAGTTCGTAGGCCGGGGTGATCCAGTTACGGGATCCCACCACCACGGGAGGGGCATCGAGGTAGTCAAAGGCCAGTTCGGTAATGGTGGAGGCCAATTCCCGCATGAAGGAGCCGCGCGATGAGGCATCCCCTGATATCACGATTCTTCCTGTTTTCTTCAGCGATTCCAAGACCAGCTCATAGTTGAAGGGGACCAGTGAGCGGGCGTCGATCACTTCGGCGGAGAGGCCATATTTCTGTTCGAGGATATCGGCGGCTTCGAGTGCCCTGTAGAGGGTCGCTCCGATGGTCAGGAGGGTGACATCGTTTCCTGCTCTTTTGATATCGGGTTCGCCGATGGGGATTTCATAGTATTCCTGAGGTACTCCTTCTTTGTGAAACATTTCGCCGATGTCGTAGACCCTCTGGCTTTCAAAGAAGACCACCGGGTCGGTGCCCTGAAGTGCGCTGTTCATCAGTCCCTTGGCGTCATAGGGCGTCACGGGAAAGACCACTTTCAATCCCGGGATGTGGGTGGCCAGGGCAGTCCAGTCCTGGGAGTGCTGGGCGCCGTATTTCGATCCTACGGAAACGCGCAGTATTACCGGCATTTTGAGTACGTTTCCGCTCATGGCCTGCCATTTGGGGAGCTGGTTGAAGACCTCGTCGCCGGCACGCCCCAGGAAGTCGCAATACATGATTTCGGGAATTACCCTGCCGCCACACATGGCATAGCCAATAGCGGTCCCCACGATGGCTCCTTCGGAAATCGGGGAGTTGAAGAGACGGTGATAAGGCAGGGCTTCGGTCAGGCCCCGGTAGACGGCAAAGGCGCCGCCCCAGTCGCGGTTCTCCTCGCCGTAGGCGATCAGCGTGGGATCCTTGTAGAACCGGTCGATGATGGCCTCAAAAAGCGCGTCACGCAGAACGTAATTCTTTATTTTAGAGTGGGGTTTGCCGTTTTCATCGTAAGCATATCTCTCTTTGGTGGCCAGTTGTTTTACCCGGGGGTTCTCCTCCATGGGGTGGTTGACTTCGGGAATGCCCTCTTCCATCCGGTCCAGGGAGCCATTGGAAAACATCATTTCCCCGATGAGGTTAGGCCAGGCTTTCATGTCCATCCGGGGTGATAAATCATCGTCGGTGGCCAGTTTAAGGGCCCAGGTGATGATATCTTCTGTTTCCCTGCGGATGGCTTCGAGTTGTTCCGGCCCGGCAACGCCAGTCCGGATCAGTTCATTACCAAACCATACGATGGAGTCGGCATTTTCCCAGGCTTCAACCTCTTCTTTGGAACGGTAGGAGGAGGCATCGGAGGGGGAGTGCCCGCTATAGCGGTAGGTCAGGACATCGAGCAGTACTGGGCCTTTTTTATCTTCCAGAATCTTTCGTTTGCGGCGGTAGGCGTCGATGACGGCCAGGGGGTTATAGCCGTCGACGCGTTCGGCATGCATCTGGTCGGGGTTGAGGCCGGCGCCGATACGGGCGGCAATGCCGTAGCCCATGGTCTCTCCGCAAGTCTGTCCTCCCATGCCATACTGGTTGTTCATGATGTTGACGATCAGCGGGAGACCGCCACTCATCTCTTCGTTCCACAATTCGGTGAACTGGTCCATGGTGGCAAAGGAGAGGCCTTCCCAGACGGGGCCACACCCCATGGAGGCATCGCCGATGTTGGCGACGACGATTCCCTTTTTGCGGTTGACTTTCTTGAAGAGGGCGGCGCCCACGGCGATATCGCCTGAGCCTCCCACGATGGCATTGTTGGGATAGACCCCAAAGGGGGTGAAGAAGGCGTGCATGCTGCCGCCAAGACCTTTGTTGAAGCCGGTTTCGCGGGCGAAGATCTCGGCCAGAGTGCCGTAAATCAGGAATTTAAGCGCCAGCTCCCGGGTAGTCCCCTCATGGCCGGCAAGCACAGGACGCAGGGTGGAGCCGCTGAAGTGGTTTCCCATGATGGCCGTCAGCTCCTCCTCTTTCAGTTGGTGGATGGCCGAAAGCCCTTTTGCCAGAATCTCCCCATGGCTGCGGTGAGAACCGAAGATGAAGTCATCAGCCGTCAGCGTGTAAGCCATTCCCACGGCGGCAGCCTCCTGCCCGATCGACAAATGGGCCGGCCCTGGATGGTTGTATGCTATGCCATTGTATTCGCCACGCGTCTTGATCAGGTTAAGCATCGTCTCAAACTCCCTGATGACCACCATATCGCGGTATATCCTCACCAGGTCGTCATCGCTGAAGTGGGCTCTCTCCTCTTCAATGCTTTTGTTATACTGGTTGACCGGAATGGGGGTGAAGTCCACGAATCCGGCTTTTCTGACCTCCGAAGGGTCTATGAATTGTGATTTTGGCATAATGTGGGATATTTTTATTCAAAGAGGCTAAGGCACTACGCGCTTTGGGTGTCTTGGTATCTTCGTGGTTAAAAATTCAGATTTTCAATTTGGGACGCTATTTCCGCCAGGAAGCGGGTTGCTTCGCCGCCGTCGAGGGCGCGGTGGTCATAGGTCAGGGAGAGCCCGATGTGGGGGACGAAGGCGTAGAGGCCGTCGCCCAGATCTTTGGGGCGGGGCAGGATGGTGCAGACGCCCAAGATGGCCGTCTGGGGCAGGTTGATGACGGGCGTGAAGATCTCCACGCCATAGTTTCCCAGGTTGGAAATGGTAAAGCTGGCGGCTTCGGGACTGAGGAGGTCGGGGTTGACGCTGCCTTTGCGGCAGGCCGCAGCCAGTTGCCCCAACCGGGCCGACAGCCCCGTCAGCGATAGGTCATCGGCATCGTGCAATGCCGCGACCATGAGCCCCCGGTCGGTGTCAACGGCCAGTCCGAGATGTACTTTACGAAAGTATTTGATCTGGGTGCCCAGGAAATGGGTATTCACAGCCGGGAATTTCTTAAGGGCCCTGATGACGGCCCATGCTACCAGGTCGTTGATGGTCACGTTCTCGGAGAGGGTGCCGGCCTCAAAGGCTGACTTGAGGTTCTTCCGTGCCTTCAGCAGGTTGCGGGCGTCGGCTGACAGGTGGTGGGTCAGTTGTGCTGAATTCTGAAGGGAAGCGTGCATGGCCCTGGCGATCATCTTCCTCATGGTGGTCAAGGGACGGATGTCGAATCCTTCGCCCTCCTGTGCCGGAGAGGTTGCCACCGGGGCCTGGGAGGCCGTGACAGGAGCTGCAGGGGCTGTGGGGATGGATGCAGGGGCTACAAGGCTGGCTGCCGGGGCGGGAATGGTGAAGGCCTGGGAAGGCTGTGGCGTTGCCTTCGCTGCGGCCTCGATATCACGGGCAATGATCCGGCCGTGAGGACCGCTTCCCGCCAGGGAAGAGGCCTCTACCCCCAGTTTCGCTGCCATGTTGCGGGCCAGTGGTGATATGTGAATCCTTCCGGAAAGAGAAATGTCGTTCTCCACGGGGAATTCGATGACCCGGGGAGAGGCTTCATCTCCGCTAAGCACTTCCTCATCAGCCTGTGGGGTTCCCTTTTGCGGGATGGCCTCCCCTCTTTCCCCGATGAGGGCTACTTCACTCAGAACAGGAACTTCATCACCCTCCTCAAAGTAGCGGACCAGCAGGATGCCATCGGCCTTGGCTTCCTCCTCGAAGGAAGCCTTGTCGGTTTCATAGGAGAACAGGAGATCGCCGGTTTTGACCTCCTCTCCGGGTGCCTTGAACCACTGACCCAGGATGCAGGTCTCCACCGACTGGCCCTGACGGGGCATGATCACGGATGTTGCCATAGCTTTTTATTTAACTTGTCGTTACAACATGAAAAGCAGGAATGTTTCGTAAGTATCAGATATACAATGGTTGTATATCTGATACTATTCCTTGGTGACAAAGATATCACTTTTTGCTTGTCTAGACAAGTTTGCGGTGGATAATAAAAAAATCCTTAACTTTGGCGTTATGAACGATCTGCCTCAATACCGCCGTTTGTATGAGATGCTGAGGAAGCAGATCTTGTCGGGGGTTTATTCTGAGGGGAGTTTGCTGCCTTCGGAGTACGAGTTGTGTGCGGTTCACGGGATTACGCGCCCAACGGTACGTCAGGCCCTGGAGGAGCTGGTCAGGGAGGGGCTGATATTAAAGCGGCAGGGAAAGGGGAGTATTGTCAGAAAGCCCTTGCGTAATATTGGGATACTGGCGGCCGCCGGGACCACCTCTGCGATTGGGAGAAATAACCTCAGGACGGTGATTCTCCAGAAGCCGGTAATCAGGCCGTGGCCTGAGGAGTTCCCCTTTGAGCTTCCGGAGAGGGAACAACAGACCGGTTGTGTTTATATGGAAAGGTTGAGGTATATCGGTGATGCTCCTTTGTTTTACGACATCAACCATTTGCCCAACCTGGGTATTCCCAGGTTGACGCAACGGAGCTTTGAGAACCGCTCCTTGTTTGAGATTCTGCGGAAACATTATGACATAGAGATCAAAGGCGGGGAACAGAAATTGCGGGCTCTCCTTCCCGGGGAGCAGATCAGGGAACTGCTGCAGATGAAACCGGGTCAGCCGGTCCTTTATATGGAACGGAAACTCACCACCAATCGCGAGGGATACCATATTTATTCTACTATTTGGTTCAATTCAGAGAAACATGCCATCTCCGGGGTGTTCTGATGAGGGGCGGGATCTCCTGCTTGTAGGGGGGCACCCCGGAACCCCGTTTCCCTTTGAAAGTCAGTAAGCGCCTTTGCCGCTCCCGGACCGGTTGGTGCGGGGAGGGTATTTATTAACTTCTTTGTTAAAATTCCCTGCTTTTTTCTTAAAAATGGTTTTTTTCTGACCGTTTTATTAAAAAACTTTCTACTTATGCCTGCAGAAAAGGTTTAAATCATTCGTGTGATGAAGGTTTACAAATTTGGCGGTACATCGGTAGGTTCCCCTACCAACATGAGGGTGGTTATGAGCATAATCACAGACGGGGAGCCCAAGCTGGTCGTCCTCTCGGCCATGTCGGGGACGACCAACAGTTTATTGGAGATTTCCTCCCATCTGCGTCAGCAGCATTCCCATAAGGCCTCGGAGGTGATTTCCGGTTTGGAGGAGAAGTACGCCAGGGTAGTAGAGGAACTTTATGCCACGCCGGAATACCGGGAGAAGGGGCATGCGTTATTGGAAGCTATTTTCAGGACGGTGCGGCTTTTTCTGCATAAGCCTTTCTCGATGAGGGAGGAAAAGGTCATCGTAGCCCAGGGGGAGTTGATCTCCACGCAGCTTTTCACCTTGCTGATGCAGGAGAGTGGCCACGACACCTTCTTGCTGCCGGCCCTTGATTACATGCGGATTGATGAGGAAGGGGCCGCCGATCTGCCGGCGATACGCACCCTCCTGCTGGAGCTGATTGAAAATTCCCCACGTGCCAGATATTACATCACCCAGGGTTTTATTTGCCGCAATCCGGAAGGGGAGATCGACAACCTGGAGCGGGGGGGGAGCGATTATACGGCCTCCCTGGTCGGAGCAGCCCTCGATGCTGAAGAGGTGCAGATCTGGACCGACATCGATGGATTTCACAACAACGATCCCCGGTTTGTGAACAACACCAGGAAAATTGACCAGCTCTCCTTCAATGAGGCTGCGGAGCTGGCCTATTTCGGCGCCAAGATCCTCCATCCGCAGACCATTTTCCCGGCGCGGGTGCAAAATATTCCGGTCAGGTTGAAGAATACCATGAATCCGGCCGACAGTGGCACCCTGATCACCACCCTTTCCGACGGTAGCGGTATCAAGGCGGTGGCCGCCAAGGACGGCATCACGGCGATTAAAATCCGCTCCGGCAGGATGCTGATGGCCTATGGTTTCCTGAAGAAAGTCTTTGAAATTTTCGAGCGCTACAAAACCCCCATCGACATGATTTCCACCTCCGAGGTGGCCGTTTCCCTAACCATTGACCATACCCAGAACCTGGAACAGATCCAGCAGGAGCTGCTGCCCTTTGGTGAGGTCGAAATAGACCGCAACATGAGCATCATCTGCATCGTGGGCGATATCATCAGGGAAGAGACCGGTTTTGCCTCCAGGGTCTTCAATGCCCTCGACGGAATCCCCATCCGCATGATCTCCTACGGGGGAAGCCGCTACAACATTTCGGTGCTGGTCCCTGAAACACACAAAAAATACACCCTTCAGACCCTGAGCGACAAACTGCTCAATAACTGAAAAGTCTGGAATCTGGAATCTGGAGTCTGGAATCTGGAATCTGGAATCTGGAGTCTGGAATGTCAGAATATTCTGAAGGGGCATAATGGGGGATAAGTTGGGAAACTAGAGAGGGAAAGTGATTCCGATTTTGACGCCGTTATCCCAGAGCTGCTGATGGTAATCATCGCCGGAGAAGGGCACCAGGGAGTGGAAACGGAGATAGGGGTTGACGAACAGGGAGATCCCTGACTTGAAATCATATTTTGCCCCCACCCCCAGAGAAGTTCCGATACCGGTTTGGCTGTCGATGGGGGAGTCGAGACCGGCATCGGCATCGAAGAGAATGCCGCCGCTGGCAAACAGATATTTCAGGAAGGTGGCCTTCACGGAAAGGGGCACCGTGATCAGTGCCGCTTTTTCGACCCTGGAATTCACCTCTGCCTGAGGCGGAAGGTTGGGTACCACCTCAATCTTATGCCGCGAATATTCCAATCCGGTTTCCCATTCAAGCCATTTGTTGATACTCTGGCTGTAGGTCACTCCCGCCGCCCAAAATCCCTTGCCTTGATATCCCGGAGCCCCTATCAGGTCAGAAGAGGTGAACACCTCATTCTCCCCTATGCCGGTCAGGAATAACCCCCATTTTTTTACCTTCCCTTTTTCCCCATTATCCCGGGCACTCACCCCTGAAGCAACGGTCATAAATAGAGCCAGGCCGCAAAGAAGCCTTAATTTATACGACATAATATTCAATGTGTAAAATTAATAACTCGGGAAGATAAGGTTTTTTTATTTTTTCTGGACCGGGATATGGCTGAGTTGTTTGATATCCTGCAGGTTGGTGTAGCTGTAGAGGTAAAAGCCGTCATCGCCGATCATAAAGAGGTAGTTGTTGAGGGGGATGACGTCGTAGGTTTTAATGCCGGGGAAGTTGGCGATCCGGTGCGAATCGATGACCATTTTGTCTGCGATGTCATATATTTTAAGTCCGGCATCGCCGTCGCAGAGGAAAAGGATATCTCCATCGATGCCCAGTCCGTAGGGGTTGTGCATGGGATAGGACATCACCAGGCTGTTATTTTTGTAGTCGGCCGAGAGTTTAATCACGTCGAGTCTGTTGATGCTGGCGTTGCGGTTGCCGCAGCTGGCCCCGCTGCGCAGGGTCACATAGGCATACCCGTCGGCGATGACTACGGGGTCGCAACTGGTGGCATGGTTAAAGCTGGCGACATATTGAGGAACGGTAGGCACTTTCAGGTCAAAGATGAGCATGCCGGTCGTGGTTCCGAAGAACATATGGTCGCCGTAGACGAACATGGTTTCCACCTGCCAGCCCACATTTTGTTTACCGATGGAGGAGGGGGTTGCCGGGGTTTTGACGTCGAACATGTAAAGGGTGCTGTTATCGACGGTATAGAGATAGTCACCATAAAGGCCGAAGCGGGCCATGGAGCCGCCCACGCCAAAGGAGGTGCCGGTCGACCCGCCCACACCGGAGGAGCCGTTAAGACCTGCATAGTAAGCACCGTCCATCTTCTCGGCATAATTATACCATATCGGATAGACGGGATAGTATTCGTATTCCATCTCCTGCCGTATTTTTTTGATTTCCCAGCCGGTGACCACCCCCTTTTCCTTGTCCACTTCTGCCAGCCGGTAGTCGTTATCAGCCGGGGGCACCGAGTAGGGGAATACCTCTTCGATCCGTTTGACCTGCCTGATGTTGTTGAGGTCGGAAACGTCAAGGGCCACCAGGTCTACATAACTGTCGGCATAAAGGATATTCTCCTTCACCGCAATGTCGACACATCCGGGGACCTCCACGAAGGCTTTTTTCTGCGGAGAGGCGGGGTTGGCAACGTCAATGACATGGAATCCCTTCAGTTCTTCCACGACAAAAATAGTGTTATCCTTGAAGTAGATCTTCCCGGGATTTTCGAGCTCGCGGGGGGCCGAAGGCTTCACGGCATTGCGCAACTCTTCATAGCTCATATAAAGGGGCGAGTTGGCGGTGAATACCTCGGTATATTGGTCCCTGCAGGAGGCCAGGGCGACCACTGCCAGGATCAGGGTGAACAGTCGGATATTTGTCTTCATCGGATTAAATGTTAAATGGTTATGGGTCCTCATTCAATACGCTTAGTTTAAGATAAAGCCCAGTTTAATGGTGAGCCGGTTGTAGTCTACATCGATCCGGTAGTCATCTTCGGTTTTGTAGTGGAGCCGGTGGAAGCGGTAGCCAAAGGAGAGGCTGGTGCCGAAGCCAGTGGCGGAGTTTTTCATGATTCCGAAGGAGGGGTTGAAGAGGAAACCTCCCTGAGCATCCATTTTCGTATTATAGGTCGGGCGGTAACCCGGCCAGATAGTGTTGGAATAGATATAGTCAGGAACCACCCTTTGGTAAAGGGTCCGGGAGTCCTCGATGGCCACCTGGTAGCCTCCCTGGACCATGGCAAAAGGGGAGAGGCGTGCACTGCGGAGGCGATACATCAGGTTAACCGTCAGGGGCATGTAGGTCTCGTTCAGGAATTCGGCTCCCAGGCCCACCCCCGCGGAGAGATTGCCGCGAATGATCCTGTTCAGGGAGGTCCCGAAGACCAGGGGAGCTTCCCGGCTGTTCTCTTTGCTCCCGGCCAGCACGCCAATCTCGGTATGGTTGAACCAGCGAGAGGGAGGAATCACAGAGGCCAGGTTTTTCTCAGTTTCTGTGGCATCAGTAAAGACATACGGCGGCCTCTTGGTCGTGATTTTCTCAATTTCTGCGGCATCAAAAATCCGGACACTGTGGTCGGAGGTCACCCTGATTTTCTCCATGGAGGAGGAATAGACGTATCGGCCTTTGAGGACACTTCCATCCTTGAGATGGATGTAGCCGCGCTGGCTGCGAACCGGAGTGGTGTTGACTTCGTACTGGGCTGAGACTTCGGCACAAGGAAGAAGAAGCAGGGCAAAGAACCCCAGTAGAGTCCAAACAATTCTCTTCATGATTATTGGTTTTTCATATTGATGGAAACAGTGCCCCAAAGGTTGCGTGGGGAGTAAACTTTTTTTATCATAAGGCGTAGCTCCTGAGGGGTGATCTTGCAAAGGCCGCTTTATTCCATGAGCCGTTGTATCCCATGGCACTGACAGGATAACAGTGAAGAATGGTGGCTGCCGTTCATGAGGGGGTCGTACTGACAGATTACTACAAACGTGGGTGGGTTTTTCAGGCCATGAAGAAGGGGGATCAGAAATTCCAGGTTACGCCGGTGTAAAGGGCGGTTTTCCAGGGGCGGAAGTCGACCGCTCCACCGTGGTTCATGGAATGAAGGAAATAGCTGGCCCTGGGTTCCACCGACAGGGAGAGGTGGTTCCCCAGGGGGCAGATGATGCCGATTCCCATGATCCCGGAGAGGTTGACCGGGGAGATGTCGGCCGTTTTACCCACGTTCTCCCTTTCCGGACCGTTGTCGGCCCAGACACTGTTTCCCACGACCAGGTTGGTGCTGAGGCCGCTGATGAGTTCCAGGGCCACTGTTTTGTCGATGATGCGGTAGCGTGCGGTGAGGGGGATTTCCATGAAGTCGAAGACCTGGTAAAAGGTGCCGGGTGACATGATGGCCGTGGTGACGCCGGCAAAGGATTCGGGAAGGGCGATGAAGCCGGCATTGCTGGGTGTTTTGGAGAAGTTGATGACGCCAGCGGTGCTATTCATGGCCATTTCCCCCCGGTCAAGGGTGACTGTGGTGTTGAAGTATTTCTGGCTGCTTCCGGCCAGGTTGGCATAGTCATATTTAACATCAGAGGCCAGGAGGTTGCTTAAGTTTTCGGAGGCGTCGCCACTGCGGGAGTAATAGACTCCGCTTTCAATTTTCCACCGGGAAGAGGCTTTATAGCTCACCGCGATGCCTGCGCCGATGTTGGCCTGGGCATGGCTGGCCGACCGGGTCATGTTACGGGCATACTCCTGGGAGTGATTCACCGAATAGGAGGCATAAGCCGGGGTCAGCATCATTCCCAGGGTCCAATCCCTTTCGTCGCCATGGCTTGTGTTTTGGTGGCCGGTGCGTCTTTCATCACCGGCGGCAGCCTGGGCCAGCCATTCGGGCGAAACAGCGGGTTGCAGGGTGACCTGCTTCGGGTGGCTCCTGAGGCGGAGCGCCGCCGCCCCTGACGCCGCATCGTTCTGCACCCGGCCATCAAGTCTATTCAGAAGGGCCAGGACAGGACGGGGTAGAGGGCCGGCAGGTAAGGGAGGCTCTTCCGCAGAGGCAAGGAGGGCTCTTTTTTCTCCGGAAAGGGAGGACCCTCCGGTGGCAACACCAGGCTTCCGGGCCCCAGCCCGGCCATTCTTCAGGTCGTCGGAAGAGGGTATCGTTACTTTCCCGGGATGGGCAGCGTTGCTGCCGGCAGGGGACACAGCCGCGTTGACAGAGGCCTGACCCTCGGTCCCGCGGCGGTTTTCCACTGCCTCGGCAGAGAGGTTCTCTGACGCTGGTAGAACGACGGCCGGAGCCGCATTACCTTTCGCTTTAGCATTTTTCGCCACAGCATCCTTCGCCGCATTAATATGCGTTGCTGTACCATTCGCCATGGCATCCTTCGCTGCAACGTCCTTCGCCGCAGTACCTTTTGCTGCAATATCTGCTGTAACATCCGTGGCGATGGCCCCGGAGGGTTCGCCGGGTGTCGTGCCCGGGGAGGGGGTCAGGGCTGTTTCAGCGAAATCATGAGGTTGGCGCGGATCCTGAAGGACGAGGAGACCGGTGACCAGGGCTACCAGTAATATGGCAGCGACGGCTGCCCACCGGTACCAGTGAGGCCTCGCCGGCTTCCCGGTCACGGCCAGTTCCGGGGCTATCCGCTCCCACACCCCAAGTGGCGGATCAGGAGCATAATGTTCCAGCCTGTTGCGGAACTGTTCATCCCATGCCTTGTCGTTCCTGTTCATATCTCGTCCCTCCTGTTTGCCAGGAATTCACTGTATTGTTTCTCCAATTTTGCCCTCAGGATATCCCGGGCCCGTGAAAGGTTCGACCGGGAAGCCCCTTCGGTAATCCCCAGTTCCTGGCTGATGTCGGTATGCGAATAACCCTCCATGACATACAGGTTGAACACCATCCTGTAGCGTGGCGGCAGCTCCTGGATGACCTTGACCAGCTCCTCCATGGGGATGTTTCCCAGGGTGACCTCTTCTCCCACTGCTGAATCCAGCTTCCGTTCCTCGTCGACCAGCACGAGCTGCTGCTTCTGCCGGTACCTGTTGATACAGATGTTGACCATAATGCGGCGAACCCATCCCTCAAAGGACCCTTCATGACGGAAATCCTTCAGCTTGGTGAAAACCGTCATAAAACCGTCGTGCAGGTTGTCTTCGGCCTCCTCCTTATCTTTGGCATACCGGAGACAAACCCCGAACATCTGGGGGGCCAGCCGACGGTATAACCGCTCGGAGGCCCGGTGATCCCCCGAAATGCAAGCTTCCACTATTTCCCTGAAGTCGTCCAAAGCTTCCTTCTCATTAATCCTTCAAAAGTAAAGATAATTACCGGCGGTTCATCTTTACTGACCACTCCAGGTCAACATACAGGCCGATCTTAACCCATAGATGAAACAGAGGGGCAAAAGGTTGCGTTATAAAAAAAGATTTTTTGCGCAACACTTTTCCCGGAATCACGTCTAACAAAAAATGAGGGACAAAAAAATGGTAAAGATGACGACATTTCTGATGGTGATCCTGCTGGCGGGCACGGTGATGTCCTGCCAGAAGCAGGAGGAGGGGCCCGACGGGCTGAAGGAGCTGCCTGAGAAGTCGGCACAACTGATCAGCGCCGACAATGCTTTCGGGCTGGAGTTGTTCCGGAAGGTGACAGAAAAGGCCGGGGCCAATGACAATACGATGATCTCGCCACTGAGTATTTCCCTGGCCCTGTCGATGACCTACAACGGGGCAGCCGGAGAGACGAAGTCTGAAATGGAGCAGGTCCTGAAAATGAGTGGACTGACGACAGAGCAGATCAACGAGGCCCATCGGGCACTGGTCAGGGCTTTAAAGTCGGCCGACCCTGATGTGATCCTGCAAATCGCGAATGCCATTTATTGCGAGCAAAAATTGGCAGTGAGGGAGGAATTTGTCACGGTCAACAAGAACTATTACGATGCTGAGGTCCATAAACTCGATTTCACGGCGCCCGATGCGCTGGAGGTGATCAACGGCTGGGTTAACGATAAAACCAGGGGTAAGATTCCCACTATCCTGGATCAGATCGATCCCGACCTGCGGATGATCCTCCTGAATGCCGTTTATTTTAATGGAATCTGGAAAAACAAATTTGATCCCAAGGGGACGCATGATCTGCCTTTCCGGAGGGGGGATGGTTCCAGCCGCGATGTGGAAACCATGAGCCTGGAGACTTCCCTGGAGTATGCTTCCAATGATCTCTTCAGCGCGGTCCACCTGCCTTATGGCACCGGCGACTATCAGATGACGGTATTGTTGCCCCACCAGAATAAAACCACAGCCGATCTGATCGGGGTACTGGACCACGAAAAATGGACAGGATGGATGAAAACGTTCCAAAAAAAGGATAAGGTGGTGGTGCAAATGCCGCGCTTCAAGTTTGCCTGGGAAATGAAGCTCAACACGATTCTCAATGCCATGGGCATGGAAAAGGCGTTTGACCCCTATGGGGCCGATTTCTCAGGGATGACAGGGCAGAAAGATCTTTACATCGGCTATGTGATCCACAAGAGTTATATCGATGTCAATGAGAATGGCACGGAGGCGGCGGCCGTCACCACCGTGGGCATGTTTACCACCAGCATGCCGGTGGATCCGCCCGAAAAAATCTACTTCACCGTGGACCGTCCTTTCCTCTTTGCCATCACGGAAAGAAGTACAGGGGCTATCCTCTTTATCGGGGAGATGAATGCCCCGGCTTACCTCTGAAGCTCTTTTTCAGTGGCTCTTCCGGCTCTCCGGCCTTCAGTGGCCCTTTGGCTCTCTCCGGTTCAGTGCGGCTCTCTCCGGCTCTCGGCGGTTC
>CAZKIU010000011.1:61077-77911 GCA_964552955.1 uncultured Prolixibacteraceae bacterium
GTGGCCCTTTGGCTCTCTCCGGTTCAGTGCGGCTCTCTCCGGCTCTCGGCGGTTCAGTGCGGCCCCCTGGCTCTCGGCGGTTCAGTGCGGCTCTTTGCAGCCCTTGCCACTGACCTTCCCCCATATCCTCGCCGGAAAATAGTATCTTTGGGGATTCAGAAATTCAAATCCCATGAGGACAAATGTAACAGGAGCCATTGCCATAGCCCTGGGGGTGACCTTTATCCTGCTCACCACCTGTGGCCACAAGACCGGCGATCAACTGGGAGGAAAGGTGAGTAGCGGCGAGGAGCGGCCCCCCTATTATGCCTCTCCGGAAATCCCTGATTCCCTCAATTTTATGGGGGAGCGGGTTCCCCTGGAGCGGTTTGAGGTCTTTGAGAATCTCGACCGGGAGATGCTGTCGAACTGTTATTTTCATTCGCAGACCCTGCGGCTGATCAAGCTGGCGCCGAGGTTCTTCACGATCATCGATCCGATTCTGAAGGAGGAAGGGGTGCCTGCCGATTTCCGTTATCTGGCGGTGGCCGAGAGTTCCCTGAACCCCAGAGCCTTGTCGCCGGCAGGGGCCGCCGGGATCTGGCAGTTCCTGAAGGGAACGGCGGGTGACTACGGACTGGAGGTCAACACGGAGGTGGATGAGCGGTATCATTTGGAGAAGGCTACACGGGCGGCCTGCAGCTACCTGCGGAACAGTTACCGCAAGTATGGCAGCTGGGCCCTGGTAGCCGCTGCCTACAATGCTGGCCCTGCATCGGTCGACCGCCAGATGGAGCGGCAGAAAACCAACGGTTACTTTGACCTCCTGTTGTCCGAAGAGACCGAAAGATATGTCTACCGCATCCTGAGTTTAAAAATCATCATCGAGAACCCTGAAAAGTATGGATTCCGCGTTAGTGATGAGGAGAAATACCCCCTGCTGAAAACCCGGAAGACCGAAATCTCCGGTCCTGTGGCAGACCTGGCTGCCTATGCCAATAGCCTGGGCATCACCTATAAAACCCTCAAGTATTACAATCCCTGGCTGCGCGAAACCCAGCTGACCAATAAAGCGGGAAAGCGCTATCAAATTGAAATTCCTCAGTAACAACTGTTATCTTTGCCGGGTTGTCCACGGGGCATCTCCTGTGGCCGTCAGAAATGGATGGAAATATGTCAGATCCTGAAAATGAATTGATTGAGACCGGAGAGGAGCAGGTGGTGGTCACGGGGGCCAGGGTGCATAATCTGCGGAATATCGACGTGGAGATCCCCCGCAACAAACTGACGGTCATCACGGGGCTCAGTGGGAGCGGTAAGTCTTCGCTGGCCTTCGATACGATTTATGCAGAGGGACAGCGGCGCTATATAGAGACCTTTTCAGTCTATGCCCGTTCGTTCCTGGGGAACATGGAACGCCCCGATGTGGACAAGATCACCGGACTGAGCCCGGTGATTTCCATCGAGCAGAAGGTGACCAGCCGGAATCCGCGCTCCACGGTAGGAACCGTCACCGAGGTGTATGATTTTCTGAGGCTGCTCTATGCTCGTGCCGGAGATGCCTACTCCTGGAACACCGGCGAGAAGATGGTGAAATATACAGAAGAGCAGGTGCTTAATCTGATCAGGGAAAAGTTTGCCAGCCGGAAGATCTACGTTTTAGCGCCTCAGGTGAAGGGGCGCAAAGGGCACTACCGGGAGCTCTTCGAGCAGATCCGCCGCAAAGGGTACCTCTGGGCCAGGGTCGACGGCCAGATTACGGAGCTGACCCATGGATTCAAGGTCGACCGCTATAAAAACCATTTCATCGAAACCGTCATCGACAAGCTGGTGGTGGATGAGGCCTCTGACAAGCGGCTGAAAGAGAGTGTGAAGACGGCCATGGCGCAGGGTCACGGGATTATAATGCTTCAGGATTTTGAAACCGGCGAAACCCGCTATTACAGCCGGTTGCTGATGTGCCCCACCACAGGCATCTCCTACAATGAGCCGGCACCCCACAACTTCTCTTTTAACTCCCCCCAGGGGGCGTGCCACAAGTGTAACGGCCTGGGAAGAATTGCCGAAATAGACCTCGATAAGATCATCCCCGACCGGAGCCTGAGCATCGGAAAAGGGGGGATTGTTCCGCTGGGGCCTCAGAAAAATTCCCTGATATGGTGGCAGATCGCCGCCCTGGGAGAGAAATATGATTTTGACCTGAAGACCCCGCTGAGCGAGATCTCCGGGGAAGGCCTCGATGCCGTTCTTTACGGCACCAGTGAAAGAATTCAACTGAAAAACACCCCTCTGGGCGAGAGCGTCAATTACATGATGAGTTATGAGGGGTTGGTCAAGTATATTGAAAGCCAGCGGGAGGAAAATCCCTCGATGAAAGCCCAGAAGTGGGCCAACCAGTTTGTGCGGACCGTCGTCTGTCCGGAATGCAACGGCATGCGCCTGAAGAAGGAGGCTCTTTGGTTCAGGATCGACGGGAAGAATATCTCTGAGTTGTCGCAGATGGACCTGACCACCCTGAATGAATGGTTTGAGGGGCTGGAGGAGCGGCTGAGTGACCGTCAGCGGGCCATTGCCCGCGATGTGATCAAGGAGATCCGCAACCGCCTGGGCTTTATGATGGATGTGGGGTTGGATTACCTGGCCCTCGACCGGCCGGCGGCCAGTCTTTCCGGAGGAGAGTCACAGCGCATCAGGCTGGCCACCCAAATCGGTTCCCAGTTGGTCAATGTCCTCTATATCCTCGATGAACCAAGCATCGGCCTGCACCACCGCGATAACCTGCGCCTTATCAGGGCCCTGGAAGAGCTCAGGGATACCGGCAACTCGGTAATCGTGGTGGAACATGACAAGGAGATGATGCTTCATGCGGACTATGTGGTTGACATGGGGCCCTTTGCAGGCATTCACGGCGGTGAGGTGGTGGCTGCCGGAAGCCCTGCTGAGCTGATGAAATTCAATACCCTGACCACCGATTACCTCTCAGGGCGCAGGAGAATCGAAATCCCCCCTCAGCGCCGCCCCGGAAACGGGAAATGGCTGAAGCTCTATGGCTGCACGGGCAATAATCTGCGGTCGGTGGACCTGGAAATCCCCTTGGGAAAACTGATTTGTGTTACCGGTGTTTCGGGAAGCGGTAAGTCCACCCTCATCAATGAGACGCTCCAGCCCTTGCTGAGCCACCATTTCTACCGTTCGCTGGCTGATCCCCTTCCCTATGAGAAGATCGAGGGACTGGAGTATCTCGATAAGGTCGTTGAGGTGGACCAGTCGCCTATTGGCAGGACGCCCCGCTCCAATCCGGTGACTTACATCGGGGTTTTCTCCGATATCCGCAATCTCTTTACCATGCTGCCTGAGTCGAAAATCAGGGCTTATCAGCCCGGGCGTTTCTCCTTTAACGTGAAGGGGGGGCGATGTGAGGAGTGCCAGGGTGCCGGCGTGAAAACCATCGAGATGAATTTCCTTCCCGACGTGTATGTCCGCTGTGACAAATGCAACGGCAAGCGCTACAACCGGGAAACCCTCGAGGTGCGTTACAAGGGAAAATCGATTTCCGATGTGCTGGATATGACCATCAGCCAGGGGGTGGAGTTTTTCGAGAGTATTCCCTCCATATCCCATAAGTTGAAGACTCTTCTGGAGGTAGGGCTGGGGTATGTCACCCTGGGGCAGGCCTCGACGACCCTCTCGGGAGGGGAGTCACAGCGGGTCAAACTGTCGGCGGAGCTCTCGAAGCGCGATACCGGCAATACCCTCTATATTCTGGATGAACCGACTACTGGTCTTCATTTTGAAGATATCAGGGTCTTGCTGGAGGTGATCGGGAAACTGGTCAACAAGGGAAATACGGTCATTGTCATTGAACACAATATGGATGTGATCAAGGCTGCCGATCACATCATCGACCTGGGGCCCGAAGGAGGCCGGGGCGGGGGCACCATCCTCTGCACCGGGACCCCCGAAGAGGTTGCCCTGCAGGAGAATTCCTATACCGCCAGGTTCCTCAGGGAGGAACTATCGGGAGCAAACTCTTGAAGCCATTTAAAAATCTTAACCTCAATATTCTGAAAGATGAAGACAGTAGAGATCATATGTAAAAACAACCAAAGCCGGAGTTATTATCCTTTGGGGACCACCCTGGAAGAGATAGCCCGTGACCAGAAAATTACCCTTACGACGCCGGTATGCGGAGCCCTGGTCAACAACAAACTGAAGGAGCTTTCCTTTACTGTCGTCAAGTCCAAAACGGTGGAATTTGTTGATTTGCTGCATCCCGACGGCCGGAGGATGTACATCAGGTCGCTGCTGTTTGTGATGTATGCGGCGGTAAAGGAGATGTTTCCGGAGGTGAGCCTGAATGTAGAGCATGGGATCAGCAATGGTTATTATGCTGAATTGCGGGGCCTGGGCCGGCCCGTGAGTGCATCGGATGTCTTTGCTATCGGGCAGGAGATGCAGAATATCATCAACCGGGATCTCCCGTTCGAGAAGAAAGGAATCCCCACCGAGGAAGCCGTGGATATTCTGCGGCGTCAGGGCCTCACTCATAAGGCACAGCTTTTTAGCCAGCAGGGGACCTTATATAGTTATGTTTATTTCATGAACGGACTGGCCAACTATTTTTATGGTCATTTGCTGCCCTCCACAGGGATGCTGACCAATTTTGGTCTGGAGCACTATTATGAAGGGATCCTGTTGCGTGTGCCCAGTGCGGGTGATATGAAGGTGTTACAGGAAGCCGTCAGGCAGGATAAGCTCTTTGGGGTGTTCCAGCAGCACAAGGACTGGGCCGAGATCCTGAAGGTGTCGACCATTGCCGATCTGAATGAACTGATTCTTAACGGCAAAGGGGGCGAAATCATCAAGATTTCGGAAGCCTTGCATGAGAAGAGAATAGCCGAAATTGCCAACATGATCAGCCAAAAGCGCGATGAGGTGAAGATCGTGCTGGTGGCCGGCCCTTCCTCCTCGGGGAAAACCACCTTCAGCAAGCGGTTGGGGGTGCAGTTGGCTGTAAATGGACTGAAGCCCAGGATGATATCGGTAGATGACTATTTTGTGGACCGGGAGAGGACCCCGCTTGATGAGAAAGGAAATCACGATTATGAATCGCTGGAAGCTATCGATGTAGAGTTTCTGAGCCAGCAATTGCTAGAACTCCTCGAAGGCCGGGAGGTGGAGCTTCCGAGGTTTGATTTCCATACGGGGAAGCGTATTTTCAATGGTCACCGGCTGAAGCTGGAAGAGGGGGACATCCTGATCCTGGAAGGGATTCATTGTATGAATCCGCGGATGTTACCCGGGATCGACCCCGCGACCACTTTCAAGGTATTCATCTCGGCACTGACGCAGGTTTCGGTGGATGAACAGACGCATATCTCGACTTCCGACAACCGGTTGATCCGCCGGATGATCCGTGACAGTAAATACCGGGGGTACCCGGCGCGTGAAACCATCAAGCGGTGGCCTTCGGTACGTAAGGGGGAGGAAAAGAATATCTTCCCCTTTCAGGAGAATGCCGATGTCATGTTCAATTCTGCCACCCTGTATGAACTGGCAGTCCTCCGGAAGTATGCCGAGCCCCTGTTACTGGGGGTGACGGAAAACCAGGAAGAATACAGCGAATCGACACGCTTGCTGAAATTTCTCTTTTATTTCAAACAACTCGATGAAACGGAGATCCCCCCAACTTCGCTGTTGAGGGAGTTTTTGGGCGGCAGCAGTTTTATTTACTGAACGATACGGAGGAAACCGCGGCTCTTTTTCAGGGGCAGACGGAACCAGAAGCAGGAGCCCTTGCCGGGGTTGGTGTCGACCATCAGTTCTCCTCCCAGAAGGGCCGTAAAATGCTGGGCAATGGAAAGTCCCAATCCCGGCCCGCAGCGGTTGGCAAGGCGGTCGGCTTCTATGACATAAAAACGTAGAAAGATATTTTCCTTTTCCTCGGGGGGAATCCCGGGCCCCGTATCCTTAATGTAAAACTCAACGCTGTTGCTGCCCGAGGGCTGGTACCCTATGGTGATGGTTCCCTCCAGGGTAAACTTGACCGCGTTATCAATAAGGCGGATCAGTATCTCCCTGAGCAGGGTTCCGTCGGTTTCAAAACCCACTTCTTCACTTTTTATCGGTATTTCCAGGACCAGGCGGAGGTCGCGGTTGTCGGGAAGCTGCCGTAAAAACTGATTGTAAAGATCGCGCAGCAGTTTGTTGATGTTGACAAACCCGTTGACGACCTCCACCGAATTGGTTTCTATTTTGGAGAGTTCGATGGTGTTCTCGATCATCCGCATCAGTATATTGCCCTGAAGATAAACATCCTGTATGAATTCTTCCCGGTCGCCGGGGAGGAGGTCGGGCTCAGAGAGCATTCTGGTGAAGTTAATGATGGCGTTCATGGGGGTTCTGATGTCGTGGGAGAGGTTGGCCAGGAAGCGTGACTTGAGGGCCGAGGCCTCTTCGGCGCGCACTTTGGCTACCTCCAGCTCTATCTCTGCTTTCTTACGGCGCGAGATGTCACGGGCTATGGAAATGACACTGTTGTCGTTGAGCCGGGCGATCCTCATCTCATAAAAAAGAGAGTTGCTTTTGGCATCCAGGGTATATTCGATCGATTCGATGGAGTCGGTTTCTATGGCCCTGAGAATGCAGGAGTGGATTTTAGAGGCCATATCCCGTGAAAAACCCACACAATAAATAGTATTCCCGATCACCTCGGTGGTCTCGGGGTAGAATTTCTCCTGTTCTTTAAAGACCACATCCTGATAAATTCCGTCGCGGTCGATCACAAAAAAGATGTCGGGGATAGCCTCCAGCAATGTAAGATAGCGTGCCCTGGCTTCCTCGAGCGATTCTATCCTTTGTTTTTCACGGGTGATGTCGTAAAAGAGGGCGTAGCAGTTTTCGCGGGTGGTCCAGAAATTATGGAGGGAGTACCATTGGACCAGCCAGGGAGAGTAGATTTCAGCCTTGGGCCGGGGATGAAGGATGAAGAGGTCATTCCAGTTGGTTTCACTGCGGAAAGCCAGGTTGAAGAGCTGATTCAGTTCCTGATCTTTGGCTTCCCTGGCGGTCACTTTCAGGGCCGATTCAAAGGCTGGGTTGATGCGGACAATCTCCAGGCGGGTGATATTTCCATCCTGGTCGCGCAAGGCTCTGATCTGGGCCATGGGGTGGGGCACGGTTCTGAAGGTTTCTCTGAACTGACGCTCCAGCTCCTCCTTCTCACCTTGGATTTCCCTGGAGAGATGATCGAAGTTACGCCTGATCAGGGAGGTGATGATGAACACCAGGGTGAAGAGCAGGAATGGGTTTTTGACCAATTCCTGGTCGGGAAGGAAGAACTCCTGGAGCTGGCCGGCTTCCAGCGTATGGAACAGCAGCGTGCCCATAGCCAGGAAATAATAGAGTACCGATCGTCCTGAATAGGAGGAGAAGGCAAAGAGATAAGCTTGCCCGGCAATCAGCCACCACATTCCCCGGTCGAGGGTTTCTGCCGGGGAAGCACTGTTGCTGAAGGGTGAAAGATAGTAGAAGTAAACGATCAGCGGAAGGGTAAATACCACATCCAGGGCCAGGGAAGCTTTTTTCCTGACAAGGAAGAACCATGCGATGGCAAACATCAGAAGCGTGGCGGTTTCGGCTACAGGCGAAGCCAGCTCACTCCTGATGATCTCCCTGTAGATGATGAAAAGCAGGGACATAACTATTCCTCCCAGAAGAAATAGTGCCAGGAAGTCAAGCTTTTGCTTTTCCCAGCGGGAATTTTCTCCGGGAGGATAGAGCGTTGAGAGATATTTTTTGAGCCAGGTCAAACAGTAAATATAATAGTGGATGTCAGGATTTGGTTTCTGTCGGGTAAAAATAAATGAAATGAAGATGAAATCCACCAGGGAGGGTGGATTAAATGCCAGGAAGGAGCCATGAAACTTTTAACCTGATTTTTGTTATTATTTGTCAGGAATATAACATTTAGTTTTGCACAAGAGGAGTCAGTAATCCATTATATAAGAGAATAAGCTATGAGTAAAGGATTTTTCAATGTGCCGGTGGCTGTCAACGAGCCGGTTTTGGGGTATGCCCCGGGGAGCAGGGAACGGAGTGAGTTGAAGGCAGCTCTTTTGGAGCTCAAAGGCAGGGAGATAGAGCTTCCGATGGTGATCGGAGGCAAGGAGGTCAGGACGGGTAAACTGGAGCGGATATTTCCGCCGCATGAGATTGCGCACACCTTAGGGTATTATCATCAGGGGGATGCCACGCATGTGACCATGGCCATAGAGGCGGCTCTGGCCGCGCGTGAGGCGTGGGCGGCCCTGAGCTGGCACCATAGGGCATCTATATTCCTGAAGGCTGCCGACCTGCTGGCAGGTCCCTACCGGGCCAAGATGAACGCCGCCACGATGCTGGGCCAATCGAAAAATGCCTATCAGGCAGAAATTGATGCCGCTTGTGAACTGGCCGACTTTTTCCGCTTCGGGGTGCGCGAAATGACCCGCATTTATCAAATGCAACCCGAATCGGCACGCAATACCTGGAATTATAATGAGTTCCGCCCACTCGAAGGTTTTGTCTATGCCCTGACGCCTTTCAATTTCACTTCCATCGCCGGCAATCTTCCCGCGGCTCCTGCCCTCATGGGGAATGTTGTAGTGTGGAAACCTTCAAAAACAGCCGTCTATTCGGCCGGAGTCATCATGGAGATCTTCCGTGAGGCCGGAGTGCCCGACGGAGTCATCAACCTGGTCTTCGTTTCAGGACCGGTAGGCGCTGACGTGGTGCTGGCACATCCTGATTTTGCGGGAATTCACTTCACAGGGTCTACCGGGGTGTTCCAGTCGGTATGGAAAAAAATCGGAGAGAATATCTACAAGTATAAATCCTATCCCCGCATTGTGGGAGAGACGGGCGGCAAGGATTTCATCTTTGCAGATCCTACGGCAGACCGTCAGGCGCTGGCTGTGGCCATGGTCAGGGGCGCTTTTGAATACCAGGGACAGAAATGTTCGGCGGCTTCCCGCGCTTATATTCCTGCCAGTATCTGGCCCGATGTCCGGGAAAGAATCGGTATCATGCTGGCTGACCTTAAGATGGGGTCACCCGAAGATTTTACCAACTTTGTGAATGCCGTCATCGATGAGAGTTCCTTTGATAAACTGTGCAGCTCCATCAGAAACGCTGAGACTGACCAGGATGCCCGGGTGATCTTTGGCGGAAAATGTGACAAATCGGTGGGCTATTTCATCGAACCCACGATCATCGAGGCGCTCAAACCTGATTACATCACCATGGAGGAGGAGCTTTTCGGGCCGGTGTTAACGGTTTACGTTTATGAGGATGAGAAGCTGGAGGAGACCCTGGATATCCTGGACCGCACCTCGGTTTATGCGCTGACCGGTGCCATTTTCTCCCAGAACCGCTACTCTATCGAGAAATATACCGGGCGCCTTCAGAATGCTGCCGGTAATTTCTATATCAACGACAAACCTACCGGGGCTGTCGTGGGGCAGCAACCCTTCGGAGGCGCCCGCGGATCGGGAACCAATGACAAAGCTGGCTCCCTCTTCAACCTGTTGCGGTGGGTCAATATCAGAACGGTCAAGGAGAATTTCAATCCTCCACACCACTATCTCTATCCCAATTTTGCTCCCGACAAGGATTAAGGCATCTTCTTTTTTTGTATCTTGGCCAAAGAAATCAATGGCCCCATGAAGCGTGTGCTGAAAAAAATCAAGAACAGCAAGTTGCTGAGAAACAAGTATGCAATAGCGATTCTATTGTTTGTGTTCTGGATCAGCTTTTTTGACCAGAATAACCTGGTTCAGCACAGCAGGAATAAGAAAAGACTTAAAGCGCTGAAAGAGCAGCGGGAGTTTTACAGGGAAAAGATTGAGGCCGATAATCTCAAGATGGAGGAGCTTCGGTCGGGGGTAGATAACCTGGAGAAATACGCCCGTGAGCAGTATAATATGACCCGTTCTGACGAGGATCTCTTTCTGGTGGTCGAAGAATAGCTCCTGTGTGATGATTACTCCGGGCTGAGGCTATGCTGTTGCCGCAGATGCCGGTACGTTGTCGTGGCCATGCGTGCGGCGGTGATCATTTTTCTTCTGAAAAGATGCCTTCTCTTTTTTGCGGAGTCCGATATTTGCTCTATATTGGGGGAGGAAAGAACGCATCATGAATTTCAATCCTGACATATTCAAGATCAGGTCAAACAATGTGGTTCCGCGGAAGGGGCGGGTTCTGATTTCGGAGCCCTTCCTCCCGGGGAACTTCTTCAACCGTGCCATTATTCTGCTGGTTGCTCACAGCCGGAAGGGGAGTATTGGCTTTATCCTGAATAAAAAGTCGGAACTTCAGATTCAGGATTACATTTCGGGTTTTGATGATTTCGAAGCCGATGTATTCATGGGCGGGCCGGTTTCGACCGATTCCATCTATTTCATCCACCGCAGGGCCGATGTTATTCCGGGAAGCATCCATGTCTTAGACGATATCCACTGGGGCGGTGATTTCAATGAGTTGAAGAAGCTGATCAACCTGGGGATCATTCAAAGGAGTGAGGTCAGGTTTTTCCTGGGCTATTCAGGCTGGGATGCCGGTCAGCTCGACCGGGAGATCAGGGACGACTCATGGCTGGTGAACGATGTTGACAGCAGTCTGATCATGGAGGAGCTGGGGGCTGAAGCCTGGGCCCAGTTTGTCAGGAAGGTGGGCAAACGTTACCATATGTGGGAGAACTTCCCCGAAAATCCCTCTCTGAATTAAATCCCCCACTATACTAAATCTCTCACTGAACCGGTTATTCCCCTGATGCTCTGACGGGTTATCGCGCCATGCATGCCATGGATCATCTGGGGTGGATCCGGGACGTGGCCAGGCTGTGGTCTCCCTTTGTTCGTGGGTGAGGCGCAGGGATAGGGATGGTAAGGTCCTGGAACGTACCCATTGATTCAGGGGGCAGGGAAGGCCGTCCGGTTAAACTGTTTCCAGATGAGGGAAGTTTTGGTTTTCACGAAGCGTTTATCGTCAATGCCTGTGATCCACCGGAAACCTTCCTCTTCCGACACGGTGAAAACCTCTTCACAATTCATCACGTCGGTAAGGGTGAGCCGGTCGGTTTCCGTCACCTGAAATCCCGACAAGCTGGCAGCGCGCAGAAGATGATCGGTGTAAATGATTCTGATAGCTCCAGTGGCAGGAGCAGGGGTGATAAGGTTGTTTTTACTGATACAGAAGAGGGCGCCTCCGGAGGCTTCAGTGACCATTCTCTTTTCGTTGAGGAAAACAGCGATTCCCTTTATCGCTTCGTCCATCCGGAAGTGTTCTGCATTCAGGAGGGGTTCCGAGGAGAGGGGGAAACGGGCCAGGGGATCCATGGAATATTTGATAAACGGCGAGACGCTGGCGGGCCGGCCTTCCTGTTCCATGGGAAAATTTCGTTCTGGGTGGGGAACCACATCGGCAGAGTAATGGCTGGTGTGATGGGAAAAGTGGAAGGAAGCCCTGACCCAGCCGCCCATGAAGGCTTTATTTTTGTTGACCAGCCGGAGGAAAAGCCTTAATATCTCATGGTCAGGGGGTAATTCGGGGGGCCAGGGGTGGCCAAAGAAGGCGAGAAGTTCCCCGAGCCGTTGCAGGTGTGCCCCGAAAAAGGGAATATTCCCATTGGCAAACCAGAAGGCTTCCCGGGCGGTGATGCCTTCTCCCGGTCGGGAGGCAGGTGCGTCGGGGCCCGAAGAACGGAGAATGGTTCCCTGTCGTAGTACAAATTCCATGATTATATCAGCATGAAGAGCTGGTCCAGGAAATGGGTGAGGAGAGAGGGTTTCAGGAGGGCCAGGAAAAAGAAGCCGAAGAGGGCGCCCAGGAAATGGGAGTCATGGGCGATCTGGTCAGAGTCTTTTCGGGCCATTTGCCACGAGTAGAGGAGGTAACCAGCGGCGAAGAGAATGCCAGGAATGGGGATGAGCCCGAAGAAGTACAGTTTCTCCCATGGATTCAGGAAGATAAAGGCGAAAAGGACCGCAGAAACGGCACCGGAAGCCCCGATGGCGTTGTAATAATAGTTGTTGCGGTGTTTGATGAGCGACCAGAGGTTGGAGGCAAGGATGCCACCGATGTAGAGCATCAGAAAAATAGCCGTCGATTTGTTGCCGAAGAAGTAATCCAGGTAGGATTCAACTCCTCTTCCAAAGAAATAGAGAACCAGCATGTTGACGAAAAGGTGCGACCAGGTGGCATGAACCAGGGCGTGGCTGACCAACCGGTAGTACTCTTTCCCCTGGACAATTTTGGCCGCGTTGAACTGCAGCTTCTGCATCAGGTTGTCGTTGTTGAACGCCATCCAGGAGACCAGCGCGGTGAGTGCGATTATTATCCAGGTGATCATTGCGTGTACTGATTATTGAAATTGTGTAACTCTGCTTTTTTGCCAGATGTGCAGGAGCCGTATTAATGCATTATTTTGTATACCATCTCCTTGAGCAACTCTCCCTGTCCGACCCCACCTGTCGTCTCCATACCCTTGCTTTTCAGGTCATATTCCCTCAGGATGCCGAAGATTTCAAAGAGTCTGGTTTTTCCAAATTTACGGGAGGCTTCGATGTAGTTCCTGACGATAAAGGGGCTGACGCCCATTGCCGATGCTGCGGCTTTTTCTGACTTATCGGTCAGGAAATGGTATTTGAACAGCTTCGAGAAATAGGAGAAGAGCACCCCCATGGTCGGTTGCATGGGGCAGGCGGAGGGGTTGGCTCCGAAGTAGTTGATGATTCTGTTGGCCTTCAGGATATTACCAGTGCCCAGGGCGTCGGTGAGCTCAAAGGCGTTGTACTCCTTGCTGATGCCGATATTCTTCTCCACATCATCAGGAGTGATCTTGTGGCCAGCAGGAACCACCAGGGAGAGTTTGCCGATTTCGTTGACAATTTTGCTCAGGTCGGTGCCCAGAAAATCGGTGAGCATCTGGGAGGCTTGAGGGGTGATGGTATACCCCTTGCTCCTGATGTATTGATCCACCCACGCCGGGATCTGGTAATCGCGGAGCCGTTTGGTTTCCAGGTAAACGGTTTTGCTCTGGATGGCTTTGCTCTCGGGAGTCCGCCCGTCGGGTTTGGCATATTTGTAGTTAATAACCAGGATGGTGGACTTCATGGGGGAGTCCAGGTATTTGACAAAAAGCTTGAGGTTTTTCCAGGACTGGGCTTCCTTGACGATGATCACCTGGTGGGTGGCCATCATGGGAAAGCGGCGGGCCGCTTCGATGACCGTGAGTATGTCAGTATCCTTGCCGTAAAAGATGGTCTGGTTAAAGCTCTTCTCCGCCGCAGTAAGGACATTCTCCTCGATATAATCGGAGATTTGGTCGGCATACCAGGGTTCATCACCGCACAGGAAATATACGGGATGGTAGATTTTGTTTTTAAGGTTGGCCAGAATCTGATCGTGTTCCATATCAGAATTTCAGGTGTTTGACCGATTGACCGTTGTTTTTGATTTCCATCAGGGATTCGATGCCAACGTTAAGGTGGTTTTCGACGTAGAGGGAAGTGACCTTGTGGTCGCTGGCTTCGGTTTTTACGCCGGTGGAGATCATGGGTTGGTCGGAGACGAGAAGCAGGGCGCCCGAGGGGATGGAGTTGGCGAAGCCCACGACGAAAATCGTGGCGGTTTCCATATCGATGGCCATGGCGCGGGTTTTTCCGAGGTATTTTTTAAACCGTTCATCCCATTCCCAAACCCGTTTGTTGGTGGTGAAAACGGTACCGGTCCAGTAGTCGAGGCCTTTGTCACGGATGACATGCGACACGGCGCGTTGGAGGTTAAAGGCAGGGAGGGCGGGTATTTCCGGAGGCAGGTAGTCGTTGGAAGTTCCGTCGCTGCGGATGGCTGCGATGGGCAGAATGAGGTCACCCAGTTGGTTTTTGGATTTCAGACCTCCGCATTTGCCCAGAAAGAGGACCGCCTTGGGGTTGATCGCGCTGAGCAGATCCATGATGGTGGCTGCGTTGGGACTGCCCATGCCGAAGTTGATGATGGTGATCCCCTCGGCGGTGGCACTGGGCATATTCCGTTTTTCCCCGTTCACGGGAACCCCGAAACGCTGGGCAAACATCTCCACATACAGCTGAAAATTGGTCAGCAGGATAAATTCCCCGAACTGGTCGAGGGCCTGCCCGGTATAACGGGGCAACCAGTTGGCTACGATTTCTTCTTTGGTCTTCATACTACGACTCCGGTAAATTATACTAATTTCGTAATAGCTATATAGTGACAAAAATAACAATTTGGCCGGGGAACCATGCAAAAACTGCAATTACCTGAATATACTTTTCGTACCACTGAGCGGGAGGGGCGCAGGTTCATTTTTGACTCCTTCAGGCAGCGGTGGGTGCGGCTGACGCCTGAGGAGGAGGTGCGCCAGCGTTTTGTGCGGTTTTTGCAGACGGAGAAGGGGGTTCCAGCCACTTTGATGGCCGTGGAAAAAAAAGTGGAGGTCAACGGATTGCCACAACGCTTTGATTTGCTGATCTACGACCGTAAGGGAGCTCCTCTTGTGGTGGCTGAATTCAAGGCTCCGGGAGTGGCCATCACCCAGGAGGTCTTTGATCAGGCCCTCCGTTACAATAGCGTTCTGAAGGCCCCCTATTTCATGGTATCCAATGGAATGAGCCATTTTTCATGCAGGATAGATTTTGCCTCTCATAGGGCGTCTTACCTGGACCATATCCCTGATTTCCGGGAGATGACCGGAGCAACATCGGGACTGGCCGCCAACGGCCAAACCGCAGACGGTACCCAATAACTACCAACTACCAACCAACATTTTTTAACTTCCAACCAGTAACCGGTACCCCATAACGGTACTCCATAACGGGCAGCTGAAAATTGGGCAGCCACCGACCAGTAAAAGTACGCAATATGGGGCCGAAAAAGGGCAGTCGCTAACCAGCAAGGGTCAACCGGTACCCTGGTCTCAGGGTTTGCCGGAATTACGCTTCAAATCAGGCTTCCTTTTCTTCCTTCTCACCCGGGCTCACCTCCCTCACTTACTTATATTCTTGCATTTACCCTTACTCCTTCTCCTTCAGCTGATCTTCCTCCTCCTTCTTCTCCTTCTTTTCCTTCTGTTTATCCTTTTCTCTCCTGTTATGTTTCTTAACCTCGACCTCATCCCCCTCTTCCTCCCCTTTTCTCCGCTCGTTTTCAGTCATGATATAACAGTCGGGGACGAAGGTCTGTTCCGAAATGGGGGGCCGCACATAGCCGCCTTGTTTGGGACGGGGCCCCAGCTCCAGGTTGGGTAGCTCCACGTCCTGGTAAGGAATCATCGAGAGGAGATGGCGTATGCAGTTGAGCTGTGCCTTTTTCTTGTCATCGCTTTCCACCACGAACCAGGGGGTCTGTTTGGTGTCGGTGTAAGAGAACATCTCATCCTTGGCTTTGGAGTATTCCACCCATTTCTCGCGGGAGACAGTATCCATGGGGCTGAATTTCCACCTTTTGGTAGGGTCGGTGATCCTGTTGCGGAATCTTTTTTCCTGCTCCTCTTCGCTCACGGAAAACCAATATTTGATAATGATGATGCCTGAGCGCATCAGCATCCGCTCGAAGCTGGGACAGGAACGCAGGAACTCCCAATACTCCTCCTCTGTGCAGAATCCCATCACCTTTTCGACCCCGGCCCGGTTGTACCAGCTTCTGTCGAAGAGGACGATTTCTCCGCCTGCCGGCAAATGGGGCACATAGCGCTGGAAATACCACTGGGTTTTTTCTCTTTCGGTGGGTACCCCCAGGGCAACCACCCTGCAGATCCTGGGATTCAGAGGCTCAGCAATTTTCTTGATGACTGCCCCTTTGCCGGCCGCATCCCGCCCTTCAAAAAGAACAACCACTTTCAGCTTCTCACTTTTTACCCAGTTCTGAAGCTTGACCAGTTCCACGAATAACTCTTTCATTTCCGATTCATAGAACTTGGTTTTCAGTTTTCCCGATTTGCTGAATTTTTTCATGTCGGCGGTATCTATTGGTTTGAACACCTTAAGTTATGAAAAGTGGATCACATTCAATCGGGTTTTCATAACAATTCGTTTATCGGTGTAATTCAGGCTGACGATGGATGACATATTAATCGGATAGTTTATGTTAATGTCCGGTATTTTGACCAAAAAAGAGTAACTTGCATCTTCTAAACCATTAAAACGAATATTATGGCTGATTGGTGGCTAACCCTTACTCTGGCGCAGAAAATTTTCTGGTGTATCGCCATTCCCTTTTCCCTTTTGTTTATCGTCCAGACCATCCTCACCTTTACAGGCCTCAGCGCTGAGGATGCCGATGCTACAGGTGACAGTGATGCCTCTATACATGGCGATACGGGCATCGATTTTCAGTTTCTAACCCTGAAGAACCTGATCGCCTTTTTTACGATTTTCGGCTGGACCGGCATCGTTTGTCTGGGATCGGGCATGACACTGTTCCCCTCAGTGGTGGTCGCCTTTGTAGCCGGACTGGTTATGATGCTGATTATGGCCTCGCTGATATATGGAATGGGCAAACTGAGTGACGACGGCACCCTGAAGATCCGCAATGCCATCGGCAAATCGGGAACCGTCTACCTTCCTATACCGCCCAAAAGAGGAGGCACCGGGCAGATCCAGATCAAGGTGCAGGGCCTCCAAACCCTCGAGGCCATGACCGACGATCCGGACGGCTTCAAAACCGGACAGGTGGTAGAGGTGATCGAGGTCCTTAAGGGGGATATACTCCTGGTCAGGTAACGGAATCTGGAGTCTGGAATCTGGAATCTGGAGTCTGGAATCTGGAATCTGGAGTCTGGAATCTGGAATCTGGAGTC
>CAZKIU010000011.1:78011-83044 GCA_964552955.1 uncultured Prolixibacteraceae bacterium
TCTGGAATCTGGAATCTGGAGTCTGGAATCTGGAATCTGGAGTCTGGAATCTGGAGTCTGGAATCTGGAGTCTGGAATCTGGAGTCTGGAATCAGGAATCTGGAGTCTGGAATCAGGAATCTGGAGTCTTGAATATCAGAAGATTAGAATGTTGGAATATTAGAATAGTGTGGAATCTTTTTAATAATAAATAGTTATGGGACAATATGTTATTTTTCTGGTCACGGCGGCCGTATTTTTCGTGTTTATCCTGATTGTCTCCTTTTTCAGGAGGTACAAGCGATGTCCTTCGGACCGCATTCTGGTGGTCTACGGGAAGGTAGGCAAGGGTGGCGATGCGGAGTCGCGGTCGGCCAAGTGTATTCACGGGGGTGCGGCCTTCATCTGGCCGGTGATTCAGGATTACTCCTTTCTGGATCTGACCCCTTTCTCGATTGAGATCAACCTGACGAGTGCGCTGAGTAAGCAGAACATCAGGGTGGATGTGCCCTCGCGGTTTACGGTGGGGATCTCCACAGAAGAGGGGGTGATGAACAATGCCGCTGAGCGATTGCTGGGACTGTCGATCACCGACATCAGCAACCTGGCCAAGGACATCATCTTCGGGCAGTTGAGGCTGGTGGTGGCCACCATGGACATCGAGGAGATCAACAGCAACCGCGATAAGTTTCTGGCGGCGGTCTCCTCGAATGTGGAGGCGGAACTCAAGAAGATCGGTCTGAAGCTGATCAACGTGAATGTGACCGATATCACCGATGAGTCGGGGTATATCGAGGCGCTGGGTAAGGAGGCTGCGGCCAAGGCGATCAACGATGCCAAGATCAGTGTGTCGCAGAAGAACCGTGACGGTTCCATCGGGGAGGCCGAAGCGATGAAAGAGCAGCGTGTGGAGGTGGCCCGGGCGAATGCCACGGCAGTAGAGGGAGAGAACACGGCCAAGATCACCATTGCCAATTCGAATGCCGACCGGCGTCAGAAGGAAGCCGAAGCGGAACGTCTTGCAGTGGCGGCCGAGAAGGTGGCCGAGGCTAAGGCACTGGAGGAAGCCTATGCAGCAGAAAAGGCAGCAGAAACCGTGCGTGCTATTCGTGACAAAGCCAGCCAGCAGGCCGACATTATCGTTCCGGCAGAAATCGACAAAACCCGTATTGAGATTGCCGCCGAGGCGATAGCCGAACAAACCCGTCGCCAGGCCAAGGGTGAAGCCGATGCCATCTTCATGAAGATGGAAGCCGAAGGCAAGGGGATCTTCGAAATCCTGAGCAAGCAGGCCGAAGGGTATCAGAAACTGATGAAGGCCGCGGGCGACGACTCACGCAGCGCCGTGATGCTGATGATCGCCGACAAGCTGCCCGAACTGGTCAAAACCCAGGTAGAGGCCATCAAGAACCTGAAGATAGACAAGATAACCGTGTGGGATACCATGGGATCGGGTAAGGACGGCAAATCGCCCGCTACGGCCAATTTCCTCTCAGGCATGCTGGGGTCCATTCCTCCGTTTGAAGAACTCTTCAAAATGGCCGGACTGGAACTTCCCGATTACCTCAAAGGCAAGAAGGTGGAAGACGCCGAAGTCGTTGACCCTGAGAAAAAGTAAGAAGAGTTGTCACCCCCGGTGACCTGTTCAATATTAAAAAGCCTGAGGTTGCATATGCGACCTCAGGCTTTTTTAGTATGATTATTAAGACCGGGAAAAGGGTGAGTGGTGATTTTGTGCTATAAAGAATCACATTCTCATGGCTTCCAGTGCTTTGCCGGTGGCTTCGAGGGTGGGCTGGATGGTGATTTCGCGGCCTACAGCTCCCTTCATCCAGAGCTGGGGAACGATGCGCCCCTGCACCAGCATGCGAGTGATCTCGCCTGCCAGATTCTTCCCTGTGACCTGTTGCTCGATTTGGAAGTCAATAAGGTGGCCCACCGGATAATTCGAGAGGTACAGCGGGTTATCGATCATGTGGGAGTAGATGGCCAGCAGGGGTTCGTCGTTTCCGCCCAGGATGCCGGCATAGTATTTATTCCACACTGCTTTGGCAGCGGAGATAACGGCTTCTTTGAGCTGGGCAGGGGTGGCTCCGGGGTTTTCGTAGAGCCATTTCCATACCTGCATGTCGACCAGGGAGACTCCCATGATCTCGTAGCAGGCCCAGAAGTTATCGAGGGCCATGAGGTGCTCCTTCATGGGGTCATCCCCTTTGACTCCCAACAGTTCCAGGTCGCGTTTCTGAAAGAGGAAGGCCATCGCCTCGGTGAAGGCGGTGTTGGGAACGCCATTGAGCATGAAGTAGTCGACGTCGTTCATGGTGATGGTTTGTTCGACGCAATGGCCGAATTCGTGGACGGCGATGTTATAGCCTTTGTAGTCCATCCCGCCGGCGCCCACGCGGGTGCGGAGGTGGGCCAGGTCGTTTTTCATGCCGGCGCCCCAGGCATGGCCGGCACCCCGGGAAGCATCGACAGTGATCAGTGCGCTGATTCTTTGGGCCTCAGCGGGTGCCCATCCCAGTTTCTGCATGATGACAGGCAGATCTTTGCGGACCGCCTCCGTGGTGGGGTACTTTTTCGTGGTTTGGGCCGTCAATTGCTCCTCGGGAATTCCTCCGGCCGCCTTGAATCCGTTGTACCAGATGTCGAAGGGCTCCAGGGGCCTGCCCAGTCGCTGGCTGATGAGGGCAGCCACCTCCTTGACCGTGGGAGAGGAGACCAGTTCCGTGAAGAGCTTTTCAATGTCTTCCTGCGGAATCTCCATGCCCTCCTCGAATGCCCGGGCGATATAGGTGGGATAATGCGGGGTGTAGGCATCCATCTTTTGCAGTGCCCGGAAATTTGCCAGCAGCACCTCATACCGTTTGTCGGGTTCCGGCGTGGCGGTGACCTCGGCCCCCTCGCGGAAGATCTTGTTGGCAAAGGGATCCCAGGTTACTTCCCCCTTGTTGATGACTTCCTGCGGAATCGACTGGTCGATGATGCGTTGCATCACCTGGTAGATCATCCGCTGTTTGATGAGGCCATTTTCGCCGGCGTAATCCGATTTAAGCTCGTCGCGGAGACCCCAGTGGGTGATCAGTTTCAGTCCGGCCGGGAAGAGGGCCGTCGCGGTAGAGTCGACGAGTTTGTCCATGAAAATGTTATAACCCGAGATATAGGTATCGGCAGCGGTGAGGGTCTGCGAGACATTCTGGATGATATCGGCCGGCACCCGGGAGGTAAAGCGGTCGCCCATGCGGGCGTAAGCCCACTCGAGGCGGCTCCAGTTTTCACCGAGTTCCGTCTTCTCCTTCAGGGAGTAAAAGGGGAAGTTGAGGGCGGTGAGGAAGGCGATTTTGTTGGCGAAGAAATCGTCGGTCAGATGGGCGGAGGCATCATAACTGCCGAACATCAGGTCGACCGGTGTGGGTTCGGGGCCATCGAGCTGGAGGGGCTCCTTGAGCAGGACATCCATTTTATGGAAATAACCGCTGAAGATCTCCAGGTTGCGTTCCAGTTTTTTAAAAAGCGTTTCCAGTTCGGAGGCATCGGCCACGAACTGGTCGGTACAGAACTGGGTGAACTCTTCGGGGGTTCCGTCGGTGTCGCGCCAGAGGGAGGCGGCCTGCCTGACCCCGCGGTCGATGCGGAAGGTGGCGGCTTCGCCGTGTTTCTCCGTCAGGGCTTTAATGGTTTGGGCAATGATCGGCTCGCCGATCAGCATGCTGGCAGGTTCTGCGACCTGCTTTTTGTTTTCAGTGGTGCAATTGCTAAAAATAACAGCCATAATGACCAGAATAATCGATTTCTTCATAACAGGTTGATTTTGATCCTTGCAAAGTTAATTTGAAATGGGATACAAACCCATGATAAAAGTAGTCAAACCGGATCAATAGGGGAGTGAGAACTTCCCGACCGGGAAGGGTGCATGGGCAGGTTCATACCAACATAGGGGGTAAGGGAAAATGTACCGGGTAAGGCAGGAAATGTAGGGCAAAGTCATTTATGTCCAAATGACCTGTCAGAGATTATGTTCCGGGCAGGGCAGGAGGATCCGGATCTCAGGAGAGGGTGAAGAGAATGGCGAAGAAGTGAAGGATGCTGCCTCCGAGGACGAAGAGGTGCCAGATGCCATGGCCGAAGGGAAGGCTCCGCCAGGCGTAGAAGA
This sequence comes from uncultured Prolixibacteraceae bacterium, assembly GCA_964552955.1. Lineage (GTDB taxonomy): Bacteria > Bacteroidota > Bacteroidia > Bacteroidales > Prolixibacteraceae > UBA1413. The sequence goes on from CAZKIU010000011.1 coordinate 82,144, forward strand.
TGGTGCCCACACTGTAGGAGAGTCCGCCCGCCAGGAGGAAGATCAGGCTGATCTGGGGCATATTGGTGATGACTGAGCGGAGGGCGAAGACGAACATCCAGCCCATGATGAGGTAGATGGCGACCATCAGCTTCCGGAATCTGTAGAGATAAATGCTGCGGATGACGATGCCGGTGAGGGCCACACCCCAGATGATGCCGAAGAGGATCCAGCCGAGGGTTCCCCGGAGGGTGGTGAGCAGGATGGGGGTATAGGTTCCGGCGATCAGCAGGAAGATGGCGGCATGGTCAAAGCGGGCGAAGAGCTCCTTCAGCTTCTTGTCGGTAAAACTGTGGTAAAGGGTGGAGGCGGTGTAGCAGAGGATCAGGGATGCCCCGAAGATAGAGAAGCTGACCACATGCCAGGTGTCACCCCGTTGTGCGGCGAAGACCACCAGGACCACCAGGGCGGCGATGCTCAGTGGGATGCCAATCCCATGGGTGATGCTGTTAACGATCTCTTCAGCCAGGGTGAGTTCCCGGCGGGGTGCTGGTATTTTCTTCTGCATAGTCTAAATAGTCATCCTGCAAATATAACGGTTTGACCCATGAATTGTTTTATTCGAAGGTTAACCTTACGTAAAGCCATCGGTTTACGGAACCACCAGAATCCTGACTGCAGGGCTTCCGGACTGCCAGTCTGTCGGGTTGATGGGCTTACGGGCCTTTGTGCTATCAGGTTAACACTCTTAGTGCCATCAGGCTAACGGGACTTCTGGTAAGCAGGTTGAAGCTCAATGAGTCAGGTGGACTTCGGGCGATCAGGCTGACATCTGAGAGGGTGTCATGGGAGTACGCTTTTTTCTCTGAAGAGGATGCCGTGAGAGCGGAGTTCCGCCAGCACCGGTTCATAGATCTCCCTG
>CAZKIU010000011.1:83144-88990 GCA_964552955.1 uncultured Prolixibacteraceae bacterium
GAAGAGGATGCCGTGAGAGCGGAGTTCCGCCAGCACCGGTTCATAGATCTCCCTGATGGTGGGGATGAAAAGCCCGGTCAGGTTGAGTCGTCCGGTCAGGCGGAGTTTGGCGGCGATGCCCAGGGGCAGACCCACGGTTTTGGCCATGGCGGTGTGGACCTGGTCTTCACCGGTGATTCCCATGGAGGAGGTGAGGATTTTTTCCTCTCCGGAATTGCGGTCAAGGTAGTTGAACTTGTGCCACATTACCACGAGGTCCTTGTCTTCGGGTTTAAGCTTCCACTTCTTCATGAGGATGGCTTCGAGGAACTGGGCGGGGGTTCCTTTGCGGAGGCCGATTTTTTCGTCGCTGAAGAGGTCGAGTGATTCCAGCAGTTCGATGAGCGGGGAGTCCTGGTCGATGTGGAAGGCGCGGTAGAGTTTGACTTCCACGGAATCGTGGGGGTGGTAGTAGAGAAAGGAGTTGATGAATTCGCGATGGGTCATCTCCTCCTCGTTGAGCATGATGTAGGAGTTGTCGGTAGCGCCGAGCTGGACGAAGATATTCCAGGCCTGGGAGAATCCGGGGCGGCGGAGGGTACCGCGGTAGATGGTCTGGATACCCTGCAGGTTATATTTTTCGAGGTATTTGAGGGAGTCGCGGTTGGCGTACCCCTCGAAGCGGCCGAATCCCTCGATGTCCATGTATTCGGTACGGCGGAAGAGGCGGCTGTAGGGGATGTATTTGAGTCTTCCGCACTGGAGGAAGACCGCCGGTCCGGGCCACCCGGCCAGCACCACGTTGGTGGGGTTCCAGGTGAACTTATAGTGCCAGGGGTTGTCGTCCGATTCCGGCGCTACCAGTCCGCCCGTGAACGACTCAAAGGCGGTGAGCCGGTGCCCTTCTCCCTTGATGCGCTCGATGACCTGCATGGCCGACATGTGGTCTATACCCGGGTCGAGGCCCATCTCGTTGAGGAAGAGTAACCCGGCGGCTTTGACCTCCTCCTCCATCTGTTTCATCTCAGCCGATTCATAGGAGGCGGTGATCAGCGACTTTCTGTTTTTCAGGCAGCAGCGGGCCACCACCGGGTGAAATCGGGCAGGCAGCATGGAGACCACCAGGTCGGCGGCCGACACTTCCTGGTCCATCTGATGATCGTCGTGGATGTTCACCCCGATGGTCCGGGTGGGGGGAGTCACCTTGCTCCGGGCCAGTTCCGGGTCCCGGTCTCCGACCGTGATCTGCCACTGATGTTCAGTAGCTTCCTTTTCCAGAAAAGAAATCAGGGAATTGGATGAGAGTCCGGCCCCGAGAATCAATATTTTTTTCACTAGTTTAGTTGTTAGTTGATGATTATTTTTTTTGATTTATTAAGCTGAAAAGCCAGTATAGGTTCCTCTGGCCCGCGAAAAAAAGGAAGGTCAGAATATCAGAAGATTAGAAGGTCAGAATTTTGACGATTTCACGTTTAATTCGTAATTCCTTATTCGAGATTCAAGACTCCTCATTGTTGTTTGCGTCCAGGTAATCGTGCAGGTAGGAGAATTTCTCCGTTAGCCGGCCGTTTCGGGTGATGGAAGCCCTTTCGATAATCTGATCGGGGTCGTTGCCCAGGAGGCTGGGCAGGACCTTATCCATCAGGTTTTTCCCGAAATCGTGGGAGGCGTCGACAGGCAATTCGCAGGGCAGGTTATCGACGGCCATTACGGTAATGTGTTCTTCTCCTGAGAATGGGGGATGGATATTGAAGCTTCCGGGGTGGATGTCATAGAAGGGATCGGCGATAGAAGAAGACCGCCGGGTGGTAGGAATGGACCCGTTTATATCGCAGGTGATGTCGGCGATGGTGCGAATCCTGAAGTGGGGGTGGCGGGTATCTTCCGGGGAGAAGAGGACCGGGGCCTTCGGATCCCAGAAGGCGGCGCCGATGAGCAGGTCGGTATGGGGCAGAAAACGGCGGAAGGTCCCCCTGTACTCCGTGGGATGGTTGAAGAAGTGGAGCAGGTCGAAGGGGCGCCCTTCCTTGTGTTCGTTGTAGTCGCCAGGGTCGAGGCGGACGAATACCGGAAGGTGGCTTTTTTCTCCGGAAAGGTATTCGTCAGGGGTAAGGGAATGGATGCCGGCGGCATTCATGAGTTCCAGGACGCCTCCAGCGACCCTGCCTCCGCCGGTGACGGCAATCCGCAGGGGAGGCAGTTTCACGGCGGTCAGTTCCGCGGTCAGTTCCTCCATGTTGCGGCACTGCCAGGCAGGTTTCAGCGCCCAGAGTTTGTGGCGGAGACCCCACGCCCTGAAACCGTTGTAGGCCCCCACCACGCCGGCAAAACGGCCGAAGCCGATGATCCGCATTCCGCTGCGGTCGGTGAGCACTTCATAATCGACGAGCCGGATGCCCTTGCGGACCACCTCACGGAGGAGCTCCCGGTTGTGAGGCTGCTTTTTGATGGTATGCGAAAAGAAAAAGTAGGTCTTCCCGGGGATCAGTTCCGTGAGGGGTACTTCCTTAACCCCCATCAGGACGTCACACTCCGAAAGATCTTCCTGCACAGGGATGCCCAGGCACTGGTATTCTTCATCCCTGAAACAGCGGATAGGGGAGGGCTGTACCACAATCTCTGTTCCGGGCATATGGTCCAGGATATGGCGGCACTGCTCCGGCGTGAAGGGCACCCTTTTATCGGGCGGCAACTTTCCTTCTCGGATGATTCCGATTCTCATGCTCTATTCTTCCTTCCTTAATTAATTCATCATTTTCCTGTCATCAGCGGGCCGCGGCCGGTGTTTCAGATTCCTGCCGCCGGCCAGAGTCTGCAAGTACAGATCAGAAGCTGATTTCTGGCTGTCTGCCATGCCATCCTTATTACAGTTCGAATTTAATACCCTGTGCAAGGGGAAGATCGGTACTGTAATTGATCGTATTGGTTTGGCGGCGCATGTAGGCTTTCCAGGCGTCGGAACCCGATTCGCGGCCGCCGCCGGTATCCTTTTCGCCACCGAAGGCGCCTCCGATTTCAGCCCCGGAAGTGCCAATGTTAACATTGGCGATTCCGCAGTCGGACCCTGCCCCTGAGAGGAACTGCTCGCCTTCGAGCAGGTCGGTGGTGAAGATGGCCGACGAGAGTCCCTGGGGCACAGCATTGTGGAGGGCGATGGCTTCGTCCAGGGTGCGGTACCTGATGAAGTAGAGGAGGGGAGCAAAGGTCTCTTCCTGCACGATGGCATAGTGGTTTTCCACTTCGGCAATGGCAGGGATTACATAGCACCCCGAGGTGAAGCCTTCGCCCGTGCATTCTACACCGCCGTAGAGGATTTTCCCGCCTTCAGCTTTTACCCGGGCCACGGCTTCAAGATAGGTCTTCTTAGCTCCGCAGTCGATCAGTGGACCCACGTGGGTCGACGGGTCAAGCGGATGGCCGATTTTCAGGCTTTTATAGGCGTTAACCAGCTTCTGGCTGAACTCCTCAAAGAGCGATTCGTGGAGGATGATCCTCCGGGTGGAGGTGCAGCGTTGGCCGCAGGTGCCCACGGCCCCGAAGATGACGGCGCGCAGGGCCAGTTCCGGATTGGCTTTGGGGGTGATGATAATGGCGTTGTTGCCGCCCAGCTCCAGGATAGACCTGCCCAGGCGCTCGCCGATGAGCCGGCCCGCCTTTTTCCCGATTTTCGTCGACCCGGTGAAGGAGATGAGGGGAATCCGGGGGTCGGCGAACATGTCGTCGCCCAGGTATTTCGAGCTGGTGGCCACCAGGTTGAGAACCCCCTCGGGGACCTGGTTCTCACGCAATACGGAGGCAACAATCTTGTGGACTGCAATGGCACAGAGCAACACCTTGGAGGAGGGTTTCCAGAGGACCACATCGCCGGCGATCAGGGCGATCATGGCGTTCCACGCCCATACCGCCACCGGGAAGTTGAAGGCCGACACCACGCCGACGATCCCCAGGGGATGGTACTGGTCGTACATGCGGTGGCCCGGGCGTTCGCTCTGCATGGTGAAACCATAAAGCTGGCGTGACTGACCCACTGCGAAGTCGCAGATGTCGATCATTTCCTGGACCTCACCCAGCCCTTCCTGGTAGATCTTACCCATTTCATAGCTCACCAGCCGCCCCAGGGGCTCCTTGTATTTCCGGAGTTCCAGGCCGATCTGGCGGACCACCTCACCCCGGCGGGGTGCGGGAATCTTCCGCCATTCGGTGAAAGCCTGGCCGGCCAGTTCTACGGTTTTGTTGTAATCGTTGAGGGTGGCCTGCCTGACGGCAGCGATCTCCCTGCCGTCGGCGGGTGAAAAGGAGGTCAGCAGATCGCCGGCGCACTCCTGCCAGACCGTGCCGGTGCACATTCCGGAATTGACCTTGTCAATGCCCAGTTGGGCCAGTACTTCTGAAAAATCGGTATGCATACTAATCGTCTTTAATATTATTTAATCAAATTGATGCGATTTCTAAAAAGAGGCCGGTTTGCAGGTGGCTACTTCACCGGAAAATTGTTGTAAATGAGACCTGTCAGAATGGCAATGCCAAAACTCAACAATGTGCCAATTAAAACGTATTCAGTTAGTTTCCTGTCTTTTGACTCTTTGAGGTCCCCAAAACGAAAAACCGATTTTGCAGCCAGTAAAAATCCTATGGCCTCCCAATTTCCGGTAACCACAAAAGTGAATACAAATAACCTCTCAAGGATGCCAATATAATTTCCGGCATTTGCCAAAGCACCGGAATGGCCGGCAGAGGTGTCAGGAGACCATCTTGAAATGATGTTACGGACTATGACCGAAACGGGTTGGGTTAGGGCAACCACAGATGTAATTAACAAAAGATTTTTTTCACTATTCAGGACCACGGGATTTATTGAAATGGACTGGCTCCAGTACCAGACTAAGACAATAGCGATGGCATGGAAAATCTGATCGATGAAGAACCACAGTCGTTTGGTGTTCACCTTTTGAAGGTACATTTTAACCGTGTCGATTGTAAAATGGACAATTGTCAACAAAAGTGCCCACTTGGTAAATGAAGTTTGCCAAACCAATAAGTTTATCAAAGTAAAATGGATCAGTGCATGAACATATAATTGCCAGGCCTTTATTTTATGCTTTTCCTTGGCCTTAACCCAGGAATCGGATTGTAAAACAAAGTCACCCAACAAGTGAGCCAGAATTAGTTTAATAAGTATCATTAAATCGCTTCTTTAATTTTATTCTGGTACCAAACCAGCATATCCGAAATCTCAGCGAAACAGGCTCGTTTTAATGTTGCACTTACTGTATTCTGCTTAATATTCAGAGCTTTCCCCAATTCTTCCTGCGAATAACCCGGATTTGTTAATGCAAGATATACCACTTTGGCAGAATTGGCCGTCCAATTATCCATGACAATAAGCGCAAAGCGGAACAACAGATTCATCTCCTGGTTTAACTTTATCGATGGTGTAGTTATCGCCAGGTTCTGCTTACTCTTTACCAGGCTTTCAAAAGTTTCTCCTGAATATACAAATGCTGAACCATTTGATTCTGTGATCTTTGAAGCCTCATATGTTTTATCTCCTACCCCTATGGCTAATCGAACATCCATCTCTTTAATGCTTTTTATGGCCGCCTTTATTTTAATGGCAGTTAACAGGGCTCTTGAAGGATCAGTAACTTCTGCCTGAAAACTGTCGCCCCGGTATATTTCCCAAGTCAATGGGTTTTTCCCGACAGAATCAAGCTCCAATTTAAGTTTCTGGAGCCAGATATGAGGACTAAATTTTTGAGAATTAATTACATCACCCGTTATTATGCTTGTCATTTTGTCTCTTTTTCTCAAATATATCAATTTTTTTGTTGATAAATGAAAATATCGTCAAATTAGTTGATAAATGA
>CAZKIU010000012.1:0-5475 GCA_964552955.1 uncultured Prolixibacteraceae bacterium
GTTTCTTATGCAGAAATGGGATTGATTTGTATCTGACCTCCAATTGCTCTTAATACTTTCATAATTGTCTCAAATTGAGGCTTAGCTCCGTCAGAAAGAGCTTTATATAAACTTGGTCTGCTTAATCCGGTTTCTTGAGCAATTTTTGTCATTCCAATTGATTTTGCAATATGTCCAATTGCTGTAATCACATCTGAATCATCTCCTTCTGCCAAAACAGCATTTAGATATTCTGCAATCATTTCGTTACTATCCAGGTAGTCTGCTATGTCGAATTTTGTTGTTTCCATATATCTATTTCATTATTTTTTTCAAAATGGTTTTTGCCTTTTCAATATCCTTTTGCTGAGTTGATTTATCTCCTCCCAGGAGTAATATGATTATTTTCCCCTCTGTTTCTTTAAAATAGACTCTGTACCCTTTAGCATAGTTTATTTTTAACTCACGAATACCATTACCAACAAATTCGCAATCGCCAAAGTGTCCATCATTCTCAATTTTCTGAATTCTAAACAAGATAATGGCTTTGGCCCTTAGATCTGCTAACTTCCTCAGCCATTTATCGAATTGTACTGTTTTCTCAAGACTGTACATTTGAATATGTATTCACTCGGATACAAATTTACGAATTCCTATTCAATCATGAAAGTCTTTTATTTAATTTGAGGTCTGTTTATAGATTATTTTATTTCATTCCTAATACTGTCTAAACCTTTTATCTATCCTTAATTCAAAAAATTAAAATCTATTAATCGCTTCCTAATAACACTGGGTTGTCTCCCCAACAATTCAGCAACTTTTTCGATCCGCTTTGATTTTTCAAATGCCCATTTCATTAAGTCAATTTCATTCCCAGTCCATCTCTCATAGGCACGAGGATAATTTTCTCTTATTTCCAGCATTTGGGGTGTGAAATATGCCTTATTTCGTTTGGGCAATTCGTCAATTTTTGATTTTTCTTTTTTAAAAATTTCATCTATTTCCATTTCGGTCATCTCCGGGACTTTCACTTTTCTAGGTTCATTTATTGAAGCGGAAACAGTATTATCTGAATCACTCTTAACCCGATAAAAATACCATTCCAAAAACTCTGTTTTTGTAGTATTGAATTGACATTGCGGAATCAGCCTGAGATTGTTATTTTCCTTTAATTTTCTTAAGAATTTCCGGAAGTGCAATCCATTATGCCTGTCTTTTTCTATGAATCCCTTTTTTGCCAGGATCGGATAGACATCAGTGCTACGCAGACCATTTTTGTTTATTTGTTCAAGATACTCCTGTATGGCTCTGCTGATTCGTCTGGCCTTTTGAAAATCCTCGTGCGTCAATTCCATATCTAGATTCTTTTTTCAAATTCCTGGTTCTGCACCTTGCAGGCGGCTTTTAATGAAGCCGGCAATTTCGAGCATGGCCTCTTCTGCTTCCCTGAATAGGGGAGCCAGCAGGGGATAGCAGTGGATCATTCCCTCACCGGAACGGAACTGGACGTCAACGCCCGCCTCCTTCGCCCTGAGGTAAAACTGTTCGCCGTCATCGAACAACTCATCGTCCACTGCGGAATTGATGAACAGGGGAGGCAACCCCTTCAAATCGCCGAACAACGGGGAGATCAGGGGATCGGAGGGGTCGTGGCTTCCGGCGTAATGGCGGCTGAACACGGTCCAGGAGTTCAATGGGGCGGGGGAGACCTTGTTTTTGGTCCTGTAGGATTCCCCGGAGCAGGTCAGGTCTGTCCATGGGGAAATGGCGACACCCGCCACCGGCATCGGCAGATTTCGCTCCTTCAGGGCCAGCAGGGTGGCCAGACACAGTCCGCCGCCGGCCGATTCTCCCGCCATCACGATATTCTCCGGCCTAAAGCCGGAATCAAGCAACCATCGGTACACGGCCACAGAATCTTCCAGGGCTGCGGGATAGGGATGCTCTGGCGCCAGACAGTACTCAAACAATAAATGAGTCACCCCGGTGTACCGGGCGAGCTTGGCAACCACATTCCGGTGGTCACTGCAGGACCCCGACACATACCCTCCGCCATGGACATATAAAACGACTTTATCCCCGTCTGCCCCGGCAGGAATCAGCCACTCGGCGACCATCCCCGCAACTTCCACGCTTTGCACTTCCAAACCCTCCGGAAGCTTCCCAGCTCTTGCAGCGCCCTTCTCACACCGCTCCCTGAACCTTTTGATGGACGTGTTGAAATCAAATATCTCCTTCTTCAACCTCCCCCGAAAAATGAAACTATTTCTCACCATGAAGTTGAATACCTTGCTCTTGAAACTGGTCATCGGGTAAATATATGTAACAGCTATTTTACTGTTTTCTTCATTGATATTATCACCATCCCGTTGTAATTGCCCTCCGCATATTTCCGGATCTCCTCACTGTTTTTCGAAACTTTGACCGATTCAATCTCTTCCGGATTAATGGCCTTGAACTCACCATACGTTACGATTTTCTCATCGACAATATACAAAGTTTCTCTTAACTGGTCGCCGACATGAAAGGGTTCGCTCTGACGTTTCTCTATTTTAAGAGCAAGATTCTCTTTGGCTTCAGCCGTGTTTCCCCCTGTCAAGGGCTGAACATACCGCCCCATGAATAAAATTGCCCGGGTATGGTTATCCATGATAAAAAAGACAAACGGATGGTCAGCCTTAAATACCTTGAAGGCATCCAATGTCGCATGGCCCACTACAATGACTGAAGTGGCAGCTGCCACTTCAGTTCTTTCTTCATCCAATGCAAGCCAGGTTTTATGAATCACGGGCCCCAGGCTCAACGGCTTCTCCTGGCTTATTCCAGAAAAATCAGCCTCCCCGCTAAAAGCCGACGTCAGTCCGGCTTTTTTCAGCGCCTGCGTGAGCTCAAAAGCCGATTCCATCTTCATCTTCGGCATAGTCAGCAACGTTTTTGCATATCCCGTGCTGTCAAGAACCCGGTCCAGTAATGCACTGTTCATTTCCTTTTCAATCTCTTCTATGCCAAACAACTTCTTGGGAAGCAGGATGCAGAATGACAGAGAGGAGGATTTGTAAGGCTTGGAGATAAACTGAAACGCTTCGTTCTCATAATAGGGGAGTATCTCCTTCATCTGCATAAAATCCACAGTGTAAAGATCTTCACCGGAAGCAAAAAAGGACGCCGGACGGGTTTGTCGCTTGTCAAATTTCTCAAGCCACTCATCGTTAAAATAGACGGCATTCGTTAGAATCAGTCTGGTTTCCCCGGAAAAGTTTTCTGCCGAAACGATTTTGTCTATCCTGTGGTTGGTCTTTTCAGCCACCCACGCGTTGATATCAGAAGCACTCTTCCCCGGCCTGGTAAAGTCGACCTGTCTGAAATCAGCGTTGCTTTGATCTGAAACCGCCTTTCGGTAACTATCCTTTATGTTAAGCGTCTGATCGGCCCAAACGGCATTAGCGATGCTTAACCCGGGGTAATTATCTCCAGGGGCTGCAAAAACCACTCCATCGGCCTTCTTTGGTGAACCTGAATCCTTCAGGTAGAGTACCTTCTTAAACTCCTCCCTGGTCCCGCTTTGAGCGCCCTCATAAGCCATCCAAAGCGCCTGATAGACACTCAGAGGCGAAATAAACATATTCTGACGGGGCGCCTTGGTCTCTCGGTACAAATCAAACGAAAACCGGTTCAGGGCCACACTGCGTTGTCTGTTCTGTGCCCCCAAATCCCCGGAGGTCACAATTAACAAATGAAGGAGAGATAAAGTGGCAACAGTTTTAATTTTCATGATTTTAGATTAATATCCTACAATATTAATCATAATAATTGAAACGTGCCTCCTTCTTGTTTTTTCCGGCAGGATCCGATGGCCTCAAGTCCAAAGGGACGCATTCTGCCTTATCCTTACCTGCGTACTATTCCGTTTTCTTGTCCTGCTGGATGCCTTTATCTGCTTTGACATAATTCCCCTTCAGAAAATCGTGGAACATGCCGGCTATTTTGAGTCCCGGCAGTTCTTCCCCTTCATCGTTCAGGTTGGTCATCCAACCCAGAACCATTTTCTCCTCCGGAATAATAAGCAGAAGCGCTGCGCTGCCGGTGATACTCCCCCGGGCAGCATAAAAGGGCTTTCCCTCCTGGTCGGCCAGAAAGAGCAGCCCGTTTCCCATATTGCCCTTCATCTCGTTGTTGATCATTGGGGCGGTCAGCATCCGGTGCCTGACCGAATCGGAGAGGGCAGGGGAGTCCAACAGCGTATTGCCCAATCTGACCAGGTCCTCCGCCGTGGAGAGATACCCGTCGGAGGGCATCCTGTACCGTAGATCCAGCGTCATCGCGTTGATGGTCTGCGCCACCAGGTTGCGGTCATAAAAAGCACTCCGCCCCTTGATGGAAACCAGCGGATTGTCAGGGACTGTATGCTCCAGTCCCAGCGTGTCGGTGACCCACGCACTGATCAATTCTGAAAAAGGCTTTCCACTGACCTTCTCCATGACCCTTCCCAGCAGGTTGTACCCGAAAGTCGTGGGATACTGGTATCTTCCCGGAGGAAACAGCAGGGTGTCCTGGCTGAAAAGCTCAATCCCCATATCGATAGAGGTATTGAGACCCCGGTGGAATCTCTCTTCATTGTTGAGCGGCCTGATCCCTGAAGTGTGGTCTGCCAGGTGCTGTAGCATCAGCGGGTAGCCTTTCTCCGGAAACTCAGGAAGATATTGCCTCACTTCTGCCTTCGGATCCACCATCCCGGCTTCGGCCATCCTGTAAAACGCCAATGAGGTAAGGAGTTGCGAGATTTCACCCGCCCGGTATTTGGTGAACCGTGTCGCCGGAACCTCCAGATCAACGCTGGCCTGTCCCATCCCTTCTGACCAGACCAGTTTCCCGTCGATGGAAAGGGCAATGCTGCCCCCGGGAACGAAATTGCGGCCCAGGTAAAAAAAGGCCTCCTTACGGGCATCCTTGATGACTTTAAGGTATTTCCTGTTAAATATCCGCTCGGGCTCACCTTGTTTCCGGCATCCTGCCGACAGCAGAAGCAGAAGGGCCATGCCCATCATGAACATTCCTTTTCTCATGAGAATCGTTTTTCTTATAGTTGATTTTCGGGGGCACTAAAATATGAATTTATGAATTAGGTCCACCCTCGCAACCGGTAATAAACCAAGGCCAGCATCTCACGGGTAAACATAATTTCATACCGCAAATGGGTCCACACCTGGTAACGCAGCTGGAGGTTGCTGCCCACATCGGGGACCAGCACGGGATTACGGCCCAGGTCGTCGTCGCGGAAGGAAAAATCGGCCTCGGCGGCATTCTCAAAGGCTGATAACCCGCAAACTTGTTCAAACCCTGCCTTGCGGAAGCAGAGCAGCGACCGCCGCATATGCTCTGGCGAGGTGACCAGCATCACGGGGAGGCGCTTCTCTGCCCTGTTAACAAGACTGTCATCCGGTAACCCTGGAAGGCTCCTATCCACCCTGCCGCCAAGACTGTCATCCGGGAACCCTG
>CAZKIU010000012.1:5575-7731 GCA_964552955.1 uncultured Prolixibacteraceae bacterium
CTGCCGCCAAGACTGTCATCCGGGAACCCTGGAAGGTTCTTTTCCTCTATCGCCGGAAGGTCTTTAGCCATCATCACCGGAATGGTCCTCTCCAGCATAACGGCACAGGCCAGTGCCTGCGACCGGGTGTTGGTGCCCTCGTTCTCAAAGAGGATCCGGGAGCTGTCCACCCCTCTGATCATCAGCTCTTTTCTGATCAGTGCCGGAGTGCTGCCCGCATCTGCGGGATCGCCGGGCATGACCACCACTACCGGCACTTCCGGGAAGGAAAGCGCCGCCCGTGCCGTATACCAGCTCCGCATCAGATTGGACTCACTGGGCATCCCGCTGCCCCCCAGCATGATAATCACATCAGGCGTGCAAACCTCTTCCTCCCCGCTGGTCCCCAGCCAGTGTAATCCCCAGTAGGGCAGGGTAGTGAAGGCCAGCCCTCCATAAATCAGCGCCAAAACCCCCGCCAGAAGCACTATTTTTCTGATCAGTCCCAAAAAATGGATTATTTTTGGATAAAATTAGGGATTACTTTTTAAAACAACCGACCTTGGACCAGAAAGTACTCGACAAAATAAGCCAGCTCTTCAGGGACTATGCAGGCCGTGAGGCCGAGAAACAGGAAATGTTGCCCCACTCGGGATCTTACAGAGAGTATGTGCGGCTGACCGCCGGCGCCTTCTCGGCCATCGGCACCTGGAATGCCGACCTCAAGGAAAACAGGGCCTTCCTGAGTTTCTCCCGCCATTTTCACGAACAGGGCATCCCCGTACCTGAAATCTACTGCATCAGCGACGACCAATCCTGCTACCTTCAGGAAGACCTGGGCAAGGTCACCCTTTTCGACTTCCTGAGCCGCACGCGCATCCACGAGGGCTTCTCGCGTACCATCATCGAAGAGTACAAAAAAGTCCTGGCCCAGCTGCCCGCGATTCAGGTTTCCGCTGGTAAAAACATTGACTTTTCGGTCTGCTACCCCCGCGCAGCCTTCGACCTGCAGTCCATGCTCTGGGACCTGAGCTATTTCAAATACTACTTCCTGAAGCTGGCCCGCATCCCCTTCGACGAACAGCTCCTCGAAGATGACTTCCGGCGGTTCACCGACTATCTCCTCAGCGCTGGCAGCGACTACTTCATGTACCGCGACTTCCAGTCCCGCAACATCATGCTCAAAGACGACCGGGTGTGGTTTATCGACTACCAGGGGGGACGCAAGGGAGCCCTCCAGTACGACCTGGCCTCCCTCCTCTACGACGGAAAAGCCGACATCCCCCAGGCGGTGCGCGAGGAACTATTCGAGTATTACCTCGATGAACTCGAGAAAATCATCCCCGTCGACCGCTACGAATTCATGCGTTTCTTCAAGGGGTTCGTGCTCATCCGCATCATGCAGGCCATGGGCGCCTACGGCTTCCGCGGCTTCTACGAGAAAAAAGAGCATTTCCTCAAGAGCATCCCCTTTGCCCTTGATAATCTGGAGGCTATCCTCCGGAAACTGGACCTGCCCGTGGAACTCCCCGAGCTCACCAAGGTGCTGCACCTGGTCACGCAGTCGGCTTTTTTACGTTCGATCGGACAAAAAGAGCACCACCTGACGGTCCGCATCACCAGCTTCAGTTATAAAAAGGGATTGCCGGCCGACCCCTCCGGCAATGGGGGCGGTTTCGTCTTCGACTGCCGTGCTATCCACAACCCCGGAAAATACCCCGAATACAAGCTCCTCACCGGCAAAGACACGCCTGTGGCCCAGTTCCTCGAAGACAAATCGGAAATGCCGGGATTCCTCCACCTGGTAACGTCACTGGTCGACCAGTCGGTCAAGAAATACATCGACAGGGGCTTCTCCCACCTGGCCGTCAACTTCGGCTGCACGGGCGGTCAGCACCGCTCGGTGTATGCCGCCGAAAAAATGGCCGCCCACCTGAAAAACAATTTCCCCGTTAACGTTGTTCTTACCCACAGGGAATTGGAAAACCTGTAGCGTAATGAGCAAAAAAGCCTGCGAGAAGAAAGAGTACCAAGATAAATCCAATCCGGATTTCGTTTGCCGGAAATGCGGGGCCAGAGTCAACAAAGCATCCAGCGTATGTAAGCCGGAGAAACTGAAGTAACCTGCCCTGACACTTTGCAGGTTGTGGTTCAAATACTGGGGATACGGCCTGAGG
>CAZKIU010000012.1:7831-88059 GCA_964552955.1 uncultured Prolixibacteraceae bacterium
GGGATACGGCCTGAGGTGTGGTTCCAGCCTTGGGGAAACCGCATGAGTGGTGGTTACAGGACTGGGGCTCCGCACTGAGTGGTGGTTCTGGCAGCAGGCTACTTGCATCCTCAGTTTCCGACTAGCAACTTGAACGGCCTCCTCTGGTTGCAGATGCGGTAAAAAAGAGCGACTTCCCCTGAAGATTTTTCCTTTCCGGCCTGTCGGCCGTTGCTGAATTTTTTGCAATTTTGGCCGTCACTTCCGGAGGAGGTACCCGGAAAGCTAAGACATTGATAATAAATAACCAGCAATAATACTCCGTTTTATGGGAAGAGCATTTGAATACCGCAGGGCGGCTAAAGAGAAACGTTGGGGCATGATGTCAAGGATCTTTCCCCGGTTAGGCAAGACTATTACCATCGCCGCCAAGGCCGGCGGTCCCGACCCTGATACCAATGCGGCACTGCGGACGGCCATCCTGAACGCCAAGGCCCAGAATATGCCGAAGGCCAACATCGATGCCGCCATTAAAAGAGCCTCCGGAAAGGATGCCGAAAACTACGACGAAATCAACTACGAAGGCAAGGGACCCCACGGCGTCCTGATTTTCGTCGAATGTGCCACCGATAACAACACCCGCACGGTGGCTAACATCAAGAACTACTTCAGCAAATCGGGCGGATCGTTGTCACCCACCGGGTCACTTGAATTTATGTTCACCCGCAAGTCGGTCTTCGAGTTTGTAAAACCCGCCGGCATGGAGGTTGACGAACTGGAACTCGAACTCATCGACGCCGGACTGGAAGAGATCGAGGAACACGAAGGGGAATATTTCGCTTATGCCGACTATACGAGCTTTGGCGCCATGACCGCTGCCTTTGAGAAACTGGGCATCAATGTCACCTCCGCTACCCTGAAACGGTACGCCAACAATCCTGTGGAATTCACCGAAGAGCAGATGACCGACATCGATAAGCTGATCGACAAAATCGAAGAAGACGACGACGTTCAGGCTGTCTATACCAATATTGCCTGATATACCGGCAGTTTCTGGTTTATTCCTGACCGGTTCATAATACACAAACTGGTTCGTGATACAGTGTTAGGAGCGGATCAGATCTGGGAGGACTCAGGGTTCATCAGAGTTCCATCGGCCGGACCCGACAGTACGCGGCAGCGAATATGTTAAATGGCAGGTTCCCGTTTATCCGGGCACAACCTGCCATTTACCGTTTTTTTCTGGTACTTCACCGGAAATGCGCCGGATAAGGTGGAAGGTCCCGTAAATTTGTATTAAATCATTATACAGCCTTTTCATGGAGACCATCCATCTCATCGACCATTTCTCGGAAATCTGGAACAACGCTTCTGACCGGTTTCCCACTTTCACCACTTCTTATTCCAACGCAGAAAAACGGGAAAGGGAAACCCTCTTTTCAGGCTATACCGACCGTTTCAGGGAACTGCGCAAGGAGGGCGAAGGAAGGAACATCGATACAGAGAAATTCTTCAGGGGAATGCGCACTGTCATGCAAAAGGTGTACGATTACTCCGATGCGTCTCTCGACTTGATTACCCAGCCGGCCATGATTGAGGCGTCACGCAGCTTTTACCGCGAAGCCCGCGCTTTTGATGCCTCCCTTAAACGGGAGGAGATCTACCAGGCCATGCGCAATGCCTGGATCATGAACGGCTTGCAGCTCTTGCTGGGGCTACCCGTACAACTCACCCCCTCCATCCTGGCCTACAGCCTCCTCTATCCCTATTCCGACAACCTGCTCGACGACCCGGGGGTCACCACCGATGAAAAGGCGGCCTTCAGCCGGAGGTTCGAAGGATGCCTCCGGGGCGAGGGAACCATGGGCCGCAATGTCCGCGAACAGGCCATAGAAGCCCTCGTGGCCATGATCTGCCAGGAGTACCCCCGCGACCGGTTCCCGCTGGTCCACCAAAGCCTTCTGGCCATCCACCGCGCCCAAACCCGCAGCCTCCGCCTCTGCGGATACGGCAACCGCCCCTCTACCCAAGAAATCCTCCGCATCGGCTTCGACAAGGGGGGCACCTCCGTCCTGGCCGACGGATACCTCGTCGCCGGTCACCTCTCCCCCGAAATCAGCCGCTTCTTCTACGGCTACGGCGTTTGGCTCCAACTCGCCGACGATATCCAGGACCTGGAAGAGGACCTCGCTGAAGGCACCCTCACCCTTTTCTCTGCCCCCGAAAATCTACCCGACCTCCCGGCCCTCACTAACCGGGCCTTTCACTTCGGACGGATGGTAATGGAGGACATAAAGTACTGCAGTAATAGTGTTTCGGAAGAGTTTGGTCAAGTAATACTTCAAAGTATTGAACTCATGCTCCTACAGGCGGCCGGACTCAGCAGCCGTTTCTACCCCCGCAATTACCGCCAGCAACTGGAGGTGTTCTCCCCCCTGGGATTCGACTACCTCCTCGAAGCCCGCAAAAAAGGAACCCCCGGCCGCATGAAACTCATCACCTCCCTTATCGAAGATCCGGCATAAGTGTTCCGTCTGAGCCCTTAAGACAAAACCTTTCCGGATTCTGGAGCCGCAGAATCATCAGCGAACACCGTCTGGTTTATAAGGTGGAAGACGAAACTCTTTACATTGCATAGTGCAGGTATCACTATTAATTGATCCCGCTTACCCTTTAGAGGCATCCCTATTAGCCCACCCAAATCACGCAGAGCCGGATTGACTATTCACCTGTTCAGTCAGGAAGGAGTGTAAAGAAAATTTAGCGCGTGGATTATTCCGCCGACGGAACGGATGGCGTACTTTTTTTCGGGAAGAGCATGGAGAGCCCGATGCTCAGGAAGATGACGCATCCGATGATCACCAGCGAATACCATGATTCGTAACCCAATTGGTCGAGCCAGTGGTGGAAGACCAGCTTGAAGCCTACAAATGCCAGCAGAACAGAGACCCCGATTTTCAGGAACCTGAATTTCTCCACCAGGTCGGCCAGCAGGAAGAAAAGGGCCCTGAGTCCGATAATGGCGAAAATGTTGGAGAAGAAAACCACAAAGGGGTCGCGCGATACGGCAAAAATGGCCGGAATGGAGTCAAAGGCAAAGAGGACATCGGTGAATTCGATCATCACCAACACCACGAACAGCGGCGTGAAAAAGAACTTCCCGCTCTTGAGCGTCCAGAATTTACTGTCAACATAGTGGGGGAGGAGGTTAATGTGTTTGCTCAGGAAGACCACCACGGGGTGATGTTTGGGATCACGCATCCCATGGTCCTTGGCCACCAGCATATGAATACTCTGATAAACCAGGAACACACCGAAGACCACCAGCATCCAGTCGAATTTGGCCACCAGCGCCGCCCCGGCAAAGATGAAGATGAAACGCAGGATGATGGCCCCCAGGATCCCCCAGAAGAGCACCTTCTTATAATTCTTCAGTTCCACGCTGAACCCCTGCAGGAGCATCAGCATCACGAAAATATTGTCGATGGAGAGGGTCTTCTCGATGAAGTACCCTGAGAGGTAATTGATGGCCATGTGCTGCCGGTATTCGCGGAGCATCTCCTCGAAACCGGTGGTGGTGAACCGCAGTTCCGGTGAATAACGGGCCACAATTTCCTGCAGCCGCTCCGGGGTGTCAATGCCATGTAGCAAATGACCGAAATGGCCCAGTACAAAGTAAAATCCCAGGGCCAGGGCGATCCACACCCCCGACCAGATCAGGGCTTCACGGGCGTGAATCACGTGGGTCTTGCGCCCCACCAGCAACAGGTCAAAGAGAAGGATAAAAACGATGAAGAGGATAAACCCCGCCATCAGCAAAAATTCAGAACTCATGCAGAATATTTTGTTTTTCCAGAAGACAAATATAACCCTAAATGGGGAGGGTGCTCCTCCTGGCTTCCATTTTCAGCCTGCCCCCGATTGCAAAATGACTTTAAGTTAACCACACATGGGATGGAGAATCGGCGGGCCTTGCATCATCGAAGATCCGGAGGCGAATCCATTTTTTTCCACGGGTGCCCATGGTTCCGGGGAAGATGTTAGTTTTGCATAAAACTTTCTTATGAAGGATAAAGTGGTCATCATCACCGGGGCTTCCTCCGGAATCGGGGAAGCATTGGCCCGGAAGTTCGCCGCCGAAGGCGCATGGGTGGTAGCAGCAGCCCGCAGAACCGACCGTCTGGAACAGCTGGCTGCAGAACTGAATCCCGGCAAGGTGCTGTGTGTCCCCACCGATGTCACCCGGGAAGAGGATTGCCAGCAACTCGTGGAGAAAACGGTGGCCCGCTTCGGTCGTATCGACGTGCTCATCAACAACGCCGGCCTCTCCATGCGGGCGCTCTTCGAAGAGGCGGACCTGGAGGTCCTCCGCCGCCTCATGGATGTCAACTTCTGGGGAACGGTCTACTGCACCAAATATGCCCTTCCGTGGCTCCTCCAAAGCAAGGGCACCGTGGCGGGGATCATCTCCATCGCCGGACATGTGGGGCTTCCCGGCCGGACAGGCTATGCCGCCTCCAAGTTCGCCGTACGCGGTTTCCTCGATACCCTCCGCATCGAAAACCTCAAAAAAGGCCTCCATGTTCTGGTGGTCGCCCCAGGATTCACCGCCAGCGAGGTGCGCTTCTCGGCCCTCAATGCCGCCGGAGTACAACAGGGCGAATCACCCCGCAACGAGGATAAGATGATGAGCGCCCAAACCTGCGCCCTCCATATCTACAACGCCGTGGCCCGCCACAAACGGCAACTGATCCTCACTTTCGTGGAAGGCAAACTCACCGTCTTCCTCGGGAAATGGTGGCCCTCACTGCTCGATAAACTCGCCTTTAACCATATGGCCAAAGAACCGGATTCGCCTTTTAAATGAGACTGAAGGACTGTGAGACTGAGAGACTGGACAGCGAGATCTGAGGATGATGTAAAACAATAATGAATTGAAGAAATGCTGACGCACGAGACACAAATCAGAGTATGTTATGCCGATACCGACAAGATGGGAGTAGTCTATTATGGTAACTATCCCCGTTTTTATGAAATCGCCCGCAATGAGATGCTGCGGGCCTATGGGGTCACCTATAAGCAAATAGAAGAATCGGGCATCGTCTGGCCGGTCAGAACCCTCAATATCACTTACCTTAAACCCGCTTTCTACGACGATTTGCTGACCCTCCGCAGCAGGGTGGAGGAGATCCCCCTGGTCAGACTCTGCATCAAAACCGAAGTATTCAATCCCGCTGGTGAACTCATTAACCACGGCGAAGTGGTCCTGGTCTCCACCAACCCTATAACCGGTAAAGCCGTCAAAACTCCCCAGTGGCTTCTCGATCAACTGGTGCCCCTGATTTCTAGTGAATAATACGCTGAAGGAGTAGCCTCTCCTGGTTAACTGCCTGCAACCTGACATTTAATGGACCAGGAAGTATCCGGAGTGTATCTTACTTCCCTGAATTATGGGTTCCAAGGTTGTCCATCTGGGAACCAGCTGTTTCACTTAAACTATTTCTTTTTCTGATCCTTCTTATCGTTCTGCTGTTCAGGTACAAATACCATGGACACAGAATTGACGCAGTGGCGTGTATTCTTGGCGGTAAACCCTTCTCCCAGAAAAACATGCCCCAGATGCCCCCTGCAGTTCGCACAAACAATCTCCGTACGCCGGCCATCGGCATCGGGAACCCGAACCACCGCCCCCTTGATCTCATCATCGAAACTGGGCCAGCCACAGCCTGAGTCAAATTTATCGGCCGACCGGTAGAGTGGGGCATTGCACTGCTTGCAATGATAGGTCCCTCTGGCCTTCGTTTTGTAATATTCCCCCGTGAAAGGCGCTTCCGTTCCCTTTTTCAGGATCACATACTCCTCGAAAGCACTCAGCTTCCTCAAACCCTGCTTCTGCATCTCTTGTGCTGCCTGGGGCTGCGGCTCCCGGCGCCCTTCATTCTGACCTCCTGATTCCATCACGGTAATCATTAATATCAATACTATTATGATTCTCATTGCTTATATTTCCTATTTCAACCTTTCGTGTCCTTTTTTTTTCGGATGCCCCCTCTTCCTGGGGTAGGGTCTGTTATTAGACGTCTGAAATGAAAAAATGTTCATAGTTCAGTGATTTATATGAAATATGTTTAATTTTATTATTTCCGATTATACCCTGATAAACCCGTCTCTATGCTAGAATACATTATCGGTTTCAGTATCAGGAATAAGCTGATGGTGATGCTCTTTACGGCCACCATCGCTGCGTTCGGGATCTATGCCCTGACGCGCATTCCCATCGGGGCAGTGCCTGACATTACCAATAACCAGGTCCAGGTGATTACCACCAGCCGTAACCTCTCTACCCAGGATGTGGAGCAGTTCATCACCTGGCCCGTGGAACTCGAAATGGCCAACCTCCCCGGAGTCAAGGAGATCAGGTCGGTCTCCAAATTCGGCCTGTCGGTGGTAACCATTGTCTTTGAAGAACGCCTGGGCACCTATCTTCCCCGCCAGCTGATCGCCGAGAAGATCAAATCAGCGGCCGAAAAGATCCCCGAAGGTTTCGGGGTCCCCGAGATGGGCCCCATCAGCACTGGCCTGGGCGAAATCTACCAGTATATCCTCGACACCAAACCGGGCTACGACTCCCTTTATTCCCCCATGGACCTACGGACCATCCAGGATTGGCAGGTCAGGCGACAACTGTCGGGCATTCCGGGCGTCGTAGAAGTCAACACCTGGGGCGGCTACCTCAAGCAGTATGAGGTGGCCGTGGATCCCGAAAGACTCCAGGCTGCCGGCATCACCATTGGGGAACTCTTCACTGCCCTTGAAAACAACAACCAGGTGGCCGGCGGAGGGTACATCGAGAAAAGCCATCAGAGCTATTTCATCAGAGGCGAAGGCCTGGCGACCTCCCTCGATGATGTGGAGAATATTGTGGTGACCACCCGTGGCGGCCTCCCCGTCCTGGTCAGGGACATCGCCCACGTCGGCTTCGGCCACGCTACCCGCTTCGGGGCCATCACCGGCAACGGTGAAGGCGAGAAAGTCCTCGGTCAGGTCATGATGCTCAAAAATGCCAACTCCAAAGAGGTGATCCAGGCAGTCAAAGCCCGTGTGGCCGAAATCCAGGAGACCCTCCCCGAGGGAATCTTCATCAATCCCTTCCTGGAACGCAGTGCACTGATCGCTAAAACCACCAAAACAGTGGCCGAAAACCTCATCCTGGGCTTCCTGATCGTCGCTTTCATCGTCATCCTGCTTATTGGGGACTACCGCTCCGGACTGGTGGTCGCCTCGGTGATTCCCCTGTGCCTCCTTTTTGGCATTTCCATGATGTTCCTCTTCGGCATCGATGCCAACCTGATGAGCCTCGGAGCCATCGACTTCGGGATTATCATCGACGGAGCCGTCATTATCGTCGAATTCATTGCCTTCCGCCTCGCCGCTAAAAGCGCTGCCCTGGTCGCCCTCTCCCACGATGAGAAACAGGAAGAAATCGACAAAATTACCTACGACAGCAGCGTCAAAATGCTCAAATCTGCCATCTTCGGGCAGCTCATCATCATGATCGTCTTCATCCCTGTCCTCTCCCTGACCGGTGTCGAAGGCAAAATGTTCAGGCCCATGGCCCTGGCCTTTTGCTTCGCCCTCATAGGCGCCATGATCTTCTGCCTTACCTATGTCCCTGTAATGGCCTCCCTCTTCCTGAAACCGCACGAAATCAATGAGAAGAAAAACCTCTCTGACCGGATCATCCACCTGCTGCATAAAAGCTACCACCCGGTGTTGAAGTTTTCTATGGACCACAAGAAGCTGATCCTGGGCACTACCGGGGTGGTATTTCTGACTTCCATCCTGATCTTTAGCCGCATGGGCGGTGAATTTATCCCTACCCTCGACGAAGGCGATTTCGTCATCCAACCGGTTCTCCCCACCGGAACCTCCCTGGGCACTACCATCGGTATCACCACTAAGATCGAGAATATCCTGCTGGGCTTCCCCGAAGTAGAACAGGTGGTCTCCCGCATCGGGGCTGCCGAGGTACCCACCGATCCTATGTCCATGGAGGAATCAGACATCATTGTGACCCTGAAACCCATCAGGGAATGGACTTCTGCCAAAACCAAAGACGAACTGGCTGAAAAGTTCAAGGAGGCTCTCTCAGTGTTGCCCGGCTTCGAACCTGAATTCACACAACCTATTGAGATGCGTTTCAACGAACTCATCACAGGCGTCAGAGCCGATGTGGCCATCAAAATTTACGGCGACAACCTTTCCACGCTGGCTGCCAAAGCCGATGAACTCAAACAACTCATCGCCGGCGTGGAAGGGGCCTCTGATATCACCGTCGATAAGGTAGAGGGATTGCCCCAGATGTCGGTCTCCTTCCGCCGCGACCGGCTGGCCCGCTACGGCATTCCCATTGCCGATGCCAACAGGGTGATTTCCATGGCCTTCGCCGGCATGACCGCCGGCACCCTCTTCGAAGGCGAAAAACGGTTCGATCTGGTGGTCCGCCTGGCCCCATCCTTCCGGCAGGATATAGACCACCTCCGCAACCTCCTGGTTCCGGCAGCCAACGGCTCCATGATCCCCATGCGCGAACTCGCCGATATCGAATATACTGCCGGTCCGGCTAAAATATCACGTGACATGACCCGCCGCCATATCGTCGTGGGCATCAACGTCCGCAACCGCGACATGGAATCGGTGGTCCAGGATATCCAGGCCCTGGCCCATGAGCGTTTTGAACTCCCCGTGGGCTATTCCATGACCTACGGAGGCCAATACCAGAACCTGCGCTCCGCCCGCCAGCGGCTCCTCATTGCCGTCCCTGTGGCCCTGCTCCTGATCTTCATCCTGCTCCACTTCGCCTTCCACTCTTTCCGCGACGCCCTGATGATCTTCAGCGCCATACCCCTCTCCGCAGTGGGGGGAATCCTCCTCCTATGGATGCGCGGTATGCCCTTCAGTATCTCCGCGGGAGTGGGCTTCATTGCCCTCTTCGGCATCGCCGTACTTAATGGAATCGTTTTGATAGAACACCTTAAAGAGCTGAAAAGAAAGGGAATCACCGACATGAGGGAAAGAATCTTCCGCGGAACCCGGGAACGCCTCCGCCCGGTGGTCATGACGGCCGCGGCTGCCGCCCTCGGCTTCCTGCCCATGGCCATCTCCTCCTCCGCAGGGGCTGAAGTGCAACGCCCCCTGGCTACCGTCGTCATCGGCGGACTGGTGACGTCCACCCTGCTGACCATGATCATCCTGCCCCTATTCTATGCCCTCTTCGACTGGCCAGAAAAAAGCTCCGGCAAACGCAAGAAACCTCACCTCCCCCCGGTTCTGCCGATGGTGCTGATCCCCTTGCTGGCTCTCCTGCTGATGAGCCTCTCCTCCCGGCCAACCCTGGCTTCTCCTGCGGAATCCATGAGTGGCGCAACAACAGTGGAGGCCCGCTCCGCGGGTGACTCCCTGCGCTCTGCTCAACGAGAGCTCCTTACTTCCGAAGAGGCGGTGCGTATCGCCCTGAACCGCCATCCCGCGGTGAAGGCGGCCGCCCTGAAGGTCCGCCAGACTTCCCTGATGATACCCGCCGGCTTTAACCCCGACAAAACAGCCGTTTTCTACAACTACGACCAAAATAACATCGCTGAAAACGGCCTGCCTATTAAAGTGTGGGGCCTCCGCCAGAATTTCAGCTTCCCAACGGTATACACCTCCCGGACGAACCTCTATAAATCCCTGGCTGGCGTCGAGGAAGCCAGGTACCAACTGGTGATCAGGGAAACCGAAATGAAAGTCCGCCAGAAATACGACGAGGTGCTGATCCTTGCCCGCAAAGTCAGCCTCCTCACCGAAATAGACAGCCTTTACCAGGCTACAGCTGACCGGTCTGAGCTGAAGTACAGGGCAGGGGAGAGCAACCGCCTCGAAAAACTGATGGCCGACAGCCGCCAGATCAGAGCCCGCCAAACCCTGGCGACCACCCAGAATAACCTCGCCACCGCCAGGGAGGAACTCTTCGCCCTCCTCGATTCTCCCGGCACCTTTGATCTCCCTGCAGTGCAGCCGCCACCCGCCACACCCAAAAACGCATCGTCGGCCCCTTCATCCATCACGGTTTCTCCTGCTGAGCAACTCCTCGACCTGGAAGGCCAATCGGCCCGGGCAATGCTCCAACTGGAAAAAAACAACCTCCTCCCCGATATCGAATTGGAATACTTCCAGGGAACCAACCAATCCCCGGGTTCTGAAATTTATAGGGGTTTCACCGCAGGAGTGACGATTCCCCTCTGGTTCGCGGAGCAGAAAGCCAAAATCCGCTCCGCCACCCTGGAGACTGAACTTAACCAACTGAACAAAAGAAATTGGTCCCTGAACCATCATACCCGGGTGGCACAGCTCAGACGCGATGTGGCCCTCCTGGAATCCGGCCTGCGCCAATACCTCGATAAAGGCAGGGAAACCGCCACTGAACTCCGCAAAACCGCCACCCTCAGCCTCTCCCAGGGGGAAATCGACTTCTATCAATATCTGATGGGACTCGAGAGCGCCTCGGAATTGGAAAACGACTACCTCGACCGGTTACTCCGGCATAACCAAATGGTTTATGAACTTAACAGCATTCTGCCATAAAATACAGATATAAAAAATGATAACTATACTTACCGGAATGAAGACTTTATTTAAAAAGCAAGGGGTTGCTCTAATGATGGTGCTTCTTGTACTCGCCCTGATTCAGGGTTGTCATTCCCGCCAGGGAGAGGTGAAGACTCCCGAGAGTTCTCCGGCAGGGGAGGATCTGCTTCAATTGACGCCGGAGCAGGTAGCTGCCAACGGGCTGGTTCTGGGAGAATCCTTCATGCATACCTTTTCAGGGGTGGTAGAGGCCACCGGACAACTGGAGGCGCTTCCCCGGAACCGGGCGGCTGTCAATGCCATCACCGGCGGGGTAATCCGCGATCTGACCCTCCTACCAGGTGACCGTGTTAGCCGTGGCCAGATCCTCTTCCGGATTGAAAACCAGGAGCTGCTGCAACTCCAGGAGGATTACCTCACCGCTTCGGCGTCCCTGGCCTTCCTGAAAGACGATTACGAACGCCAACAACTCCTCGCCGGCGAGAACGTCGCAGCACGCAAACAATTCCTTAAGGCAGAAAGCGACTACCTCTCTACACAGGCCCGTGTCAGCGCCCTCGAAGCCCGCCTGAACCTCCTGCACATCAACCGGGAAGCCCTCCAACAGGGTCGCATTGCTGCATCCGTGCCCGTCATCGCCCCCATCAGCGGCTTTATCGCCTCGGTCTCTGAGGAAAACGGCGTCTTCGTCTCCCCCGAAAGCCCCGTGCTTCAAATCGTCGAAACCTCCCCCCTGATGGTCACTCTACAGCTCTTCGAAAAAGACATCCCCCTGGTCCGCCCCGGGCAATTGGTCCGCTTCAGGGTTCCCGAAGTCTCTTCCGATACGCTGGAAGCCACGCTGGTCACCACCGGTAAGGCCCTCAGTGACCTGCGCACCATCACGGTGAACGCTCTTTTCACCCCCTCCGTAAATGGCGATTACCTGCCCGGTATGTTCGTCAGGGCTTACATCATCACCGGCAGCCATAACGCCCTGGCCCTGCCCCTGGAAGCCCTGATCTCCGGCGATGAAGGTGAATTTGTACTGGTGAATAGCGACCCCGGCCAGGAGCTCTGGCGCCTTAAAAAGGTCAGGGTAGCCACCGGCATGAAACAGGATAACCTGGTGGAAATCCTCCCGGGGAGTCTCCAGCCGGGCGATAAGGTGGTGGTCAACGGAGCCTTCAGCGTGGCCCAATAATGGGGGAGTGATACCTGGTGCAGATCTCCATGGCCGTGTGAAAGGGGAATGATGCCCTAAGCAGGTCAACGTGACGTATGGTAAAGAGTGATGCCCAATGCATATGTAACCAGTAATTAAACAGCGGGGATACCGTACCAATCCTACGGAATCGTTATTTTTGCCTATCATGGATGTACGCATTGAGGCCTCATGGAAAGCGCAACTGGCAGATGAATTTGAAAAACCCTATTTCGGGGAGCTGATTCGTTTTGTCAGGCAGGAGTATGACACACAAAAGGTTTTTCCTCCGGGAAAGCTGATTTTCAATGCTTTTGACCACTGCCCCTTTGACCAGGTCAAGGTGGTTATCCTGGGCCAGGATCCCTATCATGGGCCCGGACAAGCCCATGGACTCTGCTTTTCGGTGCCCGATGGGGTGCCCTTTCCCCCTTCCCTCCAGAATATCTTCGCGGAAATAGAAAAAGACCTGGGAGTGCCCGTGCCTGCCTCTGGCAACCTGGAGCGCTGGGCCAGTCAGGGTGTCTTCCTGCTCAATGCCACCCTCACCGTCAGGGCCCACCAGGCGGGCTCACACCAGAACAAAGGGTGGGAAACCTTCACCGACCGTGTCATCCACCTTCTGGCCGAACAGCGCGACCACCTGGTTTTTATGCTCTGGGGAAGCTATGCCCAGCAAAAAGGGAAATTCATCGACACCTCCCGCCACCTCGTCCTTCAGTCGGTCCACCCGTCACCCCTCTCGGCATACCGCGGCTTCTTCGGGAATCACCACTTCAGCCAAGCCAACAGCTACCTGGCAGCCCATGGAAAAGACCCCGTGAATTGGTAAGCACAACGGCTGGCGGTCTTTTCAGTACGGGATTCAGACAACCTATTGCTGCTTCATTTTACGGGTAACTACCCGCAGCAGGATCACCATGGTCAGGGCACTTCCGGCTAATAAAAGGGGAAAATAACCGATGCCCGCATACTGCGAAAGGGTGCCGGTAAAATAGTTCAAAAGGGTGTTGCCGATAAGCGCCATGATGATGACGATGCTGAAGGCCGTACCGGAAAGGGTAGGGTACCGCTCGGCCACAAAGCCCAGAACTACCGGGAATCCGGCGGCAAAACCGGCTCCGAACAGCACCATGGCTACAGCCACCACTGTAAATGAATGGGCATAAAATAATATCAGAGAGGCGGTTATAATCAATGTCAGACCGAAATACAACACCCTGGCCGCAGGTAAACGCTTCAACAACCGGCTGAGGAGCAGCCTGGTGACCACCAGGGCCGCAATCTGCAGGGAGAGGGCCATCAGGGCCTTTTCCACCGCTATTTCCCGGCTCCCCAGAAAGGTGGTGGTCCAGTTGCTGACCATTCCTTCTACGCCGCTCTCAAAGAAAAGAATAGCTCCCAGCAACAGCAACAGGGGATGCCGGAGGAGCACCAGGCCTTCGCGCAGGGGGAATCCCTGCCGCTGTTTGGGCTCCGGAAACCGGAGCAGAAGAAAACCAACCAGGGGGAGCACCATAAAAAAACCTATTGAAGCCACGATAGTCCGGTAATCCCAGATCCTGGTGAGCCAACCGATCAGGGCGGGCATGCCCAGGGCACCCAGCCCAAAGAAAACCCCGAGAAGACTCAGTCCGGCCCCCTTGCTGTCGGTGGTCACATCGGCTGCCAGGGCGTTGGTGGCCCCATTAAGAGTGCCTCCCCCCAAACCAAGGCCAAAGAAACTGAGTTGTAAGGCCAGAAGAGAAGGAGCAAAGGCGATGGCCTCCAGTGACACCAGAAGCACCTGGGTGGCCCCCGCCAGCAGAACCTTGTACCCAAACCGGTCGGCCACCGGCCCGAATATGACCGAACCGGCCAGCATCCCAAAGGGCAGCGACGACGCCAGAGAAGCGGCCTCCACCGCACTCAGCCCGAAATGAGACTGGATAAATGTCGAAATGGTCCCCAGCGATAAAAAGGCCATCCCGAAAAGCAGCATGCCCGTACAGGCCGCCCCAAATACCCACCCCCGATGGTAGGTTCTTACCTCACTGCGATCACGGGAACTCCCTTCCCCGGCAGTGGTCTGCAGTTGATTTATCATAGGTCAGGCTTCTTTCCTGACAAATATACCAAACTTCAGATTCCCTGATCCCTGGCCCTGCTCCCTTCAATAAAAACTGACCCGGATTATATCACAGGTGTCGACTATTTGGTAACTTTATATCAATATAACACCTTTCACTTACTCCACTGAAATATGAAATACCTGACTCTCATCCTGATGGTGGCAACGGGACTGCTGCTGCCGGTCACGGGAAGTTCGCAGCAGGTGCTCTCTTCGGGGGGCGGTAATGGCTCAGGATCCAATATTCAGCTCTCCTGGACCATAGGTGAACCAGTCATCGAAACCTTCTCGGGGAGTTCCGTCATCCTGACCCAGGGCTTCCACCAGACCAAACTGCTGGTCACGGCTATGGATCCCCTGCAGTGGCCCGGTCTCACACTCTCCGCCTACCCCAATCCTGTGGCTTCCCACCTCCTTATCGACCTGAAAGGAGAGGCGCCTGCTTCCCTCTCCTTCAGCCTCTTCGACATGAACGGGCATCTGGTGCATAACGGACGGATCGTGCAGTTTCCGCAGAAAATTGCGATGGATGAGTATAGTCCCGGGACTTACCTGCTGAAAGTCCTCCAAAGCGGGCAGACTCCCCTGAAGACTTTTAAGATTATCAAGGAATAGCTTGAGATACTCCAATAGCGGGTAGAATTCCCGTCACGGTAGTTTCGTGGCGGCCTCCTTGCCTTATGTTAATGAATGGCATGGCAGGCGACTGCGACCGTCATGAAGGAAGGCAAGGCATACGCCCCTTGATGGGGTAGCCCACAAAAAACGAAGTGTGAATTATATGTTCCCCAGGTAGTAGTTGAAGCCCAGACTCAACCGCTCAAAATGGCCCCCACTCACCTGAATCCCCAACCGGTCATTGATGCGGTAATCCACAATCAATCCCAGGTTGAGAAAATTCTTCTCGTTGTACAAATAGTATGTGGGCTTTGGATCGGGAGTTTGCCAGATGTCAAAAGTCCATCCCACCCCTGCCTTCGGAATCACACTGAAACGCGAAAACCTGAAGATATACCCGGCATTGATGACTCCCGCACGCTTTTTATCTAACAAATAGGTGTTGCTTGTGCTCCTCAAATCACTCCGGCCTTCACCAAAGGCAAAATTAGAGGAAATATCAAAATGGAACCGGGCCACCTCCAGCGAAACCCCACCTCCTATCTTTGAATGGTCCAAGTCATAAGCATTTACAAATACTCCGGCCCTCAAAGGATGTCCCTGTGCAGCCAATTCCACTCCCGGAAGTACCAGGCAGATCAAAAAAAATAACTTAACAAATCTCATGCAATACGTGACGGTTTTGTGTCATAATTATTATTTCCCTTAGTAATTCAGGGAAAGAGCGTAAAAATACAAGTTGTTTTCAAACCATAAAATGGATAACGATAGTTTGTCTCAATAATTGCCTCATTGTTTTTTTGCTACTTTCGTGATTCCGTCCTTAAATCATTTAAAACATGCGTCGTAAGTTGTTGTTGTTATCTGCCGGATTTTTGTTGTGGTGTATTGGAGCAGTTTCGGCAGGGGAGAAAGGGTATTACCGGTTTCCTGCCTTACATGAAAACCGGGTGGTTTTTACTGCCGAAGGGGACCTGTGGCAGTATGATGAGGTCAGTGGGCAGTGTTTCAGGATGACGACCCACCATGGTATGGAGGCCCATCCTGCGTTTTCACCCGATGGCCAATGGATCGCCTTTAACGGGGAGTATGAAGGGCCCAACGAGGTCTACCTGATCCCTGCTTCGGGGGGTGTTCCCCGCAGGATCACTTTCGAAGGCCAGAAAGGAAACGGCGGCCCACGGGTTTATGGCTGGACCAGCGAGGGCCAGCTGCTGCTGTCATCCGGTTTTTATACCCTGCTGCCCGGCCGGCAACTGCTGCTGCTCGACCCTCTGACCCTGGACCTCCGGAGAGTCCCTCTGGCCCAGGCCGATGAAGGAACCTATGACGAAACCGGAACCCTCTATTTCACCCGTTTAGCCTTCCAGGGAAGCCATACCAAAAGATACAAGGGAGGGACTGCCCAGAATATCTGGAAGTTTGACGGTAAAGAGGAGGCCATCCCCCTTACAGCCGACTATGCCGGGACCAGCAAAAACCCGATGTTCTGGCAGGGACGGATCTATTTTCTTTCCGACCGCGACGGGACCATGAACCTCTGGTCCATGCGACCCGATGGTTCTGACCTGCAACAAATCACCCATTCCTCAGGATGGGATCTCAAAGAGGCCCAGATGGATAAGGGCCGTATTATCTACCAGAAACAGGCCGACCTGTGGATTTATGATCTTGCCCAGAACAAAGAGCGCATGCTGGATATTACCCTGGTTTCCGATTTTGACCAGAAACGCCCTTACTGGGAAAAAGATCCCCTTCAGATGCTCCAGTCCATCGCGCTCTCTCCCGACGGGAAGAGTCTCCTTCTGACCGCCAGGGGCAGAATCTTCTCGACGCCGGTCACCGGTGGCCGCTGGGCCGAAATCACCCGCCACCAGGGCGTCCGCTTCCGCTCGGCAAAATACCTGGGTAACGAGGGGGAGATCGCCTTCCTCTCCGATCAGTCGGGAGAAGTAGAGCTCTGGAAAACTTCTGTCTCAGGAGGGGCTGAACCCCGGCAGCTTACCTCCGGAAGCAAAGTGCTTATCATGGATTTCTACCCATCACCCGATGGAAAATATATTGCCTATACCGAAAAGGATTATGCCCTCCGGCTCTGGGACGCCGCCACGGGTACCTCCCGCGAAATCGACCGCGACGAAATCGGGGGCATGGAAGATGTGACCTGGTCGGCCGACAGCAAATGGCTCACCTGGGCCGACCCAGCCCCCAACCGGATCCCCCGTATTAAAGTGATGAACGTGACCTCCGGCTTCTCCTTTTACCTCACCAGCGACCGATTCGACAGTTATGACCCGCTCTTCAGCCGTGATGGTAAATGGCTCTATTTTATCAGCGACCGGACGTTCAACAGTGTGGTGGGGAGTCCCTGGGGCCCGCGCCAGCCTGAACCCTACTATAACAAAACCGCAAAAATATACCAGCTGGCCTTATACGATTCCCTGCGATCCCCGTTCATGGCGCCCGATGAACTCCATCCCGACACCGACACCGAAAAGAACGGAGATCCGGCCGCCAAAACCGCTGAGGCAAAACCATCGCTTCCTGGAAAAAAGAAAGAGACCCCTTCCGCCTCAAAAGAAGACAAGAGCCAGGCCCTGCCCGACATGGAGGGGGCCCCCGGCCGGCTCCTTGAAGTGCCGCTGCCTGCCGACAATATCTCCTCCCTGGGCATCACCTCCAGCCACCTCTATTGGATCCAGAGCGATATGAACGATCGCCGCAACCGCAAGCTGATGGCCATGGAAATCACCGGTAAGCCCAACAATAAACCTGTGGAAATCGCCGACATGGTGATGCAGTACCAGATCTCGGCCGATGGTAAAAAACTGTTGATCCGCAAGAGCGACGGCATTTGGGTGACCGCTGCCGATGGCAAAAAAAGTGAACTCAAAGAGGGGAAAATCAACCTCCGCGATTGGGTCTTCAGGATTGATCCGCAGGAAGACCGCCGCCAGATGTTGGTCGATGCCTGGCGCCTCGAACGCGACTATTTCTACGATAAAAACATGCACGGCGTCGACTGGCCCGCCGTCCTCGACCGTCACTTGCCCCTCCTGGAGCGCGTCACCGACCGCTATGAACTCGACGACCTGCTGATCAGCATGGTTTCCGAACTCTCAGCACTCCACACCTTCGTCTACGGCGGCCAGAAACGCGAGACTCCCGAGGATATCGCCCCCGCCTCCCTGGGCGCCCGCCTGCATAAAGATACGCTGCAAGGGGGCTATGTCATCGACCATATCTTCAAAGGCGACCCCGACCTCCCGGAACAGTATGCCCCTTTGGCCCAACCCCATATGAAAATCAGCGAAGGCGACGTGATCCTCCGCATCAACGGTATCGAAACCCTTACCGTGGAACATATCAACCGGCTGCTTGATAAAAAGGAGGGTCAGGAGGTGCGGCTCTCACTGAAGAATGGTTCTGGAAAAGCGTATGATGAAATCGTCAAACCGGTGAGTATGTCAGCCGATGCCGGATTACGCTACAATGAGTGGGAGTACACCCGGCGGCTCGAAACCGAAGAGAAGGGTGGGGGACGTATCGGTTATCTCCATCTGCGCGCCATGGGTGGCGACAACTTCCAGGAGTTTGTAAAAGGTTATTATCCCGTGTTTCACCGCGAAGGATTGATCATCGATGTGCGCAACAACCGCGGTGGAAATATCGACAGCTGGATTCTGAACCGGTTGCTGCGTAAAGCCTGGTTTTACTGGCAGTCGCGGGCTGGCATCCCTTACTGGAACATGCAATATGCCTTCCGGGGTCATATCGTGGTCCTCTGCAACGAATCCACGGCTTCCGACGGTGAAGCCTTCGCGGAAGGCATCAAGCAGCTCGACCTGGGAGAGGTCATCGGCACCCGTACCTGGGGCGGCGAAATCTGGCTCTCCTCCAGCAACCGGCTGGTCGACGGCGGCATCGCCACAGCCTCCGAAATGGGAGTCTATACCGATCAGGGCGATTGGATCATCGAAGGACATGGTGTCGATCCCGACCAGGTGGTCGACAACCTCCCATTTGCGACGTTTAACGGTCACGATGCCCAGCTCGAAGCCGCCATCTCCTTCCTTAAAAGAAAAATGGAGGAGCAACCTGTGACCGTCCCGCCTTTCCCGCCTATGCCCGACAAATCATTCAAATATTCCTATTGACAGGTTAGGTCTCAGATCGGATCATGCCTGCATGGTGGAACACTCCGTCCTGCACCCTGGATCAATGGATTATTTGCCGATACAGAAATTCTTGAAGATATATCCCAGGACCTCGTCCTCGGTGATATCACCGGTGATGCTTCCCAAATACCAGAGGCACTCCCTGATATCCTGTGCCAGCAGGTCGCCGGGAATGAGATCATCGAGTCCCGTCTGCACCCTGAGGATGGCTTCCCGCGCGTGGATCAGTGCCTCGTAATGGCGCAGATTGCTGATAATGACGTCGTTGGCACCTATCTTATTAACCGCCAGGGTCTCCTGCATCCGCTCTATCAGTGCGCTGAGGTTCTCCCTGTTCTTGGCCGAAATAAAAACCAGATCTTCGTTCTCCCTCAGGGGCATAGCCCTCAGGGCAGCTGCCGTCTCCGGCAGTTGCCGGTCGGCTTTGTTGGCTGTGATGATCAGGTGCTGCTGCTCAAGATGACCGCGGATCTCCCCGATCAGTCGTTCCACAGCCGGCCAGGGGGTGGTGAGGTCCACCACCAGCAAAACAATCTCGGCCTGTCGCAGCTTGCTGAAAGTACGCTCGATGCCCATCGTCTCAATGGTATCTTCGGTCTCCCTGATCCCCGCTGTGTCGAAAAAGCGGAAGGCCGTTCCGTGGATATTGACCACATCCTCGATGACATCACGTGTAGTGCCATGGATGTCGCTCACCAGGGCCTTCTCCTCGTTCAGCAGGGCATTCAGAAGGGTAGACTTGCCCACATTGGTCTCCCCGGCGATCACCACGGGAATCCCATTTTTGATGGCATTCCCCAGCCGGAAGGAACCGGCCAGCCGCGAGAGCAGGGTTTCTATTTCAATGGTCAGCCGGCGCAGCGCCCCACGATCGGCGAATTCAACCTCTTCCTCGCTGAAATCGAGTTCCAGTTCGACCAGCGCCGTGAACCGCAGCAACTGCTCCCGGAGATGCCGGATCTCCATGGAGAAACCTCCCCGCATCTGGTGCAGGGCGATACGGTGGGCCGCCTCGTTGGTCGAGGCTATCAGGTCGGCCACGGCCTCCGCCTGGCTCAGATCCATCCGCCCGTTGAGAAACGCCCGCTGGGTAAACTCCCCCGGGGCGGCCAGATGGGCTCCCCTGCCGATCAGCAACTCCAGGATACGCTGCTGCAGGTAGAGAGAACCATGACACGATATCTCCACCACATCCTCCCCAGTATAACTATGGGGTGCCCTGAACAAGGCCACCACCACTTCGTCGATCTCCTGCCCGCTATCGGCGATCCACCCCACGTGCAAGCTCCGCGGCGGCCGCCCGCCCAGAGGCCCCTGCCCCCCACGGGGCCTGAATATCCCTTCCACCAGGGCTATCGCCTCCGGCCCCGACAACCGGATCACCGCAATACCCCCGCTCCCCGGCGGCGTCGATATCGCACAAATCGTCGTTGATCCTCTCATGTTCCTTCCTTTAAGGTTCAAAATTAGCCTTTCCTGTCCATCAAAATTAAGCTTTCCTGAAGAGATGAAAAGAAAATAGGGCTCGGTTTCCAAAACAATATTATTTTTGTTCATGACCGATCCGGACGAATTTATGAAAAACAATATTGAACTGGCTGCCAGCAAGCTTAGACAATCCTCTTTTAATATGGCCTTTACCGGGGCCGGCATCAGCGTAGAAAGTGGCATCCCGCCCTTCAGGGGAGTCGATGGCTTGTGGAACCGGTATGAACCTGAGGTTCTGGATATCAACTATTTCCTGGAACATGGTGACCTATGCTGGCCCACAATCAGGGAAATTTTCTACGACCATTTTGGGAAGGCACAACCCAACGGGGCCCATCTGGCTCTGGCCGCCATGGAAGAACGGGGATGGTTGCATGCCATCGTCACCCAAAATATCGACAACCTCCACCAAAAGGCAGGAAGCCATAAAGTCTATGAATTCCATGGTGGCTCCCAACGCCTGGTCTGCCCCAAATGCTCCACCTCCTTTCCCGTCGAGGAGTGCGACCTGCAAAACCTCCCTCCCAGATGCCCCTATGACCAGCAAATCCTCAAACCTGATTTCGTCTTCTTCGGGGAGGGTATCCCCACAGAAGCCTGGAACCTCTCCTTCGACAGCGCCGCTCAATGTGAAGTTTGCCTGATCATCGGCTCCACGGGTGAGGTCGTCCCCGCTTCCTTCGTGCCCAAAAAAGCCCGCGACCGGGGAGCCTTCATCATAGAGGTCAACCCCGAACGCTCCCAATTCACCGACAGCATCACCGACCTCTGGCTCAAGGGAAAAGCCGGCGACCTCCTGCCTCAACTCCTGATGGAGATGAAAAAAATCTAGCCCCCGTCGCTCCGGTTGGGTTATCCTCCTTCCCCGGGAATCGCCTTACCTCCTTGGCCAACATGGTCCCTCCATGTCCCAAGGGGCGTTTCGTATCACTTTTTATATAACTTTGCAAAATATAAAGAGTTATAAGTATGCATTTACTGGAAGGAAAAACAGCCATCGTAACGGGAGCTTCCCGGGGAATTGGGAAAGCCATCGCGTTGAAATTTGCCTCAGAAGGGTGTCAGATTGCCTTCACCGACCTGTTCAGGGATGAGAATATGGTCAACACGGAGAATGAACTCCTGGCACTGGGTGTGAAAGCCAGGGGATATGCCTCCAATGCCGCCGATTTTGCCGATACCGACAGGGTGGTCAACGAGATCGTGGCCGATTTCGGAGCCGCCGACATTCTGGTCAACAACGCCGGAATTACCAAAGATACGCTGCTGATGCGGATGTCAGAGGAACAATGGGATGCCGTCATCAATGTAAACCTCAAGTCGGTATTTAACTTCACCAAAGCAGTACAGAAAACCATGCTGAAGCAGCGGGGAGGGTCCATCATCAACATGAGCTCTGTGGTGGGTGTCAGCGGGAATGCCGGCCAGGCCAACTATTCCGCTTCCAAGGCAGGGATCATCGGCTTTACCAAATCGATCGCCCGCGAACTGGGCTCCCGCGGCATCCGCTCCAATGCCATCGCCCCCGGTTTTATCATTACCGAGATGACGGCCAAAATCCCCGAAGAGGCGCGCAAACAGTGGGAAGATTCTATCCCGATGAAAAGGGGAGGGACCCCCGAAGAGGTGGCCAAGGTCGCCCTCTTCCTAGCTTCTGACCTCTCTTCGTATGTCAGCGGACAGGTCATCAGCGTCTGCGGCGCCATGAAAACCTGACCTGCTTCCTGACCGAAAAAAACCACCGGCGCGTGCGGTAGTTCCGGAAAAAAGAACTAAATTGGTAATTATTAACTGGGCTACTTCATGTCAAAAAGACCGCTGTCTTACCGGTTGGGTTTATATATCTCTGTTGCTGTCCTGTTCGTCTATTCCCTTTTCATCATCTGGGTCTATAAGTACAACTACATGCTGGCAGAAAGGGATGCCTTGAACAAGGCCCTTACCATCAATAATTCCATTGTCAATGTGGTCAGGGAGAAAATTATCTCCACCCAGGAGATCGCTGCTAACATGGCCGCCCAGATCCCTTTTTTTTACCTCCATGAAAAAACCAGTTGGTTCCTCCAAAGGGTCATGGAAAAATACCCGTTCATCTGGTCGGTGAGGATCCATATGAAACCTTTTCATCAGGATAAGGGAATCATCCTGCTGACCGTGCATGACGATTCTATCCGATATTTTACCAGTGAACCCCCCGAATTTCAGATGTGTCTGGAAGAGCTGGAGGCCCTCCAGGCTCCACTGGCCTCGGGAAAACCTTTCTGGACAGAGCCCTTCCGGTGCACCGCCAACCAGACCATCCTGTCGGTTTATTATCACCCTATCGTTCAGTTAAGCCCCACCGGCGATACTCTGATGACAGGGTTTGTCTCCTGCCAGATCTCCCTGGCCTTC
Source organism: uncultured Prolixibacteraceae bacterium (assembly GCA_964552955.1). Classification (GTDB taxonomy): domain Bacteria; phylum Bacteroidota; class Bacteroidia; order Bacteroidales; family Prolixibacteraceae; genus UBA1413. The sequence goes on from CAZKIU010000012.1 coordinate 30,408, forward strand.
CTGAGCGACCTGATCAATGAGGTCCCCAAAGGAAATGGATTTGCCTTTCTGATTTCCGACAAAGGAACCTATATCACCCACCCGCTGAAGGAGTTTGTGCTCACCCGTAACATCTATAGGTTACCCCGCGAAATATTACCCCAGGATTCAGCCGAAATCGCTACAAAGTTTGTAAAAAACCAACAACCGGTCACCGTCTTCCCCTTTCCGCTGAATTACCAGAAATCCTGGGCTTACCCCACCCTGATTCCTGAGAATGGATGGATCATGGCCTTCGTCATGCCCTACAAGGAGTTCTACAAAGACCTGAAGCTGCTGCTCTTCAGAATGGTGGCGGTCTCTTTTCTTGTGGCCCTCCTGATTTTTTACCTGGTATTTGCTATCTCCCGCAGGGTGATGCAACCTATTTCCAAGATAAGCAAAGAGTTACATACTTTCAGTATCGAGAAACTGGACCCCGGCTCGGGACAGAACAACGAAACGGTCCTGCTCCAGGACAGCCTGGAGCGCCTCCGAAACCAATATGAAAAAAACCTGCAGAGCGAAAAGGAAATTCGTCAGCGCCGTGAAAGGTTGCGTGCCGATATGCAACTGGCTGCCGAAATCCAGGCCAGCTTCATTCCCCCTTCGGGCAACCATTTCCTGCATGATGCCGGACTTTCCCTCCATGCCGTCTACAAACCCATGCTGATGGTCAGCGGTGACCTCTTTGACTTCTTCATGATCAGCGACCACAAAATGCTCATTACCATCGGCGACGTCTCCGGAGATGGCATTCCTGCCGCTCTCTTTATGGGTGTAGCCCATACCCATATTAAAAGCCATGCTTTCGACGGCGACTCAAAAGACATTGTAGGTAAAGTTAATAAGTTGCTTTGCAAGAACAACACCAACCAGTTCTTCCTCTCCCTGTTCCTGGGGATCCTCGACCTGGAAAGCGACACGCTGAATTACTGTAATGCAGGCCACACACCCACCTTCCTGGTCCAGCAAACGGGCAGGGTCAAGGAACTGGGCGACCCACACGGCCTCCCTCTGGGCCTCTATCCCGACCGGGGGTATAAAGACAACAACGTGAAATTCTCCAAAGGAGACCTGCTGATCCTTTATACCGACGGCCTCTCAGAACAAATCAATGAAGCGGGTGATTTCTTCGGGACCGATAATTTCTACAGGGTTTTTGACAAGGTGAAAAACCATTCTTCCGAGGAGGTCGCCGCAATGATCCTCCATGAAGTCAATCATTTCGCTGGCGCCTCCGCCCAAAGCGATGACCTGAGTCTGCTCGTCCTTAAATACCAATAAACCGGAAGCTTCAGGATAGCGATTACGCCTGATCCTCTACTTTCTGTTCCGGAGAGAGCACCCTTAACTGAAGCTTGTCATGCTCCTGGTCCAGCTCTACGTTAATGGTATCCCCGGCATGTACATTCGATTTGATGATGATCTCAGCCAGTTCGTCTTCGAGATACTTCTGGATGGCCCTTTTCAGTGGACGGGCACCAAACTGGGGATCATAACCCTTGTCTGCAATGAAGTCCAGGGCTTCCTCCGATAGCACCAATCGATAGTTCAGTGCCTCTACCCGCTTGTAGAGATCGCCGATCTCCAGATCAATGATCTGATGGATATGCCCCTTGTCAAGGGCGTTGAACATGATCACATCATCGATGCGGTTCAGAAATTCGGGGGCAAAGGCCTTTTTCAGCGCTTTCTGTATGATGTATTTGGCATTTTCATTCTCGTCGGCGGTGCTCTTCCCGGTGTTGAATCCGACCCCCCGGCCGAAATCTTTCAGGTCACGGCTGCCAATGTTGGAGGTCATGATGATGATGGTATTCCTGAAATCAACGACCCTGCCCAGACTGTCGGTCAGACGTCCCTCGTCAAGCATCTGCAGCAACAGGTGAAAGACATCGGGATGGGCCTTCTCGATCTCATCCAATAACACCACCGAATAGGGTTTACGCCTTACCTTCTCGGTTAGCTGTCCGCCCTCTTCGTATCCCACATAGCCCGGAGGCGCTCCCACAAGCCGGGAGACACTGAATTTCTCGATATATTCGCTCATGTCAATGCGCACCAGTGCATCGATGCTGTCAAAGAGATAGGTGGCCAGCACCTTGGCCAATTGAGTCTTACCCACCCCCGTGGGCCCCAGGAAGATGAAGGAACCGATAGGACGGTTGGGATCCTTCAACCCGGCCCGGTTCCGCTGGATGGCCTTCACCACCTTGGCGATGGCCTCGTCCTGACCAATCACCTTACCCCTCAGGTCGGCATCCATGACCGCCAGCCGGCGCCCTTCTGCCTGGGCAATCCTTTGCACCGGAACCCCCGACATGAGCGCCACCACCTCAGCGACCTTATGCTCATCCACCACCTCCCGGTGATGGATCAACTCCTTCTCCCACGCTTCTTTTTCCTGTTCCAGCAACATGAGCAGGTTCTTCTCCTTATCCCGGAAATTAGCCGCCAGCTCGAAATTCTGACTCTTCACGGCTGCAATCTTCTCCTCACGCGTGGTCTCTATCTTCTCTTCCAGCTTGACGATCTTCTCCGGTACATTGATGTTGGAAATATGAACCCGTGAACCAGCTTCATCCAGAGCATCTATGGCCTTGTCGGGCAAATAACGATCGGTGATATACCGGGCTGTCAGCTTCACACACGCCTCTATGGCATCGGGAGTGTAGGTGACATTATGGTGATCTTCGTATCTCGACTTGATATTATTGAGAATCTCAATGGTCTCCTCCACGGAAGTGGGCTCCACCATGATCTTCTGGAACCGCCGCTCCAGCGCCCCGTCTTTTTCAATGTGCTGGCGGTATTCATCCAGGGTGGTGGCCCCAATACACTGGATCTCCCCGCGGGCCAGGGCCGGCTTCAACATATTGGCCGCATCCAGCGATCCCGTGGCTCCACCTGCCCCCACAATGGTGTGGATCTCATCTATGAATAAAATCACATTCGTGACCTTCGACAACTCATTCAGAATGGCCTTCATCCGCTCCTCAAACTGCCCCCGGTATTTGGTGCCCGCCACAATGGAGGCAATATCCAGGCTGATCACCCGCTTGTCAAACAACAACCGCGAGACCTTCTTCTGCACGATCCGCAGGGCCAACCCCTCGGCAATAGCCGATTTCCCAACCCCCGGCTCCCCGATCAGGATGGGATTATTCTTCTTGCGCCGGCTTAGAATCTGCGCCAGCCGCTCAATCTCCTTCTCCCTGCCAACAATCGGATCCAAACTGTTCTCCTCGGCCAGCCGCGTGATGTCAATGCCAAAATTGTCCAAAACCGGCGTGTCTGTCTTCGGAGTGCCAGGCTTCTTCTGTGCGCCCGACCCTTGCTTCTTCCCAAAGGGATCATCCGCATCTTCATCCTCATTCTCAGAATACTCCGATTTCGACTGCGGTTGCTTGTAGTCCTGCATCTGAGCCCTGACCAGATAATAATTCACTCCCGCATCCCCTAAAAGGGTGGAAACTAAATTGTCGGTATCCTTTAACAAGGCCAGCAATAAATGACCACTGTTGGCCAACTGACTCTTGAACGATCTGGCTTCCAGAGAGATGATCTTTAACGCCTTCTCCGCAGGCTTCGACATGGACACCTGGGCATCCAAATCGATCTTCCGGTTCGACCTGACTTTCGTCTCTATCTGCTTCTTGACTTCGGCCAAATCTACCCCCAGATTCTGGAGGATCTCCGTGGCCATGCCCTCGCCATCACGCAAAATACCCAGAAAAAGATGTTCCGGACCGATATAATCATTCCCCAGCCTGATGGCTTCCTCACGGCTATAGGCAATGATGTCTTTTATTCTTGGTGAAAATTGTGATTCCATACCTGTTTTTACTGACTCCTTAGAGCAACAAAAATTGTTCCTAAATGTTCCAGTCAAATTTACCAAAAAAAAAAGCAGCCTTGAGCAGACATTTTGTCAAGTTTTCCCAAATCTGTACCATTTCTGACGCTGGAAGAGGGTTAGGATGTTAATATTTAATTGTGGTACACCATCGAAGTGGGCGCTGAAAACCCCTTTTCGGCAGCGAATTTTTACTAATTTTGCAAGTCCGGCAAATTCCGGGTACTTAATTTAAATTTTTTTTATTAAATGGCTGACAGCGAAAAAATTATCAGGGTAAACATTGAAGAGCAGATGAAGTCTGCCTATATCGATTACTCCATGTCGGTAATTGTTTCCCGGGCCCTGCCCGATGTGCGTGACGGACTGAAACCGGTGCATCGCAGGGTTCTTTTTGGAATGAATGAATTGGGAACGCTTTCCAACAAACCTTATAAAAAATCGGCAAGAATAGTAGGGGAGGTGATGGGTAAGTTTCACCCCCACGGGGATTCTTCGGTCTACTTCACCATGGTGAGGATGGCCCAGGAGTGGTCACTGCGTTACCCACTGGTCGACGGGCAGGGTAACTTCGGCTCCGTCGACGGCGACAGTCCGGCCGCCATGCGTTATACCGAAGCCCGCTTATCGCGCATCGCCGAGGAGACCCTGGCCGACCTGGAAAAGAACACCGTGGACTTCCAGCCCAACTTCGACGAGTCATTACAGGAACCCAAGGTGCTGCCCACCCGGCTGCCCAACCTGCTGGTCAACGGCTCCTCCGGTATTGCCGTGGGGATGGCCACCAATATGCCCCCCCATAACCTCAGCGATACCATCGATGCCATCGTGGCCTATATCGCCGACCCTGAGATCCCCATGGAAGAACTCATCCGGATCATCAAAGCACCCGATTTCCCCACCGGGGGAACCATCTACGGCTACCAGGGGGTCAAAGAAGCCTACGAAACAGGCCGCGGTCGGATCGTCATCCGCGGTAAAGCCCATATCGAAAATGAAGGGGGCCGCGAGAAAATCATCGTCACCGAAATCCCCTATATGGTCAACCGGGCCGAGATGATCCAGAAAACAGCCGACCTGATCAACGAGAAGAAACTCGACGGCATCTCCAATGTCAACGACGAATCGGACCGCGAAGGAATGAGGGTGGTCTATGAGCTGAAAAAAGACGCCATGAGCAACGTGGTCCTTAACAGCCTCTACAAAAACACCCCCCTGCAAACCTCCTTTAACGTCAACAATATCACCCTGGTCCACGGCCGCCCACGAACCCTTAACCTCAAGGATCTGATCCGCTATTTCGTGGAGCACCGCCACGACGTCGTCACCCGGCGTACCCAATATGAATTGGAACAAGCCGAGAAAAGAGCCCACATCCTCGAAGGACTGATCATCGCCAGCGACAATATCGACGAGGTCATCGCCATCATCCGCAGTTCCAAAACACCCGATATGGCCAGGGAACGGCTCATTGAAAGATTCGGCCTCTCAGATATCCAGGCACGCGCCATCGTTGAAATGAGGCTGCGCCAACTGACCGGACTGGAGCAGGAAAAACTCCACGCCGAATATGAGGCCATCATGAAACAAATCGAATACTATAAACAGGTCCTCTCCGACGAAACCCTCCTGATGGGCATCATCAGAGATGAAATGCTCGACCTTAAAGCCCGCTTTGGCGACAGCCGCCGCACTAACATCGAGTATGACGCCGAGGATTTCAATCCCGAAGATTTCTACGCCGACGAAGACATGATCATCACCATCTCCCACCTGGGGTACATCAAACGGACCCCGCTCTCCGAGTTCAAGACCCAGGGGAGGGGAGGGGTAGGCTCCAGAGGAGGGGCCACCCGCGAAGAAGACTTCATAGAACATATGTTCGTAGCATCCATGCACAGCACACTGCTGCTGTTCACCAAAAACGGGAGATGCTACTGGCTGAAAGTATACCAGATTCCAGAGGGGAGCCGTACCAGCAAAGGACGGGCCATCCAGAACATATTGAATATCAGTAATGAAGACAGTGTTCTGGCCTATATCCGAGTGAAAAAGCTCGACGACCCCGAATTCATCAACAACAACTATATCATTCTGGCGACCAAACAGGGTATCATCAAGAAGACCACCCTGGAGGCCTATTCCCGCCCAAGGATCAACGGGGTGAATGCCATCACCATCAGAGAAGGCGACGAATTGCTTGAAGCCCGGCGCACTGGCGGAGACCACGAAATCATGATGGCCGTGAAAGGCGGAAAAGCCATTCGCTTCAACGAATCGATTGTGCGGCCTATCGGTCGGACTGCCTCCGGAGTGAAAGGCATAACCCTTGCAAATCAGAGAGATGAGGTTATTGGCATGATTTGTGTAAATGACCCTGCAGATGACGTTCTGGTGCTTTCGGAGAACGGCTACGGCAAACGATCGAGCCTGGCCGACTATCCGATCACCAACAGAGGGGGTAAAGGGGTAAAGACCATCAATATCACGGAAAAGACCGGCAGACTGATTGCCATCAAAAACGTGAGCGATGACAACGATCTGATGATCATCACCCAGAATGGCCTGACCATCAGGGTTGCCGTTAAATCCATCCGCGTGATGGGCCGCGCAGCCCAGGGGGTCAGAATCATTAACCTCAAAGACAATGATCAGATTGCATCGGTGGCCAAGGTCAGAAGTTATGAGAGCGAGGAACACCCGAAAGAGGAAACACCCGTCGAGAAAGATGATCTTAACGGTGAACCCGGACAGGAAGAATCGCCCGAAAACGGCAACCTGCCTCAGGAGCAATAAAATAATATGGAGTGATTGTAAAAGATAAGAAATCCTATATTTTTGTATCAAACTAAAATTAAAACATCAGAAATGAAAAAATCATTTATTCTGCTAACCTTCGTTTTCTTAACAAGTGTAGCTTTCGCCCAGAAAGGGGTTTCCGGTGCACTTTCGGCCAAGGAACAGGGAAAACTGGACAAGGCACTGGAGGCTATAGAAGCCGTGATAAATTCAACTAACCCCAAGGATGCCAAAACCATTAACAATCCGCGGACCTGGGAAACCAGGGGAGAAATCTTCCAGGCCATCGCCCAGTCGAAAGACGCCAATATGAAGAAACTCTCAGCCGACCCGCTGTCTGAAGCCCTGAAATCCTACAAGAAAGCCCTCGACCTCGACACCAAAGGCCGCAATGCCAACAGCGTCAAGATCAAGCTCACCCTCATGGAAAACGACTTCATGAACCAGGCAGTGGAATCCTTCAACAACGAAGATTACAACAGGGCCCTCCTTTCATTCGAGCAGATGCTTGACATGAAACAACTCCCGGTCATCAGGAAAGATAATCCCAACGCCATCGATACAGTGATTATTTTCAACGCCGGTCTGGCAGCTTTTAATGCCAAAAATTATGAAAAGGCCATCTCTTATTATAAAGATGCAGCCAAATATGGCTACAACGGCGGTCGTACCTATTCGCTGCTTTCCAAGGCCTACCTGGAAAACAAAGATACCCTCACGGCCATCTCCGCTCTGAATGAAGCCTTCGAGAAATACCCCGCCGACAACAGCGTGCTGGTCGAAATGATCAACATCTATATCAGCACCAAAAAGACCGAAGAGGCTATGAAATACCTCTCACTGGCCATCGAAGCCGATCCAACCAATGCTTCCTACTATTTCGCCAAGGGATCCCTGCTCGACGGAATGGGCCGCCAAGATGATGCCATTAAAAGCTACGAAAAAGCCATCGAACTCAACAAGGAGTACTACGATGCTTACTATAACCTCGGAGCACTCTATTACAACAACGGGGTGAAACAGATCGAAGTAGCCAACAAGGTCCCCGCCAACGATAACAAAAGATATGAAGAGGAACTGGGCAAATCAGACATCTGGTTCGCCAAAGCCCTGCCATTCATGGAAAGATGCCAGGAACTCAAACCCGGCGACACCTATTCACTCGAATCACTCAAGAACCTGTACTACAGGCTTAAACAACTCGAAAAATACGAAGATGTCCTGAAAAAACTGGGACAGTAGTCCTAAAAGGGGAGATCCAAAAAATCTCCCTTTTCTTTCACCCTACTTATTTAACATAATATCAATTATAGGACAAAAGGGCTCGTTGTTCCCGGTGGCCGTTTCTCCCGTTATCTGTCCGTATTAACCCCGTGTTTCCTTGTTGTCTTCATTGTTATTGGTGTCCGGTGCAGCCGTCCTTCCAAGGGTTATCGTATATCCATAGGACTGACGGTTTTCTTTTTTTGTTTCTTCCGGAACCTTTACTGCTCCTGGCTTAGTGACACCTTCCGTATTCATGAGACTTTTCCCCGGACTATTTTCCTTCGGAGCTGCGGGCTTAATATTATACACGATCTGTTTACCATTGCCCGAACGCTCTTCCTGGGCCGTTTTCCGTAGATATCCATTCAAATCAAAATGAATCCTGAACCGGTGCCTGACCCTGAGCCGGATGCCCCGGTTGGTCGCGCCACCATAACGCAATCCCAAAATCAGCCTGATGGCTTCCTCATCACACCCATGGCCCAGCCCTTTTTCTACTTCCACCGCCGTAACCGCTCCATTGTCGTTGATCTCCGCTGATAACCAAACAGTTCCGGAAATCTTCTCCCGGATAGCCGCTTCCGGATACACCAGATTATCGGATATATATCTCTTTATTTCTTCCTTTCCGCCCGGGTACTCCGGATAATGAAGAAAATTCTTCTTTTTCATCGGTACGGTTGCTAATGAATACTGCGCTTTGGCGCTCAAATATACTGAAAGATAGATTCTGTTTCCAGGTTATGGAAGTTCAGCCTCCGCCCGATGTTAATCGGATTATCACAGACAATAAAAGCCGGCTTTTTGAGGGCCGGCTTTTCATTGAATATGAAAAATTAAACTACATGGAGGTTTTCAGTTGTTCCAGCCAGAGCCGTACCCGCTCTTCTGTGAGCCGTCCCTGGTTCTCCTGATCCAGGATAAGTCCCAGAAAACGACCATTTTCCACAGCTCTGGAGGATTCATAAGTGTAGCCATCGGTGGAGGTCTCCCCCACTATCACGGCACCCCGGCTCTGCAGCAACCGGGCCATCAGCCCTACGGCATCCCCGAAATTTTCGGGATACCCGACCTGGTCGGCCAACCCGTATAGGGCTACCTTTTTCCCGGTCAGGTCCATATCCTCCAACGCAGGCACAAACTCGTCCCAGTAATTGGGCAACTCGCCATCGAACCAAGTGGGAACCCCTAATATCAGCTGGTCATACTGCATAAACTGTTCCTCGGTAACCGTTTCCGCGTTGACGGCTTCGATGGCCCCTTCGCCGAGCATCTCAGCGATCATCTCGCCTATCTTTTTGGTTTTGTGGGAGTTAAAACTGTAAAACAATCCGGTTTTCGACATTTTTCCTGGGTATTAAAAGGTTAATAGCTCTTTTGCTGCAGCATATATTTTATCTGTATTGGGGAGGATGGCCTTTTCTAGGGCCCGGTGGAATCCCACAGGCGTAAAGGTAGAGCCTACCCGGCGAACCGGGGCGTCGAGCCACTGGAAGGCCTCTTCCATCAACACAGCCACCACTTCACCCCCAAACCCGCCATGGACCTTGTCCTCGTGTACCACCAGGGCCTTGTTGGTCTTCTGTACCGACCTGAGGATACTCTCCTTGTCCAGGGGAACCAGCGAACGGAGGTCGATCACCTCGACGCTGTGACCTTCCTGGGCCAGCTTCTCCGCGGCTTCCAGCGACATAATGGTCGTGTTGCCGTAGGTGATCAGCGTCAGGTCGCTCCCTTCCCTGCGAACACGCGCCTTTCCGAAGGGTACCTCAAAATCGTCGGGAATCACCGTGGCCGCCCGCGGATCCTGATACAACGCCTTGGGCTCCATGAACATGGTCATGCCCCGCGACCGCATGGCCGTCCTGAGCAGTCCCGCCGCATCATCGGCAAAAGAAGGATAGACAATCCGAACCCCCGGAATCGAAGCCAGGGATCCCTCCAGATTCTGGGAGTGGTAAAGCCCTCCACCGATATATCCTCCCGAAGCCAGCCGGATGGTCACATTGGGCGTGAACTTCCCGTTCGAACGCCAGTAATCATGGCTCGAATCGACATACTGCTCCATGGCCGGCCAGAAATAGTCGGCAAACTCTGCCCCCTCAATAACAATGCGGATCTTTTCGCTGTACCGCGACATCCCGTTGGCCGTGCCCACAATGAAATCCTCCGCAATCGGTGCATTGAAAACCCGCTTCTTGCCAAACTCCTTTTGCAGCCCCTTGGATACATTGAAAACTCCCCCCTTCTCCTTGTTGGCCATATCCTGCCCCCATATAAAGGTATCGGGATTGTGGCGGAATTCGGCCTTCAGGGTTTCGTTCAGCGCCGTGATCAGCTTTTTCTTCTCCCCGCTTTCATGGTGGGTCCCGTCGGGGTACTTCTCCGGCTGATGGGGCTCGGGAATCACATAATCGAAAATGGAGGCCGGATCGGGATCAGGAGCCTTCAGAGCCGCCTTATGGGCCTGCTTGATCTCCAAAGCCGCCGCTTCATCCATCGCCTTGATCTCCTCCTCCGTAAACCGGTTGTAACGAATCAGCAACCGCCGGAATTTGGCCATGGGATCATACTCCTGCACATAGTTGCGCTCATTCTCATTCCGGTAAAGCTCATGCTTGTCCGAATTGCTGTGCGAATGAATACGCACACAGTTGGCCTGCACGATCACCGGATGGCCCTCTTCCAGCGCCACCCGTTTAGCTTCGGCCATGGCATTCATCGAATCAAAGACATCCTTGCCATTACAATGGATAATGGTCAGGTTCTTGAAACCCGAGAAGTTGTTGGCCACCTTGCGGTTGGCCGTCTGGTCCTTTTTGGGAACGGAAATCCCATATCCATTGTCCTGGAACACAAAAACCACCGGCAGCTTCTCTCGGGTGGCCCCATTAATGGCTTCATAAACATACCCTTCGCTCACCGAGGACTCCCCCTGACTGCTGATGGATACCGCCTTCTCGCCGTAATACTTGATGGCCCGGGCTACCCCCACCGCATGGAGCGTGTGGTTGCCCGTCAGCGATGAAACATTATGAATATTCCACTCAGGCTTCGAAAAGTGGTTCGACATGTGCCGCCCACCCGTCCCCGGGTCCGTCGCCTTGGAGATCCCGTTCAGAATCAGCTCCTCCGCCGTCATCCCCGCTGATAGCGCACTCAGCATATCACGGTAATATAAAAACAAATGGTCCTTGTTCTTCTCAAAACTCTGCCCGATGGCCAACTGAATGCCATCATGACCGGCATAGGGACCATGGTACGACCAACCAATGGCCTGCTTCAGATAGTTGGGCGCCTTCTCATCTATGGTCCGGCCCACTGCCATTAAATGGTACCATTTGGTCAACACCTCCTTGGGCGTCTTCTTAATCGAATAAATTTCGGGTATCTCTGTATTTTTCATTTTTATTTTCTCTTGCTTCCCCTGATGGGATTTTTTATAGGTTGGACTGAATCACGCTTTTATTCTTTACCGGAATCATACGGGCCGGTTGATGTCAAAGGCCTCAAGAAGATCGGCAATCCTGCGCAGAAAGGCTCCCCCCAGGGCACCGTCTACAATCCGGTGATCGTAAGATAAACTTAAAAACATCTTATGTCTGATGGCAATCACGTCTCCCTCAGGAAGTTCCAGCACCGCTGGCTTCTTTTCTATGCTTCCTGTAGCCAGAATGGCTACCTGCGGCTGATTAATGATAGGAGTGCCGATCAAATTCCGGAAGGATCCGAAGTTAGTTATGCTAAATGAGCCTCCCTGGATATCATCGGGCGAGAGTTTGTTCCTGCGAGCCGCATCGGCCAGGGTGTTGAGTTGCTTGGTCAGGCCCACCAGGTTTTTCTCTTCTGCATTTCTGATCACCGGCACGATCAGGTTGCCATCGGGTTTGGCCACGGCAATCCCTATGTTAATATTTTTACGCAGGATGATCCGGTTGCCGTCCACCGAAGCGTTGACCATGGGAAATTCAGCCAGCGCCCTGGCAGTGGCTTCAATAAATGCCGGCATAAAGGTGAGCTTCTCCCCGTATTTGGACTGGAACTGCTCTTTGACTTTGTTTCTCCAGATCACCAGCGAGGTGACGTCGGCTTCAACGACCGATGTAACGTGGGGCGCCACCTGCTTCGACAGGACCATGTGATCGGCAATCAGCTTGCGCACCCGATCCATCTCAATAATCTGATCTTCAGCACCAACGGACATGGAAACCCTGGGTTTGGCCCCCTGCTGGTCCGCCTCACCCGTGGCCTGTATGGCGTTCGATACACTCTTAACAACCTCACGCCCTATACTTTCACTGCCCTGAACGCCTATCACCGGCGGAGCGGACAGAGCCCCAGTGCCCTGAACCAGCTTACCCTCCAAGACTCCCTTCTCCCGGCGCCCTAAATACTCCAGGATATCCATCTTCCTCACCCGTCCACCATAACCTGTGCCCTGAACCTGCTCCAGCTCACGTAATGTAACCTTCTCTTCTTCAGCGATCTTACGGACCAAAGGCGAGTAAAAACGGTTACTCAGCGCCCGCAGGCTCCCTGAAGTCACCGGAAGGAATTCCTCCTCCTCGGCCTCCTCTGTGCTTACACCATTTTCCTTGATTGCACCGGCTCCGCTCCCCTTTACTGCGCCTGCCACGTTTTCCATATATACGCCTGCCACGGTACCCCCGGCAGCCCCCGGCATACCCGCTTCTGACGCCTCTGATATTTCATCGTCATCACTCATTTGTATCAACGCAATGACTTCTCCCACAGGAAGAAGCGTGTTCTCCGGATATAGAATCCGCACGACTTTTCCCTCTACAGGAGAGGGAATCTCCGAATCTACCTTGTCCGTAGCCACCTCCAGAAGAAGATCGTCTTCCTCAATCCGATCCCCCTCTTTGATAAACCATTTGGTAATGGTAGCCTCCTGAATGCTTTCGCCCAACTTGGGCATGATTACTTTAAATTCAGCCATTTCTCCATTATTTAATTTTGCAATATTCAGATAATGAAACAATCCAATAATTGAAATGTTCACATTGCAAATGAAATTTTACCACTGCGAAGAGGCGGAATCGATGTGTTGAACAGACCCATTTCAGGCGTTACATAAGCACACCAATAGCATTACATAAGTACACTCACGACATTACGTATGTGAATTCGTGAAATTACATATGTGCACACCAATGGGCTACATTTGTAAATTACCTACAAGGTCGGAGATGGAGGAAAAATGGTGTTTAAGGAGGTACTTTTGGAGGCCTTCCAGGATATGGAGGGGAGTGAAGGGGTCTTTAAAGAGGGCTGTTCCCACCTGAACGGCAGAAGCCCCGGCCAGGAAAAACTCAATGGCATCGGTAGCGTTCATGATTCCACCCAATCCGATAACGGGGATGGTGACGGCATGGGAGACCTGCCATACCATTCTGAGGGCGATGGGTTTGATGGCAGGTCCTGAAAGTCCTCCTGTAACCGTGGAAAGGAGGGGACGCCGTTTTTCGGCATCGATGGCCATACCCAGGAAGGTGTTGACCAGGGAGACGGCATCGGCGCCCTCACCTTCTACGGCACGGGCGATCTCGGTGATGTCAGTGACATTGGGGGAAAGCTTTACAATCAGCGTTTTAGAGTACGCCTTACGGACTTCGCGGGTAACGGCTGCGGCACCCGGACAGCTGACGCCGAAGGCCATGCCTCCCTCCTTCACGTTGGGACAGGAGATATTGAGTTCCATGGCGGCGATCCGGTCGAGTCCCGCGATCTTTTCAGTTACTTCAACATATTCTTCAACTGTCGACCCGTTTACATTAACAATCAATGCGGTATCGTAGTCCTTGATCCGGGGATATATCTCGCTGATGAAATAATCCACTCCCTTGTTCTGCAAGCCTACGGCATTCAGCATCCCCGAGGCGGTTTCGGCCATCCGGGGATAGGGATTCCCCTCCCTGTTGCGGGGAGTGATCCCCTTGAGCAATACCGCCCCCAGTAGCGAAGGATCATAAAAATCGGCCAGCTCTGTACCAAATCCCGAACAACCTGAAGCCGTCATCACCGGATTCTTCAGATGTAAACCTTTAATATCGACAGCCAGATTTACCATTTCAAATCGTTAATATTGAATACAGGCCCTTCGGTACATACACATTGGTTTCCATGAACTGTTGGTTCAATACAGCATAGGCAAACCCCAAAACCACAAGCCATTAAATTTTCAAGTGATACTTCACAGAAGCATCCGGCAGCGGCAGCGCGTGCCGCAATAGCCTTCATCATGGGCAGCGGCCCGCAGGTATAGATCCGCGAAAACTCCCCTAAATTCCGGAAATGGGGATGATCGGTCACCATCCCTTTCACGCCCAGGGAACCATCTTCTGTGGTATAAGACAAGGTGGCATGGCGTGAATAGTGGCCGGCAGGGATATGATCGGCCAGACTCCTGGCGCCCAGGATCACCTGCATCTGCTCAGGGGCCAATCCTGCCCGTAGGGAGAGGAACAACAGGGGAGCCACACCACTGCCTCCCCCGACGGCCAGCACCCGCTCCTCCTTTCCCGGAAGGGTGTATCCCCGCCCCAGCGGATAGACCAGACTCAGCGGCTGCCCTGGCACCACGTCACAGAGATGACGCGATCCCCGGCCTACGATCTTGACCAACAGTGATAACTCCCCCCGCTCAGCATCTGCCTCGAAAACCGAAAAAGGACGCCTGAGAAAGACCTCACTGCCGCCAGGAATCTCAACATTCACAAACTGTCCGGGTGATACCGGCAGCAAGGGTCCCGCCGCCCGGAGCCGCAACAGATGGTTGGATGCATTGAGGGCCTGATTGCTGAGAACGGTGAAACTGGTTACCGCTTTTTGCATGGATTGATTTTAGGGGCAAAGATAGTTAAGTTTTAAATAGGGCCTTACCGGGGAAGATACTCGGTATAGGTCCGGTCAGCGTGGAAAAGGATGATCCGGGTGGCTGTAGCGATGGAATCGGCGGGCAAGGGTAACGCAACCTTCTGGTCTGCCGGCAATGAAACACCCCCCGTAGGGGTGCGGTAGGGATTGCCTTCTTGCAGGTGACCAGAAAAAGGCTGAGATGATGCAGAAGGCGCTCCTGCGGACAACGAGGCAGCCCCCGCTCCTGCGGATAATGAAGTGGCTGCAGCTCCAGCGGACAACGGAGCAGCCGTCCTTTCCGATGGCGGTACGGCCGATGGTACAGCCGCCTCACCTGGCAAAACTGTTGAACCTGGCGCCACCGGAGCAGTCAATAGGGGCGCCGCTCCCCCGGTCCTAACACCGCTGCCAGGCGAAAAGAGGCCGGCTTCCTCCTGTCCGGCTCCCCGCTCTGATGCGAAAAGCCCATTCATCTCAGCATGGCCCGATCCACCTTGTACCTCCCCGGCTACCACCCTGCTCCGCCCTGTCAGCAACCAGTTGGCATCCAGATCGGGAAAGGCCAGCAACAACTTCTCCAGAAACTGGGCCCCAGGATAATTCCTGCCATTGAGAATATGCGAAACATTCGATCGCTGCACCCCTATCCTGTCGGCAAGATCGGCCGCGGTCACCTTCTTGCGGTTCATAAACTCTTTCAGTCGTTCCCTCATGACACTCCTCCGGTTTTGATACAGTAACAAATGTAGAATTTTTTTGTGGGATCCAAAAATCTCATTTGTAAATTTAATTCATCTGACAATTTTCCTATAATACACTATTATTATGAGAATTACGTGAATTTATTAATGTTTGATATAAGATTCACATAACCATTGTTAATATATTGGCATACAATTACATATAAGTTTATATAAGCCATTATTTATTTAAAGTTGATGATATCTAAACCATTCAACAATACATAAACTATATATGACCTATACTAAAATACTGATTATGTGAGCTATATAAATTATAATTTCATTCATTATCCTTCTCCCTTTCTGAAATCACTAATGTGAATTTTAACCGTCCGAAATCGATCCGAACGGCTCCCCGTGGGTGTACTTATGTAAATCTCATGAGTATATTTATGTAACATTTTTGCGGTATACGGATGTTACGTTTGTGAATTGAGGAGATCCCCTCCCCTCCCCTTCCATGGTTTCATCCTTTTAACGATATTTGCAATACTTTCCGGAGTTTCTGGCCCCTTTCGGAAGCAGATGCCCATGAGATTGTTGTCCGCTGATATTACCCTTCTGGTGCTGACAGCCTACTGGCTGCTGACGGCAGGGGCCTGGCTGGGGTTGAGACCTCTGCTGCGCACCCGCTCTCCGCTGTTCCACCGCAGGAGCCTTCTCTTTTGGATCACGGAAGCCTCCCTGATGACCACCGGTCTGGTCGGGCTTCACCTGGCCCGCCTTCCACTGGCCGATCCCCTGCGGCATACCCTCTTTTTCACCTTTAACGGCCTTCTGATGGCTGATATGGCGATAAAACTACCGGCGATGACTGCCTTGCTGCTGCTCCCCTTTTTCCGCCATAAACGGCCCCGCATCATCCTTTCTTCCATGGCCGCAGTGTTGATGACTGGTCTCCTGGGGGTCTTTACCTGGGGATTTGCAGTGGGCCCCCAGCTGCCGCTGGTCAGGGAACTCCATCTCACCCTCCCCGCCTTGCCCCCGGCCTTCGACGGTTATCGCATCACCCAGCTCTCTGACCTTCACCTGGGAAGCTTCCACTCCCGCGGCATGCTACGCCGTTTGGCCCTGCGTTCAGGCCGTTTCTCACCCGACGCTGTGGTGTTTACCGGCGACCTGGTCAATGATCAGGCGATCGCTGCCCCCCATATCCTCGCCATCCTCCGTGGATTCCGGGGGCACGACGGACAGTGGGCCATCGCCGGCAATCATGATTATGGGGATTATTCCCGCTGGCCTTCGGATGAGGCCAGGGAGAACAACCTGGAAGCGATCAGAAAGTGTTTCAGGGACGGGGGATTCCATTTGCTGGAGAACAGTCACAAGGTGGTGGTACGGGATGGCGATTCCCTTGTTTTCGTGGGAGTTGGCAACCATGGCGATTCCCCCTTGCCCCGGCATGATGACCTGGAAGCGGCGGGGCGCGGACTCGGCACCACGGCCTTCAGGATTCTTCTGAGCCATGACCCCGCACATTGGGAGAAGGAGGTCCGCCATGATCCGCGCTATCCGCTGACACTGGCCGGACATACGCATGGATTGCAGTGGGGGATTTCCCTGGCCGGTATGCGCTTCAGCCTTTCACAAGCCATCCGGAAACAGTGGGCCGGCCTCCATCGGGAACAGGAGCAATTCCTTTATGTCAACAGCGGATTAGGCCTGATCGGGATGCTCTTCCGTATCGACATGCCGCCGGAACTCACCCTGATCACTCTCCACGCGCCCCAGGCTTCCACAGACTCTACAAAGAGGTGAAATCCACCGAAAAGAGGAGTTCCATACGCATATCACGGGCTTCAGGCAGCCAACCCGCCCTGACCCCCATGGCCACCGGGGCATAGAAACGAAAGAGATGACCATCGGCCACCACTTCACCTCCTACCGAGCTGATCGTCCTGGAGAAGTG
This sequence comes from uncultured Prolixibacteraceae bacterium, assembly GCA_964552955.1. Classification (GTDB taxonomy): domain Bacteria; phylum Bacteroidota; class Bacteroidia; order Bacteroidales; family Prolixibacteraceae; genus UBA1413. The sequence goes on from CAZKIU010000012.1 coordinate 47,881, forward strand.
CCCGGTGACCCTTCCGTCATCGAGCAGGTCGCCCTTCAGCCTGGCCCTCTCATAGAAAAGAGCACTCCTCAGCCGCTTGACATAGAGTAGTTTGGAGATCCGCCAATCATATGTAAACAGGGGAAACACATACTTCAGGGCGCTGCTGGTCAGGGTATTGTTGTTCATGGAGCTCCATCCCCAGGGGACGGCGATCACATCGTTGTAGTTGTACTCACCCCTTTGCCGCTGCTGCCAGCCTGTACGGAGGCTGAAACCATGGTTAGGCGCCATCCCGGGCAGGTACATCTTCATTTGCAACGCCGTAACGGGGCCCATATGATGACTCCCCCACGGAGAATGGCGGTAACTTCCATCACCGATCCATCCCCAGCGGGGCTGAATCGCCTGCAACGGCTGCCGCATCAGTTGATGGTAGTAAAGCCGGTAGGCCACCGCACTGAGGGTACCATTGATAAACTGTCCGGGCGTCGAAGTATCATGGCCATAATGGGTGGCCGTAAATAAAACCTCAGGCTGCCACAACCTGAAATAGCGTCCATGGCTCCTGTTCAGCGGAATCCTCAGGTCCAGGTCCCCCCGGTACTCCTTCCAGGTATAGCGCCGGTACAAGGTATCCCTGTACAGGAGGTGTCCGGTCTGATCCTGGTATTCGGTAATCTCCCCGAACCGGGAGGCTCTTTTTCCCGCCGATAACTCCGCCGTAACCACCGGAAACCAGCCCCGGTATTCAAACTTGAGATAATACTTGCCCGTCTGCTCGCTCCTGTCCCATTTGTAACCCGCTGTCGTCTCCGCCGTTCCCAGCATATTCTGGGAGGCCAGACTCACGCCCGGTGCCACCTCCAGGTCCGAAGCCTCAAAGGCCAATGGGGCCCAGCTGTGTAACCGGAAGAGATGCAGCCCTTTACTGTAGGGTTTAGAAATGTAACCCGTCGTGTCTACATTTGTAAAATCCACAACACCGGGTTCCTGGGCCGCCATTTGCTCTGCAAGAGGATAGCTCCCCCGGGGAATGGCGCCGGAGGGGACCCTGCCCTTCAGCATGGGGCGGATCAGCCGGAAGCCGTCAGCGGTATAATCACTGACCACCACCACCTTACCATCGGAGGAAACAGCCGGATAGTCCATGCCGAACCGCGCCTCCGCTTCCCGGCCACATACCCCGGTCGCTAAATCGGCCGACCACAACTCATTCTTCCCGCTGTGACCACTGATGTACCAGACCGTATCCCCCGACAAGGCCAGTTGCCTGATCTCTCCCGGTTCCACAAAACCAAATATCTCCGTCTCCCCTCTGAAGGGATTCATCCCGGCCAGCCGCTTCCCTTCACCCGTCAGTACCACCACCACCAGCCGCTCCCCATCTCTCCAGACCGGACTGAATAAATAGTGGTTCTCCGGTGAAGGATACCTCGCCACCAACGCGCCACTGGCCACCTGGTAGACCGAGAGATAATAACGGTTGGCAAAATCGGTCTCTACGACGGCTACATTATGTTTATCAGGAGAAATCGAAGGTGCAAAACACTTATATTCAGGCTTTATAATGGTCACCCTTTGACTTTCCATATCGTAGAGGCGGAGAAAAGATTTTCCGCTGTGGCTCCACCGCAGATCGGGAATGAATTCTGACCAAACGATGAGTCCGTCACGGTACCCCACAGACTCATCAAAGAGCTGCCCGGGGGTATAAACGGTCTGTTCTTCTCCCAAGGGGGAAATCTTAACAAAAGAGGGCAACTGCCGATAGCTCTCTTTCAGGGAGAGGAGATCTCCGGAGGGGAGGATATAGTTATGGCGGTAAGAGGTGTAGACCTGAGCCGGGCGGGTGATGACCTGTGGGGTCTCCTCCCGGAAGGGGGCATCCTCGAGGGTCCATTGGTGGTGAAGGGAGTCAAAGATTTGCTGATAGAGTTGTTCCTGGTTGAAGCCAGTAAGCATTTTGACCATTTTGTTGACGGGCCGGATCGAGAGGGGGTAATGGGCCATCTGGTTAATGGCGTTGGTCCAGAGGTCGCTCCCATAGCGCGCGCGGGTGCCGGCCGTGAGGTACCATCCCAGTTTATAGTGATCGGGAACATGGTCGCGGTAGGATCCGTTGTAGGCTTTGTCGAAATTATAGACTCCTTTTTCGGTCACCTGGGCCCGGTGTTCCATCAGGAAGGAGGGATAGCGGCCCCGGCCGCTGGTACTCAGGGCGGTCTCGGCGATCACGGCATCTCCTTCGATGAACCAGAATGGAAGGTAGAGGCCGGTGATCAGGGCGGCTCCCTGTTCTCCCAGGAGGGCCCTGAGGATCCCCGGCATCTGGCTCTGGATCTTATCGACCTGGACCACATGGCGGAATTCATGGAGGGCCAGTTGCTGGAGCCACTCCTGGCCGTAGATATCCTGGTGGGGAGGTGTGAAGAGTTCCATCCGGCGGGGAGCCCAGCCCACCAGCCCGTTGCTGCGAACCGTCCGGGTATGGAAAATCACCGATATCCGCGCCGGCCTATGACGAAGGGTGACGCTGCCATAATCATAAACCCTGGTGAAGAAGGCGGCCATCTCCCGGGCTTTCTCCTCGAAATCGACAGGATAGATCAGCTGGAAATCGGGTGTTACGATCTGCCTCCAACGAAGGGACGCAGGATCTTCACCCGTACTGAAATACTGGCTGTAGCCTGTAAAAGCCGACAGAAGGAGAAGCAGCAGGAGGATGTTTTTCTTCATGGTGACGGGCTGAAGGTGAGTAACCCTCCGCCCTTACGAAGAAAAGAAAAATCCCCGTATTTTCCTCTTCTGCAATAACTGAATGATCAGAACCTTTACAACTGAATGATCAGTACCTTATGTTCACCGTTCCGCAGAACATCGACAGAGATGGTCTGTCCCTCCGTAAAGCTCTTCAGGCGGTTCATGTAGTCATAGATGTTACCCACGGCCTTACCATCAATGGAGGTGATGATATCGCCCTTGTGGATGCCTCCCAGGTCGGCAGGCTTGCCGCTGGTGACGGCATCGACGCGAAGGCCGTTTTTCTCGAGTCCCGCAAAGTCAGGCATGATCCCCAGGGTGACCTTGAAACGGCCGCCACGGCTCCTTTTCATCTTGGCTCCTGCCTCCCTGAAAGAGAGCATCTCATCCCTGTTGCCGGTTTCCTGCACCAGTGCCCAGGCATAGGCTGCGATACTGCCGATTCCGGAGGTGTTGATTTTGTCAAACGTATCGCCGGGGGTATGGTAGTCGCCATGGGCGCCGGTGGTAAAATAAAAAACGGGGATGTTCTGCATATAGAAAGAGGCGTGGTCGGAAGGGCCGAAGCCATCGCCGGTGAGGGCCAGGTTAAAGCCGGGGTTGAGGCGGGTCAGCATCTCTTCGGATTCGGCCGAAGTCTGCGTGCCACTGATACTCAGTCCCTTCGATAATGTATCGAGTCTTCCCACCATGTCAAAGTTGAACATGGCGGTTGTTTTCTTCAGGTCGAAGGGGGGGTTCTCGGCCAGATGACGGGAGCCTATCAGGCCCATCTCTTCGGCGCCGAAGGCGGCAAAGACCAGGCTTCTGCGGGTTCCCCCTGCAGCCACGGCCTGGCGTGCGATTTCCAGGACTGCCGCCACCCCGGAGGCATTGTCGTCGGCCCCATAATGGATGGCCGTGGTGTCGGATCTGCGGCTGCCTGATCCGGGACCTCCCCATCCCAGATGATCATAATGAGCCCCTACCACGATATACTCATTCCTGAGCGCGGGGTCTTTACCCGGAAGAAAGGCCACCACATTGCGGGTGACGACCGTGGAAGGCCTGACATCGGCCCTGGCCTCCACCCTGCTGCCTGTGACCAGGGAGTGAGGACGCCTTTCACGGTTCAATTCTCCTTCCAGGGCCGCCACATCTTTTCCCGCAGAGGAGAGGATCTGGTCAGCCAGCGCACGGGTGATCTGAAAAACCGGCACTGGATAACTGCTGCTGTTTTTATCAAAGAAAATATCCTGGAGTTGGTCCTGCTCATTGAACGCCGGTCCACCCGTGAAGAGCACTCCTGCAGCTCCATGGTCGAGGGCGGCCAGCACCTTGGCACGCTCCCCGCTGTAGGGCTCAAAGAGGCTCTCCTGCTGTTCCGGCTCGGGATCTCCCTTAAGCAGCAACACCCACTTTCCGGTAACATCTACCCCCTCAAAATCATTCCATACCAGTGAATCCTGATGGATATCAAAGCCATATCCACCGAAGACCACCTCTCCCGCGAAAAAGGAAAGGGAGGAGAATGAATAGGGCAGAAAGGCCTTCCCGGGAAGTCTCTGTTCGCCGTTGACCACCATCAGATTGCTGTCGCCCAAGGTAACCGAGGTAACCAGAGAAAAAGGCTGAAACCCATTGTCTGACATCCATTGGAGACCCATGTTCCTGAAACTTTGGCGAATATAGTCTGCTGCAAGGGAGTCGCCGTCGGTTCCAGGGTAGCGCCCTTCCAGAGTGGCTGAAGAGAGGTACTCTACATCGGTAGTGGGTGAGGCGACCCTGGCTGCCGGAAACTGACGCGGTGTGCATGCCGCCCAGAGGAAAGCCACCCACACAAGAAGAATGAATCTGCGATATCGAACCATAACGTTGAATTAATGAACTGACTGAGCACAAATATAACAGGACCAGTGGTATCCCCTAATGCGGGCCCCACCTGCCTGATCCTCTATGAACGCACCGGGGGCCACTGGTGTTCATCACCGGCCGGTAAATTCCTGCAATAATAGCCTGAAATCTTTAATTTCGGGCGTAGTTTGTTAATTTTACCAGCCATAAGAGTGCGTCATTGTGGAAATTGCGTTTGGACAAAAATTATGGGGAGTGATTATGGTGGTCAGTCTGTTGGTTGCGGTGGCCATCACCCTTTTGATGTATTACAGGGTCAAGGGAAGCAGTGAGCTGAGCCGGGGCCGGCTGCGGCTGTTGATGGTGTTGCGGTTCCTCTCTGTGTTCTTCCTGGCCTTTATGTTGGCGGCTCCCCTGGTGAAAACGCTCCGGAAGATCACCCGGCAGCCCCTGATCCTTCTGGCCTATGACAACTCACGCTCCATGACGGGTGTGGAGGGGAGTGCAATTACGGGGGAAGAACTGCGCCGGCTGGTCTCCGGGTTGCAGGAGAAACTGGGCAACCACTTTGACCTGGTCACCTATGCCTTTGGCCAAACGGTCAGCACAGGCCCATCGCCGGCATTCACCGACAAGAGGTCGGATTACAGTCAGTTGCTTCAGACCGTCTATGACAACCATTTCAATGACAATACCGGTGCCCTGGTGATCGTAGGGGACGGCAATTACAACCAGGGGGAGAATCCGCTTCATCATGCGGGGAGGCTCTCCTTTCCTGTCTATACGCTGGCTACCGGGGATACCACTCCCGTCAGGGATGCCGCTGTCGCCGACCTGAAGGTTAACAGGACGGCCTTTGCCGGCAATCTCTTTCCCGTGGAGGCCGATCTCAGGGTGACAGGCACCCGACAGGAGAGGCTTCTTTTTTCGGTGCTCAGGGAGGGCAAGCGGCTTTTCTCCCAGACCGTGGAACCTGCGGGAGCCTCCTGGTATGCGACCCTTGCCTTCACCTTGCCGGCCGAAGGCAAAGGCCTTCAATACTATACCGCCATGGTGGAATCCCTTCCCGGAGAGCAGAACCTGACCAACAACCGATGGCCTTTTGTCATCAACATCCTCGAAAACAAACAGAAAATTCTGATTCTTGCCGAGGGGGCCCACCCCGATGCCGGCGCCCTGAAGAACAGCCTCCAGCAGCAGGCCAATTATGAGGTGACCCTCGTCACCGGAGAACCCTACCCTGCCGACCTCAGTGATTATAACCTTATCATCCTTCATCAGTTACCCTCTTCCTCGCACGCCATGCAGCAACTGACCGGTGAAAGTTCCACCAGCCGGATCCCGCTGCTGGTCATCGTAGGTCCTCAGACCCACCTGGCCCAACTTAACGCCATGGAGCTGGGGGTAAAGATCACCCCCAGGGCCGGGGCATTCGAAGAGGCGCAGATGAGCGTCGCCGACAACTTCACCCCTTTTACCCTCAGTGAGGAACTCCGGGAGAACCTCGCCAAATATCCCCCCCTGAAGGTTCCCTTTGCCACCTACGACATGGAAGGGACCTTTCAGCCCCTGGGGTTCCAGCGGATCAAAAATATCGTCACCCCCTGGCCGCTGCTGGCCACGGGAAGCATCCGCGGCCGTAAAACAGGATTTCTCCTGGGAGAGGGATTATGGCGGTGGAGACTCTATAATTATACCCTGACGGGTAACCACGACCAGTTTAACGAACTCTTTGACAAACTGGTCCAGTACCTGGCCCTGCGCGACAACGAAGACAATTTCATGGTGGGCTTCAAACCTGTTTATACGGAAACAGAACCCGTCAGGATGACCGCGGAAGTCTATAACGACGCCTATGAAATGATCAACACGCCGGAGGTGACCATCGCGATGACCGACTCGACAGGCAGGGAGTTCAATTATATCTTTGACCGCAGCGACCTCTTCTACCGGCTCGACGCAGGCATTTTCCCTCCGGGAAAATATGCCTTTAAGGCATCGGTGACCTCGGGCCCGGACACCTATACCGAGAACGGGGAATTCGCCGTGATCCCGGTGAACGTGGAACTGGCCGACCTGAAAGCCAACCACCGGTTATTGTACCAGCTCTCCTTTGAAACAGGCGGGAAATTCTTCCGGCAGGAGGAGGCCGACCAGCTGGCCAAAGCCATCGGGGAGAATACCTCCATCCAACCGGTCTCCTATTTTCAGGCCGCACTCAATGAATTACTCAACCTGCGTTTTCTCTTCTTTCCCCTCCTGCTCCTGTTAAGTGCGGAATGGTTTTTGAGGAAGTACTGGGGAAATTATTAGACGGTTACATCTCTTTTCCAATGAAACAGCGATTTCTTTCGGGTATTTTCATGGCAGCCGTGCTCCTGGGGGGGTGCAAGCCGATCTCTTTCCTTTCTGTTGATCTCTCCTCACCCGGCAGCGAAGAACTCCCCGACAGTGTGCAGACCCTTTTACTGCTGGACCGTGCCGTTGACCACCGTTATACCGACGATCCCTCTGACACAATTCAACTTCGGTTCTTTGAACGGCAGTTCACCGTGGATACAATCCTCTATGACCTGGCCGCTTCCGACACCCTAATCCGCACCCTGGGTCATCTCCTTTATGAATCAGGAAGATACGATGTGATCATTCCCATCGACCGGTTTCCCATGAAAGATTCCTTCAACCTCTATTCCGATTCCATGTTGTGGGAAGAGGTGGAGCGCCTTACCTCCCTATACCAGACCGATGCCATTCTCTCGCTCGATTACCACAAAACGGAGGTTTCGACGGGGGTAGAAAGAGAGGCTTATGCTGACTGGGAGAATGCAAGTACCAACTATATTTACGGTGCCGTAATGAAAGTGGCATACATCGCCCAGTTCAGGGTTTATGATCCCCGCAACAGGGAGGTTGTGCGCAGCCATTTTCTGGTAGACACGCTTTACTGGAACGATAGGGATCTTGAGCTCAAGGCATTGTTCCGGAGATTCACCTATGTCAAGCCGGCCCTGGTTGAATCGGGGATAGCGGCTGCCCTGAGGCTTTCTGAGCGGATAGCGCCCCGCTGGGTGACCACGCGCAGGGCGCTGTTTCTCAAAGGTCATCCTGTGTTGCGTGCCACTGCCCCGCTGGCCATGGAATACCGGATGGAAGAGGCCCTGGCAGCCTGGAGTGCCGCCGAAGCCACTGCCACCTCCAAATCCCTGAAAAGCAAACTCCTCTTCAACATGGCCGTAGCCTGCGAAATGAGGGGCGACCTCAATGAAGCCATCCGCCTGGGAGTCAAATCCTACGAAACGATGTACCGACAGGTAACCCACAACTACCTCATAACCCTGGGTAATAGAAGAGCGCTGCTCCAGCCCCCCAGGAATAACGATGTCCCGCCTTCATCCAATCCTTAATCCCATGGACCTCAGAAAGCTAATCTCCCATATAATTTCCATGTTTCTGGGCGCACTATTCCTGAGCTCCTGCACCCTATATCAGGATTTTCCCCTGGAAGTGCTCCGTGCCGGGGAGAGCAGGATCCCTTCCGAAACCGGCAAGATAGGATGGCTCTATCGTAATTTCAGGTATACGGGAGACACCCTGCAGCATTATTACCGTGACGGGGAGGTACTCAGGAAGGAGAAGCCAGAGGTTAACCTCGACAGTCTGCTGGCGACCACCTGTATGCAGAGTGCAGCCCGCGACCTGCGGCAGAACAGCGTGGAGGCCGAATCCGTGTTTTTTCCGGCCGATATGATGCCACCAGTATCGGGAGAGAAGCTCACGCCCCTGCCTGCGGCGCTGGTGCAGAAGCTGGCACGGCCTGCCGGGGCTGACCGGCTGATGGTCCTGGAGACCTTCTCCTGGTTTTATTCCCGTTTTCCCGGGGAGACACGCCTTCAGGACGGCGGGGAGGTGACGCTGGCAGGGATATGGGCCTGCTATGATGGGACCACCGGAGCGATCACCGAAACCCGGTCTATGGTGGACACGGTCTACTGGTCAGGGGGTGAGGATTCAAAGGGTCAGTCCATGCAACTTCCACCGCGGGTGCCGGCCCTGGAAATGGCGTCCACCACCTTCGGAGAGCGCTATGCCCAAAGGTTTTATGCCTCCTGGATCACCGTGGACCGATTGCTGGTCATCCCTCCAACGGAGGAGTTCCGGCAGGCCGCCGACCATGCCCTTCAACAGGAATGGGAACCGGCGATGGCCATCTGGAAACGTTACAGCGCTGACCGTTTTGGACGACTGGCCATCACAGCCCGCTATAACCTGGCCCTGGCCGCTGAAACCGGTGACCGCATCGGGGAAGCCCTCCAATGGATCCGTCAGGCAGAAGCCCTCGCCCGCAGCTACAAAAATAAAAAGGAAATATCCCTGACCTCGGACTACCGCCAAATCCTGGAAACCCGCCAAAAGGAGATCGCCCGCCTGGAATCGTGGGGAAAACAGTAATTCACGGGATGAAACTCCCGCAAGAACCGGTCTTACTTGTTTTTGAAAATCACCTCCGGCTTCCGCAGAGCCCTGATCACCAGATAGATCCCAGCAAGAACAAAAGGAATGCTCAGCCATTGCCCCATGTTCAGGGCCATACCTGCCTCAAAAGCCTCCTGGTCCTCCTTGATGAATTCAATAAAGAAGCGGGGCAGGAATATCAAGATAAAAAAGAGCCCCATTAACATTCCCGGCCGGTTTTTGGCCGAACTCTTGCGGTAAAACCACATCAGAACTACAAAGGCCAGAAGATAAAAGAGCACTTCATAGAGTTGTGTGGGGTGTTTGGGCATGGTTTCACCATTGCGTTCAAAGATAAAGCCCCAGGGCAGGGAGGTCTCAATGCCGTATATTTCTGAGTTCATGAGGTTTCCCATTCTGATAAAAGCCGCTACCAGGGCCGTGGGTACGACAATACGGTCGAGCGACCAGAGCATGGTCCGTTTGGTAACCAGCCTGCTGTGAATCCACAGGGCTATCAGGATGCCTGCTGCCCCGCCATGACTGGCCAACCCTCCGTGCCATACCTTGAGGATCTCCCCGGGATGTTGTGAATAGTAATCCCAGCCGTAAAAAAAGACGTGCCCCAGGCGGGCTCCCACGATGGTGGCGATGATGATGTAAAAAAAGAGCGAGTCGATCCAGGCCTGGGCGACCCCTTCCGACTTGAGCATCTTCTCACCGATATAATAGCCGATCAGAAACCCGGAAGCAAATAAAAGCCCGTACCAGCGGACGGCCAGAAAACCCACCCTGAAAATCTCAGGATCGGCATTCCAGTGAATAAAGGAGAGCATTGAAACCATAACCTGATGTTCTGCTTTAATACAATATAATTTTTTTCAAAGTTCAGATTTATAATCCTCTGGCGACACTGAGTTCAACCATAAATTGATATCCTTTCCTCTTCCCACGGGCCGATTCAATTCCGGAGGATAAACCCTGATTCTCACAGAAGGCCACTCCTTCTTCAACGGAACTCCTCCGGGGTAAAAGGATCAGACCATTCCCTGGCCGTGACAGTGTTTGAACTTTTTACCGCTGCCGCAGGGACAAGGGTCATTACGGCCCACTTTTTTCTCAACCCTCACCGGTTCGGGACGTGACTTCTCCTGGGTCTGGGTCTGGGCGCCTTCCATGGGATTGGAGGAGCCGGGGGTGTCGCTCTTGGAAGTACGGTAACGGCTCATGTCGGTTCGCTTGACGGGGGCCGCTTCCCGCACCTGATCGGGATTCTGGATGGGAATATGTCCCTTCATCAGCGTGGAGACGATATCCTTATTGACCTGGGCCACCATCACCTTAAAAAGATTGAACGACTCGAACTTGTAGATAAGCAGAGGGTCTTTCTGTTCATAGCTGGCGTTCTGCACCGACTGTTTCAGGTCGTCCATTTCCCGGAGTTGTTCTTTCCAGGCTTCATCGAAGGTATTGAGGATGATCTGTTTCTGGTAGGATTTCACCAGCTCCCGGCCCTTGTTCTGATAGGCTTTTTCCAGGTTGCAAATGATCTGGAAGAGACGCCGCCCATCGGTGATGGGCACCACAATATTCTGATAGATATGTGATTTCTTTTCGTAGACCTCCTTGATCACGGGGAAAGCCTGCTTGGCGATATTCTGGGCTTTCCGGTTATAGCTCTCAATCATTACCTGATAGATGCGCTGGGTCACTCCTTCGGGATTGAGGCGCCTGAATTCTTCTTCCGTGACGGGCGACTCGATGGAGAGCAGACGCATGAGCTCGAGGTTGAAATCTTCGAACTGCTCGGTGCCATAGTTTTCGTTGACAAGGTTTTCGACAGAATCGTACATCATGTTGAGGATGTCTACCTCGAGGCGTTCTCCATAGAGGGCATGACGTCTTTTCTTATAGACCACTTCGCGTTGTGAGTTCATCACGTCGTCGTATTCGAGCAGTCTTTTGCGGATGCCGAAGTTGTTTTCCTCGACTTTTTTCTGGGCCCGTTCGATGGACTTGGAGATCATAGAGTGCTGGATGACCTCACCTTCCTTGAGGCCGAGGCGGTCCATGATGCCGGCGATGCGGTCGGAGCCGAAGAGGCGCATCAGGTCATCTTCGAGGGAGACGAAGAACTGGGAGGAACCGGGGTCTCCCTGGCGCCCTGAACGGCCGCGCAACTGGCGGTCTACACGGCGTGACTCGTGCCGTTCGGTGCCGATGATGGCCAGACCGCCGGCGGCTTTCACCTCTGGGGTCAGCTTGATGTCGGTACCACGACCAGCCATATTGGTGGCAATAGTCACCATACCCGTGCGCCCCGCTTCTGCCACAATCTCCGCCTCACGGGCATGCAACTTGGCATTCAGAACGTTATGGTGAATGCCCTTCATCTTGAGCATCCGGCTCAGCAACTCGGAGATCTCTACCGAGGTCGTTCCTACCAATACCGGCCTCCCTGCCTTGAAGAGATTCTCGATCTCCTGGATCACTGCATTGTACTTCTCCCGCTTGGTCTTGAAAACCAAATCTTCCTCGTCTTTGCGGATGACCGTCCTATTGGTGGGTATCACCACCACTTCCAGCTTGTAGATATCCCACAATTCTCCCGCTTCCGTCTCCGCGGTACCTGTCATCCCTGCCAGCTTGTGGTACATCCTGAAATAATTCTGCAGAGTGATGGTGGCAAACGTCTGGGTGGCTGCTTCCACCTTTACCCGTTCCTTGGCTTCGATGGCCTGGTGTAAACCGTCGGAATAACGCCGGCCCTCCAGAATACGTCCCGTCTGCTCATCCACAATCTTCACCTTGTTCTCCAGAACCACATACTCCACATCCTTCTCAAACATGGTGTAAGCCTTCAACAACTGGTTGATCGTGTGGACCCGCTCCGACTTGACGGCATAGTCCTGCAACAATTGGTCCTTCTTCTCCACCAATTCGTCAGGCGGCAGCTTCTGGTTCTGCAACTCGGCTATCCCTGCTCCCATGTCGGGAAGAATGAAAAACGAGGGATCCTCGAACCCTGAAGATATCAGGTCAATACCCTTCTCTGTCAGCTCCACCGAATTCTGCTTCTCTTCAATCACGAAGTAGAGCGGATCGGTGACGATATGCATGTTTTTATTGTTGTCCTGCATGTAGAAATTCTCGGTCTTATGCAGGATCTGTTTCATCCCCTCTTCGCTGAGGAATTTAATCAGGCTTTTATTCTTGGGCAGCCCCTTGTGTGCCCTGAGCAGTAAAAGGGCACCCTCTTTTTTCTCCTCTTCGGTAGCGTTCTCCTTGGTGAGGAGCCTTTTGGATTCACTGAAGAGGGTGGTGAAAAGGTCGCGCTGGGCCTTGAAGAGCTTTTCAACATAAGGTTTGAGTTCCTCGAACTGTTGGTTCTCCCCTTTGGGTACCGGCCCCGAGATAATCAGCGGGGTACGGGCATCGTCAATGAGCACCGAGTCGACCTCGTCGACGATAGCGTAGTGGTGTTTGCGCTGGACCAGATCCTGGGGGTTGATGGCCATGTTATCGCGGAGGTAGTCAAAGCCGAATTCATTGTTGGTACCATAGGTAATATCGGCATTGTAAGCCTTGCGGCGGGCTTCCGAATTGGGCTGGTGCTTGTCGATGCAGTCCACCGAAAGACCGTGAAATTCAAAGATGGGCCCCATCCATTCCGAGTCGCGTTTGGAGAGGTAGTCGTTGACGGTCACGATGTGAACGCCCCGGCCAGCCAATGCATTAAGGAAGACTGGCAGAGTGGCGACCAGCGTCTTCCCCTCACCGGTGGCCATCTCGGAGATCTTGCCCTGATGCAGGACTACCCCACCGATCAACTGCACATCATAGTGCACCATATCCCAGGTGATCTCATTCCCCCCGGCTATCCACTTGTTGAACCACACCGCCTTTTCGCCTTCGATCACGATGCTGTTGCGCGTCGCTGCCAGATCACGGTCATAATCCTGCGCCGTGACCACTACCCGCTCATTATCGAAAAACCGGCTGGCAGTAGCCTTGACAACGGAAAAAGCAGTGGGCAGGATCTCGTTCAGAGTATCTTCTATTTTGGCTATGATGCTCTCCTCCAGCTTATCCATCCGCTCGTAGAGTTTTTCACTCTCCTGGATCTCCACCTCTTCGGCTTTCTCTTTGAGGGCTGCCAACTCCTCCTCTTCTGCCTTGATCCGCTCTCTGATCAGCGCCTTCAGACGCCAACTCTCTTCCCTGAGCTGGTCATTACTCAGTTGAGACACACGGTCATACTCTTTCTTGATTTTCTCCACCAGCGGAGAGATCTCTGATATATCGCGCTCCGATTTGTTTCCCAGAATCTTCCCCAGGATCTTCGTAATGAATGCCATAATCTGTTATTGCGTGAATACTATTAATATGCAAATGTAGTTATTGTGCGGGGGCTTTGAAAGTATTCTACAAAAAAAGCCCGTCACACAGGGTAACAGGCTTGAATTTTTTTATGTTCTCAGGTCTTACTCGGCCGGAGCAATTGCTTCCGTTGGGCACACCTCAGCACAGGAACCACAATCGGTGCACAGTTCGGGGTCAATCACATAGATATCGCCTTCAGAGATGGCATCTACCGGGCATTCATCGATGCAGGTTCCGCATGCTATACATTCATCTGAAATTTTGTAAGCCATAGCTAAAATTTTTATTAGACAAGTATGTTGAGGGCAAAGGTACAAAGTTTGTTCCAATATTAAACTGTATCGGTTCCAAATAAGGGATCAAGCCCAAAAATCTTCCCCTGCCGGAAGAAACAGGGGGTTTCATAGAGCCGGAACCGTTTTTTTGAAGGTTTTATATTAAATTTATCCCCTCGATATGGAAACAGGAAACCTGCTAACTGCCTTTATGCTGACGCTGATTGCCGGACTCAGTACCGGCATCGGCAGTGGTATTGCGTTTGTTGCCAAACGCACCAACACCAAGCTGCTCTCTATGGCTCTGGGCTTCTCGGCCGGGGTGATGATATACATCTCTTTTGTGGAGATTTTCCCCGACGCCCGGGAGAGCTTCATCGGTCAGTTTGGAAAATTCAACGGCTCCCTATACACCTTGCTGGCCTTTTTCGGGGGCATGTTGCTGATCGCGATGATTGACAAGTTCATTCCTTCGGCCGAAAACCCGCATGAAATGAGGGGGGTGGAATCGATGGACAATGAAACCCGGGCCCATGATTTCCGAAAACTCTACAAAATGGGGTTGACCATGGCGCTGGCCATCTGGGTCCACAACTTCCCCGAGGGAATTGCCACTTTCCTGTCGGCACTCAAGGATCCCACGCTGGGGGTAGCCATCGCCGTAGCCATTGCTATTCACAATATTCCGGAGGGGATCGCCGTATCGGTGCCGGTCTATTATGCCACTGGCAACCGGAAAAAGGCCTTTCTCCTCTCTTTTCTCTCGGGACTATCGGAGTTTGTGGGGGCGTTGCTGGCTTATCTTATTCTGATTCCCTTTATTTCCAGCAGCCAGTTCGAACTTATTTTTGCCGCATCGATGTCGGCGGTAGCAGGCATCATGGTATTTATCGCGCTCGATGAGCTTCTGCCATCGGCCGAAGAGTACGGCGAACACCACCTGGCCATTTATGGCGTGACGGGGGGCATGGGGGTGATGGCCTTAAGTCTGCTGTTGATAGGCTGATTTGTGTTCCCACCGGCAGACTTCCTGAAGCCCGCATGAGCCACAGTGCGGCTTGCGCGCCAGGCACACATACCTGCCATGCAGGATCAGCCAGTGGTGCGCCTTCCCTATCAACGCCTCAGGTATATACTCCACCAGTTGTTTTTCTGTCTCCAGGGGGGTCCTGGCGCCTACCGTCAGCCCGATTCTCCCCGACACTCTGAAAACATGGGTATCCACGGCCATGGCTGGCTGGTTAAAAACGACAGATGCCACCACATTGGCCGTTTTTCGCCCCACCCCGGGCAACCGCTGCAATGCCTCCACATCCCCGGGGACTTCCCCCCCAAACCACTCCACCAGCATACGCGACATCCCCATTAAATGACGCGCTTTGTTGTTGGGATAGGAACAACTCCCTATGAAAGAGAACAACTCCTCATGGGTGGCCTGCGCCATGGCCCCGGCATCAGGATAACGCTCCAGCAGCGCCGGCGTGATCTGGTTCACCCGCTTATCAGTGCACTGGGCCGACAAGATCACCGCCACCAACAGATGAAATGGATCCCGGTAGTGAAGCTCCGTCTCCGCAACCGGCATATGCTCCAGAAACCAGGCGATCACCCGGTCATACAACTCCTTCCTCGACTGCTCTGCCATAATTATCGAATAAAAACATAAAAAATTCAAAAAAATGCGCTTCAGGTGTAACAATTGACCTTTTTTATGGTCCTATAGCTAGAGATAATTTTAAGTAGAAAATCATTTCAGTACGAATAGAAATGGTTTAAATTAGAAATTAAACAGAGAAAAGCCGGTATTGACCGGCTTTTTTTGTGGGCTGCCGGCGTGACTCCCCATATCAGGCGATTATGCCTTCTTACTTACGGCTTCAGGAACCTGCGAATTCACCCTTCAGCGTTCTGAATTCAGCCCCCTGAACAGTGGATTTCCGCCGTCAGTTCCTCCAGAAAGGGGCGCAGATCCTCAGACACAAAGGGCATCAATGACTTTCTCACCTGACGGTGATAGCGGTTGAGCCATTCCACCTCCTGCGGGAGGAGCAGGGAGAGCTCCACCAGCCGGGTATCTATGGGGCAGAGGGTCAGGGTTTCGAAGGCCAGGAATTTCCCGAAGGGGGTGGTTTCCTTTTCTACGCAGACCATCATGTTTTCGATGCGGATGCCATAGGCTCCGGTGCGGTAAATTCCGGGTTCGTTGGAGAAGACCATGCCGGGTCTGATTTCATGCGGGTTCCATTCGCGCCGGATGGCTGCAGGACCCTCATGGACACTCAGGAAGTGACCGACGCCATGGCCGGTGCCATGACCATAATCGATGCCGTGTTGCCACATGGCCCTGCGGGCCAGGATATCGAGATGGATGCCCCGCGTTCCCTCAGGGAAAACCGCCTCGGTGAGGGCGATCACTCCTTTCAGCACCAGGGTGAAGTCGCGTTTCTGTTGCGGAGTGACCGCACCCAGGGCTACTGTTCTGGTGATGTCAGTGGTGCCCGCAAGGTACTGCCCTCCCGAGTCGAAGAGCAACACCCCATTCTTTTCCAGCGGCAGGGCATTCTCCTGATCGACCGTAAGATGAACGACAGCGCCATGTTCTCGGTAGCCGATGATCGGTTTAAAGCTCTCCCCTCTGAACCCGGGTTGTTTTGCCCTGAAGGCAGCCAGATGCCGCCCCACCGTATATTCGGTGACCCCGGGATCACCGGTATGCCGGCTGAGCCAATGGAGGAAAGCCACCAGGGCCACCCCGTCGCGTTGCATGCTCTCTCTGAAGCCCTTCAGCTCCGTGTTGTTCTTGATGGCCTTAAATATCTCCACAGGAGAGGGGGCTTCCACCACCCGGCACTGCTCCCTGAGGGCCATGAAGATACCGCAACTGGCCGACGCCGGATCGATAAGCACGGTCATCTCCCTGAGCATGCCAAGAAAGTTCATGAAACCGGCGTAGCCGGCAAGGGTTATTCCCTCTTCCAACAGCTTGGCCTCCAGGGAGGCAGGGAGGGTTCCCGGTTGTACGAAGAGATGGTGGAAGCCGGAACCGATGAGTCCGTAGCCCAGGAAGACCGGATTGTAAGGGATATCATCGCCCCGCAGGTTAAAGCACCAGGCCAGTTCAGAGAGGGAGGTGATGACAGTGGCAGAGGCATCATGGCGGGCCAGGGTATCGACGATCGCGGCGCGTTTGTCAGAGCGCGTAGCCCCGGCCAGCGCGGTCTCCATTTCGAAGAGGGGGGTCGCAGGAAGAGGGGGTCTGGTGGACCATACTTCTCCGATCAGTTCCGGCACCGGCACCAGGGTAATCTTCCGTGGCGTGAGCAGCTCCAGAAGGGCCCGGTAGCTTCCCAGCGGCAGGGTATAGGGGTCAAAACCCACCCGGCTGCCCGCAGGCAGATGACCGGACAGCCACTGTTCCACCCCCACCGCCTGGGGAACCCGTAGCGGAAGCATCCTGAAACCACTCCCGGCCAGTTCTGCCTCCGCCTGCAGAAAATAACGGGTGTCGGTCCAGAGGATGGCCTCCTCCATGGTGACCACCACCTCTCCGTAGGAACCCGTGAAACCCGAGACCCATCGGCGGACCTGCCAATGGTCACAGAGGTATTCACTCATGTGGGGATCGGTGCCCGAGATATGCAGGGCGTCGAGGTGCCGGCAATGCATGGCCCTCCGCAGGGAGGCCAGCACCTGGGGGTTATAAGCCTTCATGTAGCGCCACTTCCTTGATGAAATAACGTATGGATGGAGCAGGCACCTCCGCAGGATCTACCTCCCGTGGGTCGACCCATTCAAAGCCGCTGATATCATCGGAAGCGCTCATCCCAACAGGGATATCAGCGTCGACCCTGAACGCCAGATCGGTAGTGAAGACCGTCAATCCGGAAAAGAGATAACGGTTGGCCGCAGAGGCCAGATATTGCATTTTGATGACCTCAAGGCCCAGTTCTTCCGCCAGCTCACGCCGAAGGGCCTCCTCGGCACTCTCTCCCGGATCGATGAATCCTCCGGGAAGGTCCAGTTTTCCCTTGTCGGGATCGATGGCCCTGCGGGTCACCAGCAGACGGCCGCTGGCATCAAAGATCAAGGCAGCCACGGCCGCCGATGCATTGATGAAAAAATGGAACCCACAGCCCTCACAGCAGAAAGAGCGGTTACTGACAGCCGGAAAATGGCTCGAACCACAACGCGGGCAAAAACGGAAGACTTCCGTGGGATGGGTCGTGCTCACGGCGTAACCCTTATTTAAGAATGGTGCTTTCCCTGAGCCAGGTCAGGAAGAGCTCCGGCCACTGGTCCACGGGCAGGTTTTTTTTCTTCATGCCGAAGCCATGGCCTCCACGTGCAAAAATATGCATTTCGCCAGCCACCCCGTTCTGTTTAAGGGCAGAATAAAACTCCACCGCATTGCGGGGGAGGACCCCCTTGTCGTCATCGGCAAGCACCAGGAAGGTAGGCGGGGTGTCACCCGTCACATGCAACTCATTGGAAAATTGACGGATGAGTTCCGGTCCAGGATGCTCTCCCAGAAGGTTATGGCGTGATCCCTGATGGGTGAACTCCTCATTCATGGTGATCACCGGGTAGAGCAGGAGCATGAAATCAGGGCGGCAGCTCAGGCGTCCCACAGGATCGGCAGCAGCAGTATTACCCCTGTCGAAGCGGGTCCCCACCGTAGCCGCCAGGTGACCTCCAGCTGAAGAACCGGCGAGGCCGACCCGCGCCGGGTCGATCCCCCACTCTGTTGCATGATGACGCACCAGTCGCAGCGCCTGACGTACATCGCCCGAAGGAATCGCCGAATGACCATAGGGCAGCCTGTACTTCAGTACAATACCAGCCACACCCCGCTCTGCCAGCCACCGCGCCAGGTCATAACCTTCATGGTCCATGGCTTCCATGGCATAACCACCACCCGGACAAATAACAAGGGCCACGCCGCTGTTATTCTCCTGCCGGGGCAGGAAAACATAGATCTCCGCCTCAGAGACATTCCGCACCCGTACACCGTCGAACTGCTCCTCCGGAAGGGTCATCCCGTTGCTGTCGGGAGCCCCCGCCGGCCATACCTTCAGGATGTGCTCCTGCGCTCCGCCCGTCCCGGCTATGACCATCATGACCATTACCAACAATTTTTTCATAACCCTATTCTGATTTTGACCCAACGAAATAATCTTCTTTTCCGGCAAACAAAACATTGAATGTGGTCAACGACCCATAGATCCGCGTGATGTATTGCTGAAGATTCACCTTCTCCTCGTCGGTGAGGAGAGCATGGGCGTTGATATTCTGCTCGAGCACCCGGAGCCGGTCACGCAGCATGACTATCTTGTGAAAAAAAGTCTCAATAGGAATCTCTTTGGGCGCCAGGGCGTTGTTTCCGGGTTTGAGGATCATGGTTCCCCCCTTCCATTTATCACCCAACGGCACTGCCGCAGTCACCCCGTTGAACCTTTCCAGAAGCGAGGACAATACCGCCTCCACTTCGGCCAGGGTCAACATATTGCGGGGCCGGGTCTCCTCCTTGAGTTCCAGCAGGGTAAGATCGGGATTCCGCTTGGTGATTTCCACCCGGCCTCCTTTTTCAAAATAGACCTCATAAGCCGCCAGGTTCACCCGCGATATGATACCCTGTCCATACCTGGGATGCTCCACCCTGCTGCCAACAGTCAACTCTTCCATATTCTTCCGTGTTTTGAGTAAAAACACAAAGATAAAAAGAGCCCCGGAAATTCAAAACGGAACCTCTCCGATCCTGGAATCACTTCCCGGAAGCCACAAGAATCCCCAGCCCAAGCGAATCTCCCCCTGATCAAGAAAAAACCTTACCCCAAGGAGCTTCACATAAGCCCATAAGGATTCTATCCTGAGGAACCTTCCACAGGTTAATCACAAAGCTCTCCAATGGATTTACTTACAGAGACTATCCGGAATTAGGCTGGTTCGAATCGCGCTATTCCGGATTCCCAGTTTTTTCAGGCTGGTTCAGTAATAAACTGCTCGTTGAGGGACTCGCTCTCTTTGGAACCGCAGGCCGGACAGATGGGGTTTTCGTCACCCTGGTGGTGGAAGCGCTGTTTGCAGTTGGTGCAGGCGTACCACTCTTCCTCGAAGGAGACCTTACCTCCGCGAACGACAATATCGCGGCCTTCGACGAAGGCGGATGCCACCTTACGCCGGGCTTCCTCATAAATACGGGTCAGCGTGGGGCGCGACACCTGCATCAGAACAGCAGCCTGCTCCTGATTGAGCATCTGGTAATCCAGAAGCCGGATGGTCTCGTACTCTTCGAGCAGAAGAAAAACCTGATTCGATTTTCTTCCACGTACACCGGTTACCGACATTCCTTTAATGGCTGGGGGCATCAGCATCTTGCGTTCTCTCTTTTTTCTAGGCATCTTCAGTTAAATATAAAGGTTTTGCATTAAATAGTGGTCGGCCAGAACCAGGGCAGCCATCGCTTCTACGATGGGGACGGCCCTTGGCAGAACACAGGGGTCATGTCTTCCTTCAGGGTGTATGGTAACGGGTTGATAAGCAGTATTAACAGTGGACTGTTCCCTGAGCAGGGTGGCCACCGGTTTGAAAGCTACCCTGAAACAGATATCTTCTCCATTGGAGATGCCACCCTGTATTCCACCTGAATGGTTGGTGAGGGTGCGTACACCTTTTTCTCCGGGTATAAAAATGTCGTTATGTTCCGAGCCATATAGGCGGGTTCCTTCGAAGCCGGAGCCGTAATCGAAACCTTTGACCGCGTTAATACCCAGCATGGCGAACCCCATGTCGGCATGGAGCTTGTTGAAGACGGGTTCTCCCCATCCGGGGGGTACGCCGGTGATCACACCGGTGATCACGCCCCCAACGGTGTCGTGGTGACGTGCGGCCTCTTCTATCAGGGCGATCATGCGGGCTGAACTCTCGGGATGGGGGCACCGCACCAGACTGCGATCAGTCAGTGACAGGTCCAGCTCTTTGTAGGAGTGCGGGACTTCCACCCCGTGGATCCGGGAGACATAGGCCTGCACCTGCACTCCTTGCTTTATGAGCACCAGCCGGGCAATGGCCCCTGCCACCACCCGGGCAATCGTCTCCCGCGCTGAAGAACGCCCTCCCCCCCGGTGATCACGGGTGCCGTATTTCTGCTGCCAGGTGTAGTCGGCATGGGAGGGACGGAAAACATCACGCAGCGCATCATAATCACCCGACCGGTGGTCCTGGTTATACACCAGAAAACCAATAGGCGTCCCCAGGCTCTTCCCCTCAAAAATACCAGAGAGAAACTCTACCCGGTCCCCCTCCTTCCGCTGGGTGGTAAGGCTGGACTGGCCAGGACGGCGACGGTCCAGTTCGCCTTGTATATAATCAAGATCTATTTCCACTCCGGGAGGACAACCGTCAATAACCCCTCCAATCGCCCGTCCGTGCGATTCTCCAAAAGAGGTTAACCTGAAGATCCTTCCGAAGGTATTCATAATTGTCTGTTATTCAAATGAATGAATCAGCAACCGCAACCCGATCCGCAGCCGTCGCCGCAGCTATCACCCTCGTCACCGCAACAACCGGAACTACAGCCACCCGAGCTGCACCCGCCGCCGCACCCTCCTGAGAGGGTCTCCACAATCTCCTGGTCAGTGGCCGGTCTAACGTCCACAACCTGACCGCGGAAATAGAGATCTTCTCCCGCCAGCGGGTGGTTGAAATCCATCCTGACACTGTTATCAGCCACCTCCAGAACAATACCATTCAGGCGCTGACCATCACCACTCATCATGGGAATAGAATTCCCTACCTTGATGAACTCAGGATCAAACTGCCCATTCACGATAAAAATATCTTTTGGCAGATCTACCACAGCATCCTCATTGACCGCTCCATAAGCGTCGAGATGATTCAATGCTATCTCAAAACCATCTCCGCTCTTCAGGCCTGACAGCCCCTCCTCAAACTTGGGAAGCATCATGCCCGCCCCATACAGGAACTTTAACGGCCGGTCGGCGGTAGCCTGCTCTATCATTTCTCCTTCATGGTCATCGATCATAAGATCATAGGTGACCGTAACCATCATATTCTTCTGAATCTCCATTTTTAAATTTTTAATTGTGCAAATTAAGTGCTTTTGTTTCTCAAAGTAAATCCCCGGGGCTGTCATTTTCATTGATAACAGAGATTTAACAAACGTTTGCAATAAAAGAATCCCATTTTCTCCCAATTGTAGCAATGAGAACCGTTTCAGGCTGTTTTCTCTACAATAAGAGTCTGTTTTTTATGACAAAAATCAGGGTTTCCCTGACCTGAATATTTTGAACGTCGGGTGATTTGATTTCGTTTGGAATCGGAGGATGGCCATACCCGAGGGCATCTGCGCCGAAGGGGTAACCCTGATCCGGGTTCCCTCAGGATGAAGTTCCACGGGCCAGCTTCGCCCGGTAGCATCGGTCAGGCTTACCTCCCCGACCAATTCCATGGGGCCATGGAGTTGGCTGATAAAAAAGGAAGTAGTAAAGGGATTGGGGTAGACCTCCGTCAGAACGCCACCGGAGAGGGTGGCAGCGGGAAGTGCCCTGTCGTTGATGTTATCCATGCAGAAATAGCCCGGGGTATTCATCCCATAGGAGCCCGTATCTGACGATTCCAGGGCGAAACGAAGCATGGCGACCTCTCCCAGCACATCGAGGGGAACCCAGGTCCACTCCTTCACCAGGTAATCCTTCCTGGGATCCTGGTCACGGTAGTCGGCCAGATAAAAGACGACAGTCCCGGTCGTGTCACCCCCCGTGCCGATACCTATGATATTGACCCGGAAATAGTCAGGATCATTGCCTGTGGCACCGCCGAACTTCTTAGCCCAGCTGTTGCCGTCACGCATCGTGAGATAGGCATAGG
Organism: uncultured Prolixibacteraceae bacterium; assembly: GCA_964552955.1. Taxonomy (GTDB): domain Bacteria; phylum Bacteroidota; class Bacteroidia; order Bacteroidales; family Prolixibacteraceae; genus UBA1413. The sequence goes on from CAZKIU010000012.1 coordinate 70,452, forward strand.
TGGAATTGGTAAGGTACATGCCCGAAAACCGGGTGGGTTGGGCAGGCGTAATCTTCACATTGCCGAAATCATAGGCCACGGCGAAATTGCCGGAGCCACCATATCCCCCCCCTGCTGCCGCACTGTATTGATTGGCGTATCCTGCTGTCGTGGTATCCTTATGATTGGAACAGGCAAAACCGCTCCAGCTTTTCCATTCGTTGTCATAACTGTTGTGGAAGGTCATTCCCCCGCTGCGGAAATAACCGCTCCCGTCGGCACCGTTCCATACTCCCGAAGCCGGAAGTATGACATCTTCAAAATGAACAGGCGTCTGCGCTAAGACAGAAATCCCTGAAATCCACATCAACAAGAAAAGATAAAATTTTTGCATAACTATATTTATTATAAATTAATATATAATCTCAATTAAACTTTTTTCCTACCTGAAGAGGAAGTCCCCCGGGTTGATGCCCACCCTGAAGCTGTCGGTGAGCAGTCCCCCTGGTGAAAAGCGGTAGACCATTCCATTCTGGGCATAATCGATGGCATCGGCCAGGTAGATCTCGCCTGAGCGGGGGTCTATGCCTGCGCTGTAAAAAGTGCGCTGGCCCGAGCGGATCAGGGGTTCCGGGGGAAACTTCCGGTCGAGGATGCTCATTTTGTAGAGGTCACCGGAAAGGATGTAAAGGGAGTCGCCTGCCTGAGAGAGGTGGAGGTCGCCAGGTTTGTCGCTGCTGCCCTTCCAGCGGAAGATCTGCTCCACGGTGCGGGTCACCGGGTCGATCCGGACCAGGGCCGGCTCTTCAGCCGGTTCCTCCTGGCGGGCATAGCTCCCCCCTGTGATCACCCATAAACGGGAGCGGGCATCGGCGACGATTGCTCCCGGCTGGGCCGGCACGGTCACTGAATCCACCACCATGGCACTCACGCCATCGAGGAGCATCACCTTATTATCACGGGCCCAGCAGGTGACAAATATCTCATCGCCCACCCGGGCAAACTGCTCCGTAGGATGACCGGCTCCCCCGGGATAGCCCCCGGGAAGGGGGATAAAACCCCGCTTGTGAAACGTCAGAGGATTAAAAACGGTTATTCCCCCAGCATATAAATCACTGATCCATGCGGTAGTATCGTTGATCAATTGAATATAGCGTGGTGAGGTGAGCCCCGTCACAGCTCCTTTGAATTGCAGCGTCACCGGATCCAGGGCGACCACCTTCCCTGAATTGTTGACCACGATGAAGAGTGATCGGCCGTCGCTATACAACGACTGGGGCACATCGCCCAGAGGAGCATGATTCCGGGCAAAAAAGAGCTGATTGTAAACCTCGCCGCGCTCCCGGTCATAGAAGGAAAGGGAACCGTTGCCATACATGAAATTACCCTCACAGGCGATGTAAACGCCATTCTTCCCTTCCAGGGAACGGTAGACCACCTCTACGGGAAGCTCCTCGCAACCCCATAGGAGCAACAGAAGCCCCACCAGCAGCATCCAGGTGTTTCTCATGGCTGAAGGGCTGCTGAAAGGGTAAGGGAATAGTGGCGTCCTGGCATGGGCCGCCATAGCACCTGCTGATAGTTGGCATCCAACAGGTTTTCAACTTTTGCTTTCACTCCGATATCAAGATGTCTTGTATTAAAATGTTTTATAAGAGACAGGTCCATCAGCCAGAAAGGATTCAGCCTGCTCTCGAAGTAGCTCCATTCATTGGAAGAGCTGGTATACCTGCGGCCGGTATAGCCCAGGTCGGCCAGGAGGGACCATTTATCGCTGGAGGCCATGGCATGGAGATGGCCTGAATGAAGGGGAATATAAATCAGTTGTTTTCCCCGGGAGCGGTCGGCGGTGCTGACCCCATTCCGGTTGGTGGTGTGGGTGAGGGCATAATTCCCTGAAATAGTGAAGGTATAGTTCCTGTGTTTGAAGGTGGAATTAAAGTCATATTCCAGACCACGTGAGAGCACATCCCTGAGGTTGTCGGCTTCCCAGTACCATGCACCATTGGCCGCCGGCTGCCAGATGATCCAGTCGTTGATTCCGGAAAGGTAAAACGACAGTTCATGCCGCCAGTTCCAGCGTTGCCCCTGGCAGGCAGAAGCCCAGGAGATCTCGCCCGTGACCCCTTTTTCGGGCAGGAGGCCGGGATTTCCACCCGGAATCCAATAGAGGTCGTTCATGGAGGGTTTGTGGTAGTTGCCGGTGAAGTTGGCTTTGAGCCACGCCTGGCGGTGCCGGCTCACCTTCCATTCGGCCCCCGCCGCAGGAATCAGAACCCTCCACTGGCCATCCCAGGTCTCGGTGCGGTTGAGCAGGAAAAAAGCACTCCGCGAAGAGGGCCGGTAGGTGAAATGGAGCAACAGGCCTCCCTCGTTTCTCCTTTGGTCGTACCCTTCATCACGGGCCTGATTGGAGGCCTTTACCTGGTGAGTGACGGCTTCCAGACTACCGGCAAAAGAGAGCCGGGAGGTTAATTCTTTATTGATTTTCAGCATATTGTGCCAACTCAGCTCCCGATTCAGGGCATCATCGGTCACCCATCCGGCAGTGATGACTTTCCTGAAATAGGACATTCTGGAACGATTGAGCCCGCTGCTGAAACTCAGGGAAAGGCCCGGAGCGTATTTCTTTACCTCCAGTTGCACTCTCCACTGGTGGTCTTTCTGGAACTCCTCGCGTTCTCCGCCCTCATAGGACATCAATTGGGGCAGGTTGCGTTCCCCCTGCTGGAACCATCCCCTGAGGGCGGCTGTCACCTCCCCGGGTGTCCGGAGGTAAAACTCCTGCATCACCCCATTTCTGTGGTAATCACCGTGGTCGAGGGTATCTCTTCTGAAGGGGATGATGCCCACATTGTAAAAGGGAAAGTTATTACGGGAGGCATCATGGTATATCCTGGTCACCGACTGCCACCGGGGGGTTCCCCCTCTGACCGCCCCCATCAGCCGCCATGCGCCGAAGGAGCCGTTTTCGGCAATGGCGGTCACCCTCTCTCTGCCGTCCCACGAAGGCTTGTTCTCAAGATGGATGGCCCCACCCAGAGCTCCCGACCCGGTACTCAGAGAACTGCCCCCATGCAGAAGGGTCACTTCATCGACAAAGAAAACAGGCAGCAGCGAGAGGTCCGCCATGCCGGCCATGGGTGAGTTGAGGTTCATCCCGTTCCAGAGCAACTGGGTGTGGGAGGCCGAGGTCCCCCGGAAGCTGGCCGTAGCCTGGGAACCACGGCCATAACTCTTGATGAAGACAGGGGTATGCTGAGTCAGGAGGTCGGCCAGAGAAGTCGTTAGTTGTGCGGCCATGGCCATACTGTCGGGGCGTGATACCTTCATCCCGCTTTCCGCCGCCCGCCGACGACCAAAAACCTCCACTTCACCGATTTGGAGCGTGTCGCTGACCGTCTGGGCCTGGAGATACAAGGAGAGAAAAAGCTGACACCACAGCAAAATCCCGCGCTTCATAACTTAAGAATTTTGGACTGGTCCAGGTTTTCGCCGCTCCTGATCTCCACCAGGTAAATTCCGGGAGAGAGATGGCCTGCCGGAATCCAGGTCTCAGGCCCAGCGACCGTCAACACCTGCAGGAGTCTTCCCGACACATCGCGGAGGGTGACCGTAGCTTCCCCGCCATGCCCCGTATGCAGGTGAAAGCCGTCAGCCACAGGATTGGGCCACAGCTTCATCATGCCTCCTGAGGGGAACCCTGCCTGCGTCGCTGTGGCGGGTGTGATAAGGACCGCATTGACCCCTGACCTGAGCAAAAGCGGGGGTTCCGAGGGAACCACAACCGTGACCGATCCCTGCTGATCAGTGAAAGCCCCGCTCTTGGCCCCCTCTGCGAAGGAAACCGTCTGATTGCCCAGTGGATGTAACTCTTTTTCAAGAATGGCGCCTTCCTCTGTCAGACTACAGGTGACCTCTGCCACCGTGATCTGCAGTGCATCGCCCTTCCTGGCTTCAGAGGGCATTGAAGTAAGAAGTGGTAACCGCCATTCTTCCTGAATATTATCTTCATGATATAAAATGAGGGTATCCCCATCTGCGACGTTATGAAGGTTCCAGTTATTGATCAGGTGGAGGTGGTTTTTGCGGAAGATCCATCCGCGGGCAAACGCCAGGGGTTCTTTTTTGCCGCCCCACCCATAGGTAAATTGTCCCTCTTTTTCTGCGGAATAGAGGTATAGGCCCCGGGAGGCCGGATCTTCATCACGGAAGAGGAAGGAGACGCCGGCGCGGGTGAGGATCGCTGAGGCGACCTGGGCCAGGGAGATAAAAGAGGGCTGGGAATAGTCCCCCCTCCGGTTTTCCACCCGGTCGTTGACCGAGTGGGCGGTGACGGTCATCCACTGAGCGGGGAGGAGGTTTTCGGTGGAAGTCAGGGCGGTGGCAAAGACTCTGACGGCGTCGGGTGCACGCTTCACGGTCAGAGGAAAGGAACGGCTGAAGCCTTTAAAGCGGGAGGAGGTGAGGGTCAGGAGGGTCGTTCCCGGCTGGAGGGCGGTCACCTGAAAGCCTTCTCCGGCGGGCGTCACCGCCACCATCTGTGGGTCACCGGTGGTCGCCCCCCATCCGGTGCCGATGATCTCCTGACCATACTGGTCGGTGAGAACGGGCGTGAAAGTCAGCGTCTCCCCGCATGTCAGCGAAGAGACCTGAGGGCGGCACCAGAGCGAATCAGGAGCCCTGACGACCACTCTGGTTTGCGCGGAAGCATCAGTTTCTCCTTCCACACGGGCCTCCAGGGTGAACTCGCCGCCCCGCAGGGCCCTGAAATGCCCATCCGGGGTAATCAATCCGGCTCCCTCCCCCAGGCCTGTAAAAGAAATCCCGGCTCCGGTGATCTGTCCCTGGCGGAAAAAAGCGGCATACAGGGCCAGGCTGTCCCCCATCATAAGAACCCCGGGATGGGGATGAATCACGGTCATCTGATCTCTGCCCTGCTTTTGGGAGGGCGTAGTGGCGACCACGGCGGCAATCTCCGGACTGATTTCTCCCAGGAGGGGACTTTCCGCCAGCACTCCGGTGACAATTTTCACAAAATCGATCCGGTCGAGGAACACATATTTTCCGGTGGTGTCGATGGCCCAGGCGATATCCATTGGGTCACCGCCGGCCCCTTCGGTGATCTCCGGGGTGTAGGGGTTGTCAGGATCAGAGAGGTCGCCATAGCGGTTCCAGGCATGGCTGTCGGCATAGCCGAACCCTGGTGTGGCATTTTTGATGACGCCGTATTCTTCGAAGGGAAGCAGGGGCAGAAGGGTTCCCGTGAGGGTCACCGCATCGCGCGGATATGCGGGGAAGAACTCGGGTTGCGGGTAGTAGGGCTGAGTGTGGAAACTGTTTTTTGGACGCACAACGGTCAGGCGACCATCGCTCCAGCTTATGGAACCGTCAGCCAGGGGGGTCCAGGTCACCCTGACCTGCCGCCTCACCTGAGGATGAAAGGAGGCGCTGCCGGCCAGTTCATACCAGGTGTCGTCGGGCAGCCCGTTGCCGTTCTCATCTTTCATGACCCATACCACTCCCGGTTCCGAAGATCCATCAAAGGCATTGCCGAAAATTGAGAAATCAATGCCATAAGGATTGGAGGGATCGTTGTAGACCGGTTTCTCAAACCCCAGCACCAGCGATCCCCCGAAGGAGCCCAGGGAGACCAGGGAGAGCTGTGAAATATCAGCGGTGGTGATGCGTACTGCAGCGGCGGGAGTGCCCAGCAGGGCGTTGTTGATGAACTGCCCGGGGGCGGGATAGTACCCCAGCATCCGCGTGGCTCTGTTCTGCTGTGCCGTCATGATATGACCCAACAGCAAAAACGCAACAAATGTCAATACTCTTTTCATTCCCCTATTGTTAAGGCACAAGACGGGGAAATAAAACGCAGGCTGGGAAACCTTCGCTTTTATTCCCGAAAGCATAAATACAAAACGGCAGGTCTTCTGGCTTACTCCGGCTCTTCTGCGCCTTCCCGCCCCGGTAGACCGGAACAGTGGCTTATTGCAGTGCCTTAAGGAGTTTACAGCTGCGGGTACAGCTCCGGATTCGCACCGGATTCCCTATTACTCATGATGGATATGAACCAGTTTCGGCCACAAAGGTAACCAAAGCTGATGAGCTGGCCAACCTCCTGCGGGGAAACTTTGAAATATTTATTTTGCATTGTTTCCGTTTCGCCTTAATTTCGTGATGAATTAAGAATACCTGCGGAATGAATCCTGAAGATACCGGAATGCCCCCTGCAAGAGGGGAGACTGGAGCTCCTGCCGGAGAAGAGCTTCCTCTTACCCCTGCGGAAGCCGGGGCCAGAATTGAAACCCTGCGCAGGGAGCTGGAGGACCACAACTACCGTTATTATGTGCTTTCCGAGCCGGTGATTTCCGACTATACCTTTGACATGATGATGAAGGAGCTGGAGCGGCTGGAGCGGGCCTTTCCCTGCTTTGATGATCCGGCCTCCCCCACCCGCCGTGTGGGGAGCGATAAAAGCGAAGGATTCACACAGGTGCGTCATGCCCTGCCCATGCTCTCCCTCTCGAATGTCTATTCCTTTGAGGAACTGGCCGATTTTGACCAGCGGGTCAGGAAAGAGCTGGAGACCGATGTGGAATATGTCTGCGAGCTCAAATTTGACGGCACCTCGATCTCCCTGGTCTACGAAAACGGGGTACTCACGCAGGCCCTGACGCGGGGCGACGGGGAGAGCGGGGATGATGTGACCGTTAATGTAAAGACGATAGCTTCCATTCCGCTGCGGCTCCGTGGCGGGGTGGTCCCTTCCCGTTTTGCCATCAGGGGGGAGATCGTGCTCCCCTTCCGGGTTTTTGAAGAGCTCAACCAGCAGCGTGAGGAGATTGGGGAGCCTCCCCTGGCCAACCCGCGGAATGCCGCCGCCGGCACTCTCAAGCTCCTGGATCCCTCCATTGTGGCTTCCCGGAAACTGGACGCCTGGTTTTATATGGTCGCGGAGCCCCTGCCCGGAAAAACCAGCCATTGGGAGAACCTGCAGGCTGCCCGCCAGATGGGGTTTAAAATCTCAGAACATATCGCCGTATGCCGTTCGCTGGAAGAAGTGAAGGCTTTTCTTACGCGCTGGGAACAAGAGCGGTTTGACCTTCCTGTGGCTACCGATGGGGTGGTCATCAAGGTCAACGCGCTCACGCAACAGGAGATGCTGGGATTTACGGCCAAGTCGCCCCGATGGGCTGTGGCCTATAAGTTCAGGGCCGAGGAGGCCTCCACGACCCTGCTCTCCATCGATTATCAGGTGGGGCGCACAGGTGCCGTCACCCCTGTGGCCAACCTGGAGCCGGTGTTGCTGGCAGGGACCCGCGTCAAAAGGGCCTCGCTCCATAATGCCGACATCATTGCCGGACTGGATCTTCACCTGGGCGACAGCGTGACGGTCGAGAAAGGCGGAGAGATCATCCCCAAGATTACCGGGGTAGACCTCACCCGGCGCCATCCCATGGCCCGGCCGGTCACGTTCATCAGCCATTGCCCTGAATGTGGCACCCCCCTGGTGCGCAGCGAGGGCGAAGCCGCCTGGTACTGCCCCAACGATACCGGCTGCCCTCCCCAAATCAGGGGTAAGATAGAACACTTCATCAGCCGCAAGGCGATGAATATCGAAGGTATCGGCAGTGAAACCGTGGCTTTGCTCTATGAGAACGGCCTGGTCAGACAAGTGGCCGACCTCTATGACCTGCAGGCGCACCAACTGGTCCCCCTCGAGAGAATGGGCGAGAAATCGGCCGCCAGGATCCTTAAAAGCCTGGAGAACTCGCGGGAGGTTCCCTTTTCCCGGGTACTGTATGCCCTGGGGATCCGCTATGTGGGAGAGACGGTGGCCCGTATCCTGGCCCAGGCGGCCGGCGATATCGACCGGCTCATGGCCATGCCCTCCGAAGTGCTGACGGCCATCCCCGAAATCGGCGATCGTATTGCCGCCAGCGTGGCCGACTATTTCCGCCAGCCCCGCCATCTGGACATCATCAGCCGTCTGAGGGACAAAGGCCTGCAGTTCGCTATGGATACCACCCACCTGGCCCCGCAAAGCGATAAGCTGTCGGGGAAAACCATCGTCATCTCAGGCACATTTACCCTCCACAGCCGCGATGAACTCAAAGCCCTGATCCTTCAGAACGGAGGCAAAAATGCAGGATCTCTTTCCAAAAGCACCTCCTTCCTCCTGGCGGGTGAGAATATGGGTCCCGCCAAACTGGAAAAGGCCCACCAACTGCGCATCCCCATCCTCAGTGAAGAGGAGTTTCTCCTGATGTTAAAATGACCACCCCGGTCATCCTGTCATTCTTTTATTAATTTTGCCCACCTGATGAATTGGAAAGAGATAATCAGCAGAAAGCAATTGGCCCGCAAGGTGGGGCTCGTGAAACGGCAGCCCCGGATCATCCGGCTGGAACAAGTCAAAAAAGTGGGCCTCCTCTGGCATGAGAATGACCAGAGGGCTTTCAGTTACCTTCAGGAACAGTTCCGCAGCCGCTCCGTTATCGTCAGGCATCTCTGCTTCTCGGAAACGGGCAACAACAGCGACTCCAACGTGATCAATAAAAAGGATTTCAACTGGCTGGGATTTCCGGCCAGCGGGATCATCGACACCTTCATTGCCTCGGATTTCGAGGTTCTGGTCAACCTCACGGTCCACCCCTGTTATCCTTTGGAGGTGATCACCTCCCTTTCCATGGCTACTCTGAAAATAGGCTGGGACAGGGATAAACGGGGTTTTCTGGATCTGGACATCGATGTCTCCAAGCAGCCGGATTCGCTTTTTCTGGCCGAACAAACCCTCCTTTATTTACAGAAATTTGCCCAATGAATATGAATTTTGATTTCACCGGTGCCGGTGTGGCACTGATCACTCCCTTCAGACAGGATTTCTCCGTGGATGAGCAGGCGCTGGCCGCCCTCGTCGACCATCAGATCAAGGGAGGCATGGATTTCCTGGTCGCTCTGGGAACCACCGCCGAGACCTCCACCCTGACCGAAGAGGAGAAACAACAGGTCGTGCGATTGATTCTGGAACAGGTCGCGGGCCGGGTGCCGGTCGTGGTAGGGATGGGTGGCAACGACACCGCCGCCATGATCCGCAAGATGGAGCACTTCGACCCTACAGGGGTGAGTGCTTTACTGGTGGTCACCCCCTTTTACAATAAACCCAACCAGGAAGGGCTCTTCCGCCATTATCGCGAGCTGGCCCTTCTCTCTCCCCTGCCCCTGATTCTCTATAATGTACCCACGCGCACGGGCGTTAACCTGGAGGCAGAGACGGTGATCAGGCTGGCCGAAGCCTGCGACAACATCGTCGCCATCAAGGAAGCCAGCGGCATCCTCTCCCAGATCACCCGCATCATCAAATATACCCCCCCGCGCTTCAAACTGATTTCGGGCGATGACGTCCTGGCCCTGCCCATCCTCTCTATCGGCGGGGAAGGAATCATCTCGGTGATTGCCAATGCCCTGCCCCGGAAAGTGAGCGACCTGATCCATCATGCCATGGCCGGCCGTTATGAAGAGGCCCGCAGGCTTCACTTTGAACTGATCGAGCTCTTCCGACTCCAGTTCGACGATGGGAATCCCGCGGGGGTCAAAACGATGCTTCACCACCTCGGGTGGATTGAGAATGTCCTCCGCCTGCCGCTGGTGCCCGCCAACCCGGCCGTGGCCTCCAAAATTGTGGATCAACTTAATAACCTGAGCTGATGCCAGAAAGATTCAGGCTTGTCCCCTCTCCCTGCTTTGTGATAGAAGAGGAGAAGCTCCGGAACAACCTGGCCCTGATCGGCCGGGTCATGCGGGAGACAGGCGTGGAGATCATCCCCGCTTTCAAGGGGTTTTCGATGTGGAGTGTTTTCCCGGTATTACGGGAGGTGGTCACCGGGGCCTCGGCGAGTTCCCTGAATGAGGCCCGTCTTTGCTTCGAGGAGATGAAAGTCCCCGCCCACACCTACGCACCAGCCTATACCCCTTCTGATTTCCCGGAGATACTGTCCTATAGCAGCCATGTAGTTTTCAATTCCATGGCCCAGTTAGAACGCCATATCGGAGAAGTGAGGGCTTTCCCCCGGAAGATCTCCGTGGGACTGCGCGTGAACCCCGAATTTTCGGAGGTGCAACCCCTCATTTACAATGCCTGCTCTCCCGGATCACGCCTGGGCATCCTGGCGGCTCAACTGCCCCCGGTATTGCCCCCGGAGGTGGAAGGACTTCATTTTCACACCCTCTGCGAGTCGGGAGCCGACGACCTGGAGAAGACCCTGGTGGCCTTCGAAAAACACTTCGGCCCTTATATCCCCCAGGTCAAATGGATCAATATGGGAGGAGGCCATCTGATGACCCGCCAGGGCTATGATGTTGAAAAACTGATCGACCTGCTGAAGGATTTCCGGAAACGACACGGGAAACATATCATCCTGGAACCGGGGTCGGCATTCGCCTGGCAAACCGGCGTACTGGTCTCCACGGTACTCGATGTGGTCGAAAACCAGGGCGTCAGTACAGCCATGCTCGATGTCTCCTTTGCCGCCCATATGCCAGACTGCCTGGAAATGCCCTACCAGCCTGTGATTACCGGGGCTTCCTCCACTCCGGTGCCCGGGAAACCCACCTACCGCATGGGAGGCAACTCCTGCCTGAGCGGTGACTTTTACGGCTCCTGGTCCTTCGACACGGAATTGACGGCTGGCGACCGGATCATCTTTGAGGACATGATCCACTATACCATGGTCAAGACCAACTTCTTCAACGGCGTCAACCACCCCTCCATTGGTATCCTCCGCAGCAACGGAGATTTCGAACTGGTCCGCCGCTTCGGCTACGAAGACTACAAACGGAAACTCTCCTAAGCACCTGCCAGGGTATTCTTACCGGCGGATCAGAAAATCTTTATGCCTGCTGAGATGAGGAAAAGGGTGTTGCGGGCGGAGAAGTCGCTGGAGGAATAGACGCTGTTGCGGCTTTTTTCCACCCGGGCATCGAGGGTCACAAACCAGAGGTCCACCCCCACCCCATACTGCCATCCATAGAAATGGTCGTTAAAATAGTCGGCAGTAGGCCGGGGCGAGGTCTCCACATCACCCGAAGTGATAAACCCGAAAATGGGGCCTCCCATTGCCCTGATGTTGAAGAAATCGCCTTTCACCAGTTTTATCCCCGCCAGAATGGGCACGTCAACACTTGTAAAGTCGAAATTCTGCACGGTAGTCGCCGGATCAGTCACAAAGACCTCTTCTACCTTTCCTCCTCTTGAGTTAAAATAAGCCTCGGGCTGCAGGAACAACCTTCCCCAGCCTACCCGGCCAAAAGCACCGGCATGGTAATTCAGGGTATGGTCACTGTTCTTCCATTTTCCCGGGGGTTCCAGCCTGGAAGAAGTCAGGCCCCCTTTAATACCCAGATCGAAACAGGGCTGCGCAGAGAGAGAGAGGGTCAGGAGGGTCATTGCCGCGGTGAAAAGAATTGTTTTCATGGCTTCTTGTTTTTGATAGGTGTCAGAATAACGTGACGGACGGCTGTTTATTTTACAGGCCCGGGCTTCTGCCCTGAGGATCCCGTTGAGGTCAAAGCCATACCATCATAATCGCCTTGTCAAAATATATGCCACGATGGGATTACATCTTTTTGATCACCCAGGTCACGATGCCCCAGACGATAAAATCGTTTTCTGCGGTGATGGGGATGGGATGGTAATCGTTGTTGGCTGGAAGGAGGAAAAGGCCTTCACTGGTCACGGAGAGGCGTTTCACGGTGAATTCCCCATCGAGGAAGCACACGGCCACGGCGCCGTTGGAGGGTTCCAGGGAACGGTCGATGACCAGGACATCTCCCTCGTCGATGCCGGCATCTTTCATGGAGACGCCTTTCACCCGGCCGAAAAAGGTGGCCCCCGGATTCCGGATCAGCTCACGGTTCAGGTCAATGCCAGGTTCCATGTAATCGTCGGCCGGCGAGGGAAACCCCGCGCTGATGCCGGTGACTGCCAGAGGGGGTGTCCCTTCCTGGCGCGGCGGAGGAGTTTTATGCGTTGACATGGTCTTCAGCTCTGTAGGAAGAACGGACCAGCGGACTGCTCTCCACGAACCTGAAACCTTTATTCAGGGCGGTCTGACGCAGTTCTTCAAACACTTCAGGGGCGAAAAACTCCGCCACGGGCAGGTGCTCCCGCGTCGGGGCCAGGTATTGGCCGATGGTCAGCACCTTACACCCTGCTTCCAGCAAATCGTCCATGGCCTGGAGTACTTCCTCCCGTTTTTCCCCCAGCCCCAGCATAATCCCCGATTTGGCGATGCTTCCTGAGGCGGCGATGAAATGGAGAACCTCCAGGCTTCTGCGGTAGCGGGCCACCGACCTGATATGGGGGGTGAGCCGCTCCACGGTCTCCAGGTTATGGCTCACCACATCGGGATGGGCTTCCAGCACCTGTCCCACCAGGGCGGTATCGCCCCGGAAATCGGGAATCAGCACTTCGACCTTCGTGGCGGGGTTGACTTTTTTCACCTCCCTGATGGTCGCAGCCCAGATCCCTGCGCCCTGGTCCTCCAGATCGTCACGGTCTACCGAGGTAATCACACAATGGCGCACTCCCATCAGGCTGACCGAGCGGGCTACCTTTGCCGGTTCGTCAGGATCAGGAGCCAAAGGCTTCCCCCCTTTCACTCCACAGAACTTGCAGCTCCGTGTGCAGATCTCACCCAGAATCATAAAGGTGGCCGTTCCGCGGTTCCAGCACTCCCCGATATTGGGGCAGTTGCCGCTGGTGCAAATGGTATGCAGTCCGTGACTGGCCACCATGTTCTTAATCCTGGAATAGTTCTCCCCCGAAGGCATCTTCATCTTCATCCAGCGCGGTAACCGCTGTTTATCATCCGATCCTGTCATTCCTCTCCTTTTAGTTGCAAAAATAGCGATTTCCCGCCTTGGTTAGCCCGCTCCGGCACATTTGCGCCCCCTCATGCCAGCGATTGCCGGCCCCACCCCCCATTTATGCCCCGGAGGGCCTCCTCCTTGCCAACCGTTCCCTTTTAAATCCCTGGTTGCTGCGTGAAACAGCGAATTCCCGCCCCCGAAGCCGCTTCTTTGAACGATAGTGTTATTTTTGCATCATCACCCTGATGTATGAACGGTTTTAAATTCAAAAGTGCTTTTTTACTGATTGGTCTGCTGACCGTGTTGACGGCTGTGGCTCAGGTCAGGGTCGACCAGACGACCACCGAACTGGCCTCTAAATATTTCGCAGAAAAGGAGTTCGCCCGGGCTGCCCCCCTTTTCAAGGATATCTACCTGGCATCGGGTAACGCTACTTATTTCAGATATTACATCCAGTGTCTCGCCGAAATGGGGGAATATGCCGAGGCCGAAACCGAGGTCAGGAAGGAGATCCGCAAAAGCAAAACACCTCGTCCCGAGTTGCATATCCACCTGGGATATCTCCTTAAAATGGGAAATAAAACGACGGAAGCCACCGCACAATACCTCGAAGCCTTCAGGGTAGTTCCCGCCAACCGGAGTGCCTACGTCCTGACGGCCAACCATTTCATGCAATGGCGGGAGTACGAAATGGCTGAACAGCTTCTGATGGCCGGCAGAGATAAGATCCCCGGAGAGAAATTCAATACCGAACTGGCACAGATTTACCTCTACCTGAGGAACTACAGCCGGCTGATTGAAGAATTGCTCGAAGTAGTAAAGAGTGCTGAAAACCAGTTGCCGCTGGCCCAGAGTTACCTGACCTCGGCCATGTATATGGACATAGAGAATGGGGTCAGAGAAGAGTTCCGGTCGACTATTCTGAAACGTATCCAGACAGAACCCGAGGTTGCCGGGTACAGCAGACTGCTGATCTGGTTTTTTCTCCAGGAGAAACAGTTTGCTGCTGCCTTGCGCCAGTCGATCGCCCTGGACCGCCGGACGGGCGGTGAGGAGATACAGATCCTGAACCTGGCACAAATGGCCTTGAACAACCAAAACTACGGAGATGCAGAGGCCGCTTTCAGTTATGTACTGGAGAAGGGGAAGGAGAATCCCAACTATATCGCGGCTTATCTTCAAAAACTGCATGCCGGGTACCTTCGTTTCACCAACAGTGGCAACGCAACCCGGGAGTCGGCCGCCACCCTGGCCCTTCAATTTGAAGAAGGCATTGAGGTAATAGGATATAACAGCCAAAGCATCAGTCTTCTGAAGGAATACGCCCATCTGTTGGCTTTTTATCTGGGGGAAACCCAAAAGGCGATCAACATCCTGGAGAAAGGACTGTCGACATCAGGGTTGCGGCCCCAGCAAACTGGAGAGCTTAAGACCGGACTGGCCGACATATATGTGTATGCGGGGGATCCGTGGGAGGCGACTCTTTTATACTCACAGGTCATCGATGCCAACCGTGACAATGCCCTGGGGGACCAGGTCAAGCTGAAGAAGGCACGGTTGGGGTATTTTCTGGGTAATTTCTCCTGGGCCCGGGCCCAGCTGGATGTTCTGAAGGCCAGTACCTCCAAGCTCACCGCCAACGATGCCATGGAACTCTCGCTCTTCATCGGCGACAACGCGGATCAGGATTCCACGGAAACGGCTCTCATCGATTTTGCCCGCGCCGACCTGCTCTTTTTCCGCCATCAGGATCAGGAAGCCCTGGCCTTGCTCGACTCCATTACCAGCCGTTATCCATGGCATGCCCTGGGTGATGACATTCTCCTTCGAAAGGCCCGTATTGAAGACCGGCAGGGCCAATATACCTCCGCCATCTCGCTGCTTGAAAAAATCACCACCAGTTATGCCGGGGATCTCCTGGCCGACGATGCCCTCTTCATGATGGCTGAAATATGGCATTACAAGCTCCATGATGCGGAAAAAGCCGCCCAGGCCTATAAGGAAATTCTCTTCAGCTACCCTGGAAGCATTTATGTTTCAGAGGCCCGCAGCAGATACCGTGAGCAGACCCCTCCCAAGAACACCCCTGAGATCCAGGAAGGGAGTGACCCTACCCTCCTGCCCCCTCCCAGCGGCGAGAAAGAACGGAAATTCTTCAAAGGAGGGCGGCCCTGAGATGAAAAAAAACGGAAGGCTCAGCCTGGGGTATGCCGCAATGGCAGTGCTGATCTGGTCGACGGTAGCCACGGCCTTCAAGCTGGCCTTGAAGGAGTTGGATCCCATACAGCTGATCTTCATCGCCTCAGGAGTCTCCACCCTTTTTCTCTTTCTTTTTCTGGTGGTGACCCGTCAGGCTGCTCTTCTGGCCAGGGCGACCCCCCGCGATCTGTTGCGCTCGGCAGGAGTGGGCCTCCTCAATCCCTTCGGTTATTATCTCATCCTCTTCAAGGCATACTCCCTGCTACCGGCGCAACTGGCCCAACCGCTCAATATGGTGTGGCCCATCACCCTGGCTTTCCTGTCGGTGCCCCTGCTGAAGCAAAGCATCACACGGAAGCAGTTTATGGCTCTGGGGGTCTGTTTTGCCGGCATCGTCCTGCTATCCTCCCAGGGAAGCCTCCAGGGGTTTGGGCAAACCAGTCTCCCCGGGGTCCTGCTGGCCGTGGGTAGCTCTTTCCTCTGGGCCCTCTATTGGATTTTCAACGTCAGGGATCCCCGTCCCGAAGCGGTGAAACTCTTCTGGAATTTTCTCTTCGGCTTCCTGGCGCTGTTGTTGTTCCTGCCGGTGGTGTCAGATTTCAATTTTCCGCGGGGGACACCCCTATGGGCAGCCCTTTACACCGGGCTCTTCGAGGTGGGCATTACCTACCTGCTCTGGATGAAAGCCATGCAATTGAGCACCAACAACGCCGTTACGGGGAGCCTGATCTTTGCCGCTCCCTTCATTTCGCTGCTGTTTATTTCCACCTTTGTAGGTGAAAAAATCCATACCACCACGCTGGCCGGACTGTTACTGATTGTGGGAGGCATTGTGTGGCAGCAAACCGGAAGAAAAACATGGAAAAAAGCATAAGAATTCTGGGGATTGATCCGGGGACGGCAGTCACGGGTTACGGGTTGGTCGAGACAGGAGGCCGTAAGCCGGTCATTCTCACCCTGGGGGTTCTGCGCCCCGGAAAATTCGATGACCACTATCAGCGGTTGAAATACCTCCACGAAAGGGCGCTGGCCTTAATCGATGAGTTCAGTCCCGATGTGATGGCCCTGGAGGCCCCTTTCTATGGCAAAAACGTCCAATCCATGCTGAAGCTGGGCCGTGCCCAGGGGGTCATCATGGCGGCAGGCCTCTACCGCGGTCTGCCCATCTTCGAGTATGCCCCCCTGCTGGTGAAACAGTCCATCACAGGAATGGGACGGGCCAGCAAAGAACAGGTGGCCTACTTCCTCCAAAACAGCTTTCACCTGACCGACCTGCCCCGTGAACTCGACGCTACCGATGCCGTAGCCGTGGCCATCTGCCATTACCTCCAGCAATCCAAACCCGCCTTTGCCAGCCCATACCGCAACTGGGAAGAGTTTATCCGCAAAAATCCCAACCGCATCAAATAACCCTTCCCCCCATTCCAGACTCCAGACTCCAGACTCCAGATTCCAGATTCTAATATTCAGGATTCCAGACTCCAGATTCCAGATTGTTTACGATCCCCAGGTGATGCTTTTCCTGGACCGGGCCACGCACTGCAGTTTGTTCAAGGGGGTATTTTTCTCCTTATGGTAGGCTGCCACTTCGATAGTCAGGGTGGTGCCATTGGCCGGATAATCGCCCGTTTGCCATCCCTGGGTGTTCCGTGAAAAGGAGAAATCGGTCACCGAATTGCTAAGTTCGGGCGAAAGAAAGAGAACCTTTCCTTCGGCGTTGATCAGTTTCACGTTGTAGGAATGGGCGTAAACGACGTTACCCCAGGTTACATCGACCCTTTGAGCCGACTGGTTAAAGGCCGCAGTTTTGATTTGAGGGGGTAAGATGAAGTCGGGATAAAGTTCATTGGTGAAATTGAGGGTACTTCCATCGGCATAGGTAGCCAGGAAGAGATAGTTGCCGGCGGCAGGAAGCGTTTTGGTCATCCCCGACAGGGGGGTTTCCAGGATAAAATCCTGTTTATAGCCCAGGTAAGGCTGGAGTGTGAGCTCAGGGGCTGACGTCACCGGGGAAGTCACCTTCACGGCGGAGAAGTCAGAATAGGACCAGGCATGGAGTCCTAATCCCTTGAGGGTGTCCTGTCCGTTGATTTCTACCAGAATATAGGCATCCCCATAACCAGTGATGACCTCTTCGTCTTTGAGGCATGAGGAAAGCAAACCTGCCATTGACAGGAACAGAGCGGCATTGCGCAGATAACTCTTTTTCAACATAAGCGTAAAAAAATTTATTCAAACCGGGGAAGCCCGGGAGTGATGTTTAACGTATTAGTGACCGCAATAAGAGGAAAATGTTGCGTTCAGGGTACAAAATTGGTGAAAAAATCAGAATTTGGGATTTTTGTGATGCAAAAGAGCAGGAAAAGAGGTGGATCAGGTTTTTGTGAATGCAGAAAAGGTGTATCTTTGCGCCACATTTCAAAAATGAGACCAGAGAAATTATGGCAGTAAAAATCAGATTATCGCGGCATGGCCGCAAACGGTTTGCTTTCTACCACATTGTGGTAGCAAATAGCAGGGCGCCACGGGATGGCAGGTATATTGAAAGGATTGG
>CAZKIU010000013.1:0-77579 GCA_964552955.1 uncultured Prolixibacteraceae bacterium
ACGGATAACCACCGGCTGACGGGCATTGGCTTTGTCCTGACGGATAACCACCGGCTGACGGGCATTGGCTTTGTCCTGACGGATAACCACCGGCCGCATTGGCTATAACTGAAATAAGCGTATCTATGAGAAAGCTATTGATGATCCTGTTATCCCTTGTTCTCTTTCATGGGGTTCAGGGACAGGAAGTTGCGGGGCGCTGGAGCGGCTCGCTTGATGCCGGAGGGATGAAGCTCCGGCTGGTTTTTAATCTTGAAAAGGGGGAAGGGGGGTACACCGCTACCATGGACAGTCCCGACCAGGGGGCTTTGGGAATAGAGGTTCCCCAGGTAGCGGTAGCTGGTTCGGAGGTGACCCTGGCCATTCCGGCGATGGGCCTGGAATATAAGGCCGCCCTGAAAGGAAAGGAGATGGAGGGGACCTTCAAACAGGGGCCTGTTACCCTGCCCCTGAAGCTGACCCGTACCGAAGGGAAAAGCCCGTTGGTCCTGCGGCCCCAGGAGCCCCAGCCGCCCTATCCTTATGAGATCAGGGAGGTGACCTTCATCAATCGGCATGACTCGATCCAATTGACTGGCACGCTGACACTTCCGGAGGGGGAGGGGCCATTTCCGGCGGTTATCCTGATCAGTGGCAGCGGCCCCCAGAACAGGGATGAGGAGATCTTCGGTCACCGGCCTTTCTGGGTAATCGCCGATCATCTGACCCGCAAGGGCATCGCCGTTCTGCGTTATGACGACCGGGGCACCGCTGCCTCCAGGGGTAACTTCAACACGGCGACCACCCTCGACTTCGGCCGTGATGCTGAACATGCCTTCCGTTTCCTCAAGACCCGCCCCGACATCGACCCGCAACACATCGGATTGCTGGGACACAGCGAGGGAGGCATCATTGCCTCTATGATCGCCGCCCATTATGAAGAGGTCGGCTTTATGGTTTTGCTGGCAGGAACGGGCATCCGGGGCGACAGCCTTCTGTTGCTCCAACAGGAAACCATGATGCGCACCATGGGAGTGGATCAGGCGACGATCGCCCGCTCCCGCGGCATCAACAAGGGCGCCTTTGACCTGATCAACGTCTTTGGGGGGACCGATCAGCTTAAACAGAAGCTAATCCTCTACCTTCAGGGCGTTTACGGCGGTATGAGCGAAAAAGAAAAACAGGGCCTCTCGCAGGAAGTTTTCATCGGCCGCACCCTGAATCAGATCATGAATCCCTGGATGGAGTTCTTCGTCCGCTTCAGCCCCTGTCCCGACCTCGCGAAGATCAAATGCCCGGTGCTGGCCCTCAACGGCTCCAAAGATGTGCAGGTGCCTGCCGGGGTGAACCTCACTGCTATCCGCGAATGCCTTGAGAAGGGAGGCAACAGTGAGGTCACGGCCAAAGAGTATCCCGGACTGAACCACCTTTTCCAGGAATGTAAGTCCGGACTACCCTCTGAATACGGGGAGATCTCACAGACCATATCGCCTGCTGTCCTGGAGGATATCTCCTCCTGGATCCTCGACAGGGTGAAATAGAATATTTTCTCCTGGATCCCCGACAGGGTGAAATAGTCGCCCAAGCCCGGAGAAGCGAGGATGGCAGGAGGCAGGAGAGGGGCAACTCATTCCTGTTTTCCCGGTCACCCAGTGCAGTATGAGAAGGCATAGCTCATAAGAGGATCACACCACGCTGATCAGGGGATCGCTGGGGGGGGTCATTTTCCCTATGATGCCGCTGTGGAGGCCCTTATTTTTAAGAAGTTGGGTGACCTCCTGCGCCTGCCGGGGATCCACGGCGATCAGCAGTCCGCCGTTGGTCTGGGGGTCGCAGAGCAGCAGCCGCCGGGGGTCGTCGGGGACCATACCGATTTGGTGGCCGTAGCTCGACCAATTGCGGTGGGTGCCCCCGGGAATGCATTCCAGAGAGATATATTCCAAGGCGGAGGAGAAACGGGGGATGGCCTCATAGTGAAGGGTGGCTGACAGATGGCTGCCACGGCACATCTCGGTGAGGTGGCCCAGGAGGCCGAAGCCGGTGACATCGGTCAGGGCCTTCACTCCGGGCAGAAGGGCCAGATCGTGCCCCACGCTGTTCAGGGTGGTCATGGAACGTACGGCTTCTTCTTCGTCGGAGGGGCGAAGCAGCCCCTTCTTCCGGGCAGTGGTCAGAATCCCCACTCCCAGGGGTTTGGTCAGGAAAAGGAGGCATCCCTCCTCTGCGGTGTCGTTCCGCTTGAGCTGCCCGATGGGGACCTGTCCGGTAACCGCCAGTCCGAAGATCGGTTCGGGCGAGTCGATGCTATGTCCTCCGGCCAGGAGGATGCCTGCCTGGTGGCAGGTATGGCGCCCTCCTTCCACCACCTGAGCTGCCACTTCCGCTGAGATTTTGGCTATAGGCCATCCCAGGATGGCAATGGCCAGCAACGGCCGGCCCCCCATGGCATAAATGTCGCTGATGGCGTTGGCGGCGGCAATCCTTCCGAAGGTAAAGGGATCATCGACGATGGGCATGAAAAAATCGGTGGTGCTGATGATGGCTGTGCCGTCACCCAAGTCATAGACCGCGGCATCATCACGGCTCTCGTTGCCCACCAGCAGTCGTGGATCGGCAGGGGCGGGCGCATGGCTCCTGAGGATCGTGTCCAGGATGGCCGGCGAAATCTTGCAACCACAACCGGCTCCATGGCTGTACCCGGTGAGCTTAATGGGGTCTTCTTCCTTCTTCATAGTCTAAGATAATTGTGGCATTCTTTTCCGGATCAATGGTCTCCAGGAGGATTTCCCTTACCTCTCCCCGGGTATGTAGCCTGAGTGCTTTTTCGTAGCTTTTATCGTAATAGGCCAGCAGGATCAGGGCGGCATCCCTGTAGTGGCCGGCTGAGATCAATTTCAGTGCTTGAACGCTGTTGTCGCCTCCCAGGCGGCGGGTGATGCGGCGGGTGGCTTCTTCGAGCACCCCGGGGCCATAAGCGGCGTATTCCCTTACCAGCCAGGAGGCCCTTACCTCTCTGGGAATCCGCAGAAACCAGGTCGGGCTTTTCTGCATCGCCTGCCACAGGGGCATGGGCAGGTTGACCCCGCCGATGTTATGGCTCTCATCTTCGAGCCATACCGGGTGAGAGGCGTCGAGAGGCCGGAAGGCCCCGAAGAGATCATTCTCGAACTGTTCTGTGGTAGGCTGGTCGCCGCAACCGATGGCCCCGAAGGAAGACCCTTTATGGCAGGCTACACCTTCCAGGTCCACGGTCTGGTAGCCCCGGGCGGCCAGAGTCCCTATGATTTCCGTTTTGCCGCTGCCTGTAAAACCACCGATAATTCTCAGTTCGGGAGGCTTCTCGAAATAACGGTGGACCAGTTGCCGGTAGGCCTTATATCCGCCGGAAATGACTCTGACGGACCGGAACCCGTGGCTGGCCAGATGGCCGGCAAAGGAGCGGCTGCGCTGACCTCCCCGCCAGCAGTGGACGGTGACCGCTCCTCCCTGGGTGATGCTGCGGGCTTCCTCCAGAAACCAACCGAGCTTAGGCGTAACCAGACCCAACCCGGTCTCCAGAGCCTTCTCCGGGGATACACGTGTGTAAAGGGTGCCCACCATGGCCCGCTCCTCATCGGTGAAAAGCGGAATGTTAACGGCCCCGGGAATATGCCCCTGCCGGTACTCCCCCGGCGAGCGGACATCGATCAGCGGTCCGCCGGTGGAGAGGTACACCTCTATGGTGATTTCCGGAATCATGGGGCCAAAAATAGCGATTTCCGGCCCGTGTTTATCAAAACTTTAAATTTTAGGCCCGCCCCTTTTCAAACGAATGCTCTGCTGCCGATTAGTCGTAATTTAGTAGGCTTAAAATCAAAAATTAAACGAAAGGTAAAATGATAAGTCCGCTGCAAAAAGAGAGGGCCACCTACCGGCCGAAGTTGCCTGCTTCCCTGATGGGGGAGGTAGTGCTCATTGAAGGGGCCAAAACGGCTTCTGTGGAAGACCAGGAAGAGATCAGTCAGCTTTTTCCCCACACCTATGGGATGCCGCTGATTACTTTTGAGAGCGGCAGCCAGCCGGCTGCCCGTCAACCGCTGAATGCGGGGGTGATCCTCTCGGGAGGTCAGGCACCGGGTGGCCACAACGTCATCGCCGGCATCTTTGATGGCCTGAAAAAATGGCACCCCGAAAGCCGCCTCTATGGTTTTTTGGGCGGGCCGGGCGGACTGGTTGACCACCAATACATGGAGATCACAGCTGAATATCTTGAGGCTTTCAGGAATACCGGCGGGTTCGACATCATCGGTTCAGGCCGGACCAAACTGGAAGAGACAGCCCAGTTCGATAAGGGCCTCGAAATCTTGAAGAAACTGAATATCAGTGCCTTGGTGATTATAGGCGGCGATGACAGCAATACCAATGCCTGCGTTCTTGCCGAGTATTACAAGGCCAAAGCCGCAGGAGTTCAAGTCATAGGCTGCCCCAAAACCATCGACGGGGACCTCAAAAATGAGATGATCGAGACCTCCTTTGGTTTTGACACCGCCACCAAGGTCTATTCGGAATTGATCGGTAACATTGAAAGGGATGCCAATTCAGCCAAAAAATACTGGCATTTCATCAAGCTGATGGGCCGGTCGGCTTCCCATATCGGCCTGGAGTGTGCCCTGAAGACCCAACCCAATATTTGTCTGATCTCCGAAGAGGTAGAGCAGAAGAAGCAGACCCTGCACGATATCGTTGAATATATGGCAGGTGTAGTGGCCCAACGTGCTGCCGGGGGTGAGAATTTTGGTGTGGCGCTGATCCCCGAGGGGCTGATCGAGTTCATTCCCGAGATGAAGATCCTGATTTCGGAGCTCAATGACCTGTTGGCCGAAGGATCTGCCTTTGAGCAGGAATTCCGGGCTATACGGGATGAGGTGGCCCGCCGTCAGCTGGTGGCCGGGCGCCTTACTACGGAATCGGCCAAGCTCTTCACCTCTCTTCCGGCAGGCATAGCCAACCAGCTCACCCTCGACCGTGATCCTCATGGGAACGTTCAGGTGTCTCTGATCCAAACCGAATCCCTGTTGGGTGAAATGGTCAAAGGCCGCCTGAAAGAGATGAAAAAAGCGGGTGCCTTCAAGGGTAAATTCAGCACCCAGTACCATTTCTTCGGCTATGAGGGCAGGTGTGCCGCTCCCTCCAACTTCGACGCTGACTATTGCTATTCGCTGGGATATACCGCTTCGGTGCTCATCAGTGCCGGTAAAACCGGCTACATGGCTTCGGTAAGGAACCTCACCCAGCCGGCCTCTAAATGGATCGCCGGAGGAGTCCCGGTCACCATGATGATGAACATGGAAAAACGGCATGGCCACATGAAACCGGTGATCCAGAAAGCGCTGGTTGACCTGAATGGTGCTCCTTTCCGCTACTTCACAGCGCACCGTGAGGTGTGGGCCAGGGAAACCGCCTTCGTTTATCCTGGTCCCATCCAGTATTTCGGGCCAACAGAAGTGTGCGACCTGCCCACAATGACCCTGCAGTTGGAACACCAATCCTGAATGATACCCCTTCGGCATGGTCAGATGCTTCCGGGTATCGTTTTCACTTTGAGAGACACGCCCCACTGAAGCGATCAGGTCTGTGCTGATCCCTATAGAAAAGAGCGCCCCGGCTGGTTGGCCAGGGCGCTCTTTTTGAGGCCTGCCGATTCTGCCGGCGCACAAGTGGTCCCATTGACGTTAACCGGGGGTTCCGTACCTGGCCCAATTCTGAATGGCGGGGGTGGGATCTGAGAACATCATAACACACTTGCCTGGCGGATGAGTGCCCGGAGGCTTGGGTAGGTATTGTTAAGTATGTCAATGATTTCAGAGGGTTGAATCCACCGGGCTTCCTCGATATCCTCGGTGGTTTCAGGCCGGAGGGGGCCGCAGGCTAACGCTTCCATGGCGAACCAGTGGGTCTCCTTGAGGATCCACTCATGGGGTTTGCGTGGATAGTCGGAATAATAGATATGAAAGGTGGAGGGGAGGGGAGGCCCGGGCAGGAGCCGCGTGACCCCTGTTTCCTCGGTGACTTCCCGCAGGGCCGCCTGCAGGGGCGTCTCCCCGTGGTCTATTTTTCCCTTGGGAAGGTCCCATTTGCCCTTGCGGTAAATAAACAGAAATCCCCGCTGACTATGCACTAATCCCCCGGCGGCGGGCATCAGCCGGAACATCCCGGTGAACCATTCCCACAGCCGGGGCAGATCACCATACAATACCCGCGTCTCCGTAACATAAACCTCCTTCTGCCGGAACCAGGCCACCACCTCTTCCATTTCTTTCAGGGAGGTCACCTCCTCCATTCTAAATCTGGTATTTGCCCCCTCTTTAATCCCTAAGGAGCTCTTCTTCTCTAGGTTTACCTTATCGTCAAGAATGGACAGGTCACCCCGGTCGGCCAGCAGGAGCCTCCGCTCATTCAGAAAAACTTCATACATTTGTCACAAAATATAAGGTATGAACGCAATGGATTCCATGCAGGCAGCAGTAGCACAGATGCTCCTGCAAATTAACACAATAAAAGTCCAACCATCAAATCCCTTTACCTGGGCTTCGGGCTGGAAAGCCCCCATTTACTGTGACAACCGGAAGATTCTTTCCTATCCTGCGGCGCGGACCTTCATCCGTGACAGTTTTGCGGAAGTGATCGCCGCCCAATATCCTGATGCAGAGGTGATCGCCGGGGTAGCCACGGGAGCCATAGCCCATGGGGTGCTGGTGGCTGAGAAGCTGGGGCTTCCCTTTATTTATGTCCGCTCGGAACCCAAGAGCCACGGGTTGGAAAACCTCATCGAGGGCGATCTGTTGCCCGGGCAAAAGGTCGTCGTGGTCGAGGATCTGGTCTCCACAGGGAACAGCAGCCTCAAGGCTGCGGCCGCCGTCTCCGCCAATGGTGGCGATGTATTGGGCATGGTGGCGATCTTCACCTATGAGTTCACCAAAGCGGCAGAAAATTTTGCCCAGGCCGGACTGGCATTGACGACCCTGAGCCGTTACCAGGTGCTCATTGAACAGGCCCTGGCCGCTGGTGAAATCACCCCGGAACAACTCGGTAACCTCATGCGCTGGCGCGAGGACCCGGCCAACTGGGGCAGGTAATCCTGATCTTCCGGAGCACCCGGCTGTTGGTTTGCCGCGGGCGTCAGAACGCCTCCGGAAAGCGGCCCCTGATGCGGAGGAGCCCGTCGGGTGGCTGCGAATTTCTGCCGCAACCCATCACCCGGAGGAATGGCCTTAGCCCATTTGAGGGAAAAAGGAATGGTTATCTTTGCCTTTCAACAAAACACAGAATATGTCTGTCAGCAAATACGTCAGTGACATCAAAACCATTGGTCATCCTATCGCGACGGTCTTCAATACCTTGTCTGATTTTCAGAACCTTTCCCGCTATGTCAACGAGGATATCCTGGCTGCGGTGACCGAGAAGGTGCCCCAGATTTCTATTTCCCGGTTTGAGTCGGATGCCGATTCCTGCCGGTTTGAGCTGGGGAGTTTGGGGACTACGGAAATCAGGATCGTGGAGCGCACTCCCTTTTCGACTATCAAGATATCAGGTGGGGGAGGGCTGCCCCTGGAGCTTACCCTCTGGATCCAATTGCTGCCCCTTGAAGAGGATCAGACCAAAATGCGGTTGACCCTCCATGCCGAGATGGGAATGATGATCAAAATGATCGCCGGCGACAAGCTGGGGACAGGTCTCGATCAACTGGCCAGTTCCCTGGCGATGCTTCCCTACCGCTAATTTCCCTTTAGAAACGGGTCTCGTCAAAGGCCACAGGTCTCCTCACAGGACGCCATGCTCTTCACCGGTTACAGGACGCTCCACCGGTCAGCGGTCTGCTCACAGGCTGCCGGTCTCCTCACAGGACGCCGTTATCCTCACCGGTCACCAGTTCCACGCTCTTAAAAGGCCAGGAGGTTACCTCGCCCTGGTCGGTGCGCAGAAGGAGCTGGCCGAATGGGTCGACCCCCTCAACCCTGGCCTGAAAGCTTCTCTCGCCGGTCTGGTAAGTCAGGTTAGCCTCCCTCCCCAGCAAAAGGGAGAGGTATTTTTCGTTGATTTCCCGGTATTTTCCTTTTCTCAGTTTTTCATACCAGACGTAGATATGCCTGGTGAGTTCTTTCAGGCATTCCTGCAGGTCATACTCCCTGCCGGTGACCATCTTCAGGGAGATGGCCCGGGGCAGATGGGAAGGAAAGGTGTTCTGGTTGATGTTGAGGCCAATGCCGGCAACACTCCAGCGGAGGTGTTGGCCCATGACACTGTTTTCGATCAGGATGCCCGCGATCTTCCGTAGGCCAATGTAAATATCATTGGGCCATTTGATGGCCACCAGGTTCTTTTTTTCGCCGGAAAGGGAGGGATGGGGCTGTAAATCAGCCTTTTCCTCCATTTTGCCTGCCAGATAATGGGCCAGTCCGAGCGATACCACCTGCGACAGCAGGAACTGCCGTGATGCCTCCAGGAAATGGGGTTCCAGAACCAGGCTGAAGGTAAGGTTCTTTCCCTCCTCACTTTCCCAGACATTCTTGCCGTGGCCACGCCCCTGCGTCTGACGAAATGTCAAGACCAGGGTTCCTTCACCGGCCTCATGGGCTGCCAGCAGGGCAGTGGCATAATTGTTGGTGCTGGGAGTTGCATCAAGAGAGAGGATACGGAGGAGGTTCCCGGCTATACTGAATTCTTCCAAGGCCATGCTACTCGCATTTGAGTGGTTTCGCTCCGGTACATTCCGGGGCGATCAAAGGTAGTTTAATTTGGTTGAAAAGCTTTGTCCGGCTGAAACCGACACGGTATCATTTTCTTATCTTTGCACTGTTAAATATTATAAATGAACAAAAAAGAGGTACCAGCCTTAAAAATCCTGGATGCTGCCGTGGAAGGCATCAGGCGGCTCAAGGGAAAGAGTATAGCAATCATTGATCTGACCTCCATCCACCACACGGAATGCGGTTATTTCGTTATATGTCACGGGACTTCCAACACCCAGGCCGAGAGCATCGCCCGCTCGGTGGAAGAGACGGTCACCGAGCTGACGGGTATGAAGACCTGGCACAAGGATGGCTATCGCAATGCGATATGGATTCTTCTCGATTATGGCGAAGTGATGGTTCATGTTTTCAGGGAAGACGCCCGCAATTTTTACAACCTCGAAGGGTTATGGGCTGATGCCACCATGACACGGTTGGAAGATGAATTATAAACAGTAAAAAAGCAACACAGATATGTCAGAAAACAAGAAAAAAGGGACTCCGGAACAGAAACGCGATCCCGGCGATCCATTCGGGGTGCCCGGGGGGGGAGCGCCCCGCCCCAAATTCAATCCTTACTGGTTTTACGGGATCATTGCCGTCCTCTTCCTGGTCGTCAATTATTACTTCTCGGGATCCAAAGGACCCGTGGAAACCAACTGGAATGAGGTCAAGACCACTATGCTGGTGCAACATGACATCAAGAAGATTGTTGTTGTCAACAATGAAAAGGCCCTGCTCACTCTGAAAGACGACAGGGTAGCCAAATACAAGGATCAACTGGAGGGTACCTTTACCCGGCCAGCCGAAGGAGGGCCCCATTTTTTCTGGACCATTGGTTCCGTGGAGATGTTTGAACAGAAGCTTATGGAAGCCCAGGAAGGGTTCGCTGGCGCCGATAAGGTAGAGGCCGAATACCGGAATGAGCGCAACTGGGTCAATGAGATTCTCTGGTCACTGGGACCCTTTGTGCTGATCATACTGTTATGGTGGTGGATTTTCAAGCGGATGAGCAAGGGGGCCGGGGGTGCCGGCGGTGGGATCTTCAGCGTGGGCAAATCGCAGGCCCGGGTCTTTGACAAGGACTCGAGGGTCAACACCACCTTCAAAGATGTGGCCGGGTTATCGGAAGCCAAACAAGAGGTCGAGGAGATCGTGGAATTCCTGAAGAACCCCACCAAGTTCACCAAGCTGGGGGGCAAGATTCCCAAGGGGGCACTGCTGGTAGGCCCTCCCGGAACGGGGAAGACGTTGTTGGCCAAGGCGGTAGCCGGAGAGGCCAATGTGCCCTTTTTCTCGATGTCGGGGTCCGATTTCGTAGAGATGTTTGTGGGGGTGGGGGCTTCACGGGTCCGTGACCTCTTCAAGCAGGCCAAGGAGAAGGCCCCCTGTATTGTCTTCATCGACGAGATCGACGCCATCGGGCGGGCCAGGGGCCGAAATCCCAATTTTGGCTCCAACGATGAACGCGAGAATACCCTGAATCAGCTTCTGACCGAGATGGATGGTTTCGATACCAACAGTGGGGTGATCGTTCTGGCAGCCACCAACCGAGCCGATATCCTTGACCGGGCGTTGATGCGTGCCGGCCGTTTCGATCGCCAGATTAATGTTGAACTTCCCGACCTCAACGAGCGGGCTGAGATTTTCAATGTCCATCTGAAGCCGCTGAAGCTCAATGAAGATGTGAAGGTGGAGTTTCTGGCCAAACAGACGCCCGGTTTCTCGGGGGCCGATATTGCCAATGTTTGTAACGAGTCGGCACTTATCGCGGCCCGTAAAAGCCACGAAAGCGTCACCCGCCAGGATTTTCTGGATGCCGTGGACCGCATCGTGGGCGGACTGGAGAAGAAGAACAAGATCATCTCGATAGAGGAAAAGAAAACCATTGCCTACCATGAGGCCGGCCATGCCACCATCAGCTGGTTATTGCCCTATGCCCATCCGCTGGTCAAGGTGACGATTGTTCCCCGCGGTAAAGCCCTGGGCGCGGCCTGGTATCTGCCTGAAGAGCGCTCCATCACCACCCGGGAACAGCTCCTTGATGAGATGTGCTCGGCCCTGGGAGGCCGCGCGGCGGAGGAAACCATCTTCGGAAGAGTCTCCTCCGGCGCCCAGAATGACCTGGAACGCGTCACCAAACAAGCCTATGCCATGGTCAGCATCTTCGGGATGAGTGAAAAAATCGGAACCGTCAGCTTCTATGATTCGACAGGACAGAGTGATTACTCCTTTACCAAGCCTTATAGCGAAAAAACGGCCCAGCTGATCGATGAGGAAGCTAAAAAGATCATTGACCAGGAATACCAGAGGGCCCTCTCCATCCTGCGTGAGCACAATGAGGGGCACAAACAGCTGGCCCAGTTGCTGCTCGACAGGGAGGTGATCTTCTCGGAAGATATGGAGCATATTTTCGGAAAGCGGCCCTGGGACAAGCATAAGGAAGAGGCTCTGGAGGCTACCGGGGCTGGGGCAGTGCCTGGGGAACCTTCAGGGGAACCGGCTGCGGCTCCCTCCTCCGCTGAAAAAGAGGTTTAGGGTGGCTGCTGATCAGCCATCGGTGCGTGCCGCCATTCTTGCGGATCTGAGAAAGGCGGTGGCAGGGAGGACATCCTCACTGGCGCTTCCTCCGGAAAGGGTTATGCAGACCTCCACCTTTACCGATCGGGTTATGGAGTTCCGGCACAACCTGGAGGCGGTCAGCGGGGAGTTCCATCAGACCGGAGGATGGGAAGAGGTTGCGGCTTTCCTGGGTAGAGGGGTGGCCGAAGGCCGGTGGAAAAAGGTAGTAAGCCTGGAGAAGACGCTTTGCCAGCAGCTCACGGGAGGAGGTTTTCCCCTTGTTCCGACAGAGGGGGTCTCCGCCGAATGTGAGGTGATGGTCACCAGTTGCTCGGCCCTGGCCGCCTCCACCGGATCGGTGGTGGTCACCTCGGCCCTGACAGGCAGCAGAAAAGCCTTCGTATGGCCTGAAGTGCATATCGTGGTTGCCCGTGAAACGCAGTTGGCGGCCACACTGGAAGAGGCATATACCAAGGCAATGACGCCTTCCGGAGGGCAGGCCCCCTCGATGATCACCATCATCACCGGGCCCAGCCGGACGGCCGACATTGAGAAAACCCTGGTGCTGGGTGCCCACGGCCCCCGCCAGCTGATCGTTCTCCTGATCAAGAACCTTTAACGGGAAGAATTAAAACCGCAATATGATGGAAAACGGGTGGAAAGAAGTATTTTTGACGACTTTGGATTACCGGGCACATATCGCCAAAGACCTCCTCGAAGAAGCAGGGATCAAGGCCGTCGTCCTCGATCAGAAGGATTCGACTTACCTGGTCTTCGGTGAATACCGGGTCTATGTAGCCGGAGAGGATGAGGCTGCAGCCCTAGAACTATTAAAGGAACTAAAAGATTGAAGCCACTGGTGACACGCACGCTTTCGGGTGTTTTATACGGAGCGGTAATGACTGCGGGGATGATCATTCACCCGCTTCTTTTTGCCGTGCTCTTTGTGGTGATCACCCTCTTCTCCCTGATGGAGTTTTACAAGCTTTTCGGCCTGGCGGGCGCTGACCCTCACCCTGTCGGAGGAGCCGTTGCGGCTGCTCTTTTCTTCGGAATCGTCTTCGGGGTGGTGGCCGGATATCTTCCCCTGCGCCTGGCCGGCGTACTCCCCTTGTTGCCCCTCTCCCTATTCATCGCCGAACTATACCGGAACAGGGAACGCCCCATGGTCAATATCGCCGCTTCCATGGCCGGCTTCCTATATGTGGTGGTGCCCCTGAGTATGGCCTCGCTGCTGATTTTTACCCGTGAGGGGGATACGCGTCATTTCTATCCCTGGATACTTTTCGGGGTGACCATCACCATCTGGCTATACGACTCAGGTGCTTACCTGGTGGGCACTGCCTTCGGAAAGCATCGGCTCTTTGAGCGGATCTCCCCCTTGAAATCATGGGAGGGTGTCATCGGGGGCGGCATGACTGCCCTGCTGACCGGTATCCTGAATGCCTGGCTTTTCCCTGCGCTGGAACTCCACCATTGGCTGGTCATCAGCGCCATCGTCATTCTCTTCGGCACATGGGGCGACCTGGTCGAATCGATGATGAAGCGGAGCCTTAAAATCAAGGATTCGGGCCATTTCATGCCTGGTCACGGGGGATTCCTCGACCGCTTTGACAGCTTTCTGCTGGTCATCCCGGTGGTGTCGGCCTGGCTCTGGATCAACGGAATAATCTAACGTGAAAATAAATAGTATCTGGAAATGAGATTACACAAGGAAGGGTTGAAAGTCATCCCCTGGGTTGCGGCCGGCGTGGTATTGATTAATCTGGCGGCTTACCTCCCGGCGGGGGCATCGGTTTTCTTTTATGCGGTACTGGTCCTTACTGTGCCTTTCCTGCTGCTGACGTTTTGGTTTTTCAGGGATCCCCGGATCAATGCCCGGGCCCTTAACGGTGAGATCCTCTCTTCCGCCGACGGGGTGGTGGTGGTCATCGAACCCGTGGTGGAAAAAGAGTATTTCAACTGTGAACGGCTCCAGGTGTCGGTATTCATGTCGATTCTGAATGTTCATATCAACCACATTCCGGTCGAGGGGGAGATCGTTTACCAGAAACACCATAGGGGAAGATTTATGCCTGCTCACCTGGCCAAGTCTTCCGGGGAAAATGAGCGGTGCACAACGGTCATCCGCACCCTTTCGGGGGAGGAGGTGCTGGTCAGGCAGATTGCCGGACTGGTGGCCCGTCGGATTGTCACGTACAAGAAACCGGGTGAAAAGGTGACCCTCAGGGACCACCTTGGATTTATCCGCTTCGGATCACGTGTCGATCTGTTATTGCCCCCGGGAGCGCAGGTAAAGGTGGAACCCGGCCAGAAGGTGCTGGGAGGGCAAACCGTCGTGGCTGTACTGTGACAACGAATTAGCATTTAAACGTAAACTATACTCATGCAAAGAGCCTTCGGATTCGTTCCCAACCTGATCACCCTCCTCAACCTGTCGTCGGGCGTGATGGCCGTCATTCTGGCCCTGGAGGGGAACCTGGCCCCGGCGGGCGTGTTTATCCTGGTGGCCGGTGTTTTTGACTTTTTAGACGGCTTTTCGGCCCGGCTGCTGAAGGCCTATTCCGAACTGGGTAAACAATTGGACTCTCTGGCCGATGTGGTCTCCTTTGGGGTAGCTCCCGGCATGATCGCCTTTATGTTGATGAAGAAGGCGCTCCCTGGGATGAACCTCCCTTTGGATATGGTCCAGGGTGGATTTGTGACCTGGCTCTTCCTGCTCTCACCCCTGCTGATCCCTGCATTTTCGGCCCTGCGGCTGGCCAAATTCAACATCGACACCAGGCAGACTATCAACTTCATTGGTATGCCTACGCCGGCCAACGCCATCCTCTGGGCTTCTTTCGCCATCATCACCGGCTACTATGCCACCAGCGAAGTTCCGATGCTTCTCTTTACCCGCAGCAACCTCTTGATTGCCATCATCATCACCTCCCTGCTCCTGGTCTCGGAACTCCCTATGTTCTCCCTTAAATTCACCCGCCTCTCCCTGTCTGCCAACTGGTACCGTTACGCCTTCCTGCTGGCTGCGGTGTTTCTGCTCCTCTTCCTGAAACTCTATGGCCTGCCGGTGATTATCCTGCTCTATATCGCCATGTCGCTCTCCTTTTATCTTTTGAAAATCGACCTCTGACGCCCGACTCAGGATTCCAGGCTCAGGATTCCCGACTCCAGATTTCGGATTCCCACATTCAAGACTCAAGATTCAAGACTCCCGACTCCTGATTCCCGGCTCAAGATTCCCGACTCAGGATTCCCGACTCCAGATTCAAGATTCCTGACTCCAGATTATTTATCAGACAGGTCCAGGTCTGCGAGACTGTGTTGGATCATTTTAATTTCATTCCATGAGATGCTTTCGCCCAGGGCTTCGAGGAGCTCTGAAGAGGTAGCGTGGCGGTTTTCGGCCAGCCAGTGGGCGACTTTCCGGATTTTCTCTTCCGGAACCACCTCTGACAGGCTGAGCTCCCCTGCGAGGACCAGCGCGGCCAGATGGCTTTCAATGGTGTGATGGGAGAGATCCCGCTCAAGGGCAATCTTGCGTGCCGACTTCCCCTGTCTGAACATCTCCAGGGTGACCTGACGCGCATTCTTCTTTTTGGGGGTTTCCACGAATACGGATCCTGTATCGCCTGCGTCGATGCCGTTTTCCTGGCAATAGTGGAGGATCAGGGTGATGAGTTCTGCTCCGAAGCGTTTCACCTTGGTTTTGCCCAAGCCTTTGATGTTTTCGAGCTGTTTGCGGGTGACGGGCAGGTCGGTAAGGATCTGCTGGAGGGATTTCTGTGGCAGGATGCGGTAAGGCTGGACGCCATTTTCCTCTGCCTTTTCGATGCGCCAGCCGTTAAGGAGCTTGTAGAGCCGGGGGTGAAGCTGCACGGCTCCGGTTTTGGCCGGACGGGCCACCAGTCCCCTCAGATAGCGGGGTGTGTCGAGGGCTGCCAGCGCCCTGGCCTTGAGTAACCTCTCCACTAAGAAATCATTCCTGGTTACCCGCAGGGATTCCAGAAAGAGATGGAGCGTTTCGGAGATCCTTACTGTCGATTCCAGAATAGCCTTCTTTACCTCACGGTTGTCGGTTTCCAGGGTAGCCTCCTCCAGTGGTAGTAACACCAGTAACTGGCAGTGGCTGGTGAACCACTCTCCGGCTTTGGAGAGCCGCTCCCTGAAATAGGGATCTTCGCTTCCGCGCTTTTCAATGCTTACCAGACTCCTGACCTGGCTCAGAAACCGCTCCGCCACGGGGGCCAGTTCCTCTCTGATCCTGGTCTCGGCCAACTGGAGCTGCTCCCTGAGGTTGCCCGAAAGGGTCTCCCGGTTTTCGACACACAGTTTTTGGGTGTAGCGGAGGTTCCGCAGCAGAGGGCCCATCTCAAACACTTCTTCCAAAAGATGGATCAAGTATTCCCCCTTGGCCTTCTCGAGGTCGGCTTCTCCTGGAGCGTGGTTTTCGGCTTCACGGGTAAACGCCAGGACCGTGTTGTCGGTTTTTATGGCCGATCGGGTGAGCTGGGAGCCCAGGACCAGCCCTTCCAGGGAGCGGCAGCGGCTTAAGGCGACGTAAACCTGTCCATGGGCAAAACTGGCTTTAGCGTCGATGATGGCCTTGTCGAAGGTGAGTCCCTGGCTTTTATGGATGGTGATGGCCCAGGCCAGCTTTAGGGGAAGCTGGCGGAAACTGCCGATCTCCTCCTCGATGATTTCGCGGGTCTCCTCGTGCAGGGAGTAGCGCATGTTGGCCCATTCGGCCGGTTCCACCTCCAGAGGTTCGGCTTCTCCCGTGCAAGTGACTTCCACCCTATCGGCACTGATGGCCGAAATGCGGCCGATTTTTCCGTTGTACCACCTTTTCTCGGGCTGGATATCATTCTTTATGAACATCACCTGGGCGCCCTCCCTGAGGCGGAGTTCAGGTTCCGTGGGCCAGGAGAGCTCCGGAAAATCACCTTTCACCTCCGCGGAGAAACGAAATGTCTCCCCGGGAAGCTGCTCCAGTTTGGTTTCATTGAGCTGACGGGCTTGCCAGTTATGGGTGACCAGGGTGATCCATCCTTCCCCGTCGGGGGGGGCAAAGCCGGGATCATACCTCTGATTGAGGGTTTCAAGGGTGTCGTCATCGACTTTGTTCTCTCTGATGCGGTTCAGCAGTTCAATGAAACGCAGGTTGCTTTGGCGGAAGATCTGTTTCAGCTCGATGGTGATAAAGCGGGCATCGCGCAGGGCCAGGCTGCTGAAAAAATAAGGGGAATCATAGAAGCGGCGCAGGATCTCCCATTCCTGTTCCTTGGCTACCGGAGCCAACTGTTGCAGATCGCCGATCATCAGGATCTGTACTCCGCCGAAGGGTTTGAACCGGTTGCGGAAACGGCGCAGGACCCGGTCCATGGCATCCAGCAGGTCGGCCCTGACCATGCTGATCTCATCAATGACCAGCAGATCGAGGCTTTTAAAGATGGAGATCTTCTCGCGATGGTACCGCTGTACAGGCTCCTCCCGGCGTTCTCCCTCTGCTGAAGCTGCAGGCCGCTCCTCCCCGGGAAGGAACCCGGGAACCTGGGGCCCCAGGCTGAATTGAAAAAAGGAATGGATGGTGACCCCTCCTGCGTTGATGGCGGCGACTCCCGTGGGGGCTACCACCACCATCCGCTTGGGCGACTCCTGGCGCAACTGGTGCAGAAAGGTAGTCTTGCCCGTTCCTGCTTTTCCGGTCAGGAAAATATTCTCCCCTGTGTTTCTGAGAAATGCACGAGCCAGCTCAAGCTGGGGATTGGTGTCGAGGTCCATCTGCTCTTCCGTATAAAGAGGCTAAGTTAACCAATTTCCGCTGAATACCTGACATGTTCTTCTCCGCTTCAGGCCTACACACCGAGAAAGGTTAAAGGGATCTCTTCCCGGTGCCTGACAGGGAGATTTGGATGATTCCGTCGGAAGGTTACGTCAGATATCGCCCGGGACCTCCGGAGCTATTTAAGTTTGGCCAGTGCCTCTTTGATGCGGGTAAGGGCCGTGACCAGTTGTTCTTCGGAGGCGGCATAGCTAAGCCGGAAGCAGCCCGGGGCCCCGAAGGCATCGCCGGAGACTACGCCAACATGTCCCTTGCTCAGGATGTAAAAGCAGAGGTCGTCAGAATTGCGGATGACCATCTCCCCGTCGCTTTTTCCGAAATAGGCAGAACATTCGGGGAAGACATAAAAGGCCCCATCGGGTTTGCTGGTTTTAAGGCCGGGGATTTCGGCCATCATCGCCAGGACCAGGTCACGCCGTTTCTCAAATTGGGCCACCATCTTGCGCACTTCGGTGCCGTCATGGTTAAAGGCGGCTACTGAGGCGATCTGAGCCACCGAGTTGGGACCCGAGGTGAACTGTCCCTGCAGCTTGTTACAGGCTTTGGCGACCCATAGGGGTCCAGCCATGAACCCAATGCGGTACCCCGTCATGGCATACGACTTGGAGACTCCGTTGATGATTACCACCCGGTCCCGGATCTCGGGAAACTGAGCCAGTGAGGCAAATTGCTTTCCGTATATGATATGTTCGTAAATCTCATCCGAAATAATGATGATCTGCGGATGACGTGCAAAAATGGCAGCAAAGGCCTTCAGCTCCTCATAACTGTACACGCTTCCGGTGGGGTTGCTCGGACTGCTGAAGAGGAAGGCCCTGGTTTTGGGCGTGATGGCCGTTTCTAGTTGTGCCGGCGTGATTTTGAAGTCATTCTCCACCGTGGTGTCGATGACCACGTTGACCCCTTCGGAATAGCTCACCAGATCAACATAGGTGACCCAGTAAGGCGCCGGAACGATCACTTCATCCCCCTTGTCCACCACCACCTGGAGCACATTAGCCAGGGAGTGCTTGGCCCCGTTCGACACAACAATCTGCGCAGGCTCATAATCGAGTCCATTTTCCCGTTTCAGCTTGCCGGCAATGGCCTTCAGCAACTCAGGATACCCCGGTATCGGCGAATAGTAGGAGTAGTTGTCGTCAATCGCCTTCTTGGCTGCCTCCTTAATAAAACCGGGCGTGTGAAAATCAGGTTCTCCCACACCCAGGCTGATCACGTCGATGCCCTGGGCCTTCAATTCTCTGCTCTTCTGCGCTACCGCCAGCGTGGCCGATTCCGAAAGCCGGTTGATCCGTTCTGCTACCTTTGTCATGTCGATGTATTTTTTTTTTTGTGTTCCGATTGTGCTGCAATATATAAAAATAGTCAGATGCCAGCGGTGGAAAGTGAGCATCGTGATCAAAAAATATGCACCATGCTGACGATTTGTTAAGGGTGGGTTAATCGAAGAGGGTTTCGTCGCGGATGAGCATCAGGATGGCTGAATGGGGGAGGATGAAATATTTTTCTTTCCGGAATTCGATTTCGTAGCCGCTTTTATTGAGATAAACGGCCATGTCGCCCACCCGGGCCTGCAGGGGCACATATTTGACCTCTTCCCTTTTTTCCTTCCAGGGTTCGTCTTCGTCGGTCATGGCAGGGATGGGGTAGCCCGGACCGACACGCACCACGTAGCCGCTCAGGACTTTCTCGTTTTCCTGGACCGTTGGGGGGAGCAGTAGTCCGGAACTGGTTTTTTGCGACGGGTTTTTAGGTTTGATCAAAACCCTGTCACCCACCATGATGATTTTATCGAGGTCTTTTTCGTCAATATTCAGGGACATAAATTTCTTTTAACAGGTCGGACGTAAGGAACGTAATGCCATGAAGGGGTCAGGAGACGGGATATTCATGGTTGGAGTCGGTCAGGATTTCATAGCCAGTAGGGGTGACCAGCACGGTATGTTCGAATTGGGCGGAGAGTTTCCGGTCGGAGGTGCGGGCGGTCCAGTTGTCCTTGCGGTCAATGGTCGTCGTGGGTTTTCCCTGGTTGATCATCGGTTCGATGGTGAAAATCATTCCAGGCCGCATCAGGGGGCCGCTGTTACGGCGGGCGGCATGGTCGACCTGAGGTTCCTCGTGGAAATGGACGCCTACGCCATGCCCACAGAACTCATAAACCACGCTGAATCCCTGCGAACGTGCATACCGACTGATGACAAAACCGATATTTCCGAAGTAATTGCCGGGGCGGACCTGCTGAATGCCCAGGTCGAGACAATGGCGGGCTGTATCGACCAGTTTGCGTGCCACGGGCGTGATCTCCCCAACGGTGTACATCCGGGAAGTGTCACCGTAATAGCCATCCAGAATGGTGGTCACATCGATGTTGAGGATATCCCCTTCTTTCAGAATGATATGGGGGGAAGGAATGCCGTGACAAACCACCTCGTTGGGAGAGATGCAACACGACGCCGGAAAACCATTGTAGCCCTTGGTAGCAGCCACCGCTCCGTGATCCCTGATGAACGCCTCGATTTTCTGATCCAACGCGGCAGTGGATACACCCGCTTTCACAAAGGGAGCGATGTAATCCAGGGTTTGAGCGGCCAATTGGCTGCTCCGGCGAATGCCCTCAATCTGATCGGGCGATTTTATGATAATATCATCCATCGCTTCAAATTTGTGCAAAATTGGCGAAATGATCCTGTATTTCAAAACCGAAAGGTATTTTTGCCCGAAAGAATAATTTCTGGTATTGATGAAGTATGTGAACCACCTGAAAGCTCAGTCTTTCCATATCAACCGTTTCGGGGAAGTCTCCACTCCCTTTCTTTTCTGGTACATGCAGGAAATCGCATGGGAACACGCCCGGGTGCTGGGTTTTGGTTTTGACGATCTCCGTGAGGACCAGCTTTTCTGGGTCTTGTCGCGCTTATATATGAAGGTGGGACGACGGCCGCGCTGGACCGAAGAGTTCACGCTGGAGACCTGGTCAAGGGGTACCGACGGCTTCTATGCCTACCGCGATTTCCGCTTCACCGATATGGAGGGGCAGGAGATCATCACCGCTACCAGCAGCTGGCTGGTCCTTAACCTCTACACCCGCCGCATTCAGCGCCTGGGGGCCCTCACCGGCTTCCCTGCCTATTCCGAAAGCCTGA
Source organism: uncultured Prolixibacteraceae bacterium (assembly GCA_964552955.1). Classification (GTDB taxonomy): domain Bacteria; phylum Bacteroidota; class Bacteroidia; order Bacteroidales; family Prolixibacteraceae; genus UBA1413. The sequence continues at coordinate 20,298 of CAZKIU010000013.1, forward strand.
TCGGCTTCAACCCCCGCAAGGTGGAAGCCCCCGTGACCAATGAACCTCCGGAATTCTTTCCTGTCCTTTTCAATGAAATCGATATCAACCAGCATTTTAACACCGGCCGATACCTCGAACGGATCAACAACAGCTACTCCTTAGATTTTCATAAATCACACACGCTCAGGGAAATGGAGGTTAACTTCCTGAAAGAGGGGCTTCCCGAAGACCACCTGGCGGCGCGCCAGCAACGGCTCACCTCTTCAGAACACCTCTGCAGCATCATCCGCGAAAGCGACGGTGCCGACCTGATCCGTGCCCGCCTCGTCTGGGAACCCAAAGCGTAACCGGCTTTATTCTAATATTCTGACATTCCCGACTCCAGATTCCAGATTCGAGACTCCAGACTCCAGACTCCAGACTCCAGATTCCCGACTCCAGATTCCAGATTCGAGATTCGAGACTCCAGACTCCAGACTCAAGATTCCAGACTCAAGATTCCCGACTCAAGATTCCCGACTCCAGATTGGTTTGCATCAGTTCCAGTACCCTGTTTACTTTCTCCTCCAGGGTAAGGTTCCCGTCGATCCAGTGAATGAGGGTGCCTTCCCGTTCCATTTTCCGGAACCAGGTCATCTGCCGCTTGGCGAACTGGTGAATGGCAATGTTGAGTTTTTGGGTCATCTCCTGCCGGATGAGTTCTCCGGTCAGATAGAGGGTGATGAATTTGTACTCCAGGCCGTAATAGGTGAGGGCTTCCGGGGCAATTCCGGAACGGAGCAATCCTTCCACCTCTTCGATCATCCCCTGGTTCAGGCGCTGGTGCAGCCGTTCTGTGATCCTTCTCCTGCGGGTTTCTACGTCGAAACGGAGGGCCACGATAAGGGGACGGAGAGAGGGAGAGACTGAGGGACTGAGAGACTGAGAGACTGAGAGACTGAGAGAGGGAGATACAGAGGGACTGAGAGAGGGAGAGGCTCCATCTGGAAGGGGTTGGCTTTCAGAAGGAATCGTGCTGATGTTCAGGTTCTGATAGTAATCCTCAATTTCAATGGCTCTGATCGCCCGTTTTGTGTTGACAATATCTGTGATGTTGTGGAGGTTGGATTTGTAAGTTTTAAGGATAGTGGTGAGTTCTTCCAGCGATTTCCCTTTCAGTTCTGCTCTCAGCATCTCGTTGACCGGCACCTCTATAAGCTGGTAATCCCTGAGGACTGCTTCGATATACAATCCACTTCCCCCGCAGAGCACCGGGAATTTAGCCCGGGCACGCAGGTCAGACATTACCTTCTGAAAATCGCGCTTGAATTCAAATACATTGTACTGATATCCCGCATCGACAATATCGGTAAGGTGCACGGGGATCCTGGTGCTCTCCACTACATAATCATCCAGGTCTTTCCCGGTGCCGATATCCATGCCCCGGTAAACCTGCCGCGAGTCGGCTGAAATCACCTCTCCTCCCAACCTATAGGCCAGGTGGGCAGCTAAAGCCGTCTTGCCGGTGGCTGTCGGCCCGGTAACCACCAACAAATTATACCTGTTCATTCTATTCTCTTAAAGATGGATTCTTTCACTAAATGCACTTGGCATAATCACTACTCTAAATACAATTCAAAGAAATCTACAATATTCATTTCAATATCTTCCCGGATTATTTTCCTGAGTAATCCCAAGGGTAAATTTTAATTTCCATGCACTGGAACGGTAGTCACTCTTCCATCAGGATGTTTAAGCCGGAAATGGCTTCTCTTGGTTCTGACTATAACAAATCCAAGTTTTTGGAGAAACATAATGAGCTCCTTGCCGGTTATCGGAGGAAAATGAGGCATTATAATTGAATCAGCATTAAAGTACTTTCTTTTCTATGGTTAACTCTCTAAAACCGATAAACCGATTTTAAGACCAATATTGTTCAGCTTCCTCTTCAACGCACATTTCAATTACTTCTTTCAGATTACCCAGAGCTTCCTCGATGGTTTTTCCATAGGAATGACATCCTTTATAAACCGGACAGCTTACTATGTAGATTTCATCTTCGTCCTGCTCAATTATAACAGGGAGATGTAAAACTTCTTTTTCTTTTATCATGTGAAGTTCTTTTTTCTCAGAAAAACTCAATCATCTTCTGTTGTGCTAATATAGAAAAAAAACGCACTATTTTTACCCTAAAAAGCGATGCTCAAGGAAGCGTGTGTAGAAACCCTGGAGGAGGCCCTGCTGGCGGAAGCCCGGGGGGCTGACCGGATAGAACTCTGTTCCCGGCTGGATCTTGACGGACTCACTCCCTCTCCTGAGCTGATCAGGGAGGTGTGTTCGCGGTTAAAGATCCCGGTGATGGTGATGGTCAGGCCCAGGGAAGGAGATTTTGTCTATTCTGAAGGAGAAATTGCCGTAATGCTTGGGGAGATCGACAGGGCCAAAGCCCTGGGGGCTGCCGGCGTGGTCTTCGGGGTGCTGACCCCTGAAAATCAGGTGGCCCTGGATCAATGCAGACGTTTGGCGGAACGGGCCTTTCCCTTGCCGGTAACCTTCCACAAAGCCATTGACACTCTGGTGGATCCTGCTGAAGGGATGCTTCAACTGCTGGCATGCGGGGGGATTACCAGGGTGCTTACTTCGGGGGGAAAGACTACAGCCCGGGAAGGTGCTGCCAAAATCAGGGAGATGATGGAAATTGCAGGGGACCAAATCATTATGCTGGTGGCGGGAAAAGTCACCCGTGATAATGTTGAGGAGATCAGTGCACTCACCGGTGCCACTGAATTCCATGGCCGCCGTATTCTTGGAAATCTTGTATAACAAAGATGGATATCAAAAACTTCAACCGTTATGCCTTTTTTCTGGCGATGGGTATGGTTACGATTCTGCTCCTGTATAAAGCCATTCACATCCCTATTCTCAAAGACGAGTGGGAAACGCCGGTTAAGTATATTAACCACAATGTATGGGAGATCATGATGTATACCTCAAATTCTCCTAATAATCACATATTAAATACTTTACTGGTAAAATTGTTTGTGTTTGTCTTCGGATCGCGGGATCAACTCATTCTGCGCCTTCCCAATATCTTCGCTTTCTTAATATATGGCATCGCGATTTTCCGGATCAACAGAGTAGTGTTAAAGGAAGATTCTTCCTTTTTTATTCCAGCTGCCCTCTTTTTTATTGTCAATCCCTATTTGCTCGATTTTTTCGGTTTATGCAGGGGATATGGTCTATCCAGCTCCCTGGCATTGTTGTCAGTCAGCTTCATGGTTTCAGGATACTTTTTTCAAAGGGAGCGTTCCGTGTGGGCCGCTTTGGGGATCTCCCTGCTGGCTTCCTATGCCAATTTTACCTTATTGGTGTTTTGGGGGGCGATTACCCTTATGACATGGGCTTATTTCATCATAAAGGAGGGCTGGAACATCAGGAGGTTAGTAAAACCTACCCTGACGATTCTATTCGTGAATCTATTGTATCTGGCTCTGATTGCTACCCCTATCCTGAAAATGCAGAGTACCGATGAATTCAGGTTCTGGACTTCCAAGGGCTTTTATTATGACACTATTTATCCGCTGATAGAGTATTCCAGGAGCGGAAGACATATGATTTTTGAAAAGTCTCACATTTATGCCGTGCTGATTTTCGGAGTTCTATTGGCCAACATCAGCTACATTCTGATCGGGCTCAGAAAATCAGGATGGAGCCGCCATCATCTGTATCATCCTGCTTTTGTAACAACTGCTATCCTGCTTCTGACAGCCCTGGTCAACATTGTGCAATGTATGCTCCTTCATACCCCGAACTTGCATGGAAGAACGGCTTTGTTCTTCTATCCTCTGTTTATTGCTGTCTTTGTTTCATTCTTAGGATTATTCAATCAATTCAAAGGGCGTTGGATCCTACCTGCACTGGCACCTGTACTTACCTTCCTGGCAATATTTCACCTGGCCGACAGCTTCCGGCTCGACTGGGCCAGGGATAATTACTTTGATGTCAATACCTTTGATGTAGTCCGATATATAGATGAACAGTATCAGGAGAAACCGGTTTCTCTCAAAACAAGTTGGTTATTTTATCATTCATTTGATTATTACCGGTATATCAACAGATATCCCTGGCTGGAACTGAAGGATTACGATGAGTCGGTAAACATAAATACTGACGCAAAATTTTATTATGTGCCAGCAGCGGATGTTGAAAAGCTAGAACCCACCTATGAAGTGGTGTATAAACCTGATAATGAAAGGTGTTTGCTGATGCGCAAGGAGTAGTGTGCTCCAATGCTAAATTCGGGTGAGCGCATTCAACCCGGCTCAGTGGAAAGAAAAGGTTACTTTGTTTTTTTCAGGTCTTCGAACTGGAATTCGAAGCCGTCGAGTGGGTTACGGGCCGGAGCCAGGATGACCTTGTGTTGGCGGTCGAGCAGAAAAGCCGAAGGCCAGGAGCGGACTTTATACAATTTTCCTGTCTGACGTTGGGGGGTGTCGGTGACCACGATCCCTGGCACCTGATGGCGGCTCATAAATTCCATCACATTGATCCGGGAGGAGGGTGTGGCTACCACTACTACCTGCATATCGCCTCCTGTTTTCTCCACCAGGGTTTTGAGATATTTAACCTGTTCCTGGCAAACCGGGATTTCCAGATCGGCAAAGAGGAGATATAAATAGGGCCTGGTGTTGGCTTTGGAACACCAGGTACGGCCCTCTCCTGAGGGAAGGCATATTTCCGGAGCGGTAGTGCCGGGTTGCAGAAAGGTGATTTTCTCCGATAATGTGGAAGCCATTGTTCTGATTTCCTTGAGGTGGTGTGAGGAGAAATAGGAGGAAGCGACCATTTTCCGGATGCCATTCTTGGAGAACTCCCCCGAATACCAGGCATCATGCAACAGTTTGAGCAGTATCACGTCGGTCAGGGGGGAGGAGGTGGCTGTGAACCGGGCGGTCCAGGATTTTAACTCGGTAAGGTTTTCACGGGCGACCCACAATCGCAGGTTGGCTCCGGCAGGGGATTTGCTCTCGGTGCTCAGGGTGTTGACAAACAAGCGGTTGAGGAAATCTATGAAGGCCGGCCGGTACCAGGCTTCCGGGGAGAGGTCTTTCAGGGTGCCGGCGATTTTCTCCCGGCCTGCCCGCATCACATCCCCTTCCAGGGCCACCATCCTCAGCCGGAAATGCTCCCTGAAAAGGGGCTCTTTGATGGTTCCGAACTCTTGCCCGAGTTTTGTCCTAACCGTGTCGACATAGTTTTTCATCTGCTTGTAATAGAGCTGATTGAAATACTGGTCGGTGAGCCGGAAAAGGCGGGTGTCGAATTTCAGGATCTGGTTGGTGAGTGTCCCGTCACTCTCTCCATTGGTTTTGAGCCAAATCTCTACCGGCTCAAAATAGGGATTCTTGCTCTCCTCGAAACTCTTTTCGCGGAGCGGGGGCAACTGAAGGGAGACTTCCTTTCCGGGTTGAAGGAAAATCCTTCCGCGGAAAATGCCGATATCGGCATAACAATAAACGGGATCCATCACCGTCGCTTCGGCTGAGAAAGTGCCATCGGCGCCCACTGTCAGGGTGAAGAAGGGGAGGGGAGTCTTCGTCACCGGGTCGGAGAGGGTCATAAATTCCAGGGTCTTTCCTTCATAGCCGGGGGCATGCCCTTTTATCGTCAAGGCCTGTAATTCCGTGAAGGAGACCAAACACAACAACACCAGAAAATTCCGCATTTGCATGAGTTCAATACTTAATAAACTGCGTTTAATGTAAATTATTGCCTGTCAGAACCGGCCAAGTCCGGTGCAGGCCTGCCCATGGCCGATGTTTATTCAGCAAATTCACCTATATGGTGAGCCGGTCACTCAGCAGGGCCTTCAGGACATGGATGGATTGACAATGTGTTGGAAAAAGGTGTCAATCCACGTTGTCCCCGTTACGGAATTCCTTCATGTCGAGGCTACGGGGGAGGAACCGGCTGGCATCGCCGCCATGCATGATGATATCACGCACGATGGTGGAATTGACCGGGGTGTGTTCCGGAATGGTCAGCAGAAAGACGGTCTCGATTTCGGGGTACATCTGCTTGTTGACCTGGGCAATGGCCCGCTCAAATTCGAAATCGGCCGAGGTCCGCAAGCCCCGCAGGATATATCCTGCTCCCACCTTCTTACAAAAATCGACCGTCAGTCCCTGGTGAACCTCTACTGTGATGTTATCATCATCCTCGAATACCTCCTTGATCCACTTCACGCGTTTTTCAAGCGGAAAGAAGGATTTCTTGTTAGAGTTATATCCTACCATGATGATGATACGGTCGAAGATGCGGGTGGCTCTTCTCACAATCGACTCGTGTCCGATGGTGAAAGGATCAAAGGATCCCGGGAAAATGGCGATCTTTTCCATGAGCAGCTGTGTCTTTATCGCCCCAAAGGTAATATCTTCCTGAAAAGGTAAAAAAGGAAATCCATTTTTCCGGATTTCGTTACTTTTGGAAAAACTACGGCCGATGACCAAAGACCAACCAATGTATCCTGATTCGGAAACAGGGCATGAGTCGCCTCATAATTACGGGCCATCAGGAGCATCTCGAGAGCCATTATCAAACGATCAGGTCCATCCGGAGGAATCAGTTATCGCTGGCAAAGAGGAGAGGGGCACCAGCGGAAAGCTTCTCCGGTTTTTATTGACCGGAGGCCTTATCCGGAAAGCCATCCTGTTTTTTCTGGCGGGGATCCTGGCCTTCGGGGCTTACAAGTATTTCAAACATCCCTCCCTGGATAAACTGGTTGTCGGCTCAGATATGGAGGGCTATTACCAGTATCTGCCCTGGTTCTTCCTTCACGACTGGCAGGATTTCAGGCAGCTTCCGTGGGCCAAACCCTATGGAGAGGGGACCAGCCTGTCGGTGTTTACTTGCGGAGCGGCCCTTCTGCAGATCCCTTTTTTCTTAGCGGCCCATGGAGTGACGCTTTTGACCGGGGGAACACCCACCGGGTACGGAGCGTTCTATTTCTTGTCGGTATTCCTGGCCGCGCTCTTTTATGCCACCCTGGGAATGGTGTTTCTGGGGAAGGCCCTGCGTCGCTGGTTCGATCCGGTGAGTTCGCTGGTGGCCACCCTCCTGATCTTTTACGGGACTAACCTCTTTTACTATACCATAATGATGCCCGGGATGTCACATGTCTACTCCTTTGCCATGGTAGCAGCGGTGCTGCTGATGACGCCCCGGTTTTATGAAAAACCAGGAGTAGGCCGTGCCCTTCTTCTGGCCGTGCCCCTCTCGGTGGCCGTTCTCATCAGGCCCACCACCGCCATTGTTCTGCTTTTTGTGGCGTTCTACGGGGTGCATTCGATCCGTCAGGTGCAGGAAAGGGTCCTTTTTTTCGTGCGGCACTGGCAGCTCCTTCTTCTAATGGCAGGGGTAGCCCTTCTGGTGTGGGTCCCCCAAATGGCTTACTGGCATTTCGTGACCGGGAAATGGGTGGTGTGGTCCTACCAAAGTGAAGGGTTCTCTTTCTGGAAAAATCCGCAGGTGATAACGGTTCTCTTCGGTAAAAGAGGCGGGTGGTTCACCTATACCCCTTTGATGCTGGCCACCCTGGTGACCCTATTTTACATGGCATGGCGCAGAATCCTTTCAGCCCCGGCCATTATGGTCACCCTCCTGTCTATTCTGTATGCCGTCAGCAGTTGGTGGGCCCCTACCTTCAGTGCCTCTGCCGGCTATCGCGCCCTCATCGAATTTCTCCCACTGATGGCTGTACCCCTGGCCTTCCTGGTCAGCCGTGTCAGGTCTCTGCCGGCAGGATGGCTCCTTACCTTCGTGAAGGTGGTCACTGTGATCCTGATCCTTTACAACATCCAGTTTTCCTTCAAATATGACGCTACGGTATGGTGGGACTGGCCCTGGAGCTATAAAACCATGCTACGGCTCTTCACCTTCTGAGAGGACGAAACGGAAGTGGTGCTTTTTTTCTATTTTTGAGGTTTCTAAATCAAACGGTAATGTATTTAAAACTGTCGGTGGTCATTCCTGTCTATAATGAGGAGAAAACCATTGAGGCTATCCTGGACCGGGTGGTGGAGGTCAGGCTGCTCTGGAATCTGACCAAGGAGATCATCCTGGTCAACGATTTTTCGAAAGATGGCAGCGCGGAGGTGATTGAAAGGTATATTACCAGTCATCCGGGTGAGGATATCAGGTTGTTCAGTCAGCCAGTCAACATGGGGAAGGGGGCGGCCTTGCGGAGGGGCATCTCCGAAGCCACCGGCGATTTTCTGATCATCCAGGATGCCGATCTGGAGTACGACCCCCGCGAGTATAACGACCTGCTCAAGCCCATCCTCGAGGGGAATGCCGACGTGGTCTATGGCTCCCGCTTCGCGGGTGGAAATCCCCATCGAATCCTCTTCTTCTGGCACTCCATTGGCAACAAATTCCTTACCTTCCTCTCCAATATGTTTACCAATCTCAACCTGACCGATATGGAGACCTGCTATAAGCTTTTCCGGACGGAAATCATCAAGGGAATTGAGTTGCAGGAAAACCGTTTTGGCTTTGAGCCCGAAGTGACCGCGAAAATTGCCCGCATTCCGGGCATACGTATTTATGAGGTGGGCATCTCCTATTACGGGCGCACTTATGAGGAGGGCAAAAAAATCAACTGGCGCGATGGCCTGCGGGCACTCTGGTGCATTCTGAAATACAGCTTTCAATAAATACCGTTATGATCAAGATCCCCGGGAAACAGATTCTTTATAGTTTTCTGACACTTTATTTTCTGTTCCAGTTTTATATCTTGCTGTTCAGTGAAAGTGCCTATGGGTATGGGGGAGGGGATAACATCACTCACTTCCAGATTGCCCGTTATGCGTTTCGGTATCCGCAGCTTTTCCTGGATCTATGGGGCAAACCCGTATTTACCTCTTTGCTGGCTCCCTTTGCGCTTTTGGGATTTCAGGCGGCCAAATTCTTTAACCTGGTGGTGGCTGTAGCCACCCTGTGGCTCACCGCCAAAATATCGGACCGGCTCTATCCGGGAAGTGGTCTGTTTGCCGCCATCCTGCTGGCTTTTGCTCCCGTATTTTTCCACCTCACCCCCAGCTGCCTTACTGAAGTGTTGTTTGCCTTTGTACTGACTGCCGCGGTCTGGCTCTTTCTCAATGACCGTTTCGATCTCTCCGCGGCCGTACTCTCCTTTATCCCCTATGTGCGCAGTGAAGGCATTATCCTGTTGCCGCTCTTTGCTTTAGCCCTCCTCCTGAAACGTTCTTACCGCTCCCTCTTTTTCCTGGCCCTGGGCAGCCTCCTGTATACCATCATCGGCTGGGTGGTCTTCAAGGATCCGCTATGGCTGATCACCCAATCTCCCTACTCTCTGGGAGCCAGTCATTACGGCAGCGGAAGCCTCTTTCATTTCATCCATGAAAGGAACAACATCTTTGGTGCCCCTCTGGTGTGGTTGACTGTGGCTGGTCTCCTTTACTGGGGTTATGATCTGCTCCGGAATTTCTCCCTCCGGAAACCGGAGGCCAGTTTTTTTATCCTGATTGCCGGCAGCTGGGGCACCTTTTTCGCCGCACACAGTTATGTGTGGTGGCAGGGAACAGGGGCCTCCCTCGGACTGATCAGGGTGATGGGAGGCATCGCCCCTATGGTGGTGCTCACTGGCATGGCCCTCTTCAAACCGGCCCTGCAACTGACCCGCCGGCCCTGGATCGCTCCCGTGCTTTTCGGAATGGTCACTGGGCTTCAGGTGACGTTCTTTTTCAAGGAGCAGAAGCTTCTCCTCAAGGCTGACCCCACCGAACAACTGGTCAAAAAAAGCTCCGACTTTATCCGTTTTAATGAGGAGGGAAAGAAGGTGTTCTATTTTAATCCTTTGGTGATCCATTACCTGGATTTGGATCCTTATGATACGAAGCAGTGCAACTGGTGGGTGGCCGACAGGGAGCAGCCTTCCAACAGCATGGAGTGGGGCGATCTGCTGGTCTGGGATGCCCATTTCGGCCCGAACGAGGGGGGAGTGACCCCTGAAGTTCTGGAGAGAGATCCCTTCCTGAAGAAGATCAAATCCTTCTATCCTGTAGAGAAGGTGACCGTTCTGGGAGGATATGATTATAACATCCACATCTATAAGAAAACTCCTGCCAAAGGAGACAGTGCGGTGGTGACGGGGCGGTATGAGAAAACACTCAGTTTTGAGGGATACGATGATCCCCGGGTCAAGCAGGAAGATAGTCTGAAGCTTTGGGTCATCGATAAAAGCCAGGAGTACAGTCCGACCATGGTCATTGCCGCCGGAGAATTTGAACGGTATGAGACCATGGAAGCCAGGGTGACCGTGAAGTACAAAGCCATGGAAACGCTGGGGCAGGGAGAGGTGTTCACGGTATTCGCGGTGGAAGCCGGGGGTAAAAACCTGCGCTATGAGGCTGCCGACCTTGCCGTTGCCGGTGGAACCTCCACCAGCAGGGAGCTTTCAGTGAAAATGGCGGCGTCCATTCCTGCCGATGCGCAGATCAAGGTGTATGTGTGGAACCCCAAGGGGCGGACTTTAATGCTCGAGAGCCTGAAAACCGAGATCAGCAGTTACTGATCAGGCAGGCCGGTTTTCTCTGGCCTGTCTCATCTACCTCCAGGGCTTATCATATCTACCTCCAGGTCTTGTCATATCTGCCTCCTGAGCTTGTCGCATCTGCCTCCTGGACTTATCTCATCTGCATCTAGGCTTGTCTCATATGCCTCCTGGACCTATCACATCTGCATCTAGGCTTGTCTCATATGCCTCCGGCTGTGGCTGATCTTCCTAATGGCCCTCCGTAGTCGTTCAGTCGCTCAGTCTTTCCGTCCCTCAGTTCTCCGGCTTGTAACGTTTGATGATCTCCAGGTCATCGACCCATAAGGAGTCGTTACCCGTATTCCACACGTAGACGACCAGACCGCTGTTGTCGATATGCTGAGGTACCCAGAAGCTGAGGTTCAGTTTTTGCCAGCCGTTCGTTTCGCTTTCACCGCATTTGTTGTTGAGGATGTAGAACTGGCTGCCAATGGTGGCAACCAGGTTGGCTCCTCTTACCGCTCCTTTGCAGTAGACCGAAGCGCTGACATATTGCAATTTACCGGCATCCCCAAAGGGAATAGCTTTGCTGTAAGAATCTTTCCCGTCGAGGAACAGGCTGAAAGTCCCGCTTCGGGCATCCCCTTCTTTCACCCGTTTCATTTCCTCTGCAACGGTGCCATCTTCAAATAGCACAGTCTGCTTAAGGGTGTCACGGATTTCGAAATGGCAGCGCAGGGTGTCGGTGGTGTAATCTTCCACTGGCAGGGGCAGCAGGGCCGGACCGGGACTTCCCTTTTTTTTCAGCAGGAAAACTGGAAACTCCCTGGCTACCAATTCCCAATCGGCACTGTTCAGGTAGCGGTTACGGATCTCTTCGTTCTCCTGATGGGAGTACATGAAGTAATTGTCATATACCGAAAAGAGTAAATAGTCCGCTTCGTCAACCGTAGGGAAAAGCCTGATGTAATCGCGTTGTGAGAGATGCGAAAAGAGGTGGTCGGTGGTGCTTACCCTGCCATCGGAGGGGATCATTCTTATGATTTTGTTGACTTCTCTGACGTTGTAGGGCGACTGGAAAAATTCCTTTTTATAAACCCTTTCCTTGGCAGGGTTCATGGTCCAGCGAATCTCTACGTTGTCGGGATTGAGTTTCCAGAGCGTGATGGCCAGTGTGGCTGCGCAGGCCAGGAAGGCCAGGCCATTTTGTAGCCACCTGCGTTTCAGGGAGGATAAAATCATAAACACAGACAGGGGCAGCAGGGTGACCACTTCAATGGAATAATAGGTAGAGATCCCCCACCGGATGTAGGAGTCATTGAGGACCTTCTGGGCGACGATGGGGATAAACCAAATCAGGTATTGTGGCCGCAGCAACAGCAGGAGACCTCCCGAAAGGAGGTAGACCTGGTAGAATTCCAGTTTGACCCGGTCATAAGCCGGATCATTCAAATGATTGACGAAAAAGAGTTTCAGGGTTTGCAGTGGATGGGTAACCACGAAGCGTAAGGCTTCACCCGGTCCGGCACCCAGGGCAGCATAGTTGAAGAGGGTAAACTGTTTTTCCTCATTTTCCACTCCCGGAATCAACACCTTGAAAAGGAGAATAAAGTAGAAGAGCGACAGGATTACCCCGCCGATACTCCACAGAACCGCCTTTTTATCCTTTCTGTGGTGGATGATCAGGACGATGAAAATGAAAGTAAACCAGATGGGGATGTTTTCGCGTGCCAGCAGGGCCATCACCAGAAGGATAGCCGCAGACAGGTAATTCTTCTTTTCGAAGGCATATAGAAAGGGGGGGATGAGGCAGGCAGAGAGGACGGCCAGGTTGACGTCGCAGGAGAAGGTGGTGTAACGGCCGAGCAGCAGGAAATAATAAAGCATGACCCCCACACCCAGCCAGAGGTTGTCGCTTTTCATGGCGATGAGCTTCCAGGTGTACCAGGCCGCTGCCAGTATAAAAACATACTGGATGATGATCAGGGTATAGGTCCCGGTCAGCCAGTTGAACAACCAGTAAACCGGGATGAGGAACATCAGCAGAAAGGAGTAATGGTCCTGGAGGAAATTCCCCGGATAGGTGGGCATGGGGCTGATCCGGAAGTGGGCGTAATCGTGGAAGGCGAAATTGTAGTTGCCATAATCAAAGGTGACCGTGCGGAAAAACCAGTGATTCGCGATTCCCATGAATAAAAGAAGCCCTCCGAAGAGCACTAGGATTACCAGGGGAAGATGTCGCCTTGACGGTTTGAAGTTCATCATCATCTCTGTTTCTATTTTTGTTTCAGTAACCAGTGGTCAGGAGTGAACTTGTAGGCTACATTGAAGCGGGGGCTGAGTTTCTCAAAATCTTCGGCGAAGATATAATAGAATTCCGCGGAGGTGTTGACGTCGGTGTTGTGATCGTAAGGCTGCAGGTCGAGCCAGGGGGTTTTCCCGGTAATCTGGTAGAAATAAAAGGAGGAGTGGAAGAACCAGCTGGTTTTCAGGGTGATTGTTCTGTCGGGGTATTGTTCCCGCAGGAAGGCCAGCACTTCGAGGGTATTCTGGTCGAAGGCCCATTCTCTGACGCTTTTCAGGGAGGTACGGTGAGCCAGGTTGGCCAGCAGCACCAGGGTAAGGAGGGTGGCCGCAACGGTGTTGACCAGGGGTTTTCTGAAGGCGGGGATCTGGCCCAGGGCTGCCACGAAGAGCAAGGCCGTCAGCGGATAAAAGAAGAGGGCCGTCCGGCCACTCAGGTTGGGGGTGCCCAGAATTACAGTCTGCCCCAGATTGATCAGGGCGGGCAGCAGCAGAAGGGCAACAACAACGCTTCCCGGTTGGCTCATAAATCCCGGAAGGGATTTCTTTTGATCCTGCTGAGGGTGTTCTTTCCCACGGAACGAGGAAAAAAGAGCCACTCCCAGGGCCAGAACAACCGGCACCAGATACCCGGCATGAGGAATCCGGGAAAGGATGGGAGAATTATATATCCAGTTGTGGATCAGGGAAATGATAGTTTCCTGGTAGAATCCTTTGGAAGTCCAGTACTGGAACTCGTTGGAGGAGTGCATTTTTTGAAGGGGCACCATGATCAGGGCCAGGTAAGCCAGCGCGACAAGGGTGATCAGGAGGAGGGGCCGGATGGACTTTTTCAGGTTATGGCGGTGGTTCACCAGGAACCAGACGCCGGTCAGAAGGGTTATGGCAGCCCAGAAGACCAGGGTGGTGAAATTGGCATAGGAAGCCAGGATGGCCGTTGCCAGGGCAGACCAGAGGGGTGCCGGGGATTGCCTGAGGTAGCCCTGCATCAGGAATCCTGCGGAGAGGGTGACCATGGCCAGGGAAAGGCCATACCCCCGGGCCAGTCCGAAGAAATCGAGTAGGTAGGGATGGACAAAAAGCAGTGCCCCTGCCAGAAACCAGGGGGAATGGGACCCTAACAGGAGCCGTAAGATCCGGAAAACCCCCAGGCCATAAAGGAGGAAGGCCAATAGGTTGGGAAGCCTGATGGCCCACTGCTCCGCTCCGAAGAGCATCATGGATAATTTTACGAGCAGGGTATTCAGGATATGGTTATTGGGGATGTTGTCGGGATACATCATGATCTCCCAGCAACTGAACTTCGAGTAGTGGAAGACCGCGGGGACCTCGTCGATGGTCACGGGCACGTGGAGCACCTTATACAGGACCACCAGAAACAGGGCTCCGAAGAGTGCACTGAATCCATAGTAATTGATGTTTTTTATCTTCATCCTGCCCCTGGTTGTGATTGGATTTATTCGTTACTGCCGGAGGGCGGTGTGCTGGTTTCCGGGGTGAAATGAAGTCTGAAGAGCGCTTCTCCGTTCACCGGGTTAGCGAAGAGCAGCTCTTTCTCCACGGTAACAGGGGCCTGGTTTTCCATCAATTTGGCCAGCGTTTGGTTATAAAGGGCATCGTTGACCTTTTCCATATAGAGATACACGGGGTGCCCTGAGGATCTGATTTTCTCGGGGTTCCATTCCTCGCCCCAGAGGGTCAGTTGTCCGTCGATGGGGTTGAAGAGGGCGGTTTTGGGGTAGATCTGTGCCAGGTGGTCGTTATAGCGGGCTTTGAGGGATTGGGGGGCCCAGGCGGTGAAGAAGCGGAGGGCATATTCGGGGAAAGGGGAGCCATAATCGCCGGTGGCGATGATCCGGAGGCTGCCCGGTTCCAGGGTGGCGATATGCTCCCGGGTCATCTTGCGGGCTGCGATCTGGTTTTTAAAGGCTTCCGAGGTGTACCTGATGACATCGACCTGGGCGTGGAGGGTCCATCCCACGAACAGGAGAATGGCCAGGCTGACGCCCCATTTGAGTGGCTTTGCGGGAATGAGGTCGCTGATGAATGTTCCGAGGAGAAAAATCAGCAGGGGGCCATACATCATGGCGGGCATGATGTAACGGGGGGCGTATTGTTTTCCGGCCATCAGGGCATGAAGCAGAATGGCGGCCAGAACGGTAGTGGCCATCACAGCCCTGCCGTATTTCAGGGGGTTATGCCGGCGGTAACGGAGCAACCCGTACACAGAGGTTGCCACCGAGAGGATGAAAACTGCGGTGAAGTGGGGCTGAAGACCTGCCATCTGGCTGAAGTTCTGCCGCAACTGCACCAGGTTCACTACATTCTTTTCACCACTGCCATATTGGCCGCTATAAAGGAATAAGTCCCTGATCCAGTGCCAGAATCTCTCGATCTGAAGGGTCGCAGGGAAGGCCAGCAGGAAGAAGAAAAGCAGGGAGAGGCTGATGGCTGTCGCTTTTTTCTTCCACCCGGGAACGATCACCAGGGGAAAGAGCAGCAGGGGCAGTAAGGTCAGTTTGATAGAAAGGCCGAAGCCGGTAATCAGCGCCAGCAGTATAATCTCGCGGTTGGTGAATTGTTGCAGGCCGGATTGGCTCTTGCCTATCAGGAAAACTGTCAGGGCGATGATAGGGAGGGCCAGGATCTGTTCGGGGCTGATACGGCCGATGATTTCGTACAGGATAAAGGGGAGCAGGGGGATGGTCTGGATCACCAGTGCTCCGGTGAGGGAGCTGGTTTTGCGGTAGACGGCCCTGCCGGCAGCCAGGAGTGCCCCGGCGAGAATCAGGTTGATGGCCAGGTTGACCATCTGCAAATAGAGGTCAGGATTCCGGAGGATATCATCGGTGAATCCGCTGCCTTCACCCCTGAACCACCAGACGAGCCGGAATACCAGGGCAGTCAATACCTGGAGGGGCGTCCCCGGGTGATCAATATGGGCCACCTTGAAATGACCTTCTGCCATGTTGAGTCCCGTGCAGAAATAGACATAATCGGGGTCGACAGAACGGAGCGAAGGGTCATCCAGGATAAGCCGGAAATAAAGGCCGGCAGCCAGGTAAAAGAGGGGAATGAATAATAGCAGGGCGGTCTTCAGCTCCTCAGGCCATAGGCGTTGTTTCTTCATAGTCGGCATAATCAGGATGCAACGGGGCAAAAATAACAAAATAATGGTGCAGCATTGCAGCATGCTGTCCCTCTTGCTCTTTTACATGATCAAGAAGCCCCCTTCGTGGCCGATATGGGAACCGTCAGGTCTCATGGAGACGGGAAGTGGAATCCGGGGCCCGGTGGCAACGGGGTTGGTCCACTGCGTGCAAACAGGCTGCGCTATTTCAGGGTGACCGTGGCGGTATGCCGTTTCCCGTCGCCGATGACCGGAAGAAGGGAAGAGGGGTGCCGGTGGCCATCTATCAGAACCTCATGGACTCCTGTGTTGACGCCATCCGGATTCAAGACGGTGATCTCCCAGGTGTCGCCCCTGAACTTGCGGATCACCCTGAACTCCTTCCATGCTTTGGGAATGCAGGGGTCAACCAGCAACCCGTCATATCCGGGCCTGATGCCGAGGATATGCTGGCTGATGGCATAAAAATTCCAGGAGGCGGTGCCTGTGAGCCAACTGTTTTTGGCCTCGCCGGGCCGGAAGGCCTCTTTGCCGGCGATCATCTGGGCATATACATAGGGTTCGGTGCGGTGCAGTTCGCTGATCTCTTCGAGGTAGGTGGGGCATATCTTCCGGAAGTAGTCCCAGGCCTGGTCACCGCGGCCGAGGACCGTTTCCCCTATGATGATCCACGGGTTGTTGTGACAGAAAATGCCGGCATTCTCCTTGTATCCCTCAGGATAACTGGAGATCTCGCCATATTCAATATGATAGCGGGTATAGGCAGGATGGTGGAGGACGATGCCATGGGAGCAGTCGAGATGCTCCTTTACGGCATCGAGGGCCTTTTCAATCAACCCTTCCTCTTTACCAATACCGGCCATGGCGCACCAGCCGTTGGACTCAATGAAGATCTGTCCTTCCTGGTTTTCGGAGCTGCCGATTTTGTGGCCATAAAAGTCATAAGCCCTGAGGAACCACTCCTTGTCCCAGCCGTGGTTTTTGATGGTTTCCTCCATTTTCTCCACGTGGAGCATGGCGCGTTGGGCTTCCTCGTCCTTTCCCAGATGGCGGCACAGCCCGACATACTCGCGGCCGTAGACCACGAAGAGCCCGGCGATCATCACCGATTCGGCCTGGGAGCCTTCCGTTTTGTTTTCGGTGGTCTGGAAGGAGTCGTCGGGGTTGTTGGAGAAGCAGTTGAGGTTAAGACAGTCGTTCCAGTCGGCGCGCCCGATTTGGGGGAGACCGTGGGGCCCCAGATGGTGGGCCACATGGTCGAAGGAGACCGTCAGGTGGTCGAAGAGGGAGCGGGACGTTGCCGGGTTGTTATCGAAGGGAACCCTCTCCTCCAGGATGGAGAAATCACCGGTTTCCTTAAGGTAGCTTGTGGTACCCAGGATCAGCCAAAGAGGGTCGTCGTTGAATCCTCCGCCGATGTCGTTGTTGCCCCGTTTGGTGAGGGGCTGGTACTGGTGGTAGCACGCTCCGTCGGGAAACTGGGTGGCGGCAATGTCGAGGATCCGTTGACGGGCACGTTCAGGGATCTGGTGGACAAACCCGATAATATCCTGGTTGGAGTCGCGGAATCCCATGCCGCGGCCGATGCCCGACTCAAAATAGGAGGCCGACCGCGAGAAGTTGAAGGTGATCATGCACTGGTACTGGTTCCAGATGTTGACCATCCGGTCGAGTTTTTCCTCTCCCGTGGAGACGGTGAATACCGAGAGCAATGCATCCCAGTAAGCCTTCAGCTCCTCAAGGGCCCGGTCCACCTTTTCAGACGTATCATAAGCCGCGATGACGGCCCGGGCTTTTTCCTTGTTGATGACCTTAAAGGATTCCCATTTCGACGCTTCCTCGTTTTCGGCATACCCCAGGGTGAAGATAAAATCCCTGCTTTCACCGGGTTCCAGTTCTGCTTCGATATAATGGGAGGCCACGGGGGACCAGCCATGCGCCACGCTCATGCGCGGTTTGCCTTCCAGAACAGCCTGGGGTTCGTCAAAACCGTTGTATAGGCCGAAGAAACTCTCCCTGTCGGTATCGTACCCTTGCACCGGCACGTTGACCGAATACCAGGCATAATGGTTGCGCCGCTCCCGGTATTCGGTTTTGTGGTACAGGACCGATCCGTCAATTTCCACTTCGCCGGTGGAGAAGTTGCGTTGGAAATTCTCCATGTCGGTGGAGGCGTTCCAAAGGGCCCACTCGATGAAGGAGAAAAGCTGCAGTTTCCGTTTGTGCCCCGAATGGTTGGTCAGGGTCAGTTTCTGTACCTCGGCATGGGTTTTCAAAGGCACCAGGAAGAGCACTTTTGCGGAAATGTCATTCTTCACCCCCTCGATGGTGGTATAGTTCATACCATGGCGGCATTCGTAGTGGTCCAGGGGGGTCTTCACGGGTTTCCAGCCGGGAGACCAAAGGGTGTCGCCCTCTTTGATATAGAAATAGCGGCCTCCGGCATCGGTGGGGACGTTATTATAGCGGTAGCGGGTGATCCTCCGGAATTTGGCGTCCTGGAAAAAGGCGTACCCGCCTGCCGTGTTGCTGATGAGACCAAAGAAATCCTCGGTACCAAGGTAGTTGATCCATGGATAGGGGGTGCGGGGATTCGTGATGACATATTCCCGGTTCTTGTCATCGAAATGTCCGTATTGCATTGGCGTAAATACAATTAAATGAGCATTTTGTATTAATGTTAAAAGGTTTGCCGATCCCTTTGATAATATCCGGATTAATCTTCCAGTTTGTCGTACCAGAATTTCTTCAGCAGGAGAGAGGTGACCACGATGATGCCGAGGGCGTATCCCATGGAGGTAAACTGTTTCAGCACGAGGTAGATGGGGGCAGCCACCAGGCAGGTTTGCCAGATGATACCCACAGCGACGTTGAACATATCGCGGGCGAAGGCTTTGTTTTCCCTGAAGCCGGGGTTTTCGGCCACCACCAGGTCGCGCACGGGTCCCCAAGCGCCCCAGGGGCGGGTTTTGGCGTAGAATTTTTTAAGGACTTCCATGTCGGTGGCGGGGGCAGAGTAAGTTCCCCAGATACAGCCGATGACCGAGAAGAAAAGAATTATGGGGAAGTAGTAGAGGGGGAGCATTTCTCCGATCACCGGCACGTAGGGGAGGATCAGTGCCGGCACCAGTCCGCCCGCCATCCCCCAGGCGAAGCCGCGGCTGTTGAAGCGCCACCAGTGCCATTTGAGGATATTGGCGGCCACATAGCTGCCATAAAGGGCGCCGGTGACCCACTGAAGGACGCTGTTTACATCCTGGGCGAGTACGCCGAAGCCGATGGAGATGACTACCACCACCAGTCCCACGATGATGTTGGCTTTATTGGACTGTTTGGGGGAGGCGTCGGGTTTGAAGTATTTGATATAGATGTCGTTGACGATATAAGCCTGAGCCGCGTTAAGGGTGCCTGCGAAGGTCGACATGAAGGCGGCCAGCAAACCGGCCAGCAGTAACCCTGCTAGTCCGACCGGGATCCACGGGTGGGAGATCACCGCAGGGAGGACCAGTTCGAAGTCTATTTTTCCGGCGGCGTTGGTGATCTGGGGCTGAATTTCATTGAAGAGGATCAGTCCGATGACGGCGAAGCCGGCGATCATCAGGTAACGGACCGGCATGAGGATTACCGAGACAAAGCCGCTCATCAGGCTGGCCTCGCGGGGCGATTTGGTAGAGAGGATCTTCTGCATGTCGTAGGTGGGGGCTGGGCCGGCGATGCTGGCCAGTATTCCTTTCATGAGGACAAATCCGAAAAACAGGGAGAAGATTTCATAGCCGCTTTCGGCGATGGTGGTGTTGAATTCCGACAGTTTACCGCTCCAGTTCAGGTTGAGGTGGGTGCCGAAGCCCGCCGAGTACCAGCCATCGGGCAGCAGGGCTGAGAATTGAATGACGTCGAGATGGAGCATGGCGATGACGGCCACGGCGATGGAGGCCAGGGTCATGATGGCATACTGGGCCACGTCGGCCCAGACGATGCTGAGCATCCCTCCCAACAGGGCGTAGAACACGGCAAAGAGGGTAAAGAGAATCCCCCACACATGTGGTACATAGGCATCGGGAATGAACTCCAGGGTGGGGAAAATGGCCTTCAGCGGCAGGAAAATCTCAATGAACTTGCCCATGCCGATGAAACCATAGGCCAGCATACTCAGGCACACCAGGATGGCGAAGACCACGATGATCCAGTGAGAGGTGACGGCTCCCCGGTCTTTACCAAACCGGAAGCCGATCCACTCGGCACCGGTGGTGCACTCCGACCGCCTGAGCCAGGCCGAGAGGTACATCATCAGGAAAATCTGGTTGAATACCGGCCATAACCAGGGGATGTAAATGCTCTTCAACCCGTAGACCACCGTGATGGCTACCAGCCATACGGTTCCTGAGATGTCAAACATCCCCGAGGCATTCGATAAACCTAACATATACCAGGGGAGGCTCTTACCCCCGAGCAGATAGGACTCCAGGTTGCGCGAAGCCCGCCGCTTCATAATAATACCTATGAAAATCAGGAGGCAGAGATATACCCCAATGATTGATAGATCAATAAAATGTAGTTGCATAATAGTCAGGTTTAAATTGTCCACTCCTGCTCCTTTCAATCAGCAGGTGGTTATCTTGTCAGACAAATATAGTCATTTAAGAAAACGGGGTTATTGTTCAGAATACAAAATTGTTATTTTAGGATAAGTTTTTGCAAGGAATATACTACTCCTCCGCCAGCGAAGGGAAACTCATTCCGCTGCGGTATGAAAAGTGAGGCGGTGATTCTCTTGGAGGATATGAGTTTTCCGTGCGGTCATGGGTTTCGCAGGAGGTCATGGTTTTTCCGGGAACCCAAGGATTTCCTGGTAGTTACTGGTTTCCGGGAGGATACAAGTTTCGCAGGAGGTTATGGGTTTCCGGGAGGAACCGATTCCCCGACGATATAGAGGGGTCTTTTTTTCTGTTCGTCGAACAGGTATCCGATATAGATGCCGATGATGCCGATCAGGAAGAAGAGGATGGCGAAGCTGACGGAGAGAAAAAGAATGATGGTGGTGTACCCGGAGGGGGGTGTTTGGCCAAAGAAATAGACCCAGAGGGAATAGAGCCCCAGGGTGACCGAGAGGAGGGAGAAGACAAATCCGAACCAGATGCCCAGGTAGAGGGGGGCATTGGAAAAGGAGGTGATGGCTCTGGCGGTGAGGCGGGTAAGCTTCAGAAAGGAATATTTTGTTTTTCCGGCCTTTCGTGCGGGGGCTTCATAGTTCAGGGTGCCCAAGGGGAAGCCGATGATCTGGAGGATACCGCGCAGGAAGCGGTTTCTTTCGCGGAAGTCGTTGCGTAGTAATTCAGCCACCTCGCGGCTGATCAGGAAAAAGTCGGAGCTGTTTTTCTGGAGGTGCTCTTTCGACAGGCCGTTGATGATTCCGTAGAAGAGAGAAGAGAAGAAGTTACCGGCGGGGGAGTTCCCCCGGTTGGCCTGCCGGTTCATCATGACGATGGCTTTTCCTTCCCGGAAAGAGGTGATCATTTCGGGGATTTTCTCCAGAGGGTGTTGCAGGTCGGCATCCATGCAGATCACCGCCTCGCCCGTGGCATGGTCAATGCCGGCAATCATAGCGGCCTCATGGCCAAAATTGCGGGAGAAGCGGATCAGCCGGATGTCGGCATCGGGAACCCCTTCTTTTCTGAACGCCCTGACCAGGGCCGCCGAACGATCCTTGCTTCCGTCATCCACGAAAAGGAACTCCCATGCCCCTTCCTCCGAAGAGGCCAGCTTACGGAGGCCCTCGAACAACAGGGGCAGTGATCCCTCTTCGTTACAAACCGAAAATACGATGGAGATCTTCCCTTCACGGGGAGTCTCATTCGCAGGAGCAGAAGCCACCTGTTCTTTCGCATAAATGGAAGTTTGTTCCGGAGGTGTAATCTGCACTTCTCCTGATACTGTGGTGGGTCCCTTGTCTGGTTGTGTCATCTCGCGGCTGTTGTGATGGTAAAATTAACAAAACTGGTTATTTTGGTTATCTTCGTTGCCGGAAAACAATCCTGCAGGATGAACAAAACCGCACTGAAAGCCTATTTTGACACGGCTGCCCTTCAACTACCCCGGTGGAGGAAGAGAAACCGGAGTTATCACCGTTTACTGGAGGAGTATTATTCGTTTTTTATCCCGCGGGGATCACGGGTCCTGGAACTGGGGTGCGGTACGGGAGACCTGCTGGCGGCTGTTGATCCGGGCTATGGGGTAGGGGTGGACTTCTCCCCGAAGATGTTGGAACTGGCGAGGCAACGTCATCCCTCGCTCCATTTTCTGGAAGGGGATGTGGAGCATTTCCGTTTTTCAGAGACCTTTGATTACATCATTCTTTCTGACCTGGTAGGGGCGTTGTGGGATGTGCAGGCGGCCTTTGAAGCCATGGCCAGTGCCTGTCATGACCGCACCCGGATCATAATCTCCAGTTACAACTATCTGTGGGAACCGGCCATTCAACTGGCCGAGCGGGTGGGCCTCAAACAACGGCAGCCCCTCCAGAACTGGCTCTCTCCGACCGACCTGACCACGTTGCTCGCGCTGACGGGTTACGAACCCGTCCGGAAGGAAAAGAAGATTCTTATTCCGAAAAATATTCCCATCTTTTCATGGCTCTGTAACCGTTATCTGGTCAATCTACCTCTTCTGCGCAGTTGGGGGCTGACCAATTTCATCATAGCCCGGCCGGCGACAGCCAGGGAGGAGGCCCATTCGGTCTCTATCGTGGTTCCGGCCCGCAATGAGAAGGGGAACATCGAAAATGCCATACTGAGGACGCCCGATTTCGGCAGTCGCCAGGAGTTTATTTTCGTGGAGGGGAACTCCTCCGACGGTACCTGGGAGGAGATGCTCAGGGTGAAGGAGTGCTACCCGCAGAAGAACATCAAGGTCCTGAAGCAATCGGGCAAGGGCAAGGGCAATGCGGTCAGGGAGGGTTTTGACCAGGCGTCGGGAGATATTCTTTTCATCCTGGATGCCGATCTGACCACCCCTCCTGAAGATATGCCCAAGTTCTATGATGCCCTGCGCTACAACCGGGGAGAGTTCATCAACGGCTGCCGGTTGGTCTATCCCATGGAAAAACAGGCCATGCGTTTCCTTAACCTATTGGCCAACAAAACTTTCGGCATGCTCTTCAGCTACCTCCTGGGTCAACGGCTGAAGGATACCCTCTGCGGGACCAAGGTGCTATTCCGCCAGGACTATGAGATGATCCGTGATAACCGGAGTTACTTTGGTGATTTTGATCCCTTTGGTGATTTTGATTTGCTTTTCGGAGCGGCGAAACTGAATCTGAAGATTGTGGAGGTCAACGTCCGTTACAAGGACCGCCAGTACGGGAGCACCCAGATCAGCCGGTTTCGTCATGGGTGGCTGCTGTTGCGGATGACCCTCTATGCGGCCCGTAAACTGAAGTTTTTCTGAAGTAGCGTATCATGAAGAGGCTTTACGGCTTGGTCCTCTGCCTGGGATTATCCCTGCTGTTCCTGCTGCTTTTCTTCAGGCCGGTGCTCCGCGACCCTGACCATACCTATTTTTCCACCGGCGGAGACGGCCTCAAGGCCTATTTCGGGGCACAGTACCATGTAGATTACGACTCCCTGGCGTTGCGCAGTTATGGCATGAACTACCCCTTCGGGGAGGTGATCTCCTTCACCGACTGCCAGCCCCCGGTGGTCAACACCATCAGGATGGTCGCCACAGCGTTTCCGTTCATCGGAGATCACACGGTGGGCCTGATTAACCTGCTGATGCTCCTTTCCATTCTTCTGGGAGTGCTTTTTCTCTACCTCATTCTGACCGATAACGGCATTGCCTGGTGGTACGCGGGAGTGGTGGCCGTGGGTATTGCCTTTCTCTCTCCCCAGCTGGGGCGCATGGGAGGCCATTTCTCCCTCTCCTGGGTCTTCTGGATCCCCCTGACCGCCTGGCTGATCCTCCGCTTTGACCGATCGCGCTGGCTCATCTACTCCCTGCTGCTGGGAATCACCACCTTTTTGGCGGGTTACCTTCATTTTTATTATGTAGGATTCATCGGGTTCCTCCTTCTCGGATACTGGCTCTTCCGTTTTATATGGTACCGTAGGGCCTCTACTTTCTGGTACCGCGATCTGCTCCATGTATTCCTGCAATTTCTGCTGCCCGTCCTCCTGCTCCAATTTCTGGTCCAGATCAGTGACGACGTGACGGACCGTACGAGCTGGCCCTTCGGTTTTGACGGCAGCACGGCCCATCCGGTCGCCATCTTTTTTCCTAACGGAACCCCCTGGGCGTTCGTACCCCGTGTGTTGACGGTCTTCAACCATATCGCCTGGGAGTCCTGGGCATATATCGGCACGGCGGCCCTGGCGGGATCACTGGCCGGTCTTTATCTTCTGGGCCGGAGAATCCGCCGTAAACAACCTTTCTGGAGGGTGTCACCGGATAGGAGCATGAACGTCCTCTTCTGGGTCTCATTTGCGGCCCTGCTTTTCTCCTTCGGAATCCCCTTTGTCTTCGGACTGGAATTTCTCTACGAGTACCTCGGACCATTCCGTCAGCTTAGGGTATTGGCCCGTTTTTCGTGGCTTTTTTACTATTTCCTCAACCTGGTGGTTTTTGCCTCTCTCTTCCGGAAGGCCTTTCTCGCCCCGGCCCACAGGTGGTGGAAGGTGGTTGCGGGGGTGGCTGTGGCCTTGCTGCTTTTCGAGGCGGTGTTTAACACCCGGGGCATTGCGGTCCACCTCAACAACAGGATTCCCGAACTGGAAGACCGGGAAAACCTGACGCCGGCGAACCAGTGGGTGAAGGTGATCGACCGGGAGGCATACCAGGCTATCTTACCCCTGCCCTGGTTTCATGTGGGGTCAGAAAATATCTGGATCGATGGCACTGAAGAGGGTAAAGAGGCGGCCATGGTGGCCTCCCTCAAAACCGGCTTGCCTTTGGCCGCCACCATGCTGAGCCGCACCTCCCTATCCCAGACCTTCATGAGTTATTCCCTTTTACTGGAGCCTCTGCAACGCCTTGAGCTGGCCGATTACCTCCCCACAGAAAAGCCCTTCCTGGTGATGGTGATGAAGGGGTATACTCCCACGCCCACCGAGGCGTGGTTGTTGCGGGGGGCTGTTCCGGTCGCTGGGGCCGAAAATTTCGATTTGCTGAGCCTTCCGGTAGGGCAGATCAAAAGCCTGCATGAGACCTGGCGCCGGCAGGTCATCGACCAATTCACCACTTCGCATCTATACTTACGGGATAACTTTCTGGTATCCGATTCCACCGCTTTCTTCAGGGCCCATGGATTCGATGACCAGGGATCGGCGGTGACCCTGCGCGGAACCGGAGCCTTCTCCTTTTCCGCCGGCGAAAAAGTCGTCATGATAGCCGATACCCTGGCGGGTGTTCCCGCGGGCACCACGCTGACCCTGGGTTTCTGGGTATACCATTACCAGGAGGATGCCACCCTGCGCACCCGCCTGGAGATCGTTCAGCGCGATCCTGCCCGCGAAGAAGTGACGGAACGCGTGAAAACCCAGTTATTCCGCCACATCAAAGCTTTCCAGGGCGATTGGGCCCTCGTGGAGCTCGACCTGCAGACCGCAAGCCCCGGGGCGCTCCTCGAACTCCACCTTTATCATGATGTCCTCCGCCATGGTGAATTTATCGCCGATGAACTGCTGATCAGACAGAAGGGAACCGATATGTGGCAGAGCTCGGGTCGTACCCTTCAGTACAATGGACGCACCTTCCTTCTCAGGACAGCCAAATGACAATAGATCTTAATTCTTAAGTCTTTAGTCTTAAATGACTGAATAATCTTGAGTCTTGAATCAGCTCGACTGAGTCGAGACTCCGCTACGCTGCGTGAGTCAGGAATCTCACCCTCACCCTCACCCTCACCTTGAGCCTAAGCCAGACCTGAACCCGGCCATGAGCCCGAATCCCAACAAAAACTTATTCTTGCTCCCTGGACTGTTTAAGCAGGAGGCGGGCGGCAAGGCGGGTGGTAAAGGTGGCGAAGGCGACTACGGAGATGGAGCTGATGGGCATGAGTATGGCGGCAATGACGGGGGAGAGGTGGCCCTGGAGGGCGATGCCGATTCCCAGGATGTTGTAGAGAAAGGAGATGCCAAAGCTGATATAAACGATATGGCGGGCGGTATGGGTGAAGTGGATGAAGCGGGCGAGGAGGCCGAATTTTGCCGATTCGAGGACGGCATCGCTGGCGGGTGAGAACTGCCAGGCGGTGTTGGCCACCGTCAGGGCCACGTCGCTCTGCATGAGGGCTCCGGCATCGTTGAGTCCGTCCCCGGTCATCAGCACGTGCTTCCCTTCTTTCTGCAGCTTTTCAATGAATAGGGCCTTGTCCTGAGGGGTACAGTTGAAGAAAAGATGCCCGGGCGGGAAGAAGTGGGCCAGTCTTTCCCTTTCCGCGGCGTTATCCCCCGAGATCAGGAACAGGTTGAATTTCTTGCAGAGGGAGCCCACCACTTCCGGCACCCCTTCGCGGTATTGGCCGGCAATGGAGAACCATCCTGTTTCCCGGTCATTGATGGCCACAAAGACCACCGAACCTGAAAAATCCACTTTCTGCGGATCTCTGGCGGAGGACACGGAGGTCGTCTCCCATTCAGGGAGTGCTTCCGTGCTTCCTCTGATGGCACCTGAAGAGAAGAAGTCCATATCTGACTCACCCGAATAGACTGCTTCTTCAATGGTTTTTAGGTTCATCCCCGAACCCGGGTTCTCTCCATTTGGAATCGGAAGGGTTTCCGTGCCTGACAGTGCCCCTTTATTCTCAGGGTTTTCACCCAAAGAACGGCCGGTGACATACTCTTCGGAACCCAGCCTGATACTGAGTCCGCCCGCTTTTCCGAAGATGCCGCGGCCCTGGACTTCCACAAACTCTTCTGTCAGGTCCAGGGGCAGAGGGGATGGCGCCCCTATATGGGCGAATTCACGCGGGACAGTAAAGGGGAGGGGATTAATGGCTGCTGCGATGGTCTGGCTCAGGGGGTGGGGCGATTGGCGGGCCACCATGTAAACAGCCTGTTGTTCCTCCGGAGTGAGGGGCCTTCCGTGGTAGGAGACCTTCCGGGTATCGGAACGGGTGAGGGTTCCCGTTTTGTCAAAGACCACCGTATCGATATGGGAGAGCCGCTCGATTACCTCCGTATTCTTGATATAAAGGCCTTTCCTTCCGAAAATGCGCATGGCATTTCCGAAGGTAAAAGGGACCGAGAGGGCCAGGGCGCAGGGACAGGCGATGATCAGCACGGCCGTGAACACATAGACGGCGGTATGGGCGTCACCCCGGAAGAACCAGTACAACATACCTGCCAATGCGATGGAAATGACGGTGAGGGTGAAATATTTACTGATGCGGTCGGTCAGGTTCTTCAGGGAGTTGGAAGGTTTCTCCCAGGTTTTGTCCTGGTTCCAGAGCTGGGTGAGATGGCTCTGGCTGACCGATTTGACCACTTTCACATGAATGATGCCCCCCATCTGGCGGCCGCCGGCATAAAGGAAGTCCCCCTTTTTCTTGAAAACCGGCGTCGATTCGCCGGTGACGAAGCTGTAATCGATCATGCCCGATCCCTCCATGAGCGTAGCGTCGGCAGGGATCAGCTCTTTATGGCGGATCAGCAGTTCATCGCCCACAGTGACTTTTTCCAGCAAGATATGTTCCTCATGGCCTGTGTTGAGCCGGGTGACGGCAATGGGAAAGTAGGATTTGTAGTTCCGTTCGAAGGAGAGGGCTTCGTACGACTTCCCCTGGTACCATTTGCCCACCAGAAGAAAAAAAATGAGTCCGGCCAGTGAGTCGGAATAGCCGGGTCCCCTGCCGGAGAGCACTTCCCAGGCGGTGACCCCGAAAAGAACCAGGATGCCCAGGGCGATGGGAAGGTCGATGCTGATACTTTTCTTCTTCAGGTTCTTCCAGGCCGACAGGAAATAGTCGCTGCCACTGAAAAAGACGACCGGAATGACCAGGATGAAGCTCAGAAGGGCCAGCATCGGGCCCAGACTTCCCTCCACGGGTTTTCCGTTGAAATATGCCGGAAGGCTATAGGTCATGACGTTGAGGAAGACAAAACCAGCCACTCCGATTTTGTATAGCAGCTTTTTGTAGGAGGATTTCTCAGGCTTGTCGCCGCTACGGCTTTGGGAGAGGTCGGGAACATAATGGATGGAGGCCAGCAGTTCGACGAGTTGGCGCAGGGAGATCTCCTGCCGGTTAAAGGTGATATCCACCTCTTTTTTGACGAAGCTGACACTGGAATGGCGGATGCCGGGGTGGAGTTTCTGGAGGTGTTCCAACAGCCATATACAGGAGGCGCAGTGGATGACGGGGATGTAAAGGCGGACCTTGGCGGTCTCCCCTTCGGTGAAGAGGAGCAACTGGACCTGCACCTCTTCGGTGTCGAGGAATTCGTAACGGTTGCCAAATTCGGTGGTCTCCACCCTGATGCCGGGGGTTTTCTCCAGGTTGTAATAGGTAAAGAGTTTGTGCTCATGGAGCATTTCGTAAACGGTCCGGCAGCCGTTGCAGCAGAATTGTAGGCCATTGCTGACCACCGGTGCTTTTCCGCAGTCGGCTCCGCAGTGGACGCATTTGTTCCCGTGGCTGGCATTATGG
This sequence comes from uncultured Prolixibacteraceae bacterium, assembly GCA_964552955.1. GTDB lineage: Bacteria > Bacteroidota > Bacteroidia > Bacteroidales > Prolixibacteraceae > UBA1413. Next base: position 48,885 of record CAZKIU010000013.1, read on the forward strand.
TATGAATTTTCCTTCAATGTGTCCCTGTTTTAATTGATTAGGGTAGAAAACAACTGAACTACTTCATTGATGATCTCATCTTCTACTTTGTCAATGAACCTAACATTCCGGGCTCTCCAATCGATGTTTTTTACCTTGTCTTAAAGAAGCGTTTTTGTTGGTTTTATTAAGAAAGAGAGGTCGACTCATTGAGATGATCGGGTAGCGCGTAGGTAGAAGTGGATGAAAGCTCTTTTCCCTCCAGGCTTTTCTCGAATTTCTTTTCGATTTTTTCTTTGGTGGGGCTGAGGTAGGGGATGCCCAGGTTAAGGCCGCGGAGGATAAAGAAAATACCTACGATGACCACCAGGATAGGGATGAGGCGGTTGATTTTCTGGCGGGCAGCGGTGCTTACCACATTGCCGGCCACCCCCAGGGCCAGGAGCATGGGAAGGGTTCCCAGTCCGAACAGCAGCATGTAAAGGGTTCCCGTGGTGGCATGGCCGGTAGCAAGCGCCCCAGCCAGGGCAATGTAGACCAGTCCGCATGGCAGCAGTCCGTTGAGCAAGCCTATGAAGAATAGACTTTGGAAGGAGCGGACCGAAAAGAGGTTGCTGATGCTCTTTTTAAGTTTTCCCACCAGTTTAAAGCTGCTTCTGGACAGGTCGTACTGGTTGCGGAAGAGGGAGGGGAAGAGGACCGACAGGACCATCAGGGTTCCCATGATGACGGAGACCACTTGCTGGAAGCCGACCAGTTCGAGGCCCTGTCCGAGGAGGCCAAAGATGGCTCCCATCACGCCATAGGTGACGGTGCGCCCCAGGTTGTAGAGGGTGCCCCCATAGATTTTTTGGGGAAGAGTGTTACCGTGGAGGGGGAGGGCTACCACGATGGGGCCGCACATGCCCAGGCAGTGAAAACTGCCGGCCAGGCCTAATGCCAGGGCTGAAAAGAGTATTCCTATCATAATTGCAATATTCTAATTATTTAACATTGCGGCGCTTTGCCCATTCCTTTTACTGTTGATGCGATGACCGGTCTAAAGGGTTGGTTAGCGGGACACTCATCTCCAGCATATGACCTTATTCAAATCGAAAAATCGGGAATGATCTGTAACGTGCAGAATATGTGTAAGTTGTAGGCATTTTCATTATTTAAACCGGACAGTTATTATGTTGAGTAAAAGTGCTCGGGATATGAATAGCCTATGGGAACAAATCCATGCAAATTAGCTAATAATCATTTGACTATAATTGTTTTATCCACCTCAAATTCCATTCCGGCAGAAGTCCAGGTGAGTTTAACAATATAGCGTCCCGGAATCAGGTTTTTTCGGGTCACCTTCATGGTTGTACCGGAAAGCAGGAGGGGGAAGGAGGTGTCCCTGGTGTGGTCTGACGGCCGGAAGAAAAGCACCTCCCCCTGTTGGATGGCTCCGTTCATTTCCGGAGGGAAAACGATGATGACCGAATCGGCGGTAGTTTCCACGCTGATCAGGGAGGCATAGGCTGCGGAGCGGTGGTTCATATTCATGGTTGCGGTGTGGTCCACGCCTTTCTCGTAGTAATCCTGGTGGACCATGTTGACATCCTGGTGGAAGGCAAAGACCACAAAGGTGATGATCGCCGCCAGGAAAAGCAGCAGGAAGATGACCACGCCTGTACCCCAATTGAATTTTACTCGCATTCTTTTAACATTTAATAAATGGACTCCCCGGAAGCGCTCCCCGGTTAGCAGGGGCCTGGAACGGGCTTCAGGCGGAGTCGGTTAATTCATCATTTTTTATTGCTTACACGATTACTTTTCAGGTCCCACAAAGGTCGATGCCGTGGTCTCGATCAATTTTTCCCCGTGGTATATAGCAAACCTGACGCTGTTTTTGGTTCCGGTGACCTGGTCGCGGGGAAGGAGGAGGACAAAGGAGGATTCATAGCGTCCCTGGTCGGCGACAGATATTTTATTCCCCGCCATGCGAATCTCGCCTCCTTCCGGGGAGATCACCCTGATTTGCAGCTCCATCTCCTCGTGGGTTTTATTGACTATTTTGATGTTGTAGAGGTTGGAAAGGGTCCCCCCTTCATTTTCCTGGTAGAGGAGTCCGGGTGTCCGCAGGATGGTGGTTTCGACCGACGGCCGGGTGAGCAGGGTGTAAAGGAAGAAGGAGAAGAGCAGGATGAGGACCGCGGAATAGGCGCGGTTACGCCAGTTCCATACTGAAGTATGGCCTTTTTCGATGCCCTCGGCCGACACATAACGGATCAAACCGGCCGGCTTGCCGGTTTTTCTCATGACCCGGTCGCACTCGTCGATGCAGGCGGTGCAGTTGATGCATTCGAGCTGGGTGCCGTTGCGGATATCGATGGCGGTGGGGCATACGGCCAGACAAAGTCTGCAGTCGATGCAGTCGCCGGTGGATTTTGGGCCCCGGGGTTCTCCCCGTTTGTAGTCGTAGGAGACCACGATGCTCCGCCGGTCGAGCAAGACCCCCTGCATGCGGCCATAGGGGCAGATCATGGTACAGAGCTGCTCCCGGAAGTAGGAGTACATCCAGTAAAAAAAGAGGGATACCGCGATCATGATCAGGAATCCTGTCAGGTGTTCCCCCACGGGGTCGGTAATGATAGCGAAGAGCCTTTCGGTGCCGATGAACCACATCAGAAAGACGTTGGTCATCAGAAGAGCCACCATCAGGAACAACCCGTGTTTGATGGTTTTTTTGATGATTTTTCCGGTGGTCCAGGGGCTCTGGTCGAGTTTCCTGCGTCCCTGGAAGTCTCCTTCCACGAGGAATTCAATTTTGCGGAAGACCATCTCGAGGAAGAGGGTCTGAGGACAGGCCCATCCGCACCAGATGCGGCCGAAGGTGACGGTGAAGACGATGATAAACAAGACGAAGGAGAGCATCAGCAGGGCCAGGATAAAGGTGTCCTGGGCCCAGAAAATCGCCCCGAAGATGATGAATTTCCGGTCGGGAATATCGAGCAGGATCAGGGGATATCCGTTGATCCTGATAAATGGGGCTGCCACGAAAAAGACCAGGAGGAGCCAGGCCACGATCATCCGGCGGGTATGCCATTTGCCTGAGGGCTTCTTGGCGTACACCCATTTGCTGTGACCCTCCTCATCGATGTTGATAGGCCGGTCACGGAAGGTATATTCTCTTTTTTCGGTCACTTTTAAAAGTCTTAAGTCTAAATCTTAAATCTTAAGTCTTTAGTCTTAAATAACTAAAAAACAAATAGATATAACGAATTAACTGGTTGCTGGTTGCCGGTTACCAGATGGACTCTCCGTGTCTCCGTCCCTTAGTCACATGGAATACCTTGTGGTTCTTTGGCATTGGCCGGGTTGGAGCCTTTGAGGCTGATGATGTAGCTGGCGACCTGACTGATTTTCTCGTCGTTGATCTGTCCTTTGAAAGCGGTCATACCCTTGGTGGGGAAACCGTTTTTGATGAGGTTGAAGACCTCGTCGAAGGAGCAGCCGTGGATCCAGGTGTTGTCGGTCAGGTTGGGGCCTATGGCGTTGCCTTCGCCTGCGGTGCCATGGCAGGCGGCGCAGTTCATGGCGGCGTACACCTCCCTGCCCGCATTCAGCGAGGCCTCATCGGTAAGCAGAACCAAGGCGGTTTCCGGAGCAGCCGAAGCGTATTTCTGCTGGGCCCGTTCCACTGACCGGGCATATTCTTCATCCTGGGTAGGACCTACCTTAAGCCAGAAGTAGTAGGCCCCATAGAGGATGGAAATCCCGATGGTGAGGTAGAAGATGGCCATGATCCATCCCGGCGGAGGATTGTCGAGTTCCTTGATCCCGTCATATTCATGTTCTTCGATTCCCATGTCTTTTTTGTGACTATGGGCATCTTCATAAAGTTCAGAATCATTGTTATTTGAATTCATCTTATTCAATATTTTGTTTATTATCAGATTCGAAGGTTTCCTGGTCCTCGAGGATGGCATTTTTGATCTCCTCCATTTCGGCACGCGGGCGCTGGAGGACTCTCACCAGGAAGATGATGAACATTCCGAAGAAGATGAGGAGCCCGATGACGTACCAGGTGCCGATGCCTTCGATGGTTTCCAGGAGACTACTGACGATCTTCATCGCTGGAGGTATTCAGGGTTTTGAGAATGTAGGCGGCCAACTGGAGGATTTGCTCTTCGGGGAGCTGGCTTTTATAGGCGATCATGCCTTTGGCCGGGCTTCCCTCGCGAATGGAGTGGGCGACGGCTTCGGGGGAACCACCGCGGATCCATTCCGCATCGGTCAGGTCGGGGAAGGCCGGTGGAATCCCTTTTCCTTCGGGGCCGTGGCATGCAGCACATATCTTCATGAAGTTATCCCTACCGGCGTCCAGGTCAGCCTGAGCTACGGGAAGGACTATCGGAGGCAGGTTTTTCCCTGCGGAATCCGCAACGGCCGGCTGGGAGATGTCTCTGCCCAGCTTATGGAGATAGGCGATCACGGCGATCATTTCCCTGTCGGAGGGAATGTCGATTCCGGAGGCTTTCAGGTCGGCGGCGATGGTTTCGGCTTGTTTCCGGAGGTCATCCACTGCTTGTTGGTCATAACCTTCGGCGTAGGGGACTCCCAGTTTCTGCATGACCCTGATCTTGCCGGGGATGGTTTTTGTTTTGATGGTGTTGGCCCCCAGCCAGGGATAGCGCGGCATGATGGAGTTCTCATTCATCTTCTGGGGGTCCATGAAGTGGTTGAAATGCCATGCCGCGTTTTTATACATCGGTCCGCTTATGTTACCGGCGCGGGCCAGGTCCGGACCCGTGCGGCGCGAACCCCACTGGTAGGGATGGTCATAGACAAACTCGCCGATCTTGGAATATTCGCCATAGCGGTCGGTTTCCCAGCGGAAAGGCCTGACCATCTGGGAGTGGCAGGTGTAGCATCCCTCGCGGATGTAAATATCGCGCCCTTCGAGTTCCAGCGGGGTGTAGGGAGTGACGGCCTCAATGGTGGGGATGTTCGATTTGATGAAGACCATGGGGATGATCTCCACGGCGCCGCCGATGGCCAGCACGATGAAGGCCACTATGGAGAACTGGATGCCTTTACGTTCGAGCCAGCGGTGCACGGTTTCCTTTTCGGGGTCGAGGGGGCCGTATTTGGGCAGGGCGGGCGCTTCAGCTGCCTCTTCATTGGGGCATTTTCCGGCTTGCATGGTCTTGGCCAGGTTGATGATCATCAGGACAAACCCGGTGAGGAAGAGGGTGCCACCCACGATACGGGCTACGTACATGGGGATGATCTGGGTGAGGATCTCCATGAAGTTGGGATAAGCCAGAAATCCTTCGGGGGTATATTCGCGCCACATGAGCCATTGGGTGACGGCCGCCCAGTAAAGAGGAATGGCGTAGATCAGGATGCCCAGGGTGGAGATCCAGAAGTGGGCGTTGGCCAGTTTCTCGGACCATAGTTTGGTGCGGAAGATCATGGGGACCATCCAGTAGAGCATACCGAAGATGATGCCGCCGTTCCAGCCCATTCCGGCGATATGGACGTGGGCGATGGTCCAGTCGGTGAAGTGGGTGATGGCGTTGACATTTTTCAGGGACATCATAGGGCCTTCGAAGGTGGCCATGCCATAAGCGGTGAGGCCGACGACGAAGAATTTAAGGGCGGCGCTGTCGCGCACCCGGTCCCACGCGCCGCGCAGGGTGAGGAAGCCGTTGATCATCCCTCCCCATGAAGGGGCGATGAGCATCACCGAAAAGGTGGTCCCCAGGGCCTGGGCCCATCCGGGCAACGCCTGGTACAGGAGGTGGTGGGGCCCAGCCCACATGTAAAGAAAGATCAGCGACCAGAAGTGGATGATGCTCAGTTTATAGGAATAGATGGGCCGGTTTACCGCCTTGGGAAGGTAGTAATACATCAGTCCGAGGATGGGGGTGGTCAGAAAAAAGGCGACGGCGTTATGGCCGTACCACCACTGGACCACGGCATCCTGGGCCCCGGCATAGACCGAATAGCTTTTAAACAGGGAAACCGGAAGTTCAAAGGAGTTGACTATGTGGAGGATGGCTATGCCCAGGAAGGTGGCCAGGTACCACCATATGGCGGCATAGATATGTTTGACCCGCCGCACCATGATGGTGCCGATCATGTTCCAGCCGAAGGTCACCCATACGATGGCGATGAGGATGTCGATGGGCCATTCCAGTTCGGCGTACTCCTTCGAGGTGGTGAAACCCAGGACCAGGGTGATGGCGGCCAACAGGATGATGAGCTGCCACCCCCAGAAGTTAATGGCACTCAGTGTGTCGTTATACATCCTGGTTTTCAGTAGCTTCTGCATGGAATAGTAGACGCCGGCAAAAATACCGTTCCCCACGAAGGCGAAAATGATGGCATTGGTATGCACGGGACGCAGCCGCCCGAAGGTGACCAGGTCCAGGCCCAGATTGACCCCCGGGAAGGCCAGCTCCAGGGCAATCCAGAGGCCCACGATAACCGCAACGATCCCCCAGATCAGCGTGGCCCAGATAAACTGCTTGACAATCTTATTGTCGTAATAGAATTTTTGAAGTTCCATGTATCGTCTTTTTATTTATTTCTCTCAGTCTCTCAGTCTCTCAGTCTCTCAGTCTATTCGTCCTCCTTTTGCTCCTCTACGGGTTCGTCGTCAAAGAGCATCCGGTAGGGAGGGGTTTCATTGTCGTCGAACTGACCGGTTTTGACCGCCCAGATGAAAGCCGCCAGGAAGATGAGGGCCGCCAGCAGGCTTACTCCGATCAGCAGGTAAAAGATGTTCATGACGGGCTCAGGAATTCGATGGCTGTAATCTCATTATTTTCCGGGATTAGTCCTTTCCGGCTTTATAAATTTTAAATATCTGGAAGATCACATATCCGATCGTCAGCCAAACGCCGCCGACCACGCCCAGGTAAGCCAGGATAAGCCACCATTGGGTATGGGGGTTGGTGGACCAGAGGACTCTATGGCTGAAAAGGTTTTCGGGTTCCGCAGGGGTGGCCATTTTTACCTGTTTCATTACCAGGGGGTCGCTGCTGTACTCCTCGCCCAGGGTCATCTCCAGGTCAATGAGGCCTTCCTGGTCGCCTTTGAATTCTTCAGGGAATTTAAATTCAGCATGACCTGACCCATTAGTTTTGGCCTCGCCGATGGCCAGGCTTCCGAAGGTTCTTTTGGCTTTGATGAACAGGAGGGCGTTGGGCAGAGGCACCCATTCACCTGATGCGTTGAGGGCCTGGGCCGAGAGGGTGATGACCTTGCTGTTTTCGTCGGCAGATCCCTGAAGACGGGCCTTCACGGGTTCCTCTTTAACCAGGAGCCCTGCGTTGGCCGGATCGTAACTCTTCAGGAAGTTGACGATTTTCCAGCGCTGGTCATCGGTCAGGGTATTTTCAAAGGCAGGCATGGCCACCCTTCCTGTAGTGATTTTGAAGTGCAGGGCCCCTTCACTGTTGGCCAGCATCTTTTCAGAGGTGACATCGGGGGGAGGGGGCACCAGCGGGAGGGCGTTGTTTTTCCCCGGATCACCGTGGCACGATTTGCAATGGGTATTATAGAGCTCTTTACCGGTTTTGACATTCCCGTTGTTAAGAACGGAAGGGTTTTTCATAGCCTGCTGGTCGGCAGGAACTTCCCAATCCTGGCTGAAGCTCCGCAAACCTGGCAGCAGGAGAATAATCGCTGCACTGAGGAACAAACACTTTCTCATAGTCTACTGGTTTTCGGGTTTTTCGGTCAGGTATTTCTTGTCGATACCCTGATGGTGGGCATACTCCCAGATGCTGATCACCGGGAAGAGCTTGGCCAGCAGGGTAATGATGATCAGTGCTCCCACAAATCCAAAGAGGATGATGACGATTTCGTTGCTGGTGGGCGCATAATGTTTGAAATAGTCGGGCACATTCTGCACGGGCAGGTGCGGATGTTCCATGGTGGGGATGACGATGACATAGCGTTTGAACCAGGAGGCCACCAGCACCATAAAGGAGATGAGGAACAGGGGAAAAGGTCTCCTGAAGTATTTAAAAAGCAGCAGGATGATGGGGAGGATGAGGCCTGCGATCTGTACGAACCAGAACAGGCCCGAATGGCCTCCACTGAAGAGCTCACGCAGGTGGATCCCTTCGGCGAGTCTCATTTTATAGCCGGGAACCAGGAATTCGTTGATATTGAAATAGAGGTAAACCAGGCAGACGAAGACCAGCAGTTTGCCCATCATATCGAACTGTTGGTGGGTGAAGTAGTTTTTGAGGCGATACCGGAGGCGGTAGACGAACATGACCATAACGACGGCAGCGGTGCCGGCGACGAAGGCTCCCGAGACGAAGTAAGGCCCGAAGATGGTGGTATCCCAGCCAGCCCTGAGGGTAGAGGCAAAGAGCCAGGAGGTAACGGTATGGATGGAGAGCCCCACAGGGATGATGAGGATCATCAGGATGCGCATGGCGTGGGTCACCAGCCGGTATTGCTCTTCATTGCCCTTCCAGCCCAGGGCGAGTATCTTATAGATTTTCTTCTGTATCTCCGGAACGCCGGTGAGCCGGTCGCGCAGGAGGGCGAGGTCGGGGATCAGCGGCAGGTAGAAGAGGAGCACCGAGATGACCAGGTAAGTGGTGACCACGGTGAGGTCCCACACGATGGGGGAGGCGAAGCGGCCGTGGAGGAATACATTCTGGAGCCGGTCGGGGCGTCCCATGTCCATGACGATGATGATGCCGGCCATGGCCACGGCGGCGATGGCCACCTGCTCGGCCACCCGCGAGACGGGCTTCGACCATTCGACGTTCAGCAGGTGGAGCGTGGAACTGATCAGGAAGCCGATCAGGCTCACCGCCACAAAGAAGACGAAGTTGGCGATATACGCCCCCCAGGAGACATAATCGCGCATGCCGGTGACCCCCAGCCCGCGCTGGATCTGGATGATGAACCCCCAGACCCCCACGATGGCGAACATCACCAGGATGAAGAGCCAGAAACGGCTCATCTCATCGCGGTGGGTGATGGAACGGGTGAGGTCCCTGAAAATACGGTCGAGCGATTTCCTCGATTCTTCAGGTGATTTTATCTCATTCATAGTGTTGGTTTTTCACTGGACTAATAGTTAATACCGTGGTCTTCAGTTGCGTAAGGCGAAAGTGCGGAGGCAGGTGCTTCCCGGGTTATCCCTGGTGTCCCTTTTCGATCAGGTCTCCCTCGAAGGGGAAGGTTCTGTTTTTTGGAGGCAGGTAATATACCCTTGGTTTGGTGCCGAGTTCTTCCATCAGGGTATAGGCGCCATTATCGCGGATCAGTTGGCTGAAGCTGACGGTTTCTTTGGTGGTGCCGTTGGTGACGGCATCCTCGTTGCGGTCGCCGAACCAGTAAACGCTGTTGGGGCAGGCCGACACGCAGGAGGGGAGTTTGCCTTCACGCAACAGGTCGGCGCTGAAGAGGCACTTGGAGATGGTTCCTTTTTTCTGAGGGACGTTGGCCTCGATGTTGTAGGTGACTCCTTCGTATTTTTCGGCATCGCGGGGTTCAAACCAGTTAAAGACCCTGGCGGAATAGGGGCATGCGGCGATGCAGAACCTGCATCCGATGCACCGTTCGTTGTCGATCAATACAATCCCATCCTGCCGCTTGAAGGTAGCGTTGACCGGGCAGACTTTGGTACAGGGGGGATTATCGCAATGCTGGCAGGGTTTGGGCATGTAGTAGGGGGCGGTATGTTCCGCATCCTGCATTTGGAGCACATTCATGTGATGCTGCTCCGGCCTGAGCTGGTGGTGGTTCTGGCAGGCGGCCATGCACTGGCGGGCATTCCGGCATTTGGAGAGGTCAATGACCATCACCCAGCTTTTGCCTTCCAGCCCCATACGGCCCCGCTTCTGGTTCTCAGTGAGCGAGGGCATTTCGGCCGGTGTAAGTTGAGCGGCATCTACCTCTACCAGCACTCCCCCGGGGGTGAGCAATTTTATCTTACCCTCCTGAGATACAGAGGCCACCTTGCTGCAGGAGGTAAGCATCCCCTGGGAGGCACCCAGACCTGCCGCTCCCAGGGCTACCCCCAGCGATTTCAGAAAATTCCTTCTCGTATTGTTCGGATTCATAAGTTGGATTTTGAACAGTCCCTGTTTATCCTGGCACCGGAAAAAGGGCCTTAAGAGCTTCCCTGACCCCTTATGCCGTTGCCAAAACTTCATCAGAGACGAAGTTAATGAATAAGGGTATCCATTTTCAAAATATGTTGCAGAATATACAAATTAGAATCTTTCCTGAATGGGGCAGATTATCTCTCCTTAAAAAGTTGTATAGATTGGTCAGATTAAGCGGGAACCGGGGTGCAAAATAGGGGGAGAAGCGAATGTAGAATTTCAAATTGAATACATTTGTAAAGAATCTAAAAAAATCATTGTTGTGAGGATAGTCATTGTTGGTAGCGGATATGTCGGACTGGTTACCGGGGCCTGTTTTTCCGAAGTGGGCATCGAAGTGGTTTGCGTGGATAATGACGAAAGGAAAATTGGCCATCTGAGGAATGGGATCCTTCCGATTTATGAGCCGGGACTGGAAGAGATGATCCACCGGAACATGAAAAAGGGCAGGTTGAGTTTTACCACGCAGTTGCCTGGAGCGCTGGTGGATGCGGAAGTGCTGTTTATTGCCGTTGGCACGCCCCCCGGGGAAGACGGAAGCGCCGATCTTCGCTATGTTCTTGCAGTGGCAAGGGAATGTGGGAGACATATGAATGGTCACCTGCTCATTGTGACCAAGAGTACGGTTCCTGTTACGACGGCTGCCAAAGTCAGGGTTGCTGTGCAGGAAGAGCTGGATATAAGGGGAGCGAAGGTTGAATTTGATGTAGCCTCCAATCCTGAATTTCTGAAAGAGGGCGCTGCCATTGAGGACTTCCTGAAGCCCGACCGCATCGTGGTGGGTGTTGATTCGACCCGGGCAGAAGAGATCATGAAAAGGCTGTACAAACCCTTTACCCTCAATGGTCACCCGGTGATTTTCATGGACATCACTTCCGCAGAAATGACCAAATATGCCGCCAATGCCATGTTGGCGACCAAAATCAGCTTTATGAACGATATCGCCAATTTGTGTGAGATCGTTGGCGCCGATGTCAATATGGTTCGTAAGGGGATAGGGTCGGATTCCAGGATCGGACCCAAGTTTATTTACCCGGGGATTGGCTATGGAGGCTCTTGTTTTCCCAAGGATGTGCAGGCTTTGGTCAGAACTGCTGAGGATTATCAATATGAGTTGAGGGTGTTGAAAGCGGTCGAGGCCGTTAATAAAGACCAGAAATCGATCCTCTTCAACAAGATCATGAAGTATTTCGACGGAAATATCAAAGATAAAACCATTGCGGTATGGGGGTTGTCGTTCAAGCCTCACACTGACGATATGCGGGAAGCGCCCTCACTGACCATCATCAGCAAGTTGCTCCGTGAGGGTGCCCGGGTAAAAGCCTACGATCCGGTGGCCATGCAGGAGGCGAAACACCATTTCGGGGAAACCATCACCTATGCGGATGACCAATACGACACCCTGATCGATTCGGATGCCCTTGCCATTGTCACAGAATGGCCTGAATTCAAATTCCCCAATTTCAAAGTGGTGAAAAGATTGCTCAATAGCCCGGTGATCTTTGACGGCCGCAATATTTACGATGTGGCGGAAATGAAGCGGATGGAGATCCATTACTTCTGTATTGGCATTGACACGATGAAACAGTCATGATATGATCAGAAAGAAAATTTTAGTCACCGGTGGGGCCGGATTTGTCGGATCCCACCTCTGCGATCGTTTATTGAAGGACGGGCATGAGGTTATTTGCCTGGATAATTATTTCACAGGGCAAAAGCAAAATATAGTCCATCTGCTCGATCATCCCTATTTTGAAATGGTTCGCCACGATGTGACCATGCCGTTCATGGTGGAAGTGGATGAAATATATAACCTGGCCTGTCCGGCTTCGCCGATCCACTACCAATACAATCCCATTAAAACCATTAAGACGTCGGTCATGGGGGCCATCAATATGCTGGGGCTGGCCAAGCGGATCAAGGCGAAAATTCTTCAGGCTTCCACGAGTGAGGTGTATGGCGATCCGCATATTCATCCCCAGGTGGAGACTTATTGGGGCAACGTGAACCCCATCGGGGAGCGTTCCTGTTATGATGAAGGGAAAAGGGCGGCGGAAACGTTGTTTATGGATTACCATAAGCAAAACAAGGTCAGGATAAAGATCGTCAGGATCTTCAATACCTATGGCCCCAGGATGCATCCCAATGACGGCAGAGTGGTCTCCAATTTCATCGTTCAGGCCTTGCAGAACAAGGATATCACCATTTACGGGGATGGACAGCAGACGCGCAGTTTTCAATATGTGGATGACCTGGTCGAAGGGATGGTCAGGATGATGGCCTCCCGGGAGGTGTTCACGGGGCCCGTCAATATCGGGAACCCCAATGAATTCACCATTCTGGAGCTGGCCGAAAAGGTGATCCGCCTGACCGGCTCCCACTCAAAGATCGTCAGCATGCCTCTGCCTCCCGATGATCCGTCACAGCGACAACCCGACATTGCCCTGGCCCAAAAAGAACTGGACTGGGCACCTGTCGTGCAACTGGATGAAGGGCTGGCCAAAACAATCGATTATTTCCGGTCGATATTATAATCCTCCCTGGAACACCATCGATCCTTCCACCCATAAAAAAATGATCCCGACTCAATCGGGATCATTTTTTTTATGAAAAGCTATATGGATCGTAACATTCAGGTATTCATCTGTTTAAATTATTGTGTATATATAGTAAAACTCGTGAAACAGATGTAATTGGCTCCGCCGAACTTCGTTTCCCATGTGGTTAATCATCACGGTTTGTGTATAAATTAGGCATGGGTATTTCATGTTATTAACCTGATCTGGTGGATGTATAAAGGGTTTATCATGACCATCTTAACCGGTGGTGGTGATGGTGCGATGACCTTATCCTTTATATGTCAGCCATTTGGCCAGTTCCTTGATGGTGACTTTTTTGCCGTACATGAGGATGCCGGTGCGATAGATCTTCGCTCCTGCCCAGATGGCGCCGAGGGTGGTAAGGACCATCAGGAACATGGAGAGGATGATTTCCCAGGCCGGAGGTGAAAAAGGAAGTCGGGCCAGCATGCAAACCGGAGAGGTGAAGGGGACGATAGAGGCCCAGAAGGCAACACTTCCCTCGGGATTCTTAGAGATGGCGACCAGCAGGATGATGGACAGGATCAGGGGGAAGGTGATCGGGAATATCATTTGCTGGACATCCTCATCGTTATCGACGGCGGCACCGACGGCTCCCAGCAGCGAACTGTAAAGGAGGTAACCCATGAGGAAATAGAATATAAAACCAAAGATGATCAGAGGGATGTTCATGTTGGTGATGCTCTCCATGATTTCAGCCATCTGATTGCCGCCAGCCATGGCTGCCGGGGCCTGCCCCATCTGCTGCTGGTTTTCCATCACACTCTGGCCTACCTGCTGGGCTGTTTCCGGTGAGAGGAAGTTCTGGACCACGCCCAGCGCTACCACCCCGACCACAATCCAGATGGCCACCTGGGTCAGCCCCACCAGGGCGGTGCCGATGATCTTGCCGGCCATCAACTGGAAGGGTTTGACCGAAGAGACGATCACCTCCACAATCCGGTTCTTTTTCTCTTCCATCACGCTGCGCATCACCATGGAGCCGTACATGAATACAAAGAAATAGATGATGAAGCCCATCAGGTAACTGGTGAAAAAGGCCACCATGGAGGAGCTCTTCTTCTGCTCTCCCGTTTCCGTCACCTTGAGGGTGTTTAAGGAAATTTTGGTTTTAGTGGCCGCCAGTTTCTGCTCCAGGTCGGGCATCTGGCTTTCCTCGATCACCTTTCTCCGCTTGTCGTTCTCGATGACCTGACTGAGTTTGCGTTCGATCTGTTCGGCCAGATCAATAGGCATCTGTTTTTTGGAGAGCAATTCCGCCTTGTTGACCGTGTAGATATTTCCGGGGATATAAAGGACGGCGTAGAACTCCTCATCGTTCAGGTTGCTTTTCAGGGTGTTGAATTTCTCCTGTTCAATGAAGTGGTATTTGGTAAAACCATCCTGACCCAGCTGGTCAAGAAAGAGGGCCGATTCGTCATAGACGGCGATCACTCTTTCCTGCTTGTCGTCGCGTGTGGCCAACCACATCGGAACGAACATTAAAGCTGCAAAGAACAGCGGCACCAGCAGGGTGGTGACAATAAATGATTTTTTCTTGACGCGGATCAGATATTCGCGTTTCAGGATAAGCCAGGTCTTGTTCATCAGTCTTTATTATTATTGATCACCGCGTTTTGCGCGTTGTAATGTTCCACTGCTTTAATAAATACGTCATTCATGCTGGGGATGACTTCCCGGAAGGATCTGATATCGGCCGCTCCCAGGAGCATCCTGATCAGTTCGTTGTTTCCTTTTCCGTCGGTATGCTGGATGCGGATAAAGTTCTCGCGTGGCGATTCCTTGTGCTCCAGAATGGAGAAACCACAGTTCAGGGCCTGTTGGATCTGGTCGAAATCGCCCTTGTAGGAGAGTTCGAAGATGTTGCTTTTGAAGGTTTCCTTGACCTCCTGGACGGGTCCGTCGAGGATCTTGCGCGATTTGTTGATCAGGGCGATATGGTCACACAGGTCTTCCACGGTGCCCATGTTATGGGTAGAGAAGATGATAGTCGCCCCCTTGTCGCGCAGCTCCAGGATCTCCTGCTTGATGAGGTTGGCATTGATGGGGTCAAAGCCGCTGAAGGGTTCGTCAAAGATCAGCAACCGGGGGTTGTGGACCACCGTGGTGATAAACTGAACCTTTTGTTGCATTCCTTTGGAGAGCTCCTCCACTTTTTTCTCCCACCAGGTGGTGATGTCGAATTTTTTGAACCAGTATTTGAGGCTTTGCATGGCCTGGTTCCGGGTCATCCCCTTGAGTTGGGCCAGGTAAAGGGCTTGTTCGCCGATCTTCATCTTGGTATAGAGGCCCCGTTCTTCGGGCAGGTAACCAATGACGCTCACGTCGTTGGCGGTCATCCTGCGTCCTTCCAGAAACACTTCTCCCTGGTCGGGCGCCGTGATCTGGTTGATGATCCTGATCAGGGTGGTCTTACCCGCACCGTTGGGACCTAATAGACCAAAAATGGATGCTTGGGGCACCGAAATGCTCACATCGCTGAGTGCGTGTGTTGAGCCATAAACCTTGTGAATGCCTTTCGTTTCGAAAAATTCCATAAGTTGTTTTTGCAATAGGTAAAAATCAAGTCGTGAAAATTACATCATTCAGATGAATACAGAATCATTTGTATCGAGTTTGTCAAGATCCTGGGTGATTTTTTTGACAATTTTGAGGTTATCGAAGAATTCTTTGGCGATGACGCGCAGGATGGTGTAAACGGGGATGGCCAGGACCATGCCAATAATTCCACCCAGGCTTCCCGCGGCCAGGATAACCAGAAAGATCTCCAGGGGATGGGCTTTAACGCTGCTGCTGTAGATCAGGGGCTGGAAAAGGACGTCGTCGAGGACCTTGACCGAGAGGAAGGCCAGTGCCATCCATCCCATCAGGGGGAGGGTGTACGTCATGAAATCCATGTGGACATGGAGGGCCATGCCAATCAGCAGGCCGATGGTCACCCCTATCCATGGCCCTACGTATGGAATGATGTTAAAGAGACCGCAAAACAACCCGATGATAACGGCATGGTTGAAGCCGATCCCGATGATGGTCAGTCCGAGGGTATACAAAGAACCCACCAGGATCATCTCCAGCACGATCCCCAGGAAATAGCGCCGGAGGAGGTAAGAGATGGAATCCAGGATTTTACCCACTTTCTCCTCCATTTCGGTAGGGACGAGCAGCAGAATGCCGTCGCGGAACATGTTCGAATCTTTCAGGAAGAAAAAGGTGATGAAGGAGACGGCAAAGAAGCCGATGAAGAGTTCACCTATGGTTCCGGCGATAAAGTTGACCATGGTATTCATATCGGAGATCCTGAACTTCTCGTCCAACTGCTGAGTGATCAGCTCAAAGAAGGTGCTGTCGGTGATGACCATTGGTTTGCGGCTGAAGAAGCTGAAGAAACGGGAGAGGGGTTCCTGCAGCGAATTGAAGATCTCCTGGAAGTTGATAGCCGAGAAGGTTTCGAATTCCTTGACCAACAGGGGGATGAAAAATTTGAACATACCGAAGAAGAGCAGCCAGAGGGAGATTAGGGAGATAAAAGCCGCGACCGACCGGGGTATGGTGAACCTGCCGATTTTGATCCGGTCCAGGGCCCACATCAGGGGTTTCCCCACAAAGGATAGGATGACCGACAGCAGGATATAAATGACAATATCGAGGAAAAACCAGAGCAGGAAGGCCAGGACCACGGCTCCCGTCACGAGCAGGATGGTCCGCGTGCGGTTTTTGATATTGAACATGCTATTTTTTATTCAAATTTATAACTATTCCCGGAACTCTGAGCAGGAGGGATGAGTTCCCTTTCTACCTGGTGCAGGTACCATTGGGAGAGGTAGCAGTTGTAAAAATGGCTTCTGACCGGGTGGAGATAGTGTGTTCCCGGGTCGTGGCCCATCTGTTCGGCCGTTATCTCGCGGTAGAAGACGTCATCCTTCAGCGGATACCACCGTTTCCTGATCCACCGGGGCATTCTTCTGAGCACTTCTTCGCGGAGGGGGTGATAGGGATGGCTGGGGATGGCGCCGGCCGGCAGGGGTGCTTCACAGTCGAAGGGCCTGAAAAACTGGCTGTTCAAGGTCCTGAAATAGTGGAGTCCTCCGAGCTGTTGCGAAAAGGGAATGGTGAGCAGGTGGCTGGCCAGTTCCCGGTCAAAGAGGGGCATGACGGGGTGGAGCCCGAAGAAATCAAAGACCAGGGTGGAATTGGCGATCAGTTTGCACTGCCGTTCTTCCAAATCCCATCTCAGGAAGAGTTCCGTGGGGGCCAGGCCGGTTTCTGTGAAGGCTTTCATGAAGCACTTCTCCACGGTTTGCAGTGTTGTGGGGGTCGCCGGACAGGAAGTACCGAAACGGGTCAGCAGCGCCCTGAAGACCCCGTGCGGCGTATCTTCGGGGAGGGTAGAGTAGAGGTGGGAACCCCGGAGAAAGTCACCCGGGTGGCCGGGAAGGACGTAAGTCCCCTCCGGAATGGCCCCTGTTTCCACCAGATGTCTCACGGCCAGATAGTCCTGCATGAAGGGCATGGAGGAGTAATGGCCCGCAAAGGCCACATAATCATTGAACACCTGGTCGGTGGTATAGCGGCGGACCAGCGCCAGGTCATAATCGACGGTAAGATGGGGAAAACCCAGCTTTGCGGCAATCTGGCGGGCGGTTGTGGTTTCAGGGTTGCCGGGGCGGCCCCAGGTGGCGCAGGTTACCCGGGGGTGACCGGCCTCCTTCAGCAGACAGGCCAGCAATCGCGAGTCGTACCCTCCGGTGAGGGGAAGCAGAACCGGATGCTCCGAGAGGGCCACCGCATAGCGGGCAAAGACCGTGCGGATCACCCGGGCGGTCTCTTCCTCCGCAGGGCGGCTATGCCCTTGACCCATCAGTACACTATTCTCAAGGCCCATCGCCCTATCTTTAGCCCCCCCAGGGGCTTCCTGAGTGCCCATATTGTTACCTTGGGTACGTCTTGTGTTTCCCTCAGAACCCTTCTTTTGGTCGCCGCAGGATGCTCTGCATTCCTCAGCAACGGTTTTGCTCCCTGCAGTACTCCCTTTGTTATCCTCAGGGATTCCTTTTATCTCCGGAACGAAATAGTGGCTGGCAGGACCCTCTTTCCTGATGCGGATGATTTCGCCGGGTCTGACCTGCGAAAGGCCCTGGAGCAGGGTTCTTTCAGCGGGTGTCACGGCGAACTGCCGGAAGTAAAGGGAGGCTTCCTGGTCGGGTGGGAGAGGCCCTTCGCGGCGGATCCACTCCCGCGGGTTATCGCCCGCCCAGATCTGCTGTTCCCTGATGGCATAAAACAGGGGATAGCTGCGGCTGACACTGCATGCCAGCCAGATCTCTTCTTCTGTATGGACCATCAGGGCATAATGCCCTTCCAGATGATCGGCCAGATTGCGGAAATCATCGAAGGTGGCCACCTGATTTTTAACAAAATCCAGGAAGGTCTCCTCCCTCACCATGATCCCTTCCCTGAAGGCCCAGCCGGTCACCCTGATCTCTCCAGGAACCAGTGGGGCTCCTTCTGGAACCAGTGTGGCTTCTCCGTGATTCTTTCTGGCTTCTCCGGGGGCCAGTAACGCCTCTTCTGAATCCACTCCGGCCTCACAGGGGACACCCTTCTCTATTCCGGAAGCATACATCTCTTTAGTGGGCTCTAGTTCTGCCCCTTTGGGCAGTAGTTGCTCATCGTGGTGACCCCCCGTCCTTTTGTCCGGAATCACACCCCCTGCTGGGGAGGATGGCGGCTCTGCAGGGCCGTGGTTGGTCCTTCCGGCGCTCCAATGGTAAAGCGATGTTTCTGCCCTGAGCTTCATAGCACTAATTTAAGGATAAGCAGGGGCAGCATGGTGAAAACCGCGGCGGTGACCAGTACCCGGGCTGCCTTCAGGGGAGGGACCCCTGCCAGGTGAAGCGAGTAGAAGGTGAGGAAGCCGAAAAAGAGCAATCCGGTGAGGCTATAGAGGGCGATGGTGGGGGTCAGTGCTTTCAGGAGGAGGCCGCCCAGGAGCAGGACAGCCGCCCGGGTGAGGAGCAGCAGGATGTTGAAGATCATGGCTGATTTCTGTTTTTCGCGGGCGATCAGGATGGTGGAGAGGGGTGATCCGGTGAAGACGGCAAAGAGCCAGGGGGCCAGCAGGGCAGCCAGCTCGCCTGAATAGCCCCATTCGGCCCCGAACAGAAGGGTGAAGATCTCCTTTCCCCAGAAGGCCAGGATGGTGAAAGGGATCATTCCCAGCCACACCTGCTTTTTAAAGAGGCCGAAGGTGAGTGCGGCCAGCTCCTCGCGTTGTTCACGGAGGGCCCGGGCTTTCTGGATGTATACGCTGCCCACTGACATGCTGGTCAGCTGAACCGGAATATTGAGGTAGCGGTGCGAAAAAGAGTAGAGTCCCAGCATCGATGTGCCAAAGAAGGGTTTGATCATAAACACCGGCAGTTGATGGCTCAGGTAATTGAAGAACTCGGAGGGTACGTTGTACCGCGGGAAGTTGGCGTAACGGCGGGCCAGTTTTTTCTCCTGGCTGGTATATATCCTGAGGGACCAGGGGTGGGCGATGCCTGGCTGGTCAGTGCCGGTCGCGGGGGCTGATTTCTTCCGGAGCAACCGCACTCCGGGGCCGTGCCATGGTCCACCGGGTAAGAGAAGATTTCGCAGCGAAGAGGCTTTTCTCCCTCCGGAGGCTGCATCCTCTGTTAGCGCTTCCCCGTTTTCCGGAAGGTAAAAGAGAAAAACAATAAAGGTCAGGAGCTGGGCCAGGGTGACGCCCAGGAAAAGCCCCACGGAAGGGAAGAAATAAAAAAGCGACTGTAGTATTCCGGAGGCCAGGGCTCTGAAGACTTCGAGAAAGGCCAGCCGCCTGAAGTGCTGGTTGCTGATGAAGGTGTTGCGCATCAGTTGGATGGCTCCGAAGAAAAAGGCATGGATGGGGACCATCACCATGAGGAATCCCAGGCGGGGAAAACTGGCGGTGACCAGGAACCAGACCAGCAACCCTGCCAGGAGAGACAGATTGATCAGCAGGTTGGTTTTGATGGCCAGGGAGAAGATCTGGCGTTGCTCCTCTTTCTGGTGCGACAGGAGCAGGGCGCCCTCGTAGCCGCCGTTAGCCACCACCGAGAGGAGGGAGGCGATGCTCAGGAACAGGACGAAGTCGCCGAAATCAGCGGGGGCATACAAACGGGCCATCAGGAGCGCGAACAGGGCGGGGATCAGGCGGGCCGTAAAGACCCCCGTGAAAAGGCCCATGATATTCCTGTAAAAATCGCTCTCTTTAAGTTCGGCAAGGATCTTTCCGGTTAGGATCATCGTCAGGATTCAAAACGGAGTAAAGTTAACAAAAAAGTGTGCTCTGGCTGATGTTTTATATCTTTGCTGAACAAACGATGCAGTATGGAATTGTGGATGGATGACCGGGCGGTGGAGCAGCAATACCGCGATTTGCTGGAACAGATCAAGTTGTATCGCAGTGGTGAGGTCGCCGATCTGATGAAGGAACGCGGCATACAGTATAAGATGAACTGGGGTGTCTCCCTGATTGACCTGCGGGCCCTGGCTGCGGCGGTGGCTCCCTCGCATTTGCTGGCCCTGAAACTGTGGAACAAACAGTGGCGGGAGACCATGATTCTGGCCACCCTGGTCGATGATCCGTCGCAGGTGACTGAACAACAGATGGATTTCTGGACCCATAGTTTTGAAAACAGTGAGATTGCCGAACAGGCTTCGGCCAACCTGTGGTGGCGCACACCCTTTGCCTATGCCAAAGCCCTGGAGTGGTGCCGCGGCAAGAAACACCTGATTCGCTTCACGGCCGTCCACTTGGCGGGGCGCCTGGCCCTGGCCGACAAGAAATCACCCGACGAGATGTTTGAACCCTTCATGGAAGAGCTGGTCACCCTTTCAAAAGACCCCGCGCTGGCTGAGGTGATCTACCGCTCCCTGATGATCATGGCCCACCGGTCGGCGTTCCTCCGGGGGCTGACCGGGGATCTGGCCGGAATCCTGAAACTCACTGACCAGGAAGCTGCACGGCGGCTGGCCGCCGAAATCGAAGAGGGCCTGAAATTCACCTGACAGACTGCCGTTGTTCGCTCCTTAACATCATATGTGTCAAAAAAAACCTTATATTGACCTAAAAATCCGACTCTATGGCTTTGCTGGAAGTAAAAGACAACAAAACCAGGAAACTCTTTCACAAGGTACCGCACCTGATCTATAAGAATGACCCCAACTGGGCCTGCCCGCTGGAGATGATGGTGGAGAATAACTTCAATCCGTCGAAGAATGCCTCTTTCAAGAACGGGGAGGCGATCCGCTGGGTCCTGACTGGTGAAGACGGGCAGTTGCTGGGCAGGATTGCTGCTTTCTACCATCGTGATAAGGCCCTGGTTTATGAGCAGCCCACGGGAGGATGCGGATTTTTCGAGTGTGTCAACGACCGGGAGGCCGCGGTGAAACTCTTCTCAGCCGCCGTGGAATGGCTCAAATCCAAAGGGATGGAGGCGATGGACGGGCCGGTCAACTTCGGGGAGAACTACATGAACTGGGGGCTTCTGGTCGACGGTTTCATGCCCCAGGGCTTCGGCATGCCGTACAACCCGCCCTATTATGCCGACCTGTTCGACTATTTCGGCTTCCGCACCTATTTTAAACAGTACAGTTACCATCTCGATATCACCCTGCCCGAGTTGCCCGAGCGGTTCTGGAAGGTCGCCGAATGGGTCGCAAAGAAACCGCAGTTCAACTTCCGTCATTTCTCGTGGAAGGAGAGCGCCAAGTTCGTGGAGGATTTCGCCACCGTTTATGACGATGCCTGGCGCTTCCATGAGCATTTCAAGCCGATGGACCGGGATGATCTGCATGATTTCCTCTCCTCCTCCAAACTGATGCTCGAGGAGAAGTTCGTCTGGTTTGCCTACCATGATGAAACGCCCATTGCCGTGATGGTGATGATACCCGATATCAACCAGATCCTGCGCCGCCTCAATGGTAAGCTCCACCTCTGGAACATGGTGAGGCTGCTGTGGTACAAAAAGCACAAGGTGATGACCCGCATGCGGGGCATCATCATCGGCGTCTCCCCGAAATACCAGCGTTCGGGCATCGAATCGGCGATTTTCTGGCACCTGAGGCCGGTGATGTATACCATGCCCTGGTACAAGGAGCTGGAACTCTCCTGGGCGGGCGACTTCAACCCCAAAATCGTCGCCCTCTACGAATCGTTGGGCGGGAAACATATGAAAACCCACCATACCATGCGCTATCTCTTCGACCGTACGAAACCCTTTACCCGGGCTCCCATCATCGGGCAAAAACAGGAAGAGTGAAAAAAATGAAAGTTTCAGCAATAACATTTTGCTTATTTGGTGATTAATTCTAACTTTGCCCCCCGTTTAAGAAACTGAAGAAATAATTACTAAAATGAAACAGGGAATACATCCGGCAAGTTACAGAATGGTGGCCTTCAGGGATATGTCCAATGGTCACACCTTTCTCACCCGGTCTACGGTCCAGAGCAAGGAAACCGTGGAAGTCGACGGCGTCACCTATCCTTTGGTGAAAATTGAAATCTCCAATACGTCACATCCGTTTTATACCGGTAAGGTGAAACTGGTTGACACGGCCGGCCGCGTCGACAAGTTCATGAACCGTTACAAAACGCACATGGAAAAGAGAAACAAGTAAATCTTCGCGATATGTTGAAAAGCTCCGGTCACGGAGCTTTTTTTTTGGCCGGTACTGCCAAAACTGGTCAACCGGACTGGGTCAAGGCGCCGCTGAAACCCCTGGCACAACTATTGCCTGATGATAATGCCTGGAAACATAAGTTTGTTAAACGACAATTTGTCATAAGGAAACGGAGCTGATAACATGGGAAACACAAAAAATAGCGGACTGAGGAGCTGGGATTTCTCTGACCTGATCCACAACAATGCTGAATTTTTTCCGATCATCGCCGATGGGGATGATGCTGACCTGCGGAATCCGGAGGTGCCTGAATTATTGCCGGTGCTTCCCTTGCGGAATACGGTTCTCTTTCCGGGGGTAGTGATCCCCATCAGTGTGGGGCGGCAGAAGTCGCTGCGGCTGATCCAGGATGTCAACAGGGGCACGAAGCTGCTGGGGACCCTGGCGCAGACCGATCCGCAGGTCGATGATCCTGCAGAGGAAGAGCTCTATCAGGTGGGTACGGTGGCCGAGATTCTCAAGGTGCTGGAGATGCCCGACGGGTCGACGACCGTCATCATCCAGGGGAAAAGACGGTTCCGGGTGGCCCGCTTTATTTCATCCGATCCTTACTACAAGGCTAGTGTGGAGGTGATGCAGGATATTCCCCCGGTCGACAGTGCCGAGTTCAGCGCCATCGTGGGGTCCTTGAAGGACCTGTCCATCAAGATTGCCCAGTTCTCCTCGAATGTGCCGCCGGAGGCCACCTTCGCGGTCAAGAACATTGAGAATTCCACCTTCCTGATCAACTTCATCTGCTCCAATACCGATATCAGCGTGGAGGAGAAGCAGAAGCTCCTGGAGATCGATGATTTGCGTGACCGGGGGGTACAGGCCATCAGCTATCTGGTCAGGGAGGTGCAGATGCTGGAGCTGAAGCACGATATCCAGAAGAAGGTCAAGACCGATATCGACAAGCAGCAGCGCGAATACATGCTGCACCAGCAGATGAAGACCATTCAGGACGAGCTGGGGGGCAGTCCCGTTGACCAGGAGATCAAAGCGCTCAGGGAGCGGGCCGCGGAGAAGAAGTGGAGTGAGGAGACCGGCAAGCATTTCAACAAGGAGGTGGAGAAGCTGAGCCGGTTGAATCCTGCCGCCGGGGAGTACTCGGTGCAGTTTGGATACTGTCAGACCTTGCTGGATCTGCCATGGCAGGAGACGACCACCGACAATTTTGATCTGGAGCATGCCCGGCAGGTCCTCGATGAGGACCATTTCGGACTGGAAAAGGTCAAGGAGCGCATCCTCGAGCATCTGGCGGTGCTGAAGCTGAAGAACGATCTGAAGGCGCCCATTCTCTGTCTTTACGGGCCTCCCGGGGTGGGGAAGACCTCATTGGGCAAGTCCATCGCCCGTACCCTGGGCCGTAAATATGTGCGGATGAGCCTGGGGGGCCTCCACGATGAGTCGGAGATCCGCGGGCACCGCAAGACATACATCGGAGCCATGCCCGGACGGGTGATCCAGAATATCAAGAAGGTGAAATCCTCCAATCCGGTTTTCGTTCTCGACGAAATCGACAAGGTGTCGCACCAGTTTCATGGTGATCCGGCATCGGCATTGCTGGAGGTCCTCGATCCGGAACAGAATGGTGAGTTCCATGACAACTTTCTGGAGATCGAATATGACCTGAGCAAGGTGATGTTTATCGCCACTGCCAATACCCTGAACACCATAGCCCCGCCGCTGCGTGACCGGCTGGAACTGATCGAGATGAGCGGTTACCTGGTGGAAGAAAAAGTGGAGATTGCCCGCCGCCACCTGGTGCCCAAACAGTTGGAAAACCACGGTGTGAAACCGGGCGAGCTGGAATTCCCGAAGGAGGTGCTGGAGCACATCATCGAGCATTACACCCGAGAGTCGGGGGTGCGCGAACTGGACCAGAAGCTGGCCAGGGTAGTGCGCCGCGTAGCCAAGAAGATCGCCTTCGGGGAGCCTTACAATCTCAGGGTGACCATTGAAGATATCCGTGAGTATCTGGGGGTCATCGAATACCTGAAGGAAGCCTACCAGGGCAATGATTTCGCGGGGGTGGTGACCGGACTGGCGTGGACGGCGGCAGGAGGGGAGATCCTTTACGTGGAGAGCAGTCTGAGCAAGGGCAAGGGGGCGCTGACCATCACCGGCAACCTGGGCGACGTGATGAAGGAGTCGGCGGTGCTGGCCATGGAATTCCTCAAGAGCCATGCCACGGAACTGGAACTCAATTCCGAGGTTTTCGGATCGTGGAACGTCCATATCCATGTTCCCGAGGGGGCGATTCCCAAAGACGGGCCCTCGGCGGGGATTACCATGGTGACCTCGCTGGCTTCGGCCTTTACGCAGCGTAAGGTCAAGGCGGGAGTAGCTATGACGGGAGAGATCACCCTTCGGGGAAAAGTGCTTCCGGTAGGAGGCATCAAGGAGAAGATCCTGGCCGCCAAGAGGGCTGGCATCCGCGAAATCATCCTGTCGGAGGAGAACCGCAAGGATCTGGAGGAGATCAAACCGGTGTACCTGGCCGGGCTTAAATTTCACTTTGTGAAGACTATTGCCGAGGTGCTGCACCATGCCCTCCTGAAAACCAGGGTGAAGAATCCGCTCCAGATCTCCTGATTCCACGACAGCGCATGGGTGGTCGTCGTTGGCTTTTCTGTTTATGAGGGGTCAGCTCACTGAACGGCCCAGCATGAGCATGTCGAGGGCGTCCTGGTAGGAGCCTGCCCGGTCAATTCTTCCTGAGTTGACAAAGAAAATCTCATCGGCGCTTTCGATGGTGTTCATCCTGTGGGCAATGAGAACCCGTGTGGTAGACGCCGGCAGTTGCCTGAGGATGGCCTCCAGTTGTTTTTCGGTCACCGTATCGATATTGGCCGTGGCCTCGTCGAGGATAAGCAGTTCAGGCTGCCGCAGGATGGCCCGCATAAAGGCAATGAGTTGTTTTTGGCCCAGGCTCAGGCTATCTCCGATCTTTTGAACCGGCGTGTCCAGTCCCCTGTCAAACCGCCCGATCAGGGGTGAAAGCAGGGCATCCTCGATTGACTTCTCCAAATCTTCCCGGGTGATCCCGGCGCATTCAGGGAGACCATAGAGGATGTTTTCCCTCACATTTCCCGAGAAGAGGAACGGTTCCTGGAGGATAAAGCCTATTCTGGCACTCCGTTCGCAGGGGGTGAGGGTGCGGATATCGCGGCCGTTGAAGAGGACCCTTCCGCTGGTGGGGTCGTAGAGGCGGGCCATCAGGGCAGCGGTGGTCGATTTGCCGCCACCCGTGGGGCCTACGAAGGCATAGGTCTTCCCCCGTTCCAGAGAGAAACTGATGTTGTGGAGGACCTCCTTCCCGTTAGGATAATGGAAGGAGACCGCTCTGAACTCGACATGTCTGCCAGATCCTGTTCGGGGTGACGCCTCCTCCCGGTTCTTTACCCCGAATTCTGTGGTTGCAGTGAAGTGAGGCAGGCTGCCTTCGACGTGTTGTGCCGGCACCTCCTCCTCCTTGAGCAGGGGCAGGTTACTTTCCAGGGTGAGGAGGTGGGCAATACGGTCCCAGGCGGCCAGGGCCGTCTGGAAGTTGGCCCATAAGGCCGCCATTTGCCGCAGGGGGTTGTAGAAGTTGGTAATGTAAGCGATGAAGCTGATCAGGAGACCCACGGTAAAATAGCCCCTGATGATCATCCATATGCCCAGGGCCAACACGATCAGTTGTCCGATGTGGGAGGCGAAGGTATAGACGGGGGTAAGCAGGTGGTTGGCGATGCCTGCCTGCACCGACTTGCGGTAGTTCTCGAGGTTCACCTCGCTGAACCGCTTCCTGAAATAGTCGCGCCGGTTAAAGGCGGCCACCACCTTGAAGTTGGCCAGGCTTTCCTGGATTTCCGCAGATAAAAGCCCCAGGCTCTGGAGGCTGGCCTCGTTTTTCCTTCTCACCCAGGGCGAGATGCTTTTAGTAAAAAGCAGCAGCAAAAGGGCAGGAACCAGGGCGGTCAGTCCCAGGGGAAGATTAAGCGTCAGCAGCAGGATCCCCGCGCCGGTCATGGAGATCAGGCTGCCGATGAATTGCATCAGCGACTGGGCAAAGAATTGGTTCACCCGGTCGGTGTCGTTGTTGATTCTGGAAATCAGGTCCCCGGCTTTGTTCTGGTTAAAAAATTCGAGCGGTAACTCCTGCAGTTTAGTGAAGACCGAATTGCGCAGGCTGAAGAGCATCCGCTGGCCGATGCCTCCCATCATGCGCATCTGGGCGTAATTCACCAGGTAAGCCAAGAGGTAAACCGCCAGCAAGATCCCGCTGAAGAGCAGCACCCCGTGGAAATTCTTGGTCTGGATATACTTATCGATGGTATACCCCAGCAGGAAGGGCCCCGATAGGGTCAGTGCGGCATTCAGCAGGATCGCGGTCAGCGCCTTGATCAGGTTGGAGCGTTCCCCGCCGATGATCGTCAGCAGTTTCTTCAGGGAAGCCAGCGGCGCCATTTTCTTCCCCTTTCCCACGGGAGCCTGGTTCAGATCATAGTTCATTGTGGTGCGTGCTTTGCTGTGACTGGTAGATCTGGTTGTACTCGGGCGACTGCCGCATCAACTCCCCATGATGACCCGAGGCGATGATCTCCCCCTCCATCAGCAGGATGATCTGGTCGTAATCCTCCACGGAAGAGATTTTCTGGGTCACCGACACCAGGGTCAGTCCGGGATAATTCTGACTAATATTATCGAGTATTCTTTTCTCTGTATTCCGGTCGACGCGGGCTGTGAAGTCATCGAGCAGCAGGACTTTCGGATCGAGGGCGAGGGCCCGGGCCAGCATCACCCGCTGCTTCTGACCTCCGGAAAGGCTGGTGCCCCTTTCCGACACCATCGTCTCCAACTGATCGGGCATGGCGGTGATAAAATCCTCCAGTTCAGCCGTTTGGATGGCCCTGGTGATAGCTTTCTCCTGAACACTCTGGTCGAAGGCGATATTTTCGCGCAGGGACAAATGGAACAAAACGCTGTCCTGAAAGACAAAGCCCGTATTACGGTGGAACACCTCCTTATCATAATTCTCTAGTGGAACCCCGTCGTAAGTGATGGTTCCCTTATCGGGTGCGACCAATCCCGTCAGCAGGTAAAGCAACTGGCTCTTTCCGGCGGCGGTCGGGCCGATAATGGCGGTCCGGGTTCCTGCTTCTACCCGGAAAGAGATGTTTTTCAGTACGGGTTTCTCTCCATAACTGAGGGAGACCCCGTTGACGTTGATCGTGCCCCTGATGTTTTCCCGGACGCTCCCTTTCTCCACGGGGAGCGGCACTTCCAGGACCTGTCTGATTCTTCCGTAGGAGGCGGTTGCAGAGGCGATGATGTTGGTCATGAAGCCGATCATCATCACGGGGAAGATCAGCATGGCCAGGTAGCTGTTGAAGGCGGCGAAGCTTCCCAGGGAGAGGGTGCCGGCCACGATAAAATGGCCTCCCAGGGCGAGGATGGTCACCACGGCCAGGTTGGAGATGAAGGTGATGGTGGGCACCAGTACCGAGAAGAGGGCAACGATCGATAAACCCAGGTCGCGCGACTCGCTGTTTTTCTGCACGAATTTGAGGCTCTCGGGAAGCTGGGAGTTCAGGACCCTGATCAGTGCCGACCCCATGATGCTCTCGTTGATCACCCGGTTCAGACCGTCAATGATCTCCCTGCTCTTCCTGAAGAGGTGGGTCAACCGACGTCTGACCATGAAAAAGGTGAAGGCGATCACCGGCACGATGATCAACACGGCCAGTGCCAGTCTCCAGTGGATTCTGATCAGCAGGAAGCCGGCCCCGATGATCATGAAGAGGGAGGAGACGATGGTGACAAAGGCCTGGGCCACGAACATTTTCACCGCATCCATGTCGGAAGTGAGATTGGTCAGCAACCGGGCGGGATTGGAGGAGAGGATATAGGTGTAGCTCTGGCGGGAGATCTTGCCGGCCAGTTTTTCGCGGTAGTCGCGGGCGACCCGTTCCGAGGTATATGTTTGCAGGATGCTCTGGATCAAGGTGAAGACGAAAATTCCGGCCGCGGCTGCGGTGAACTCCGCAATGACAGCCCCGGCATGGAACCGGTTAGCCGAGAAGGCATCGATGCTGCGGGAGATGATGTCGGGGATGAGCAGGTTGAGGCTGCTGCCTGCCAGCGCCATCAGGACCAATAGCAAGATCATCCCCTTGTAGGCGCCGAGTAATCCGAACAATCCGCCGTTTCCTCTCTTTTCTGCTGATGGCTTCCGGGGTGTGGTGGTCATGGTTTCAGGGGTTGCGCAGCCGGGTGTTTCCCTTGACCGCCTTGGGCCA
>CAZKIU010000013.1:77679-87163 GCA_964552955.1 uncultured Prolixibacteraceae bacterium
GGTCATGGTTTCAGGGGTTGCGCAGCCGGGTGTTTCCCTTGACCGCCTTGGGCCAGTAAGGACAGTTGCGGCAGCCGTTGGCACAGCAATAGCCCCGCTTGCGGAGGTATTCCTCCGTCATGACGCGGTAGCCCTCGGGGGTCAGGGTATAGTCGATCCCTTCCTTCAGCGGGTCACCGCCATATTCAATGTCGTCGGGGAAATAGGCCATGTGAGTAAGGTTATTGAGTCTATGGTGCAACAGTCCGCAGAAGAGGGGAAGCCGCCAGGGTTGCATCAGGATTCCCCTTTGTCGTAGCCGAAGCGCAGCAGGATTGGGTCAGGATTCCCCTTCATCGTAACTGAAGCGCTGCAGGGTATGGCCGAGGCGGTCGCGTTTGGTCTTGAGGTAACGCTGGTTGTGGCGGTTCGGTTCCACCTCCAGGGGGACTACCTTGACCACGCGCAGTCCGTACGCCTCGAGGCCCACGCGCTTGACCGGGTTGTTGGTCATCAGGATCATGTCGGTGACGCCCAGACTGCGGAGAATCTGAGCCCCCACACCATAATCGCGTTCATCGGCCTTAAATCCCAGGTGGATGTTGGCCTCCACGGTGTCAAGTCCCTGGTCCTGAAGCTTGTAGGCGGCAATCTTGTTCAGCAGTCCGATACCGCGCCCCTCCTGTTGCATGTAAACGACGACTCCTTTGCCCTCTTTCTCAATGATCTCCATGGCCTGGTGCAGTTGTTCGCCACATTCGCACCGCTGCGAACCGAAGATATCACCGGTCATGCAGGAGGAGTGAACCCTGACGGGAATAGGTTCGCCACTTTTCCATTCCCCTTTGATCAGGGCCACATGTTCGAGCCCGTTGCTTTTCTGCAAGAAGGGGATGATCCTGAAATTGCCGTAGTGGGTGGGAAGGGGCACTTCCTCGCCCCGTTTGATGAGGCTTTCCCTTTGCAGGCGGTAGGAGATCAGGTCTTTGATGGTGATGATTTTGATGCCGAAGCGGGCGGCGATCTCCACCAACTGTGGAAGGCGGGCCATGGAGCCGTCGTCGTTCATCACTTCCACCAGCACTCCGGAAGGGTAGAGGCCCGCCAGACGGGCCAGGTCAGCGGCGGCTTCGGTATGGCCGGCACGCCGGAGGACCCCCCTGTTCTTGGCCTTCAGTGGAAAGATATGCCCTGGCCGGCCCAGCTCTTCGGGACGGGTGGCAGGATTCACCAGAGCCTTGATGGTGATGGCCCGGTCAGAGGCTGAGATGCCCGTGGTCACCCCCGGCAGAAGCGCATCGACGGAAACCGTGAACTGCGTTTCATGGAACGAGGTGTTCTGGCCTACCATCAGGTTTAAATCTAGCTCTTCACACCTTTTCTCGGTGAGGGCCACACAAATCAGCCCCCGGCCATGCATAGCCATAAAATTGATTTTCTCGGGGGTGATCAGTTCCGACGCGGTGATGAAGTCCCCTTCATTCTCGCGGTCCTCATCGTCCACCACCAGCACCATCTCTCCGTTTTTGATCGACTCGATGGCTTCAGGAATGGTATTTAATACTATATCCGACATGTTGGTCATCTGTTGTTCAGGGCTCCAAAGATAACTCAAAAATCAGAGTAGTACAATCTTTTTGCGGTTCCGGCCCTGCGGACTGAAAACGCCGGGGTTCCCGGAGGTGAGGAACTAAATGGATAAGGAGGAAGTTCATCTGCTGGAAGTCCTTCAGGATGAGACCCCTTAATGTCGTAGTTCGTCAGATCAAAGTCAACAGGTCAGAGCCCATCAGTTAATGACCTATTAATTCGGAGCAACCTGGTCGGGGCTCCTCAGTTCGGGTTCCTTTTTTGCTCCCCATCTGGGCTCTGAATTTGCTTGTTTCTTCGCGGGTGTTAATTTTCTGCGGCCCGGCGTGATTTTTCCCAGGTCACCTTTTGGTTGCCTTTGAGATAGCGGGCGATGCCCCAGAGTGAGGCGTAATTGATGGCCACGAAATAGTAGGGGACAAAGAAGATCTTTAATTTCAGCTTTTGGTGTTCGAGGTACCATCCGGCGAGGGCCAGGAAGTAGCAGAGGGCCTGGGTCCAGAGGAGGAGGGTGGGGAATTCGGGGATAAACCAACTTACGCGTGAGGCCACCAGCGCCAGGTTCACTGGAAGGAAAAGAAAGAGGAAGAGGGGGGCCACCGACCAGCGGAGGACCTTGTGCGAGAAGTACTGCCAACTGAGGAGGCCGTAACGGAAGGGATTGAGGAGGTATCCCAGGCGGAACATGGTCTGCACTCCTCCGGCGGCAATCCTGACCTTTCGTTTGAGTTCCTCCCTGACATTGAGTGAAGCGGTTTCTTCGGCGAAGGCATCAGGGGTGTAAGCGATGCGGTAGCCCCGGGCGGCAATCCTGAGGGTGATGATGAAATCGTCGAGCAGGGTGTCTTTTTCTACGGGTTCAAAGAGGGCGGTACGTATGGCGAAGAGTTCGCCCACGCCCCCCACGGCTGAATTGAGCTCGGCATCCAGGCGTTTGATGAGGGATTCAAATTTCCAGTAGATCCCTTCTCCGGCGGCGGAAGCCGTATCAGCCTCCTTTTCCACAATCCGTTTTTCTCCGGCCACACAGCCGGTATGGGGATCGCTGAAGCAGGCCACCATCTCCCTGATGGTATTGCGGCTCAACCGGGTGTTGGCATCGGAAAAGATCACGATGGGGGCTCTGACAAACTGCATCCCCCGGTTCATGGCGTCGATCTTTCCTTTCCGTGCCGGCTGATGGTAGACTTCTATCTCCGGGTATTTGCGCAGAAGGTCCGGTGTGCCGTCATCTGACCCGTCGGTGATCCAGATATACTGAATTTTGGCTTTGGGATAGTCGAGGGCCAGAGAGTTGGCCACCTTTCGGTCCACATACTGTTTTTCGTTGAAGGCGGTCACAAAGAGACAGACCTCCGGTTCATAATCGGTTCCGGAGAAAGCGGCATTTTTTCTGCCAAAAATTCTTTTGGCCACTACCAGGAGGTAAAGGAGGAGGCCATATCCTGCATAGCTGTAAAACAGGACGATGAGCATGAACCAGAAGAGGAAGGTCAGCATCTGGCCAGGTTTTGGAGGTAAAAATCAGCCAGCCGGCGGGCAATGGCGAGGTTGTCGAGATGTTCTTCGGCGAACCGGGCAGCATGGCTGCCCAGGGAGAGGCAGAGTGTACGATCTTCGACCACCTGTTGGATGGCCTGGATGAAGGCGGGGGCATCGTCAGCCACGAGCAGATGGGTGCCGGGGGTCACATGGAGTCCTTCAGCCCCGATGGAGGTGGAGATGATGGCTTTTCCCAGGGCCATTCCTTCGGCAATCTTAACCCGCATGCCGCTGCCTGAGAGGAGGGGCACAACCATGATGGCCTTGGAATGCATGAACCGGGTGGCGCTTTCCACTTCTCCGAGATAAACGACGCCCGGCTGCTTCAGTTTTTCAACCATCCAGGCGGGGGCATTCCGGCCGGCTACATACAAGCGGAGTGCGGGATATTTGGGGGAGACTCCCCCCCAAATGTTTTTAAGAAACCAAATAAGCCCCTCCTGGTTGGGGGCCCATTCCAGGGAACCCAGGTGAAAGAGGGAGGGGAACTCGGTCTCCCCGGCAAGATCGGCCGGGTCAGGCGGTTCGATGCCTGAAGGGGTGACCAGCGCAGGCCGCAGGTTTCCTGCCTGGCGGAGATGGGCCTCATCGCGGCCGGTAATGGGCACCAGCAGATCATACTGGTTGAGCCAGTGGTGCTCAAAACGGGCGATCCGGCGGGCGAGGTTCTGTAAATACCATTTTTTAAATCCGGAGGAAAGGGCCGCGGTGCGTTGCCAGATCTCGGCTTCAATATTGTGGGCCCTGTAGGCTATCCGGGCTTTGGAATGGGCCCTGATCAGCGGGATGTAAGGGCAGAGGTAAAGCCCTTCCAGTTGCACGAGGTCAAACTCTTTTTCATGCAGAAGGTCTGTCAAGGCCTTTTTAAATTCCGGAGATATAAAACGAACGGCATTGTAGGGCAGGCGCGAAAATAGCAGGTTGGTCAGGGCGCTGATGGGGGAAACGGGGGCGGGCACCTCCACAAACCTGAAATCGGCCAGCTTGCTGATGCCGGGGGGCATCTCTTCGCGACGGGAATGGTGTTTGAGGGTGTTCATGGCCAGGACGGTCACCTCATGCCCCAGCCGGTAAAAGCCCCGGGTCAGGTTCAGCATGGCAATGGCGCCACCATCCTTGTCGGGCCACGGCGGTTTATTGGTCAGCTGCAGGATCCTCATTTTTGAACAGTTTGTTCAGCAGCTTCTCGGGGATGATCTTTTTAAAGAGCTGGACATAGGTCTCGGCCGACATGATGGCGGAATCCCTGACGGCCTTGTAGGTGAGCCAGATGCCGATGGGCAGGAAGATCCCCGATGAAAACCACATCCCCATGGCCATGGCCCAGACATCCTCGCGGGCCGATTTTTCACCCGTCATGGAAACGATATAATAGAGAATAAACATCAGCACGGAGACGACGACCGGCATCCCTAGCCCTCCCTTGCGGATGATGGCCCCCAGCGGAGCCCCGATGAAAAAGAAGATCAGTACGGCAAAGGAAAGAGTAAACTTGCGGTGAAATTCCATGCTGTGCTGGTTGATCCTTCTTTTGCGGCCGTAGAGGTTATTCTCTATATTGTTGATTTCCTGGAAGTTGTTTCGGGCGGTGTAAATGGCGTTCTGAAAAACCTCCATGCTGGTAAAGTTATCTGCCGCCGGTAACAGCAGGGTCGGATCGATGTATTTGACCGAATCTGGCGTATAGGTGTTCAGCAGGGAGTCGTTTTCCATCATCCGGGCGTAGAGCCTTTGGTTGAGGTGTGCCATATAACGGGTGTTGAGGACGAAATTGCGGACCCTCAGCTTATAGTCGGTCATCAGTGAATCCCTGGCAATATCCAGTTGCCTGATATTGAGCATCCGGTAGCTGTTCCTGAAGATGTTCTCGTCCTGGCGCTGGAAGTCGAAGTTCATCACCTTGATGTTAAGGACCTGTTTGTAAAACCTGTCGCGCCGGAAAGGGTAGTTGTTTTTACCGCCTTCCATGGTCTCTTCCGAGAAGTTCTCGCCGTTGAAGAGCGTGAGCACCATGTAGTTTTTGTCTTCGGTGATGTTCAGGAACCCCGAGTCGGCCACGGTGACGCTTTCATTGGTCTTGTTGTTGGTATGGTCATAGATGAGGATGTCGTGGAGCGTGTTGGTGCGGTTGTCGACTTTTCCGACCCTGACGGAATAGCCGTCGATTTCATTGGTGAAGACCCCCTCCTGGAGGACCATTTCGGGTCTTTGCTGTTTGACACTCCACAGGAGGGTGGTGAACCGCAGGTTGGTATGGGGGAGGATGTTGTTGGCAAAGAAAAAGGCGGTGCAGGTGATCAGAATGGACAGGACGATGAGGGGTTTCATCACCCGGAAGAGGGAGATCCCCGATGATTTCATGGCCACCAGTTCGTAGTTCTCACCCAGTTCGCCGAAGGTCATGATGGAAGCCAGCAGCATGGCCAGGGGGAAGGCAAAGGGCAGAAGTCCGAAGGATGCATAGAAGAGCAGCTCGGCAAGAATACCCCAGTCCAGCCCCTTGCCCACCAGGTCATCCACATATTTCCAGAGGAACTGCATCAGCAGGATGAATACGCAGATGAAAAAGGTCATGAAAAACGGACCTATAAATGTCTTGAACACATACCAGTGTAAACGCTTCATGTTGGCCGGAATGAAATCCTGTATAAAATGCAAAGCTAGCTTTTTTCGGCGAATTCCTGAAAGTCCCGGCGATGAACCGTTCTGTAGAAATATATATGGTTGTGACTGGAGGTCCCTTGCGGGAACTGAGGACATTCGCCTGGGTAAGCATGGAATTCCCTTCAGGGAACAGATGTTGTAAACCGCAGTGGCGTGGGGATTTAATCAGGGATCAGCGAGAAAGGCTGTGTTTAGCTAAGGCAGTCTGTTCAGTGAGGTAAGTGTGTGACCGGGGCAGAATGGGCCATCCGCTGAGCGTAAGAGAGTGTGACCGGGGCAGACAGGGGAGGGGAGAGGCGAAACTTGGCCGGTATCATCGCGTCAGGATCCCAGGATATGCCGGAGGAGGGAGACATGATTGTTCCAGAGGTTGATAATATCCTCCTTTTCATCCTCTTCGCCGAAGTCGGTGACCAGTAAAGCGACGTCGCCTGTCAGTTCATCCTGGGTGATGCGGAATTCAAAATAGGTCCGTTCGTCCTCCTTCCAGGTAAAGCGTACCAGTTTATTCTCTTTGATCAGGGAGAGTTCAGCGGATTCTTCTGAACCTTTCCAGAGGAAGGTGTAGATCTTGCCTTCCATCCTGACGTCATCGGCAAACCATTCGGCCAGTCCCGAGGCAGAACTCAGCCTGTTAAAGAGAACCTTAGGAGAGCAATTGATGGTATATTCGAGTTGTATCTTTTTTTTACGGGTCATAAGTGATTCGGTTTGATCAAGGTTCTCCTTACAAAATACTCTTTTTGTTATGTTGATTTCGGATTCCAATATACTATTTTTTCAACAGATTCCCATTTTTTGGAAAAAATTGTATATTTGCACCCCGAAAACGGGACCGATCCCGAGCCAGGCCCGGAAGGAGCGCAAGCAAAGTTCTGAAAGGGATTCCGGAGATCTTCCGGAAGGCAAAGGGAGAAGGAGCAACGTTTTCAAAGGTTCTTAAAAAAGATGGCGAGGTAGCTCAGCTGGTTAGAGCGCATGATTCATAATCATGAGGTCGGCGGATCATTCCCGCCTCTCGCTACACGGAAATAAAGAGGTTACAACGCCATTAGTTGTAACCTCTTTTTATTTGCAAGTCATTGGCATGTAAGCCTAAAAAGACAAATTGTGTTGAGGAAAATGGATGCCATATCCTATTCCAGAATATAGCATTGATATCCGTGAGCCGGAATTGAAGTTTGCAGATCTATTACTCAGCTTTCTCGTTTCCATGATGCTCATATTCAACATCGTGGAGGTCGGAGAGGAAGGGGGGCCGTGCGTAACGGTGTTCGACATTCCGGGAGAGCGACGAACTCACGATCAAAAGCAGTTGACGGTCCACGGCCAGTTGCTTCATGTTGCGGGTGATTCCGGCGAGTTCCTGGTCGCTGTTAGGGTAGGGGGATTAGGGTAAAAGCATTACTGTCTGGTACCAATAGTAAAAAGCGGATTTATCCGGCAGCTTTTTCAACCGGTTAAGAAAGTTGTACTCCGTCTTATCAATATTCCATTCCTTCATATCTTGTCCTGTATAGAAGGCAATGGGTGATAGATCGTTTAACACTAACCTGGCAGCAAGATAGGCAATACGCGCTGAGGCAGAAACCGCATCATCAAGGCGAAAACTACCGGTCATCAAAAACCCAAAATCGAAAGCTTTTATCCCTTTCTGCAATTCCATGAATTTCTTCTTTTCTTCTTCAGTGCCACTACCCCGTTTTGCGATAATTAGGCATGTGTCAATTGTATCTTGTAAAACAGCTTCAGGAGTAAGTGTAAAATCTGGATTTTTGCTCTTTCGGTATGTGATTTCTTGTTTGGCAAATGCATTGAAACTTTTTGCCACTGTTCCCACGTTTTCAATGCGCTCAAATAAATTGCCTAAGTCAAAAAGTTGCTTACAAATCTCCATGGAAAATGGTTGATTATCCTTTCCTTTAAAATAAGGTATACCAATAGTATTGGGTGCAAAGGCAGTGAGTTTGTCTCCTGTGATAGATTCAATGGATGGCAATGTTACCATGGTTTCCATATCCGTTTCTATCCATTGAGTTACTACCGGTTTTTCAATTAATACCGGGTAAATTGTTTTTTCGATAAGGACATCCAGAAGGATAGTGCCGGAACCCCGCATTCTGGAATCAAAAGAGAATTTGTAATGTGCCTTGGGTACTCCGGGCAGATAGCTGCGGCGTTCATCCAGTTTCCACTCTGTGAAGTGCGATGATTCAATAACTTCGTTTAGTCTGGCTTCAAATTCTTCCCTACTGGTAAGGCAAATTATATCAATATCTATGGAGAATCGGTTCCCTTTATCCAGCAAAAGTACCAAACTGGTGCCGCCCTTGAAAACAAAATCAAGACCATTGGCTTTGAGTCGCTCCACCAAGTGTAACGCGTAAATCATTTTTTCAAGAACGATCTTGTCGATTCGTCTGTGGTCTGGTTTCTTTTTGAATTGATCCAGCCACTCCTCTGTAAAGCAAAAATCTTTAATCATTGACCATGGCTTTTGCTGGGTGGGATATGTGATTACTTATGAATTGCTTAATGGCTTGTTCCCGTTTTCTTCTTTTAGCATAGCTGAATAACCTGGTAAAATTGATGGAATAGCGGGTAAACGCATTTTCAAAAATAGAAATCAAATCTGAACCTTGTAAAAAGTAGAATAGTCGTTCCTCTGCAAATAAGTCTACCAGAATCTTTTCCAGTGCGGGCGTGTGGAATTTGAGTTTCTTTTCCGTCCTCTTCGACAGGGGAGCCCTGGTGAGTAAGTTCTTTATGATTACCGGTTGATTACTTTCAGCAATATATAAATTGATTGTATTCTCATCAGGATTTAAAAAAACTTCTTTACGGACAGAGTCTTTTAGTTCATAGAAAAGTGACTCTTCAAAACCTTTCTCTATTTCGATGAATAGGATAGACTTGCTCGTCAGGTGTTGAGTAAACTCATTCAACCAGGTCGTTTCCCAGATGCAAAATTGAACCTCAGTAAATTTTTCCGTGAGTTCATGGGCTATCTTTAAGAGGTGAGCGGAGACTTCCGGTTTGTATTCCGGCTTTTTGGAAATTATATAAAGACCTCTTTTTAAAGGTCTGATGATGTTCTTTCGCTTGAGGTCATAGATTCTCCAGCCTAAAGTTCCTTCAGACAACTCTGGTTCGAAGCATTGATAAAAATCAAAGAGTTCTTCTCTTGTAAAGTACTCTTTTCCTTTAAATTCTTCTATAAATCTATTTTCTAAGATCCTGGGCACAGAATATCCAATTTTTGCCAAAGATAATAAAAAATGGCATATATAAGAAAACAAAAATATGCCAAAAAATGAAATAATTGGTAAAAATTGGATTTTGGATTAATCCATTATGCATATTGCCTCACCATCTCCACAAATTCCTTCTTTCCTTCCAGGTTAAGGAGGTACTGACTTACAAGATGGGCGGGAGCTTCCTTTACCTTGAAATTTCTACAGGTGGCCAGGTAGGGGCCGAGTGTGTCGAGGGTGTGGAGCTGGGCCCGGAGTTTACGCTTGTACTCCCTGCTGACATTGGGCTTCTGGTTGGCCACGATGCCGGTGACCGTCTGGCGGGAGGTGGACTTCCGGATCCGGGTCTTCCGGCGGTTCAGGGTGAAGCCGTGCTCCCCGGCAATCCGGGTGACCGATTCGAAAAATCCGGCTTCCGGAGGCCTTTCCCCCGAAAAGGTGAGGTCATCGGCATA
>CAZKIU010000014.1:0-5358 GCA_964552955.1 uncultured Prolixibacteraceae bacterium
CATGTATTTCTCTGCCAGGTCAAAGTCGAGCGGCAGATTGAAGAGCCAGGAAACCGCCAGAGCCCGGTATCCCAGAGGCGACCGGGGATCGGCCAGGATGGCCTGGTTGACCCTGTCGCGGTAAAGGTTAACCTGCTTCCGGAGTTGGTATTCACCTGCCAGCATCAGATGGGCCCTTACATCACCGGGATAACGGTCGACCAGGGTTTTGGCCAGTTCAAACCGCTTTCCCGGATCCCCGGCCTGCCAGGCCTCTTCAATCCCGACCAGTAGCTTCTCACCTTCACTCACCTTAGAACTGTGCCGGATGGCCAGCTCCAGGGCACTCTTCCAATCCTCGGCAGAACCCGCAAGATAGGCCTTGTAGAGATAACCCAAAGCAAAACCGGGGTCAGCCTTGAGGGCCTTATCCACCAGAACACGGGCATCACCGATTCTGCCCATCTCATACGCCTCACGGCCTTCAGTGAACGCCTGGTAAGCCGCATCCGAAGAAGTCGTCACAGGGATCTCACCTTTTTTTTCCTCAGCCTGAAGAAATTGGGGGAACATCCACAACAGCAGCAATGCCATAGGCATAGACCGCCATAGCCACAACAATCGTTTTCTGAACATAATCTCTTTTTGAGAATTTCAATTCATCATTCAGACATCAAAGGGAAGGCAAAGGATTTTTATGAGCCTTAACCCTTTTCACAGTACCGGGCATCATAAATAGTCGGGGGGCTACACATCTTCCCGATAAAAGCCTGCGGAATAAGCTTTTGGAACAGGATCTCAATGTTTTCATGGATGAGAGACCAGCAATGCTTAACGCCTAAATATACGAAACTACCCCCCCGGGTGAATAGTAAAATTCCACCAAATGATTGCAAAAAATAACCAATTCATTGCATTTTTAGTGCAATGGACCCTGCATCCGGATGGCAGAAAGTTATTCACCCGGCACAACCATTGAGTTCTGGGTTCGGCCCTTAGTCGACGATGATTTCACTGACAAAGAGGTGGGCCCCCTGGCCCGCGCCGCTGTGGCCTGCGGGGCACACCCCCAGGTTGCGGGCGGTCACCCGCACGTACCTCACATTTTGGGCACTCTTTTTCACCAGAAAATCATGGGTACTTTTTTCGGCAGCCATCACCGGTATCTTATGGGTCACCGATCCCAGCTTCCGGAAGTTCTGTCCATCGGCTGAGACTTCCACAACCACCTCTCTGGGCATAAATATCCAGGATCCCACATCCTGAACTGCATCGGTCGTAACCGATCTGATGCTGAAAAGTTGGCCCAGGTCGATGGTGGCCACCATGTCCTCCTTGTAGAAACCTTTCCAGTGGCCATCATTGAAGTTGGTGGAGCCCTTTACCCCGTCGACCAGGGTATAGACTCCGCTGCCATCATACCTGCTGCTGTTGGGAAATTTCAGGGTTACCGGGCAAGCCACGGCTTTATGCAGGAAGAAGGGACGGCTCAGGGGGGCGGTCACGCTTTTCCCGTCGACAAAGACGGCCGCTTTGGTGGTCACACTCCTGTTGAGGGCCACTGGTTCCGTGTAGAGGGGAGAGCCCGGGGTGGGATCGCTGCCGTCGAGGGTATAACGGATCTCAGGATGGCTTGCCTCAGTAGTGAAGGCGACCTCAAGGGTTTTGGTTTCAGGAATCAGCCGCGGTTGGGCTTTCACCTGAAAGGCACTCCGGGCATAGCGAATGCCTGCTTTCTCATAGCGGGTATACTGGGCTTGCATCCGGGAAGAGAAATCGTCCCAGTTGCGGTTATCCTTTGGGGACCAGACCACCTCGGCCAATGCCGCCAGCCGCGGGAACATCATGTACTGCAAGTGGTCAGGGGTGGGGATAAATTCGGTCCAGTGGTTGGCCTGCGCTCCCAGGATATACTTACTTTCCGCTTCGGTCAACGCCGCCGGCACCGGCTCAAACCCATAGACCTTTCTGAGGGTGACGTTTCCGCCGAAAGCCAGGGGTTCCAGCGCCGGATCCCCCTGGTAGTAGTCAAAATAACAGTGCGAAGTCGGGGTCATCACGGCGTAGTGCCCTGACTGGGCGGCAGCAATAGCGCCTTCCTCACCCCGCCACGACATCACCGACGCCTCGGGAGCCAGTCCCCCCTCGAGAATCTCATCCCACCCCAGCAGCTTCCGGTTGTGCTGGTTGAGGAATTTCTCGATCCGGGTGATGAAATAACTCTGAAGTTCATGTTCATTGCTGAGGCCCTCCTCTTTGATGCGTTTCTGGCAGAGCGGGCATTTCTTCCATTCGGTTTTGTCGGCCTCATCCCCACCGACATGGATGATGGTGGATGGGAAGAGTTCCATGGTTTCAGTCAGGACATCCTCGAGGAAATGAAAAGTCTCCTCTTTTCCGGCGCAGAAAATATGGGTGATGGGCCACACGCCACCGGGGGGAACCCCCAGGTTCTGACCCGTGCAGGAGAGCTCAGGGTAGGCGGCCAGGGCGGCCATCGCGTGGGCTGGCATTTCAATTTCCGGAATGACGGTGATATGGCGCTCCTGCGCGTATTTCACGAGCTGGCGCACCTGTTCCTGGGTATAAAAGCCGCCGTAGGTGGCTTTCTCCCCCGGTTGCTGCAGAGGCCGGCTGTTCCAGTGGAGATTCTCGTGGTCGACACGCCAGGCCCCCACGTCCGTGAGTTTGGGGTATTTTTTGATTTCCAGCCGCCACCCCTGGTCATCGACCAGGTGCCAGTGGAACACATTGAGCTTGTGGGCCGCCATCTGGTCGATCAGGGGAAAGAGCGATTCAAAGGGCATAAAATGACGCACCACATCGACATGGACGCCGCGGTAAGGAAACCGGGGGTAGTCGCTGATGACGGCTGCCGGCAAGGCCCGGGGACTCTCCCCGACCATCTGCCACAACGTTTGTATCCCATAAAAAACCCCGGCGGCCGTGTTGGCCGAAATCAGCACTTTCTGCGGCGTGATCTTCAGCAGATACCCTTCGGTGCCCGTCAGCCGGTCATTGGGTTGATTGAGCTGAAGCCTGATGACCCCGGTTTCGGAGGTAGCACCCGCCACTTCGGTGCGCAGGGCATAGCCCAGCACAGGTTCCAGCATCCTGGCGGCCATCGCGGCTTCCTGCGCCAAGGCAGCATCATGGCGAATCACCGTCGCCCTGCCTACGGGAAACGATCCCTCACCCTTTACCACCGATGCCGGCATTGGTACCAAATCAAACGGACCAGCCACCCCCTGGTATCCCAGGGAAATAAGGCCCAATAAAATGATTATAACCCTGTATTTCATTTCGATATATTATAGATTAACAACTTGTAATTCTGTTATATACATCAGTGAGTTCAGTTTATAACCGTCACTCCCGTGGAACACCGTGCCCCGCTCCGGAAAACCGAAAACCAGCAATCCCTGATGCGAGACCGTGGTTAAAAATAAGAAAATTAAGCGGGACCGGCAATGACTCCTGCCCTATCTCCGGAAGGAAAAATGAGTATCTTGACCGCGGAAAAGATCTGCCCCGGAGCATCGGGGTGGACGGCAATACGAACATTGAACAACCCATATGCAAATGCATACCATGATAATAAGAACGATTGTGGCTCTGGGGCTGCTGCTCCTTTGTTATACAGGGACGGGGCAGGAGCGCATGAAGGGAGAAGCCGTGAGGGTGACCTACCGGCAGGTGGTTAACGGCCAGGAAGGGCGGCGCGGGGGCGGCATAGAGCTGCTTGCCGGCAGGGAGATCTCAGAGACGCGTGGCGGCCGCCAGGGGCAACCCGGAGCAGTGCGCATGGCTGAGGAAAAGGAAATCCTCGATCACCGCAACAAAACGGCCTATCAGATGGCCTCCCTGGCCGACCCGGCACATGGGGCATCCGGGGTAACGGCCCCGGTCACCCACCCAAAGGAGACTCAGAAAAACGGGGTGACCCGCTTCCATATCAAAACGCCTTTCAGCGACTTTCCGGGGCTTACCCTCACCGGAGAGAAAGAGACCATTCTGGGCTACTCCTGTGAGAAGGCGACCACCACCCTGCGCAGCAACAGCATTGAGATCTGGTTTACCCGCGACCTCCCCTTCCGGGGAACCCCCCAGATGGCTTATGGGATTCCCGACGGATTGGTCCTGAAGATCGTCCGTAACCAGAACTTCGCCCTGGTGGCCGACACCCTGCGCTTCGTGGGTAAAAATGAAGCGCCCGTTCTGCCTGACCAGAAGGGAGAAGAGGTGGACCAGGCCCTTTACCGCCATAAGATCACCGAAAACCTGATCACCACCGTGGAGATTTTCAGGGATGAACAGATCAGCTGGGGCAACGCCATCCAAAACCCCGCAGGGGAGGTGGTCAACGCCACCTATAAATATGCCGGGGGTACGGTCATCCTCCGGAAGGTTATCCTCCCTGAGGCCGCTCCCGGCGATCAGATCTTTGCCGAATTACTCCAGTATTCCAACGGGGATGCTTACGACCGGACGGGCACCGTATTTATGATACCTGCCGGAAAGAAACGCTCTTTTCTGGATGCCCTGCGCAATGGGGTGGAGGAAATTCCCTTTTTCACGGCGCGCAACGGTAAAAACTACCAGGGGATGACCGCCACCGGGGATTATCTTCCACCCGTGGAGCTGATGCGGTTTTTCACGCCCTTCGGGGTCCGCCATTTCAACGAACAGGTGAAGGTGTACGGCCAGGTGTGGGAGGAGGCCGCCTGGTACAAACAGGAGGTGACCGACCTGCAGCCCCTGCTCCGGGGAGAGGTCTGGATCGGCGTCTTTATCGGCAACTACGACAAGGGAGGGCATAAGGTGAGCCTGAGCCTCAAATATTACCCCGGTGCCCCACAGCCCCGCGAAACCCGGCCAGACGAGGAACCCCAAGCCTGGGTGATGCCCCTGTTCAATACCCTCAACATCATGGAGATGGCAGGCCAGAATTACGGCACCCTCTTCGATACCGATTCTCTCACTGTGGAATTCGAGGTTCCGGAGGGGGTTAAAAACCTGAAGCTCCGCTATCTGACAACGGGTCATGGGGGCTGGGGAGGCGGCGATGAGTTCAACCAGAAGGAAAACCGCATTTTCATTGATGGTCAGCTGGTGGTCCGCTATACCCCCTGGCGGACGGATTGCGGTCACTGGCGAAAATACAACCCGGCCTCGGGTAACTTCTGGAATGGCGTCACTTCCAGCGATTACAGCCGTTCGGGATGGTGCCCCGGAAGCGCTACCGACCCGCTCTTCGTGCCCCTGGAAAACCTCAGCCCCGGGCGTCATATCCTGAAAGTGGCCATCCCCCAGGGGGCCCCCGAAGGGGGCAGCTTCAGCGCCTGGTGCGTATCAGGACTCCTCACGGGTGAGTTTTAG
>CAZKIU010000014.1:5458-48050 GCA_964552955.1 uncultured Prolixibacteraceae bacterium
TCGGGTGATCGAACTTAGCCTGCCGGCGGACGAACATGGGCTGCCGTTATAGCCGCCGGCGGTCGCGGCTTTCAGAATCATCCCTCCGGCGATTGCATCCAGAGGGAAAGGGTTTCGCGGACTTCCGGGGGGAGAGGGGTTGCCTTTCCCTCCTCCTTGCGGGCACACCCCACCCCGATGACCGACCGGTTAACGGTGACCCCCTGCGCATCTCTCATCTCCCCCTCAAAGGTGATGCGGGCGCCGGAAACAGACCTGACCCGGAGGACCACCGCCACCTCCTGATCATAGCGCAGGGGATGGAGATACCTGAGGGAAGCCTCTGTGACCGGAAGGATATATCCTTCCTGCTCAATCCCGGCATAGGAGATCCCCAAATGCCGGAACAACTCCCAGCGCGCATTCTCATACCACTTCAGATAGTTGGAATGGTGCATCAGCCCCATCTGGTCGGTTTCGGCATAGGCTACCCGTTGAAGTATTTCAAAAAAGGCCATGGCATCTTCGTCTTGAATGTTTAATTCCACAAAGGTAATTGGTTTCACCTCTTTAATATTTTTCCTATCTTCGATTGCTATTAAACCAAAGACTTATTTTTCATCAACGGCCTGTAAAAAGCCACTAATTCTTTTAAAATATGAAGAAAGCAGTCGTTTTTTCGATAATCATGGCGTTTTTTCTGGCAGCAGGTGGCCAGGACAAAGAGATGGTCACCAAGACGGGGTGGAATTTCGGCGCACTCCCGACCATCACTTTCGATACCGACCTGGGATTCCAGTACGGCGCCCTGGTCAACCTTTACAATTATGGTGACGGCAGCCGGTTCCCTTCCTACAACCACTCCCTCTATTTCGAGGTATCGCGGTTCACCAAGGGCAGCGGAATCAACCGTTTCTACTACGATTCGGACCGGCTGATCAAGGGGTTGCAGACCTCGGTCGACGTGAGTTATCTCTCCGACCAAGCCTACGATTTCTTCGGCTTCAACGGGTACAACGCCGTATACAATGCCGGATGGATCGACGATGAAGCCGGGGATTATGTGACCCGGATGTTCTATAAATACGACCGGAAGCTCTTCCGTTTCAAAGTGGATTTACAGGGTAAGCTGGCGGGCGACCACCTCCGCTGGATCACCGGCTGGAACTTCCAGAATTTCAAAATTGCAGAGGTCGACCTGGACAAACTCAATAAAAACAAGGAGGGAGATGAACTTTTGCCTGAGGTCGACGGGTTATACCAGCTCTATCAGGATTGGGGACTGATCAGTGGCGACGAGGTCGACGGCGGTTTCGTGCCCACCTTCAAGGGG
Source organism: uncultured Prolixibacteraceae bacterium (assembly GCA_964552955.1). Lineage (GTDB taxonomy): Bacteria > Bacteroidota > Bacteroidia > Bacteroidales > Prolixibacteraceae > UBA1413. The sequence goes on from CAZKIU010000014.1 coordinate 6,771, forward strand.
GGACTGGTCTTTGACACGCGTGACAACCGGCCCAATCCTATGAAGGGGATCTGGACCGAAGCCGTGGTGGAGGGATCCCCGAAGATCCTGGGCGCCGAAGGCTCCTTTGCCAAGCTGAGCCTGATCCACCGGCAGTATTTCACGCTGGTGCCCCGCGACCTTAGCCTGGTCTATCGGCTGGCCTACCAAACCACCATTGCCGGTGATGTCCCTTTTTACTACCAGTCGCAGGTGATCACCTCCATCCTCACGGGGGCCCTCTCTGAAGGACTAGGGGGCGCCAAAACCCTCCGCGGCGTGCTCCGCAACCGCGTGGTGGGCGACGGCTTCTTCTATGGTAACCTCGAAGCCCGCTGGAAATTTGTCCGCTTTAACTTTATTAAGAATAACTTCTACCTGGGCCTCAACGGTTTTGCCGACTTCGGCAAGGTCACCAAAAAGATCGGGTTCAGCCTGCCCACGAATCTCGGGACTTACAGTAAAGCCGACTTCTTCAAGAATGACGCCGAGAAATTTCACACCTCCGTAGGGGCCGGATTACGCATTGCCATGAATGAGAATTTCGTGATTGCCGTCGACTACGGGCGTGCCCTCGATAAGCAGGACGGCAAGTCAGGCATGTACATCGGCCTGAACTACCTGCTCTAGAAGATTAGAAGATCAAAAGGTCAGAAGATCAGAAGATTAGAAGGCTGAATAAACCTGGATCTTGAATGCGGAAATCCTGCGTCAGGGCATGGCGTCGCGCAGTGCCAGTCCGCCCAGGGAGGTTTCCCGGTACGGGCTCTGGATATTGATGCCGGTTTCGTACATGGTTTGCACCACCTCGTCGAAGCTGATGCGGTGGCGGCCATCCGACATGAGGGCGTAGGTATTGTGCGCCAGGGCCCGCTGGGCTCCGAAGGCATTCCGCTCAATACAGGGAATCTGCACCAGTCCGGCCACCGGGTCGCAGGTGAGCCCCAGGTGGTGTTCCAGACCCATCTCCGCCGAATATTCGATCTGGTTGATGGTGCCGCCCATCATCTGGCTGGCGGCGGCTGATGCCATGGCGCAGGCCGTTCCCACTTCACCCTGGCATCCCACTTCCGCCCCTGAAATGGAAGCATTGGTCTTAACCAGCGTCCCGATCAGTCCCGCTACCGCCAACCCTTTGAGGATCTGCTCCTCGGTGACCTTATAGACCCGTTTGTGGTAATAGAGGACCGCCGGCAGCACCCCACTGGCCCCGCAGGTGGGCGCCGTGACGATGATGCCCCCCGAGGCATTCTCCTCGGAGACCGCCAGGGCATAGGCAAAAATCTGGGCCCTCCGCTTGAAAGGACCTGAATAGTTGCGGGCCTTGGCTTTGATCTCCCCGGCCTTGCGCGGCAGCTTCAGCACCCCGGGCAGCGTCCCCTCCGACTCCAGGCCCCGGCGAATGCTTTGCTGCATCACCTTCCAGATCTCCTCCAGAAATTCCCATATCGCCGCCCCTTCATACCGCTCCACATATTCCCATAAACGGAGGCCGTTCTCATGGCAGTAGGCCAGGATGGCATCCATCGTCGAATGGGGATACACTTGCAGCGTTTCGGAAACGGTTTGGTCATCGACGACCGAACCGCCCCCCACGCTGTAGGCCGTCCACTCCCCGGCAACCTTTCCCCCGGCGTCAAAGGCCTCGAACTTCAGGGCATTGGGATGTCGCGGCAGAAAAACGGAGGGCTCCCAGGCCAGCTCTGCGCTCCGGCCGTAAAAAACCTTCAGCACCGCCTCATCCGTCAAATGCCCCTTGCCTGTGGCCGCCAGACTCCCGTATAGGGTGACCCGGTAATGGTCAGCCTCCGGAAACCTCTCCAGAAACATCCGCGACGCCTTCGCCGGCCCCATGGTATGGCTGCTCGAAGGCCCCTGCCCTACCCTGTATATCTTCCTGATTGATTCCATGTCCGTAAAAATATGCTATTTTTGTAAGGCATGAAGCAGATTTGGACAATAACGTTATTATTAATAAGATTCCCAATCAATTACTAAGAATTTATTATGCGTTCCTTTTCCGATTTATCCCCCCAGCCCCTGTGGAGCTATTTTTCTGACATTCTGAAAATCCCACGCCCCTCGAAAGAGGAAGGTAAAATCATGGCCTGGCTGCTGGCATTTGCCGCCCGTCATGGGCTGGAAGCCCGGAAAGACGATGCCGGCAACGTGCTGATCACCAAACCTGCTACCCCGGGGCGAGAGGACGTGCCCGTGGTGGTGCTCCAGACCCACCTCGACATGGTCTGCGAGAAAAACAGTGATAAGGTATTTGACTTCAACACCGATCCTATTGAAGGGGTCATCGGGGAGGAGTGGGTATCGGCCAATGGGACCACCCTGGGCGCCGACGACGGCATCGGCATCGCCGCCCAACTCGCGGTACTCACGGCTACCGACCTTCAGCACGGGCCCATCGAATGCCTCTTTACAGTGGACGAGGAGACCGGCCTTACTGGCGCCAACGCCCTACAGCCGGGTTTCTTCAACGGTAAAATCCTGCTTAACCTCGACTCGGAAGATGAAGGTGAGATTTTCATCGGTTGTGCCGGCGGTATCGACACGGTAGCCGAATTTCAATACCAGGAGGAGGCCGTTCCAGCAGGAGATCTGGCGCTGCAGCTTTCGGTATCGGGACTGACAGGCGGGCATTCGGGTGATGATATCCACAAGGGACTCGGCAATGCCAATAAAATCCTGGCCCGTTTTCTTCGCAGCGCCCAGGCCCAATACGGAATTTCATTGGCCCATTTCGACGGTGGCAACCTGCGCAACGCCATCGCCCGTGAAGCCTGTGCGGTCATCACCGTGCCGACCCACCTGAAACCGGAGCTAACGGCTGATTTTGAAGCCTATGCCGCCCTGGTAAAGTTCGAGTTTGAAAATACAGAGCCCGGTCTGACCCTGACCGTGGAGACCATTAAAACTCCGGCGGCGGTCATAGACCAGACCACCCAATCCCGCTTGCTCCATGCCCTGGTGGCCGCCCCGCACGGGGTCCTCGAGTGGAGCACCCGCATGCCCGGCATGGTGGAGACCTCCACCAACCTGGCCTCCGTGAAATGTCCCGGCAACGGACTGATCATAGTCACCACCAGCCAGCGCAGCGAAATCGACAGCCGCAAAAAAATGGCCGCCTCCATGGTCGAAGCGGTATTCGAACTGGCAGGTGCTTCCGTCACCCACTCCGACGGTTACCCCGGCTGGGCCCCTAACCCAAACTCGGAGATCCTGAAAGTGGCCGTCACCTCCTACCGGAAACTTTTCAGCACGGAACCCATCGTACGCTCTATCCACGCCGGACTGGAATGCGGGCTATTCCTGGAGAAATACCCGAACCTCGACATGATCAGCATCGGGCCCACCATCAAGGGAGCCCACTCTCCCGGTGAACGGATCAACATCGCCACTACGGAGAAGTTCTGGAAACATCTGGTCGATATTCTGGAAAATATCAGTTGACCTGATCTCTTCTCCCTCTCCGGAAGTAAGCAGGAGCGTAACCGTCATGAAATGGCGAAGCGATTCGTTGCGACCGATGAAACCGGACTATAGCCGCAAGAAGAATCCCATGGATATTGCCACTGTTTCACGGAATGAACCATTTGAACGCGATAATATAAACATATGAATATTGGTTTTCTGGGGGCTGGCGGCATCGCGCGGGCCCACGCCTATGCCTTGCAGGCGTTACCCTTTTATTATGCTGATGCACCCGCCACGCGACGGGTGGCGGTCTGTTCGGTGCGCCGCGAGAGCCGCGAAGCCTTTGCGGCCAGGTATGGCTTCCTGAAGGCTGAACCGATGGAGGAGTTCATCCGCCATACTGATATCGACACCCTCTTCATCCTAGGTCCCAACCACACCCACATGGACCATTTCCGGGCAGCACTGGCCATGGAGGGGGTGCAGCGCATTTACCTCGAAAAGCCGGTATGTTCCTCGGAAGCCGAAGAGCAGGAGATGGCCCGGCTGGCGGCCGCCGCCGGCAAACAGGTGCAGGTAGGCTTTCAGTACCTGCAAACGCCGGCCGTCAGGGCCGCCCTGGCGTTATGGCAATCGGGGATCCTGGGGCAGCCCATCCATTTCGATTTAAAATATTACCACGGCGATTACCTCCGGAAGAGTTACCGTGACCAGCGCAAAAGCCGGCTCACCCCGGCCCCCGACGGAGGCGCCATGGCCGACCTGGGCTCCCACGGGCTCAGCCTGATCACGGCCTTTCTGGGGCCGGGACTGCGGATGGTCCATGCGCTCCAGGCCGGGAGGTTCACGGAGGTGCCGGCAGACTCCGATCTCTTCTCCTCGGTGGCCCTGGTAGACCCCCGTTCAGGAGCAGCAGGTCACCTCTCGGCCAGCCGTATCACTTCCGGCTCCGGCGACCTGGTCCATCTCGAAATATTTGCCGAAAAGGGAGCCCTGCGTTACACCTCTCAAACTCCTGACTACTTCGAGTACTTCCTGGAGGAGAAAGCGTGCTGGATCCGTCAGCCTGTGGGGAGCAACTACCCGGGTATCACCACTTTCCCATCGGGGCACGTACCTGCCGGATGGCTCCGTTCTTTGGTCCACGCCCATTACCTCTTCCTGGGGGGGCATGACCCGGAGGCCTTCATCCCCACACTGGAACACGGTCTCGAAGTACAGCGGCTGGTCCGCGAAACCGCCCGCCACCTTCAGAATTTCAGGCATTCACTGGCTGGCGGATGAATACCTGCCGTCATCCCCTTGCATTTAACGTATTCTTTTGCAAACCGTAAAGATTAATCAGGCTTTGTTCCCAAATTCTTGCTTGTGTTTTAGATAGACTGGTTGCTCCTTCTAAGACACGATAATCTAATAGGGACTTCGCTGTTTCTTTACCCTTATATCCCTGGATATAATTCAAGGCTACCTGCATTCCCTCGTCGATGGCGGCGTTTGCCACAAAATAGGCTGCGATTACCAGAAAAACCAGTTCTCCATCCTGGTAAGTATACATGGATTAGTTCAAATAACACAGATTATTGATTAACGATTCAATTTTGTGATATATTGGAAATAATATAATGATTTGTTTTTCAAAAAGATGAGGTTTAACATTTCAATCGCTAAATAACATAAGAACTTGAATGACAAAATATTTCTTACGCATGTTTTTAAGCATACTTTAAAGCTCATTGACATGGTGGAATGGTTGAGTTAACCATTTTTGGCAATATATCGAAGAATGATCGCCTGCCCCCCCATCCGGAAATTTTGTCGTCTATAATACTTATTTTTGTTATCTTAGCACCCCTAAAAGATAGTTTTGTTGTTCACCCGGAAAGTGATGAATTTATATTGTTTGCAACTTCTAAAATACTCATTATTAGGTTAATACACAAACTATCTTTTACTTCTATTTTACACATTCGATCATATCAGCTTATTGATCATCCATGATTAAGATGACAAATAAAAGAAGCAGCGGCATACTCCTCCACATCACCTCCCTTCCGGGTAAAGAGGGGTCAGGCACCCTGGGCCGTGAGGCCAGGGCATGGGTCGATTTCCTCCATGAGACAGGTCAGCAGTTGTGGCAAATCTTACCTATCGGCCCTGTTAGCCTGGGTAACTGCCCTTACCAGTGTTTCTCGGCCTTTGCCGGTAACCCCCTCATGATTGACCTCCATCAGTTGCAGGAAGAGGGAATGCTGCCAGAGGAAGCCCTTCACACCATACCCCGCTTTGACATCCGTCAGGTGGATTTTAACAGGGTGACACCCTGGAAAACAGGCTTGCTGAAGAAGGCTTTTAACCACTTCGAAGGAAAGGAGTTCCCCCGCTTTGAGGAGGAGTATGGCCGCTTCAGAGAGGAACACAACTGGTGGCTGGCCGATTATGCCCTATTCATGGCCATCCATGAAGCCTTCGGGGGAAAACCCTGGCAGAGCTGGCCCGAAGGGATTAAAAAAAGGGAATCCTCAGCCATGGCAGAATACCGGGAACGACTGGCCAGGGAGATCGCTTTTCACGAATTTCTCCAGTTTTGCTTCTTCCGGCAATGGAATAGCCTCCATGATTATGCCCGGCAGAAAGGAGTACGGATCATCGGCGATGCCCCCCTTTATGTGGCAGGCGATAGTGTCGATGTGTGGGCCAACACAGGAATTTTTATCCTCGATGAAGCCCTGATGCCCCTAAAGGTGGCGGGTGTACCTCCCGACTATTTCAGTACCACCGGTCAGCTCTGGGGCTCCCCGGTCTACGACTGGGAGAGTCTCAGCAGACAGGAATATCACTGGTGGCTGGCACGTATCCATTTTAACCTCAGGATGTTCGATGAGGTCAGGATAGACCATTTCAGGGGGTTGGAGGCTTTCTGGTCGGTACCGGCAGGGGAAGAGACCGCCATCCGCGGAGAATGGATCCCCGCCCGGGGAGCCGAAATGCTCGAAATCCTCCGGCGCCAGTTGGGGAGCTTCCCTCTTATCGCTGAAGACCTGGGCCTCATTACCCCCGAAGTGGAACAACTGCGTGACCTGTTTAACATGCCGGGAATGAAGGTGCTCCAATTCGCCTTTACCTCAGATGAGACCAATGAACACCTGCCCCACAATTACCAGGTGAATGCCGTGGCCTATACTGGAACACACGACAACGATACCGCATGGGCCTGGCTCCATGCCGCCCCCGAAAAAGAGAAAAAAATGGCCCTGAAATACCTCAGCAACTACCATTGGCAACCGGTGTGGGGCCTGATCGAAATGGCATGGGCCTCGGTGGCTGCCAAGTCTGTCACCCCCCTCCAGGATCTCCTCGAACTGGGCGCCGAAGCCCGCATGAATATCCCGGGCATCGCCAACGGCAACTGGGGCTGGCGCTTCCGCTGGGACCAGCTCAGGGGCAAACACCGCCGATTCCTCAGGGAAATCACCCAAAAACACAACAGAACACCTTGAAGATTAGAAGATTAGGAGATTGGAAGGTTGGAAGGTTGGGATGAGGGAGGATTGAATCTCAACAGGATGAAAATGATGGATCAGGGGATGCTCTTCCCAAGGAATTGGGAGAGGATGTCGCTGTGGTCAAAGGCGAGCGGAGGCAAGTCCGTCACAGAGTACCAGGCGGCCAGGGAGGCGTCATCGCCGCCGGTGACAGGCAGCTCCTGCGCCACAGAGGCATGGAATACCACCGAAATGGTCCGGTGACGGGGATCTCTTCCAGGGGCATCAAATACCCTGAACTGTTCCATCCGCGGAAGATCCAGTCCGGTCTCCTCCTTCAACTCCCGTCGACAGGCAGCCTCCAGCGTCTCTTCCATATCCACAAACCCCCCGGGAAGCGCCCACATGCCGGCAAAGGGATCTCTCCCCCTCCTGATGAGCAACACCTTTCTCTGGTTCCCCTTTCCGGTCACCACCAGCGCATCAACCGTCAGCGCCGGACGTGGATAGGCATACGTGTAAACCATTTTTTTAATCAATTATCTTCATGGCAGGAGTCCTGAGTCTTGAGTTGCCTTGCTCCCCCTACCTCTCTCTTTTCCTTGTCGCCGACCAGACTCCTATTTATTATTTTTCCTCCAGTAGCGCAGCATGATGATCACCAAAGCCACAAGGATCAGCAGAAATATCAGTAATTCAGTTCTTTCGATCATGGCAGCAGTTTTTTCATGACCCTCATTTTATGGGTATACCTTTTAGTATCCACATTAAAGATACCGTGATGATCGACATTGTCGATCCGCACTTTTCCGGAAGCGTGGATAATTTTGTTTCTTTTCCAGAGGAGGCCGACGTGGATGATGTTTCCCTCCTCATCGTCAAAGAAGGCGAGATCGCCAGGGGAGGTCTCTTCGACGAAGCTGAGGGCGGTTCCCATTTTCACCTGTTGAGAGGCATCTCTGGGGATGGGTATTCCGGCCATTTTATAGATGATCTGGGTAAATCCGCTGCAGTCGATGCCAAAGGGAGAGCGTCCTCCCCACAGATAAGGGGCATTGAAGTATTTCAGGGCCTGAGAGACCATAAAAGAGCGAATGTCGCCGTGTTTACCGTGATGGACATGCCCATCGAACCTGACAGGGAGGTCTTCGAGAGAGAACTCCTTTTTATAGGGGCGCCAGAGGGGAAGGCTGCTGCCAGCCACTACCATCAGATTTTGTTCCTGGTCGACGGGAATGATGGAGAAGATATCGGTGGTGACGGCGCCAGGGGCTTTCCTGAGTCTGTCGTACCTGCGGGGCGTCAGCGGAGTGGCCATCTTCTGATCAATCCATCCCTCGTACCCGTCAAAATCGAGCCGCACCTGCAGCCATCCGGGTAAAAATGCCAGTACTTCAAAAAACTCCCCGAAAAGAATCTGGGTGACCATCTCACTCTTCTCGGAAGGTTCTCTGCGCACTGGGATCAAACTCAAACCCGATATTCCGTAGTTCATCTGTTAAGCATAAATATGGCTTCCTGCACCGGCTAAAACCCGCCTTCTGCCTGCTTCCTCTCCTGTTTTGCGGGCAGAGGAAGGCCATCACGGCTTGTGTTTCACCGGAAATGCGCTTTTCGCAAAATTTTAGTTACTTTAGGAACCAAATATAGAGTTTCCTGCAAAGATTCAGGCATCCTTGCAGACCTATTCAATCCGAAAAATATGAAAACTTTTCGACAAAAGATTTCAGCCTATTCGCAGATCATATTCAGGGGAATGCTCTTCATTGCCGCCGCACTGGTGCTTCACCAGATACTTCCATCGGAAGCCCGTTTCAAATATGAATACCAGCGGGGGGCCCCCTGGAAACACAACAACCTGGTAGCGCCCTTTGACTTTGCCATATTGAAGTCACCCACGGAAATGGAGGAGGAGAAGTCGGAAGTCACCCGCGATTTTGCCCCTTACTTCATCAGGGACACGACCATCGAGATCAGGGAAAAAGAAAAATTAAAAAATGACCTGCTGGCAGCGCTGGGTGACGCTACCGGCCGGAACGGACTGGTCATCGGCGAAATGACGGAGGCCCTGGAAAAGGTGTATGCCCCCGGGATCCTGACCTCTTCCCCTCACTCTCTTAATGTGCTCACTGGGAAAAACGAAATATCCCAGATCACAGGGAAAGTGGTGAAAAAGATCCCCATTGATACCCTGCTGTCGGAGAAATCGGCCTACAACCTCTTCACCGGTGCCGTGGCCGAAATCAGGCGGAAATATCCCAACTCAGCCCTGAGGTTAAGTGAAATTGATCCGGGAAAGTATGTCCACAGCAACCTCAAATACGATGAAAACCTCACCCGTGAGGAGATCCGGCAACTCGAATCGGTAGTCTCCCCCTCCAGAGGAATGATGCAGGAAGGGGAGAGAATCATCCTCCAGGGAGAAATCGTGGATGAAATGAAATTCCAGGTCCTTGAGTCCCTGAAACAAAATTATGAGATCAGAAAGGGGAACGGGATCAACAGCCGGTTGGTGGCTATCGGTAAAATGCTGCTGATCGCGATATTCCTGACCCTGCTCTTCAGTTATCTATACACCTATAAAAGGTTTATCCTTAACGATGCCCGCAAGCTGATTTTCCTGCTTTCCTTCATCATCCTCATCGTATTTCTGGCCCTCACTATCAACTCCTTCGAGGGGCTACACATTTATATGTTTCCACTGGCCATCCTTCCGGTGGTGGTACGCACTTTTTATGATCCCCGAACGGCTATTTTCACACTGATCGTCACCTCTCTGCTCATCGGCTTTTATGCGCCTAACAATTATGAATTCGTGCTTCTGGAGGTCTCCGCAGGGATGATCGCCGTCTTCAGTCTCAATAAGATGCACCGCAGGGTTCACGTGGTGGTAGCCTCGTTGTTGGTGGCACTGACCTATGGCGTGGTGTATACAGCAGTTACCCTGGTCCAGGAGGGAACCCTGGCTACCTACAATTTCAGGATGCTGCAGTGGTTTGCCTGGAGCAGCCTGCTGGTGCTGGTGGTGTATCCGCTCATCTTTATCTTTGAGAAGATCTTCGGATTTGTATCCGATGTCACCCTGATCGAACTCTCCAACACCAACCAACCGTTATTACGCAAACTGGCCGAAGAGGCCCCCGGCACTTTTCAGCACTCCATGCAGATTGCCAACCTGGCGGAGGAGGTCATCCTGAAAATCGGGGGCAATCCCTTTCTGGTCAGGGCAGGTGCCCTTTACCATGACATCGGCAAAGCAGCACAACCCACCTTTTTCATTGAGAACCAGGAGATCGGCATGAACCCCCATGACCAGATGAGCTATGTCAAAAGCGCCGAAATCATCATTGACCATGTCAGGAATGGCATCAGGACAGCCAAGAAATACAAACTCCCTGAAAGCATCATCGAGTTCATCGCCACCCACCACGGCACCTCCAAAGCCAAATATTTTTACCTGAAGCAACAACAGGACAACCCGGGAGAGTCGGTCAACGATAAGGATTTTGCCTACCCGGGCCCCCTGCCCCGCTCCCGTGAAGCCACCGTGGTCATGCTCACCGATGGCATTGAAGCCGCCTCCAGAAGCATGAAGGAAAGGACTTATGAAAATCTAAAAAAGCTCGTCTCCGGAATGATTGACCAGAAAATGCAGGACCGACAGCTTGACAATTCCGATCTGACCTTTGCCGATATCGATAAAATCAAGGAGATCCTCCTCCAAAAACTCGTCAATATTTACCATGTCAGAATCGAATACCCTCAGGAACAGAAATAGAACTGTTTAACCCCGGGCCACTCCCTTTTAATGCCCAGATCATGAAAGTGTAACAATTGCATCAAAAAACCGTTAGTTTTGCATGATATTTGACAGGTTGTATCAACTTATAATGCTCTAAATATGAAGATGGTTAAATATTGGATGCTGGCTCTGTTGCTGGCAGGATTTATGGTCACCGGATGTGATAAGGATGATCCTGAACCAGAGCCCGAAGTTCCCGATCCCAATGAGGCTCCGGCGCTAACCCAGAAAATCAACGGGTTCATTAAAACGGCCATGTCTGACATTTATCTCTGGTACAACACCCTTCCTACCATCGATATCAAGTATGAGACCGATTCCAAGGCCTATTTCAAGAAACTGCTCAACACAGAAGACAAGTGGTCCTACATCACCGATGATATCACGGCCTTTGAGAACAGTCTGGAAGGGAAAGAAAAGAGCTATGGATACTCGCTGGCTTTTGGCCGGTTTGTCGATGGTACCGGTGCCTCAACGGGCAATTATTTCGGTATCGTAGAGTATGTCTATCCCAACACCCCGGCATCACGGGCCGGTTTTGTGCGCGGTGACCTGATCGTCAGAATGAATGACGGCAACATCACCGCCAGCAACTACAGTGATCTGCTATCAGGCACTTCCATCAGTGTGACCAAGGGAGTGCTCACCACCACAGGGATTGCCACAGGCACAACCGTCAGCATGGTGGCTGAAGAGTTAAACCTTGACCCGGTATTAATGAAAAAGGTCATTGAAAGAGAGGGGCATAAAATAGGCTATCTCTTTTATGTCCAATTTATTGCCAACTACAACACCACCAGCCTGGCCCAGGCGTTCCAGTATTTCCAATCGCAGCAAATCACAGACCTGGTGCTGGACCTCAGGTACAACCCGGGAGGGCAGACTACGGCAGCCCAGTATTTGTGCAGTTCAGTGGCCCCAGCCTCCGCTGTGAACACCAAAAGTTCACTGGTGACTTACCAGTGGAATGACAAATACCAGGCGGTCATCAACTCCAATGCGAGTTATGCCGGCTGGAGAGGAATCAATTTTGCCGATACGGTACCGGTCAAACTCAACCTCAGCAAGATTCACATTCTCACAGGGAGTGGAAGTGCCAGCGCGTCGGAACTCACCATCTGCGGCTTGCAACCCTATATGAACGTGGTAATGGTGGGTGACACCACCTATGGTAAATACACAGGATCCATTACCCTTAAGCCGGAGGATTATTATGAGACGCCATCTAGTTATGCCGAGTTCAAAAACTGGGGGATCCAGCCCATTGTATTTCGTTTCGCCAATTCACAGGGGGTGACCAACTTCAAAAACGGGTTTGCACCCACCTACCGTGTAGCCGATGAGCTTCTTCCTGCCTTTCCGCTGGGTGATCTCTCAGAACCCCTGCTGAAAAAAGCCGTTGAAAATATCACGGGAGTGCCCATTGCCGCCGTCAAGCGGGCAACACTGCCTTTCCGCTATGAAGTGGTAGACAGAGCCTCCTCCCGGTTTGACGAGCTCAAGCGTAATCTGTATGTGGACCCGGGCGAAAAACTGCCCAAAATCACTATTGAATAACTCTAACCTTAGATAAACCGCCATGGCGGTTTTCATATCCGGCTAGAAAGTGGTATTTTAGCCGGGTATTTTTTTAACCAACCGCCGGCCCGGAAGAATAGTGAGGATTTCCCTGCCCGGCCTGGCACCATCCGGTGGAATTCCATCACTTGATGGGATGGGTTGGAAGAGAGTCAACCCAATCGATGTCCTATTTAAATTACATGGAGAGCATCAATGAATAAGAAACTGATTTATATCGGTGCAGCCGCTGCTGCGCTGATCATTACCGTCCTGCTGCTCACCCGCACCCGGGATAAAGAAGCACCAGTGACCGCAGAAGCCCGAAAAGGTACTTTTGAGGTACTCGTATATACCAGCGGTACCCTGGAAGCCGAAAATTCCGAGAAAATCATGATTCCCGAAGAGCTGGGCGGCAGAAATGTACGCATTTACGAAATCAAAATCACCGATATCGTAGAAGAGGGGACGGTCGTGGAAGAGGGGGATTACGTAGCCTCTCTCGACCACAAGGCAGTGGAAGAGGTGTTGGTGCAGGCCAGGGAGGAGCTGGAGCAGGCCCTCAATGATTTCGAAGATGCCAAGATGGACTCCAACCTTAACCTGAGTAACAACCGCGATCAGATCATCAACGCCCGGGAGCAGGTCGAGCAGATGAAAATCATCCTCGATGAGTCGGTTTATGAATCGCCTTCGGTGATCCGCAAGGCGGAGATGGACCTGGAGAAGGCACAGCGCAACCTGCACCAGGAAATGGCGGCCTACAAACTAAGAGTCCAGCAGGCTGCAGCCCGCGTCAACCGCAGGGTTGTCATCATGAACCAGGCGGAGAACAGGGTGAAAGAACTCGAGAATGCCTACCGGGTACTGGATATCTATGCCCCCAAACCGGGTATGGTGATCTACGCCAAAGACCGTTTCGGGGATAAGATCAAGTCAGGGTCGACCATCAGCCGGTGGATGCCGATCATCGCCACCTTGCCCGACCTCTCCCAAATGATTTCAGTCACCTGGGTCAACGAAATAGATATTTCCAAGGTCAAAATTGGACAAAAGGTAACACTGGGGGCTGATGCCTTCCCCGAGAAGGAGCTTCAGGGGGAAGTGATCAGTGTGGCCAATATCGGGCAGCCCATGCCGCGCAGCGATGCCAAGGTCTTTGAAGTAAGGATCCGTGTTTTTGGCAGTGACCCCGACCTGCGCCCAGCCATGACCACCAGCAACGTCATTCAAACCGGCGTATACACCGAAGAGCTCTTTATCCCCACTGAGGCGATCTTTGGTAACGACTCCCTGCGATATGTCTATCTTTACGGGAAGAGTCCCTTCAGGCAGGTGGTCGATACGGGAGATGAAAACGAGAATTTCACCGTCATCAAAAAAGGGATCAAGGAGGGGGATCAGGTTCTTCTGGCCCCTCCGGAAAACGAAAAGGAACTTCCCCTGCGCGGCATGGAAATCTATGAGGAGATCAAAGCCCGCGAAGCCGCCCTTAAAAACGGGCCGGCACAACCGGCGGCCGAAGTACAAGAGGGCCCCGAAGAACAAGAGGGCGCCGAGGTAGAAATTGAAGCGGGAACAGAAGCGAAATCAGAAGTGAACCCAGAAGGGGGTTCTACCACCGGGGATAAAACCGCCACGGGATCAGAAAAAACCAGGAATGGGAACAGAACCGCTGCACCTGCGGGCAACCGGCGTCAGGGAGGCAACCGTGGATCATCGGCAGGAGCGACTGTAACGGGAGGAGGACGATGAGAAGACTGATCCAGCGCTATTTGCACGACATCCTTATCGGGATTGAGGCCATCCAGACCAACAAGATCAAATCGCTGCTTACCGCCCTGGGCATTATTTTCGGGGTGGCGGCCGTGATCAGTATGCTGGCTATCGGCAATGGGGCCGAACATGAGATTCTGGAACAGATCAAGATGGTGGGCGTCAACAACATCATCATCTCGCCTTCGACCACCACCGTGGAAGGATCGGCCGGGGAGAGCCCTGCGGCCAGCGATGAAACGGCATCGGGCAAAAAGAAATTTTCGCGCGGGCTGACCCTGCTCGACGCCGAAGCCATCGGGGAGGTCGTCCCCACCGTCGCCCGGGTTTGCCCGGTCATCTCCATCAACTATTCGGCCATTCTTAACGGTCGAAGTAAACCGGTAACCCTCGAGGGCACCAACAACCACTATTTCGACTTGTTCAACATCTCCCTCCAGTCGGGGCAGGTCTTCAATGAACGACAACAGGAAAAGGGTTATCCGGTCTGTATTATCGGTGACAACATCAGAAATCTCTTTTTCGGACAGGAGGAACCGGTAGGTCAGTACATCAAAGCCGGGGAAGTATGGCTGCAGGTGATCGGAGTGGTGGAGCGGCGTGATTTCACGGCTTCGGCCAGTGACGAGATGGGCATCAGCAGTACCGACAATAAGATATTCATTCCCGTCAAGACCATGTTGCTCCGCTTTAAGAACCGCGCACTGGTGAGGGCCGACGAAATAGAAAGACAAAACAATGCGGGGGCTGCGGGCAACGAGAACCTCAACCAGCTCGACAAAATCATCGTTCAGGTCAGGGAAACCGAGCAACTGACGGTCACCTCCCAGATCCTGAGCCGGCTGATCCTCAGGCGCCACAACAACCTTTACGACTTTGAAGTCACCATACCTGAGCTTTTACTGAAACAGCAGCAACGGACCAAGAACATTTTCAACATTGTGTTGGGAGTCATTGCCGGCATCTCCCTGATTGTTGGGGGAATCGGGATCATGAACATCATGTTGTCGAGTGTGATGGAGCGGATCAGGGAGATCGGGTTGCGTCAGGCCATCGGGGCCTCCCGCAAAGACATCATCGTTCAGTTCCTGGCCGAGTCCACGCTGATCAGCGTCGTGGGAGGCATCGCGGGCATCATCCTGGGCGTCGCCCTTTCCATGATCATCACCGCTGTCTTTGACATCAAAACCATCGTTTCCCTCTTTTCCATCGTCATTGCCTTCGGGGTTTCGGCACTGGTGGGCATCACCTTCGGGTACCTGCCCGCCCGGAGAGCCTCCGATCAGGATCCCGTTGAATCACTGCGACAATAACCTTTTGAAGAATCAGAGATGAGAGCAACCAGATTAATATTTATCCTTTCGATGGCGCTGGCGGTCTTCCAATCGGCAGCACAACAGGAAACCAGGGCCCTTAACCTGCAGGAGGTCATCGACATAGCCTCGCAACAGTCGCTTGATGCCTTCCGGAATAAGAATATGTTCCTCTATAATTACTGGGAATTCAGGAATTTCAAAGCCGACCGGCTCCCCTCCCTTACCTTTGAAGCCACACCCTTCGACTTCAACCGCTCCATGCAAAAGGTTTACAACTATGACGAGAACCGCGACGAGTACAAACCCAGGGAGTTTCTCAACTCCGACATGGCCTTGTCGCTCTCCCAGAATGTAGGTTTGACAGGAGGGCGGATTTTTGCCCAGTCGGAGCTTAATTTCACCCATAATTGGGGAGGAGAGAACATCTCCAGCTTCAGTTCCACGCCCGTGAGCATAGGCTTCAACCAGTCGCTGAACGGTTACAACCAGTACAAGTGGATGGCCAAGATTGAACCGGTCAAGTATGAGAAAGCCCGGCGTGAGTATATCCAGTCGAAGGAGGAGCTGGCGGTGAAGGCCACACGCCGCTTCTTTGACCTGGTAGACGCCCAGATAGAGGTCACCATTGCCACCACCAACCTGGCCAACGCCGATACACTCTACCGCATTGGTCAGGGACGGTTTCAGGCAGGAACGGTCACCCAGGATGAATTGCTCAACCTGGAGCTGGGCTTCATGAATGCCAAGCTGGCCCTCAACAGGTCCAACCTGGGGCTGGAGCGGGCGCGGGCCGACCTCAACTCATTCCTGGGATTTGAAAAGGATACCCGTATTGAATGCGTCATCCCCGCGACCCTTCCCGAACTTAACATCAACGCCTCCGAAGCGCTGGGACTGGCCACACAAAACAACCCTGACATCATCAACCATACCCAGCGGTTGCTGGAAGAAGACCGGAAGGTAAAACAGGCGGAAGCCCAGAACGGCATCAATGGTGACCTCTACGCCCTCTACGGCCTGAACCAGAATGCCGGAAAGTTCAGTGAGGTTTATCTCGACCCGCTGGAAAGACAGCGCCTCCGCATAGGCGTCACCGTGCCCATCCTCGACTGGGGAAGACGTAAAGGTCAGCTGGCCATGGCCAAATCGAACCGTGAAGTGGTCCGCATCAGCATCAACCAGGAACGGATCGATTTCGAACAGAATGTCATCATGAACGTAATGGAATTCAACCTCCAGGGGGAACAGGTGCGGAATACCGCCAAAGCAGACACCATTGCCAGAATGGGATTCGAGGTGACCAAGCAGCGGTTTCTCATCGGCAAGCTCGACGTGACCAAGCTCAACCTGGCCCGCAATGACCAGGAACAGGCCCGCCGCGCCTATATCAACGCCCTGCGCTCCTACTGGTCCTACTATTACACCCTACGGCAGCTTACCCTCTTTGACTTTGCCAAGAGGATTACCCTGGCCGAAGACTTCGAACAAATGCTGAATAACTACTGATTCATGAAACCTCTTCTATTGAAATACCGCTGGCCGCTGGTCGTGGCAGCCCTCCTCCTGGTGGCCGTGACCGGGTGGATCATCAACCGCCGGGGGGTCATGCAGTCGGTCTATGTCGTCAAACGGGGCACCTTCGAGAAAATCATCGAAACCAAAGGAGAGATCCACGGTAAAAGTGCCACCAACATCGTGCTCGACGACATCTTCAAGGATTCCGATCTGCAAGTCTGGGAGTTTACCATCAAGGATATGGTCCCCGAGGGAACCATTGTCAAAAAGGGGGATTGGGTGGCCACGCTGGACCAGGTGAACCTCAATCAGCGGATTCAGATGAACCGCGAACAGATAGATGTGCGCCAGGCGCAGCTCAACGATGCCAGAATAGACTCTGCACTGACCTTGTCACAGATCCGGCAGCATATTGCCCAGTCGCAGTTCGATCTGCGTTACCGAGAACTCGACCTCCAGCAATCGAAATTCGAATCGCCGGCCTACCAGCGCAGGATGCAAACGGCCTACAACCAGACTTTACGCCAGATAGAGCGACAAAAAAGGGATTATGAGCTCAGGCAGATGGATCTGCAGTCCCGTACCCGCCGCAATGAGGAGCGATTCCAGTACCAACAGACCGTGGACGAGAAGCTCCAGAAGGCCCTGGCCGCCACCACCATCACGGCCCCCGAGGATGGAATGGTCATCTATGCCCGCGTCAACAGAAACCGTAAAATCCGCGTGGGCGACGAAGTAGGCCCCTGGAGACCCATTATCGCCACCCTCCCCGATCTCTCGGTGTTGGTATCTGAGACCTTCGTGGCCGAAATCGATATCGCCAAGGTCAGACAGGGCGACAGCGCCCGCATTACCGTCGATGCCCTCCCGGGCCTTACCCTCTCCGGAACGGTGACCTCCATCGCCAATATCGGCCAGGAACTCCAGGGCGTTGACTCTAAAGTCTTTGCCGTCACCATCGACCTCAACCATCCCGACAAAAAACTCCTCCCCGGAATGACCAGCAATAACCAGATCCTACTGGAACAACTCCCCGATCAACTGCTCATCCCACGCAAATGCCTCTTTTTGGAGGGAGAACAACCCATTGTTTACCTGAAAAGCGAAGGGAAAATTTGGAAGAAAAAGGTGTCCACCGGTCCCGAAAACGATGAAATTGTAGTTATAACCAGTGGCCTGGCTGAAAAAGACCGTATCCTGAACCACCCTCCCGGAAAGGGAGAAAAGGTGGAAGGCTTCCGCGAGTAAAGGGAAAAACAGATTGGTGCCAGGTATTTAAACCCTCGTGGATGCTTTATACCCGGTGGGTGTTTATTCGAATGACCAGGGGATGACCCCAAAGCCGGTCTGAGGGCGGAAAGGTCAAATATTCACTCCTCCATTCTGGCATAAAGCCTGGTGATCTCCTCCTGGAGCTCTTCCAGGCTAAAAGCACGGCTTTTGCGGATATACTCCCTTCCTTCAAAGAAGACCAGGAGGGTAGGAACAGAGAAGACCCGGTAGCGGGCTGCGAGATCCGGCAAGGCATTTATTTCAGTATAGACCATAGTCATGGCCGGGAAAGAGGAGGCCACCATCTCCCCCACCTTAGGTTTCAGAACCTTACAGACATTACATTCTACCGTGCTGAACCAGGCCAGCAGGGCAGGACGCTCCATGCGAAGATCCTCAAACTCAGTGGCTGAAACGATAGTTTTGAACATATCAATATTGTTGTGTAGCCAGAAGCACCAGTGTACAGGCTTCTTCCGTGCTGATGCCTGCCTGCTGAAGCCTTTGGGCAAAGGGGGGATTTTCGGTACCCGGGTTGAAGATCACCCTGCGGGGGTACAAGCCAGCCACATAGTCGTAATACTCAGGTTGCCGCTGTGGACCCACATACAGGGTTACGGTATCGAAATCGGCATCGCCGGGTCGTTCTGTGACAATGGGGGTATCACCGATGATGCCCCGGCGCAGCCCGAGAGCCGTCACCTGATGGCCGTGGGATCTGAGGGCCAGCACTGCCTTGTGGGCATACCGTTCAGGATTGGGAGAAGCCCCGATAACCAAGGTCTTTTTTGTCATGCTCCTTTTCTGAGGTTAAGAAGTACTATTCCGATTTTTCAAGCAGGACCACGGCATAGGCCGTGACGCCCTCGCGGCGTCCCTCGTAGCCCAGATGCTCGGTGGTGGTGGCCTTCACCGACACCTGGTCGGCGGTGATCGCCATAATGCCGGCCATCCCTTCTTCCATAGCGGCAATGAAAGGCCTTATTTTGGGATGCTGCAGGCAGAGCGTGGCATCCACGTTGACAATACGCCACCCCCGGTCAGTGATCATCCGGCAGGTACGCGCCAACAGAATCTTGGAATCGATATTTTTAAATTCCTCAGAAGTATCGGGAAAATTGGAGCCTATATCGCCCAATTTGGCCGCCCCCAGGAGAGCGTCACAGATGGCATGCAACAATACATCTCCATCAGAATGGGCCACCGTGCCCAGATCGGAAGGAACCAGGATTCCGCCCAGAAAGAGGGTTTCTCCATGTGCCAGCCGGTGCACATCCATCCCAAAACCTACCCTCTGCATCATTCTATCTTTGGCCACTGAAGGCGTCCACATCAAAGGAGAGGGTAAACCGGAGGGTATTCTCAAGCGGGTGGTTTCTCACGATGGGGAGCAGATAGGCAAAATCGAGGGAGAACACGTTGAGCTTCAAACCAGCCCCCGCGGTCATAAACTTGCGGTTTCCCTTGTATTCGTTTTCATAAAAATAACCGGCGCGGAGGGCAAACTGTTTGTTGTACCAGTATTCCACCCCAGCCGAAAGGGTCACCTCCTGCAACTCTTCCTTGAAGCCCCCCGGAGCATCGGTGAACGAGGAGAACATCCCTCCCACCACCGACTTGTCAGAATTGATCCCCCCCGGATAAATGATGGTCCCCGGATCATAGGTGGTCGTATCTTTAGGGGGGGTGGGCACCAGCAACTTGTTCACGTCAGCCGTGAAAGTGAAGGTATTGTAATCGTCGAGCTCGGTGGTATAGGCGATCCCCAGTTTCATGTTGGTAGGGATGAAATCCTTGACTTCTCCGTCGGTATAGGAGATCTTGGCTCCGATGTTCTGGATATTGACCCCAGCCGAGAAAACATTCTCGGAACGGTTCATCTGGAATTCGTTCCGGTAGTAGAAAGCCACATCGGCAGCATAGGAGTTGCCGGCATGCGACTCTACCCCATTGATCAGTTGCCCGCCGGTTAGGTCAGACCGGATATAGCGGATGGCGACGGCCCCCGCCCAGCGATCGGAAAGCAACCGGGTGTACCCCAGGTCAAAGGCGAACTCGTTGGGACTCTGTTGGCCAATAGTGGTCGCGTACTCATCGGTGAAGACGATATCACCCAGCGCAAAGTAACGCAATGAAGAACTGATCGTCTGATATTCATCCAGTTTCTTGTAGCCTACCAGGTAGGCCAGGTTGATATCATTGACCAATGACCTGAGCCAGGGAGAATAGGACAGGGCAATTCCCATGTCACTCTCAATGAAAGCGTATTTGGCAGGATTCCAGTGTTGTGCGTTGACATCGGGAGAGGTAGCCACCCCGGCATCGCCAAGACCTGCGGCCCTCGAATCGGGGGCAATGGTCAGAAACGGAACCCCCGTAGTTATCACATTGGCCCCGGTATAGGTATATTGGGCATAGAGCGTTCCTGTACCAACAGTCATCAATAAGAAAAACAATGCTGATCTGATCAATCTGGTCATATTCCGAATTTTCACTTGTCTATTTGTTAGTTAATAACTTGTTCTTCAGCTATATATGGCAGTGAGACCGGTTAAGGTGCTTCACGTTCGTGGAAGTCGCTTGGAGCAAACATACCTGTCCTTTTGTGGTCGGAGCACCACGCGACTTTCAAAGGGTGCAAAGATAAACTTTATTTATTATCGTTTTAAATACCAGGAAAACGGAGCATCGGCTGAAAAATTATCCGCAGGCTCTAAATTACCGGGAAAGAAACATCTTTCCGGCTTTTGTAGCCAACTGCCCCAGGGAGGAGCGGATGGTGATCCGGTAGAGATAAATGCCGCCGCGCAGGCGGAGGCCCCTCTCCCCGGGATTCCACCGCAGCGGATTGCTGCTGGTTCCCATTGAAGATACCATGGTCTGGTAGCTGTCGACCAGGGTACCGGTCACATCGAATACCTCCACCAGGGTCTTGAAAACCCCTTCAGGCTGGTTGTGGGTAAACACAAAGTCGGTGTGATCATACACCGGATTGGGGTAGTTGCTGATGGTTTGGATGTAAAAATCGCCGGAGACTACGAATTTCACTTCTGCCGTAGTAGAGTTGTTGGCCACATCCCATACCCTGAGTTGCAGGGTGTGCTCCCCTACCGACAGATTACTGAAGGGGAAGCGAATGGTGCCTTTGGTGAAGTCATCTTTGGCTGCCTGGTAATACTCATTGAGGATCATCACATTGGAGAAATCGTTATCAAGGATAGCCGTGATATCGTGGCCGATGCCAGTGCCAACGGTGTTGATCCCATTTTCATCCGACACCTCGGCAATCAGCAGGGGATTCCGGCTGGTCTCTCCTCCGTTGACAAAAGCAGGATCATCCATATAAAGGGCGACCACCGGTCCGCGGGTATCGGCGACCTGGTTCTCCCCGGAACCGCCGATCACCAGATCACTAAAGGCCCCATGGGCATCAATGGTCCCGTTCTGGGCATAATATTGAATTTTACCGTTGCCCAGGTTGTAGGAGATATCCTTGGGCACCACAAAACTGAAGGAGAACTCCCCTGCGGTGACCGTGGCATCTCCCTTGTAAATGACGCTGTTCTGAACCTTATAGGTGAAGGGCGTTTGGCTTCCATTGCCCAGGGTCTTCTGTGATACCGCCTTGTCATAGACCACGGCCGTTACCACCCCGTTGAAGCCGGTCAGCCTTTTCCCCGCAAAATCCCTGATCTCCCCTGCGACCGTGACTTTACTCAGGGCCTTGAGGGTATCGGTGACCGCCCCTGCGGGCCTGCCATTGACAGAGAGGGTCTCCACCCGGTGTTTGGGATAACTCAGCCTGAGCGCAGGATCGGCCAGCAGGGTGAAATTGCGCTTATTCAACGTATTCAGGGTGTTGACCTTGGCCAGTCGCATGATGTCCCCCATCCTGAAATTCTCGCCTTGTTCATCCTTCTGAAAGGCATACTGATAAAAATTACGGCTGAGCAGAAAATTAGAATAGGCATACACCACACGGGTGGTCGAAAAAAGAGCGATCCCTCCCCCGTTGGGATTGAGCAGGATGTATTCCCCGGCCGAGGTCTCGGTATCGTCAAAGCGACTGAACTCACAGGTCGCCGTCACGAAAATCGGCAGGTTCCGGGCATTGGACCAGGAATTGATCGCCGACACGTCAATGACTCTTTCATCGGCCAGAAACCGGGCGTTGGCGTGGCCTACATAGTTGAGAATCAACACACCATTCTTTACTTGCCGGTTGATGGCATCCACCACTCCGGGATAGCGTTCCCCGCCCGTGGTCGACTGTTGAGGCCAGGCATCAAAATAGATCTTCTCCGTCTGAAACTCACGGTGAAAACTATTCACCTGTGTGGCCAGGGCTTCTGAATCCGACATATGGAGGTTGCCATCCTCATCATCCCCGATAAAACAAAGGTTGGTACGCCATATCCCCAGCGATTCCGGAGCGTTGTAACGGAGGATCTTATCGGTGACAATGTCGGCTTCATAGGCGGTGGAAACCGGCAGACGACCGATGCCCAGGTCGACCAATCCGTTGTAAACGCTCTCTCCCTCGTCAAGAATCACATAATAATCATCAGATACAAAGGAGGAGGTCGGCATCAGGGAGTTATCGGACTGGAAAGTCGGCACAAAAGCCTTGTTGGCACCGGTCAGATTCCGGTTGTCATAGCAGCCGTCACCGAACAAAAGGACATATTTGACTTTCTTGCTCCGGTCATAGAGCATCCGTATGAAATTGCGGATCGCGGAAGCGTCGGGCTGGCCTGAGCCGAATTCATTGTAGACCTGCGTGGTGGTCACCACTTCCACCTGCATCGCGTCGGCAGTGCGGTGGTAGTCGGCCACTTTCGCGGCTTGAGAGAGGAAATCGGGATGGGTGATGATCACGAAATCGGGGACCTGAAGAGCGTGCAGGTTCTGATTGGGCACTTCTCCCACCAGCTGGGGTTCGGGGAAGGTCCCTCCTGACTTAAAGGCCAGGTATTCACGCAGGGTGCCGGCCGGCCTGACAAAGGAGAGCTGGCTGCCCTGGAGGGTCACGGGGATTTCAAAAGGATGCAGGGGATCGGTGATATCCAGCACGTGGCTGCCGGTGGTCCCATTTTCGAGGGTGAAGCGGGCCACACGACCGGCCCCCATGCTCCGGGTATCCCTGAACAACAGTTCATCGCCCGTCATCCTGAGCTGGCGCCGCCAGTGCACGGTAATATAATCAAGATATCCTTCGGAAAGAGTATTGGCGGCAGAATAGGTCAGTGCCGCCACCAGCGGTGTAGTGACCAGGGGAAGCGTATAGACCTTCTGACGCTCATCGGCATAAAGCGTCGTTTCATTCTCCACGCTCACCGAAGTGAAAGGGATGGATTCCTGCCTGACCTGGCCCAGGGTGACCTCCAGCGCTGAGGGCACCGGCGAACGCCCTGCCCCTCTGATCAACACCCTGGCCTCTTCACCCGGAACCAACTGATCACAATTTAAGGTGAAACTCCGGGTAGTGCCCGGACCGAATTTCTCCCCGAACCACTGCTGCCCCGACCTGATCAGGTTAAAACTCTCATTCTCATAACGCAACACATCATCAAAGGTCGTCACCGTATGGGTAGGAGAGCCGGTCACTGGCGCGGCCATTTCCACCTGAACGGGAGCACTCTCCTGAACAAGATAATAAAAACTCTCATCGGAATAAGGATTGACCACATGTTTGAACAACCCTGCAGAAAGATCATAATTCCAGGCTACGGTACCGGTGGAGAAGAAGTAGAGGCCATCCTTGCCTCCATCGTCCTTACCCCTCCAGGCAGGATTTAACACCAGATCATCAGGAGGAGTCTCCACCAGGTATTCGGTAATTTTATATCCCCCGTTTCCATAAACATTGACCAGTTCGGGGGAGGTAAACCCCCAGCTTTTAAGTTTATCGTAGGAGATCCGGTAAATTCCTCTTTTAGTTGTTTTGATTTTCAACCACTTGCTGCTCTTCAGGACGGAATTATCCTTCCAGGCCACAGCGCCGGGAGCCGCATGGGCCACCAGGGGAGTCCCCTGCAAACCAACAAAAAGTATAAATAAGAGTAAAAACCTGTACATGCGCATGAATTGATAAAGATCAAACGAAAATAAGCCCTGAATATTGCGGCCTCCCCTGATGTAAAAGGAGCGGCCAGCCTGCACAAAATTAAAAGGAAATGAAATGGCCGGCGTTAAATTATCAATTACCTGAACAATATTGATCAGCCGAATTAGTTATATTTGTGTCGTTTAAATTTATGTGTTTAAATAATTGCAGAATATGAATCATAAGTTTCTGGTATTCATACTCATCATCTTAGCTGCAGCAGGATGCACCACCAAAAAGCAAAATAGTTCCAGGACCACCGGGTGGAAATATAATGATCCTGAAACGGGGAATATTCCCTACTTATCAGGGTATGAGCAGGAAGCCGGTCCCGGTCTTATTTTCATTGAAGGAGGGACATTTTCCATGGGGCGTGTGGAAGAAGATGTGATGTCGAAATGGGACAATACGCAACGCAGGGTAACGGTAGCTTCCTTTTATATGGATGAAACCGAAGTGTCAAACCAGGATTACCGTGAGTTTGTCTACTGGGTTGAGCGGGTCTACCCCAATGACCGGGCCAAAAAGGAGTCGGTACTTCCCGATACCCTGACCTGGCGCGAGGAGTTGGCCTACAACGAGCCCTATATCCAGAATTATTTCCGTCATCCGGCCTATTCCGACTATCCGGTGGTTGGGGTTTCATGGGTCCAGGCCAATGCATACTGTCAATGGCGTACCGACCGGGTCAACGAGCAGATTCTGGTAGACAAGGGGATTTTGACCCACGATCCCGCGCAGAACGGGCAGAACATTTTCACCACCGACACTTACCTGGCCGGGATGTATGAAGGAGCTGCCGGGAAGAAACCCCAGGAGAACACCGACGGAACGGCCCGCAGGGTCAGGTGGGAAGATGGGATTCTGCTGCCCACTTACCGGCTGCCCACCGAAGCCGAATGGGAATATGCCGCGCTCGGACTGATCGGGAATGCCGACAACGAACTGCTCTCCGACCGCAAGATGTTCCCCTGGAATGGAACTTACATGCGTGAGGCCGAGAAGAAGAACAAAGGTCGCATGCAGGCCAACTTCACCCGGGGCCGTGGTGACCTGATGGGGATGGCCGGCGCCCTCAATGACCGCGCCGATATTGCTTCAACCATCAAATCATACCAGCCCAACGACTATGGTCTCTATTGTATGGCCGGAAATGTCAACGAATGGGTCTATGACGTCTACCGCCCCCTCTCCAACCGCGATGTCGCTGAATTCCAGCCTTTCCGCGGAAATGTCTTCACGGTGCCCAAGAAAGATGAAAACGGGAACATCATGCGTGACGATTATGGGGTGATGCGCCTCGATACCCTGGCCGACTACCGCAATTTCAAGGATGGGGATCCCAACTCCCAGATCATCGAAGGGGACCAGTGGACGGCCGTTCAGAACAACACCACCAAAGATATGTACATCCAGGATGACCGGCCGGGTTACTTCTCTTCCCTGCTGGGTGATGATGTGCGTGTTTACAAGGGAGGATCCTGGAAAGACCGGCCTTACTGGCTCACCCCGGGCACCCGCCGTTACCTCCAGGAAACCAAATCACAGAGAGACCTGGGCTTCCGCTGTGCTATGACCCGCGTGGGCAGCCCCGGAGGGTTCTGATCCACCTTCTTTGCAAGTAAACCACCTTCCCTCGTTGGACTAACAACCTGGCCGCGCTACCTTGTGACAACGCCCGGGGTCCCGGAGTGAACAAAGGAAGCTGACAATATAGAAAAAGGTTGCTGACAATATAAAAAGAAGGGCAGTAAGGGTTTTATCCCTCGCTGCCCTTCTTTTTTTGGAGAGCGACACGCTTCTGACCACGGCACTTCCCTTCGGAAGAGATAAGAAAGGCCCCAACAATCCTTCTGAGAATCTTCTTCCAGGTTTTCTGCAGGGCTATGTCAGAATACGGCGCCAACCAGTATTAAACCAGTTGCCTCCAGAGAGGATTCAGAAACGGATTTTCTTCCACTCTTCCTTCATCCGCTCCAGGTCGGCAATCCAGTCCTCAATGTCGTTCTCGTGTTCCAGCTCCTCATTGAGGATTTGTACCGCCATCTGATGGGTAGAATGGTCCTTCCCAGAGGTAAAGTCGGCGATTTCCTTGTAGCGCTGGATGGCGCACCGCTCCCCCTTGAGGTTCTGTTCGAGGATCACCTCGATATAGGGATCGGCAGGTTCATCATAAGGACAACGGGCCAGTTTAGTCCAATCTTTCGGGTTAATGACCGGAGTACCACCCAATTGGATGATTCTGTTCACCACCAGCACCGCGTGGTTCAACTCCTGGTCGGCATGGAGCAACAGTTCAGGCTCCACCTCGCTGCGCATGGGTCCCTCCATCAGACGGGCCCCGATCCAGTACTGGTAGTAGGCCAGCCACTCCTCCGACAAGGCGGCATTGAGCATTTCCAATAACTTGTCCACATCGACAGAAGCGACGTTAATAGCTTGTTTTCCCATAGTTTTTATTATTAAATGGTTATAGATTCCTATTTACAATGCACATGGCAAGGAAGGGATTTTCCCTTTGGCCCCTAAAATTAATAAAAAGAAAACGCAGAACTGCGGCCTGACCAGGAAGTTTCTACGCTCATGCCGCCGCTGAGCCACACGCCGGGCTGACGGATGCCCCCGAAATCGACCCATTGCTGATCGAGCAGGTTGGAGGCCGCAACATAAAGGGAGAGCGGTCCTATCCGGTGCGTGACCCGGGCATCGGCCAGGGTGACCGGTTGGTATTCAATCACTTCACCCGCAGCCCCGGGCCAGGATCCGTTTCTGTCGCGCCAGCTCACCCGCAGGGAAGCCACCGTTTTGGAGCCTACGGCCAGGTCAGCCGTGGCCACCACCTGATGGCGGAGGTAATCCATCACATACCGCGACAGAAGAGGTCCTGCCGACGACCAGCCATCGAGGAGCGTCCACGAAAGCGCAGCACGTTCCAGTCTGAGCAGGGGCTGCGTACCCTGTCCGCCTTCCCAGGGAAGGTAACGGAGCGCTGCTTCCGCTCCCCGGAAATCAACCCGGGAATGGTTCATGCTTCTCCAGACCAGCGAGTCGGGATGGGAAGGCCTTACCCAGTCGATCATTTCGCGACCTTTCCGGCTGAAGAGGGTAAGATGGCCCCGGAGGCGGGAGGCATGGAGTTTCAGGCCTCCCTCGAGCGAGAAGGCCTCTTCGGCCTTTAGGTGTGGATTGCCCTGCTGGACCGGACTTTTATAGTACATGTCGGTAAAGGTAGGCCTGCGCAGGCTTTTATTGACGGAGCCGTAAAGGGAGAGCGCATGGTACACCCTGAAGGCAGCATCGGCACCCGGATAAAGACGCAGTGGGTGGCTGCCCGGGACCAGGTGGGCCATGGTGCCGGCCGACAATGTCAGCCGGGACAGTTCCAGACGGTGCTCACCATAGAGCGCCATATTCCACCGGTGGGCCGACCGGGTGTAAAAGAGGGTATCACTGCCCCGCACCGGAACCGGCCGCGAGAGCGGCTCACCCAGCACGGTACTCAGGATATGCTCTTCCCTGAGGTCGGCGCCCAGGGAGCTCTTCCCTCCCCTCCATTTCATGGTTTGATTCAGTTGCACTCCCGCCGTGACTGACCTGTGGAGGTTGAAGGGCACCACCGGATTGTTGCGGATCAGTTCGAACCGGTCGTTATGGCGCCTCAGATAGAGAGAGGCGCTAAGGCCTCCGGGCTGTGTGCTTCGGTAACCCGCACTCATGAAGAGGCCTCCGGTGGCCTCAAACTGCCGGGGGTACTTCAGAGAGTAGAAACTGTTGGCACCAAAGCGGCGGTCGCTGCCACCGGCCTGAAAAGAGAAATTTCCAAAGGGCCATTGAGCTTCCGCGCGATAAAAAAGTGTGGTCCCCCTGTAGTCAGTATTGGGGATATGGCCTGAAGAGACCGTGAACCCCGGGGAAAAGAGGTGTCGGGTTCTGCCGGCATGGAGGGTGAGGCTGCCGCTGCTCCTGAAAAGCCCGAAAGCACCGGCCGTGGCCGAAAGACGAAGCCGGTTGGTCGCTGGCAGGTCGGTGATCATATTCACCACTCCGTTCAAGGCGTTGGGACCGAAGACGCGGGCTGCCGGCCCGGTAAGGAACTCCACCCGCGATATGCTTTCAAGGTCTACCGGAAGATCCAGGTGATGATGGCCGGTTTGGGGATCGCTGATATTGATGCCGTTGAGCAGGATGAGGGTTTGATCGTAAGTGCCTCCCCGGATGGAGAGGTCGGCCTGGGCTCCCAGGGGGCCCCGCTGGCGGATGTCGGCCGAGGGGAGATAGCGTAACAGATCAATGAAGCTTTGCGCCGGGGCCCGCTCCAATTCCGCACGGGTGATCACCGTGACCGGCCGCGCTACCTGCTGCATCCCCACCGGGGTCCTCCCCGCCGTCACCACCACCTCCTCCAGGTCCACCTCCCTCATGGTGAGCGTATCGCTCACCTCCCTGACTTGTGCCGCCATCGGCATCACCAGAATGGAGTAAACCACTGAGAGAACGGCGATCCTGATCACCCGCCCCAGGGAGCAGAAAACTGCATACCCTTTGCGGCTCCAACGACTGAAGGAGATAACAGCCCTCCTTACCCTGCCGGGCTGCAGGCTTTTATTCAACATGGGCCATGTTGTTGATTCATCACACTATTGCTTTACGATGGGGTAAAGATAAACAGAGAAAGCTTCCTGAGGGTGGCCCTCTCATAAAACGGTACAATTGTTATCTTTACATGACGAAATCGTCAGGTGGTAATCCGGTGAACACGGGGGCTTCATTTAAACCAGATCGGGTCACCAGCCTGGTCAAAAATTATCATACCATGAACATTTACACCCTTTTACTGCTGATCCTGGTCGGACTGATGACTGGTGCCTTTGCCGGCATCATGGGCCTGGGAGGAGGGATCATCCTGATACCGGCGCTGATTTTCATTTTTGGTTTTACCCAGCATCAGGCCAACGGCACCAGCCTGGCCGTCATGCTCCCCCCTATCGGGCTCTTTGCCGCCTATAACTATTATAAGGCCGGCCATGTCAACCTCAAATACGCCCTGATTCTCGCCGCAGCCTTTATGATCGGAAGTTACTTCACCTCCCATTGGGCCACGAAAATCCCCGAAGTCACCCTGCGCAAAATATTCAGCCTCTTTCTCCTGCTGGTAGCCGTGAAAATGTTTTTCACCAAATAGCATCTCACATACGGAATTGGCCAACCAGAATTAAACAATTTCATATCTTGAATTGGCCTACCACCCTTGTGTGCCACTTGTTGTCATGACTTGTGAGGCAGGGTGTTGTCACGGCCGATGACCCCAGGAGAATCCGGGAATAAACTACTTAATACTGCTTTTCATTTTTCTCAATGCCTCAGTGTAACAGACCAGGGGGTACATTTTTTCATCGTACCACAAGAGGGCGAAGTACAGCCCGATGGGCGATGATTTCAGGGAAGGCTGGTGATGGATCCATAGGATCCCTTTCTCACAAGGTTCGGGGTGGTTCAAGGCCAGGGCTGCCACCGCCAGGGCAGTTTCCTCTATGGTGCCCTGAACCCCCTTCTTACCGCCCCAGCTTCCGTCATGATTTTGTTGACTCGTGAGAAAGGCCTCAGCCTTCTGAACCATCGGTTTCAGCCGCCCTGTGAAGGGATGGGCCGGTGAGAGACATTTCATACTGTCGTGGAGGTATGCACATACCCTGGCCGTTCCGTAGACAGGGTTGGTTTGGTCGTCGGTCATCTGGTTCCCGAACCAGAGGGGAATCCAGGAACCATCGGCATGCTGGTGTGTTTCAAGGTAGCAGATGGCTTTTAGAATACTCTGGTCCATTTTGGTCCTGGTAGCCCGGCCTATGGTGTTTCCTAAACGGTTTTGGGTGCGAATGAGGGCCAGCAGGCCATGGCCGGTCAGGTCGGCGCAGCTCTTGTCGAAGGGAAGCTTACCCCACCCCCTGCAGAAGGTTGGAAACCCTCCATCGCTATTCTGCAATCTGGTCAGCCAGCGGCATCCCATGATAAGGGCTTCCTCCTCCCTGCGGGACCCCGAGTACAACGCATGGAGCGCCAGGATTGCCCCGGGGGTATCATCGGCATCGGGCACTGCCCCGGAGGTGCTGGTCCAGCCCCAGCCTCCCGGCTCTGCCCCGTTGAAGGGGTGGACCTTCCGGACCTGCTGGCCAAGCAGATGCTCCCTTAGTTTGTTCTTCTGCTCTTCTGACAACGGGTTCTGCGGATCACCAGCCAGCGCCTTCACCACCAGGGTGGTCACCCAGGTGGAGAGGTCGGCATCAATCGGCCAGCTTCCATCGTCGCGCTGTTGCCTGCGCAGAAACCCCGCGCCCTCCAGCACAGTGGGGTTACCGGGTTTACCGGCAGCCACCAAACACATGGCCACGAAGCCGGTGAGCGGAATCGCCTCCAGAAATCCCCCGCTCTCCGGTAAAAGACGGTTCAGCTTCCTGATGGCCGGATCAATGAATATATTCCTGAACGACATCAGATCGAACCATCCCTTTTTCTTCCGGGTATGCAGATAAATACCAACGCCAATGAGCGCCGGAAGGGCATAGCTGACCATCCTAAGGTTCAGAAATCTGAAAAGGGACTGGGGCAGCAGGGTCAGTTCAAACAGAAGTCCCGGTACTTTTCTCAGGGCCGAAGCGGAAATGATCCCCCCCACATGAAGCATGGAGAGGATAGGAACTGAAAAAGTCAGGTCTTTGCCATAATAGGCCAGGACTGATCTGGTGATATGTTCCGGATCGGAAGTGATGCCCCTGGCATTCAGCCAGGCTTCCATGCGCTTCAGCGTGGTGGCGGCGTTCCCGTTGACCTGGCAGGTGGTGAGGGCAGCCAAACAGAGCAGGGTGGTGCTGACGTTACCCACCGATTCGGGGGTGTCACCGAAGCTCCCATCTGCATTGATATTATTCAGTAACCAGTCGAAACCCGAGGTGATCCGCGGGAGGTCAGCAGGGTGGTTCACGATTTTCAGGGCCACAATGGCCACGGCAGTGGCCAGGGCGCTGCCCGATAAACGGCCTGTCCAGTAGCCTTCCTGATTCATTTCACCCGTCAGCAGACGAGCCAGCCGGTTGAATTCCTGATCTATAAATGTTTTGTTCATGCCCTTTTATTTAGCCTTAGAAGAGAGGCCCGTTTCAACCTTTTCAGGTGAGTGATCCGAGCGCGAGTAATCCGTAAAAAGTATACTCCACATCCGTATCAGGGTCCAGTGCATTCGCTGCAAATCCTCCTTCGTGGTAAAGCGCATCCATAAAACGGAGGCAGTCGGGTTTGATCAGCCGGAGATCCTCCCCCACATAGCGGAGAGCATACAGCACCACGGCAGTCGATAAAAGATCGGCAACAGGCGCGCTCTTGAGCGCCCTGAAGCCGCCGGCCCCATCGTAATATTCCCGCACTTGTCTGACCAGATCAGCGGTTTTACCATGAAACGTATGCCGCAGAACCATCAGCGCCGCGATAACCGGGGAGGGTTGTGCCTCCTTCCGGGCGATGTATTGCAATTGCCTTCTTATTCTGAGAATGCCCATGGTGTCGCCTGAATAGTAACAGGCCAGAAGGGTCACAAAGGCCGTATAAACCGGCTGTTTGGACGATGGCCGCGACAAGTTCTTCCTGATTCTCCTGCGCAGTTCCTTGCGGAGGTTTTCATTCAGGGAGAGTTTTGAGACCAGAATAGAGGCGCAATAAAGGTGAATGCCCTCCATGTTGTGATCCCTGAGCGGGCTATCATCACAAAGGGTATTCTCCACATACTGCCGGATAGGCCCCTGAAGTTCAATCAGCTCCAGTGCTTCTGTAAGAAAGGTTCCGAAGAGGGTATAATAGAGATCGGGCTGACCGGCCCTGTCGGTAAATCCGCCCGAAGGGAGGAGGCTTTTGGCCACCACGCTTTTCAGCCGGGCCACCGTTTCGTCATCGAGAAGATCCAGGGCGCTTCTGAGCATCACCTCAGGGCTTTCCCCGCTGAAAAGCGCCAGTGGCCCGCGAAATACAGACTTAAAGATATTTACTGAAAGCTTTTCCAACCAGTTCATGCAGCGCAATTCTAAGGGGGATGTTCCGGAGTTGAGCGAGACAGGGGTCGAGCCGGCGGAGGTATCCCGACAGCAGATCGACTGCCCGCTCCTCCACCCTGTATTTCCGGAGGAGATCCATGATGGGGTCCAGTGCATTCTGTT
The DNA here is from genome assembly GCA_964552955.1 of uncultured Prolixibacteraceae bacterium. Lineage (GTDB taxonomy): Bacteria > Bacteroidota > Bacteroidia > Bacteroidales > Prolixibacteraceae > UBA1413. The sequence continues at coordinate 39,239 of CAZKIU010000014.1, forward strand.
GAACCGCCTGGCGGATGAGGGTCATTTCCTCTTCATCGGCCTCTTCAGCAAGGAGGGATATGGCTACTGAGGGGTTTCTCCATGACGACGCTTCGCCGGGGTCGGTGATGTCTTCAAGGTCATCCATCAGCTGGTAGGCGGTCCCCATCAGATGACTGAACTCTTCCAGGAGCGCGAGGGAATTCTCATCAGCACCGCCGGCCACCGCACCGGTAAGGAGCGATACTTTAAAGGCCTCGGCGGTTTTGTTGTTGAAAATCTGGAGTATCTCCACCAGGGGAAGGATTTCGTTGTTCTTCCTGGCCATCAGTTCGGCCCCCTGTCCGGCCGCCATGACCCGTTGACCGGTAGAGATGATCCCCAGCCATTTTTTCACCACCGCAGGGTCGGCCTCACATCCGGCCATCAGCCGGTATCCCTCCCCGATGAGGAGGTCTCCGGTATTGATCGCCACCGGAATGCCATACTTTTTATGAGTGGTTTCCTTTCCATACCGCTGGTCGTCGTCGTCCTCAACATCATCGTGCACCAGGGAAGCCTTATGGAAGCACTCCACCGACAGGGCCAGATGGGTGAGCATATGGGGGTCGGGCACCCCGCAATAGGCCTGGTATGCCAGCAGGGTAAGCATAGGTCTGATCCTTTTCCCGCCGGCGAGCAGGATTTCCCTGACGATATCATCGGTCACACTCCGGCCCAGGCCAAGCACCTGGTCTATGTTTTCCGGAGAAAAAAGAGAGGAAGTCTGTTCCCTGAGGTGGTGGAGGTTCATCATTCGGTAACCACTTACCTGATCACGGAGCCTGATCTCCTCCAGAACCCATTCCAGATCGGCCCTGGTATCGAGGCAGCCGTTGGAAAGGAGCGGTACGCCAATGGCCGGGACCGAATACTTGTGGACTGACGCAAAAATCTTCTGCAGCACTTCCATGCAGCCCACCCCAATGATCGCGTCGACCTGGCCGCTCTCGACCAGCCGCGATGCAATGGTGGTTCCTTCGGCCACAACGGTGATATAACCGAGCTTTTCTGCCTCCTGCAGGAGCCCGGAGATCTGGCAATTCCCGCAGGCGTTGCAGAGTAACCCGAGTTCATCTTCCTCCGCACGGCATAATTTACTGTTTTTAAGACACTGGGGAAGTAAGAGCATCCGCCGCTGGTAGGGGATGGAGCCGACCACCGGCCTCCAGATGGCATTGCCGGCGCAGATCATCACAAAGGCCTTGTACTGTTCCTCCCATCCCTGCTGTGCAAGCAGCAGATCAGCCATCCCGGACAGCCGATCATACGACACCGGTGGAGTCTCCCCCCTTTCAGCCATCCAGCTCACACTTCTCCTGCGGATCACGCCCCTGAGCACTTCGTCAGCAGGAACCCGCAGCGGCAATTTGCTATCCGTATAGATTTCCTTCATAAACGTCAACCATAAGCCCCCATCCCAAAGAAGAGGGTTTTCTTTGCTATCCTGTAAAGCAGGCTTTTCTCGGCGATGACCTCACAGGAACCATGACTGGGAACCACCGGCGCAGTGGCCAGCTTCTCAAAATAATCAGGCCGTCCTGAGTTATTGATGGACTGATGTCGCAGAGCAAAACCAGTGAGCCAGGCCGGATCTTCCATCAGAACACACCCTTTGGTTTTCCCGTGGATCTCCTTTCTGAAGCCCCTGAGCATTTCCGACGCTTCATAAACCCGTTCCAGATCCCCGTCATCCACATTTTCCCGGGCCATCTGAACCACCGGGCAGGGTTCTATATAACCCGAAGGGGTGATATGGTGACTCAGTCCGTCGGCTGCCGGACAGAAAGGTTCGCCATTGGCATGCCAGTAAGAATCGATCAGCACCATGGGCAGCCGCATGCGGCCTTCCACCAGGAACTTCCTGAGCCTCAGAATATCGTCAGCTGAAAGGGCAAGCTCGTAGTTGGGCTGCCTCCCTGCCGGCCGGTAGATATAGTACCAAAGATACAACACCCCCTGATCGTGAAGCATCTGCACGAACTCCTCCGAGAGAGCCATCTCCATGTTCGATTTGCAGACGCTGATGGCCACACCGGTCAGCAGTCCCGCCGAAACCGAAGTCCTGATGGCTTCCAGGGTACGATGATAGACCCTTTGTCCGCCCCGCCGTATGTCGGCCACGCTCTCATCTCCTTCAAAGCTGATGAGCGGGGTCACATTCCCTGCTTTTTTCAGCCGTTCCGCAGTGGCCGCATTCAGAAGCGTGCCATTGGTGAAGAGCTGGAAATAACAACCGGGATTTTTTTCAAAAATACCATGCAATTGCTTATGCATCAGAGGCTCTCCGCCAAGAATTCCAAAGAAGTAAGATCCCTTTTTCTTCCCCGCTTCGATGATGGCATCGATCCTTTCCGGAGGCATGCTGACCCGGGGACCGCCGGTCTCCACCCAGCAACCCTGGCAATGGAGGTTGCAGTCGTTGGTGACGGAAATAAACTGAAATGCCGGGAAGAGTTTCCCCTTTTTGCTTCTCCTGCGGAACCGCATGAAGCCCGAAATGCCCTTCACCCCCATATTGAGGATGAATTTCCGGCGACAGCGCCGGTCGGCTTTCAGGAAGTTTTTCAGTATGGACATGGGGTCTGTTATTTGAGGTGGCCTTCCTGAAGCGCGGCATTCCTCTCGTCGATAGCCCGTTTCATCTCATTCTCCCTGATAATGGATGCTCTCCTGGCTTTTCTCTTCTGCAGGGCAGCATAAATATCGTTCCCCAGGATGGCTTCAATATCCTGGGCCTGCCGCTTTTGTTCGGCCACTTCATCAATGGCATCGGACCCGCCAATGGCGCCCCCTTGCTTATATTTGGGAAAGATGATCGCTGTGACCGGGCAGATCCGCGCGCAGGCCGGGCACTGGTTCTTACACCCCTGGGGATAGACCACCTTCACTGCCTCCGCCGTCTTCTCATATACCCCGAACAGGCAAAAGTCAGCACATTGTCCGCATACCGTACATCGCACATCATCGATCACAGGATACCATGAGGGCCATCCGGAATCTTCACTGATTTCAGTGATGTGTGGAACGCCGTCACCAGCGGCAAACCGCTCCACCTGGCCGACCACCTCTTCCGGCTCAGTTTCTTGCAGATTAATATAACGGATGGTTAAGGCATTAATGCCATCACCGATCACCTGCTTCAGCAGCAAGCGCATGGTCCGCGGGTAACACCCGATAACCAGCAACTCAGAATATCCGGAAATGTCTTCCTTGATTTTACCGGGATTTACAGCGACCATTCCGCAAAGGTCGGAAACCACCAGGCAACGGGCGTTCAGGGGTTCCAGAGAGGATCTGATCTCTCCAATGATCCCGGGGTCGAACACGCCACCCTGGCAATCACACAACAAAATCCCTTTTTTTTGTTCACTCATGCGATGTATAAACTTTGATCTAATGGATGAAATCCTGTCTCCGGCACGAAGAGAGTGGTCCCCATCGCTCACGTCGTAAAAATATCATAATTATTTTAAAGGAACAGGGGCACTGCCGTCAAGAACCATCACGCCAAGCTTTCCCACCCATCCGAAAAAGAGATACATAGGTGACTACATTGACTATTTTATGACTATTTTATGGGTGACAATATCTCTTCCTAAAAGAATATTTACAAAATATATTCCTTCCTCCAGGCACTTTAAATTTACCTGATGAGTTGTTCTGATAATGGATTTGTCAAATTTTATGTGGTCACATAGAACCCCGGTTATTGAGAAAATGTTAACCACAACTTCTCCCGTATAATCGGCATCGATGTCTATGGTAAAATTTCCATTATTTGGATTTGGATATATAGAAACCAGATCACTACTATTCATTGGAATTCTATCAATAGCGGTAAGAGATTTAAAGTGAGCGACAATATCCTGGCGCTCATATGTCTCAAAGGAATAATTACTATTTGTTGATACTTCAACTCCATCTATACTCCAATAATCAAAAGTGTACCCATCGTTTGGATGAGCTGCTAAAGTAACGCTATCGCCATAAAAATAGAGACCTGATCCGACAGTAGTACCCGAATGATCCGGAATAACCGAAGCATTAACAGCGCAGGTATAATCCTGGTTTACAATAATCTGCAGACTGCAATTCAAACCTCCATAACTTACATATAGTGTATCTGGTCCTTGATGGGTGGCTTTTATAATCCCCTGAGACAGAACAACTGCATTTCCTGTTTTTGTACAATATTGGACATCCGCCAATGTGGTTATATCTCTGATAATGCCGTCAGAAAACAAACATGCAACCCGAACTGATGATTTTAACCCTTGTGGGAGTTCTAATAACGATTCATCAGGATAGGTGATGACCAGGGATTTTGCCTGGGCATTTGGAGAAACAGTTACAAAAACAGAATCTATATATACATTCCCCGCCATGTCTGAGCCAAATACATACATTTGAATACGTCCGATGTTGCAAGAAGGGACAGGATATGAAAAACGCATACTTGCAGCAGTCGTACTTTTTATAAAAACTGAATCCTGTGACTCTTTGGCTACAAATATCATATTTTTCACTTGAGCCGTTCTTGCAACCATTATTGTAATTGAATCTCCACTGTTCGCGGTTAAATCTATATTTGGCAATAGAAAATAAACACTATCGTTTTTATTAACAGCGGATTTCAATCCTGCCAACCTGTTTTTTGTGTTTGCCTTAAAATCTAAGGTCGGAGGATTAAATCCCACTGTTGAAAACGCTGCATCAGAACTTGGCAACATTAACAGCTTTGATATTCTATTCTTTACGGTTGCATTTTTGGGAGAACCACAATGCCACTCATTTTCAACAAGTGTGGAAGGACTAAGGCCACCTCTCTGGCTGCTGACAGCAACGACAATGTCATTAGCTTCATTAAATATATCATTTGTAACTGAATCTACATGCATTTCAGGATATTCAAGCTGGTAGGCCAATTGTAGTACCATGCCCAATAAATCATGACCAACTCCTGAAGTTATAACTGGACTTTCTGTTACAATGGTATGGCTTGGTACTCTATTTTTGTTTAATACCGAACTGCCATTTAACAAAGTTCTTGTTGCAAAGCTTGTAACTTGTAAATCATCCACAGCTTTCCCCTTTAGCCCAAATTTTTCTCTAATTGAAGGAAGTTCAAATAAAACATTGGCTCCCTGAGAACCGGAATGAGGAGTATTAACAGTAATCAATTTATGAATGTCATTATCATAACAACTACTTTGTAGATATAAACGGCTCAATATTCCTCCCATACTGTGACCCACAATATCAACTTTAGAAACAGCATATCCCTTTTTAATGATATACTCTTTAACCTTTCTGATATTTGTGGGTAAAACAAAAGCATTTTCTGCAAATGAGCTCAAATTAGTTTCCCTATAATCTACACACAAAACCTGTTCACTTATATAACATGTTGATCTTGAATGCAAATCTTCTCTTAGATCGGCAAAGCAGGCTGAATTGGAATTGAGCCCGTGTATAAGCAATACCGGAGGACGAATAATATCAATGGTATCATATAAAGCATACCCATTACCGCTATAACTATTGTTATTAATTACTATTTGAACCACTACTTTTCTATTCCAGTCCGTATTGTTCGTATCATCAGAAAACACATCGGGAGCTACATAGAAAATATTTTCCGGCAAATAGGTAAGATTCAGATAAGGAGCTGTTGCCTGAAAAATCGAAGTACCGATTTGTCCAACTGGTATATTGTTACCATTGATATCCTTCACTTTAATCTCAACTCTCTCTACGGCTATGCTTTGATCCTTCCTGGTCAGGCTGATTCTTACTGCTGAAGAACCATCTGCTACCACTCCGACCGGGTGTGCGGGCATTCCAGGTATTCTTGAAATGGTCCAGTTGTTTTCTAAGCTAAAAGGATTACTACTGCAATCAGTGCTGTAAGTTGCCCAAGGGTCTTTATGCCAGCTATAAGGAAAAGAAGAATTTGATAAAGCAGCTATAGGATCGTCAACTTCAATACAATACAAATCAGCATTTGAATAAGCCTTCATCTGTTTTATGATATTATTATTGCCGTTTTTCAAATTGAGGGATGTCAGGTTGTTTCCCGCGCAGTTTAAATCAGATAGAGCAGCATTATTCTCAAGATTGAGGGATGTCAGGTTATTTCCCGCGCAGTTTAAATCAGTGAGAGCTGTACTATTCTCAAGATTGAGAGATGTAATATCATTTGCAGAACAATCCAGATCAGTTAGAGCTGTGTTATGGCCTAGAATTAAACTTGTTAAATGATTGGCCTCGCAAGACAGCATCTTTAATTTCTGACAATCACTGACATCCAGGATGGTTAACTGATTGCCTTCGCATTGCAACGCCTGCAAATTCAAACACCCATTTAGTTTCAAACTAGCCAATTGATTGGTATAACACCATAAGATTGTCAGATTTGAACACCCACTTACATCTAAACGAGTTAACTGATTACTGCAACACTCTAAAAAAGACAAATCCGAACGACCAGCTACATCAATACTGGTTAACTGATTGCATCCGAGAGCCAAGGACTGTAAATCCGGACACCCACTTATGTTAATATGGGTTAACATATTGCCAGAACACACTAAAGAAGTCAATTTCGAACACCCACTTAAATTAAGAGTGGTTAACTGATTGTCAGAACACCACAAAGAAGTCAAATCTGAACACCCACTTACATCAAGACTGCTTAATTGATTGCCTTCACAGCTCAAGGTCTGTAAAACAGGGCAACCATTTACTTTTAAACTAGTTAAATGATTATTATATTCGGATACACACTCTAAGATATGTAGAGAGGAACAACCCGTTACATCCAAGCTTCCTCTCATGTTCTGAAGATATAATGAATAAAGCCGATATGGTTTTTTACTTTGATCCCAATTTATACAATTCCACGATCCTCCTTGTGATGTGATGTGCCTTAGTACTTCCACATCGGCTGAGTTATATTCATCTCCAAAGTCTTGTGCAATAAGTGAAGAATTTGAGCAAATAAGAATTAACAAAAGAATCCAGATTTGTGAAGCAACTGTTTTCATAATACTTAGACAAATGTTTTATACCAAATAGTTCTGCAGGTTGCTCGCAGCTATGACGTTAATAAGAAGAGTAACGGCTACGTGTATGAAACATTGGGTATCGTGCACTTCTTCCCCATCCGCAGAAACAAATGCCGATGCGGGCCAGAATACTTGACATATCCACCTGATTATCTATACATTATAACGCCTGTTGAATTAAATCCACTTTTAAGGATTGCAGTTTAAAAGTACCCAATTCTTTTCATAATTTAGAATCTGTTAATTTAAAATTTTATGGCTATGAGAAAGAAATCGGGTTTTATTTTGTAGCTCAGACGATTGTGTTGTTCCCTGAGTTTGAACATCTGGTGCTGACATCCCAGGGAAATGTGAAATTGTGTATCAAATTAAAAAGGAGTCACAAAACCTGTTTGCAACTCCTTGAATTTTTGTCTCCTCGGTGAGACTCGAACTCACGACCCGCTGATTAAGAGTCAGCTGCTCTACCAACTGAGCTACGAAGAGAAAGCGGCGCAAAAGTAAGTAAAAAATCTTTTCGCCAAACCTTTTTTTTGGATTTTTCAACTCCTCCACCCTCGTTAATTATCCATTGGGCTGACCACAAACCCCTTTCCGGTTATCAGCACTCCCTGGCCCGGGCCTCCCGGGTTCCGGAAGATGCGATGAGAGGATTGGTGAAATGGATTGTGAAAAGACCGGTTAAGTGAGCAGAGAGCTAAGCCCTGACGAGAGCGGAAAGGTAAGCAGAGAAGAAAGCAGTGAAGAGAGCAGTGAAGAGTGCGGTCAAGAGTGCGATGAAGAGACCGCCCACTGGCAAAAATTCCTTTATTTCTTCATCATGTCAGGGGATTTTTTACCTTTATCCAAAAACCCGGTAATATGAAACACCCACTTCTTATAAAGAACGATCCCTGGCTGGAGCCTTTTGCCGAAGCGATTAGGCGCCGGCAGGCTCAGGCCTCCCATAAAAAAGAGACCCTGACCCGGCAGGGGAGTCTGGCCGATTTTGCCACCGGATATCTCTATTTCGGGCTGCACCGCACCGATGACGGATGGGTGATCCGCGAGTGGGCGCCACATGCTTCCATGCTTTACCTCATCGGCACCTTCAATGACTGGAGGGTAGAGGAGAGTTACGAATTCACTCCCCTGGCCCATGGAATCTGGGAATTACAGCTCCCGCATGACAAGCTGCATCACGGCGACCTCTACGCCCTGATGATGCACTGGCCGGGAGGGTCAGGCAAGCGGATTCCTGCCTGGGCCTTCCGCACCGTCCAGGACGAGAAGACTTACATCTTCAACGCCCAGGTGTGGGCACCCGAAAAACCATACCTCTGGCAGCACCCCACCTTCCGCCGCACCCAGGAACCCCCGCTGATCTACGAAGCCCACGTGGGCATGGCTGGTGAAGAAGAACGCGTCCATACCTACAATGAGTTCCGGGAGGAGATGCTCCCCCGCATCAAGGCCAACGGCTACAATACCATTCAGTTGATGGCTATCCCCGAGCACCCCTATTACGGCAGCTTCGGTTACCATGTCTCCAGCTTTTTCGCCCCTTCATCGCGCTTCGGAACTCCTGACGAGCTGAAACAGCTCATCGACGAAGCCCATGGTATGGGGCTCTCGGTCATCATGGACCTGGTCCACTCTCATGCCGTGCGCAATGAGATTGAGGGCCTGGGCAAATATGACGGATCCCGCTATCAGTTCTTCCACGATGGCAGCCGCGGCGAACA
>CAZKIU010000014.1:48150-59889 GCA_964552955.1 uncultured Prolixibacteraceae bacterium
ATCGCAGAAGACATGAGCGGGATGCCCGGACTGGCAGTGCCGGTGGCTGATGGCGGCCTGGGCTTCGACTTCCGCCTGGCCATGGGCGTCCCTGACTATTGGATCAAGATCATCAAGGAGAAAAAAGACGACGAATGGCAGATGGGCGACATCTTCTACCAGCTTACCTCCAAGCGGATGGATGAGAGGGTGGTCAGCTATGCCGAATCGCACGACCAGGCCCTGGTGGGCGATAAAACCATCATTTTCAGGCTCATCGACAAGGAGATGTATTTCAGCATGCGGAAAGATCAGCCCAACCTGATTGTCGACCGGGGCATCGCCCTGCATAAGATGATCCGCCTGGCGACCCTCTCCTGTGCCGGAGGCTCCTACCTCAACTTCATGGGCAACGAATTTGGTCATCCCGAATGGATCGACTTCCCCCGCGAAGGCAACAGCTGGTCTTACCGACACGCCCGGCGCATCTGGAGCATTGCCACCGATCCTGAACTCAAATTCCACTGGCTCCTCGATTTCGACTACGACATGGTCGGACTGATCAGGGAGAACAGGATCCTCGACATTCCGCCTGTTAACCTGGTGTGGGAAAAGAACGACGACCAGGTGCTGGCCTACCACCGAGGGCCGTGGCTCTTTGTATTCAATTTCAACCCGGTAAAGTCGTTTACCGACTATGGGATTCCCCTGGGCGCCGGAAAGTACAGGGTGGCCCTGTGTACCGACAATGGCCGCTACGGCGGACAGGACCGCATCGACGAGGAACTCACCTATTATACCCTGCCCGCCGGAGAGATGGAAAGCCAGCATTACCTGCGGCTCTACCTCCCTGCCCGCACCGCCGTAGTCCTGCGCCGCGAAGAGTTGTTCATGGAACCACAAAAAAAGAAATAGAAACCATCGGGAACAGAGCATTTCAGATTCCCCTGCGCTGACCCTAAAAAGGCAACACATGAACAGGTTCACCACACCAGTAGAAGTCATACCATTCCCCTGGACATCGGATCATTCGGTGAAACAGTTGTTCATTGGCTCCTGTTTCACCGAAAATGTAGGGGATCACCTGAAAGAACTGAAGTTTCCCGTCTCCATCAACCCGTTTGGCATCCTTTACAATCCTGTTTCCGTGGCGGGGTGTCTGCACCGTCTTCTCACCGGGAAGCCCTATTCTCAGGAAGAGCTGTTTGAATACAACGGACTGTGGCACAGCTACAGCCATCATGGCCGTTTTTCATCCCCCACTGCTGCGAACACCCTGACGGCCATCAACACTGCCCTGGCCAGTGGTTCAGATGCCCTCAGGGAGGCCGGGTTCCTGCTGATTACCCTGGGGACGGCCTGGGTCTATGAGCTTCGCGCCACAGGCCAGACCGTCGCCAACTGCCATAAAGTCCCGGCACGTGAGTTCCACCGCTACCGGCTCTCTGTGGCCGAAACCGTCTCTACCCTGAAAGATGCCCTTGACGCAATATGGAGCCTTAACCCGGGCCTCAGGGTCATCCTCACTGTCAGTCCCGTCAGGCACTACCAGGACGGGGCCACAGAAAACCAACTCAGCAAGGCAGTGCTTCTTCTGGCCGCCGACGCTCTGGTGAGTGGCTATGGCAGAGATAAATGCGCTTACTTCCCCGCCTATGAAATCATGATGGACGAACTGCGCGACTACCGCTTTTACCAGCCCGACATGGTCCATCCCTCTCCCGTGGCCGTGGATTATATCAGGGAGAAATTCTGCGAAGCCTTCTTTACTCCGGAAGCCCTGGCCCTGGCCCAGGAAATCACCGGCGTGCGGAAAGCCCTCTCTCACCGCCCCGTGAATCCCTCCACAGATGCCTTCCAACGCTTCCTCCTCCAGTCCCTCGAAAAAACCCTTCTCCTGTCAAAAAACCACCCCGGACTTGATTTTTCCTCTGAAATTGACTACTTTTCAAAACAATTAGCTGCCTTTAACACTTTTCCCCCGGAAAACCGGGAAAGATCACGGCTATGAAGTGACAACATGTTGTAAACCACCACGCCATGAGCTATATCAATTTCAACCCGGCTAAACTGACCAACCTGGAGTTTACCACCAAAAGGGAGATTATCCGCTCAAATCATGCGGGGTCTTACATTTCCACTACCCTTAATGGGTGCAACACCCGCAAATACCACGGTCTGCTTGTTTGTCCGGTAGCCACACTCGGGGGCTCCAGGCATGTTCTGTTATCAGCACTGGATGAAAGCATCCTCATGAAAGAGGCCACCTTCAACCTGGGAGTGAGGAGTTATATGGGAGGTTACATGGAGCCCAAAGGCAACAAGTACCTCCAGAAATTTGATTTCGAGAAGATACCGAAGTACACCTTCCGGGTAGGGAGCGTTATCCTGACCAGGGAGCGGCTCCTGGTTGAAAAAGAGCAGCAACTGCTGGTTCGCTATACCCTCGAGGAGTCCCCCACCCCGGTGAGGCTGCAGTTCAGGCCTTTTCTGGCTTTCCGCAACATCCACGAACTCAGCAAATGCAACCTGTATATTCACTCCCGCTACAACAACGAGCCCAACGGAATCAGCCTAAGCCTCTACGACGGCTATCCCTCCCTTTACATGCAGTTCAGCCGTGAACCTGAATTTGTGGCCGCCCCCGACTGGCACTACAACATTGAATACATCAAGGAAAAGAGCAGGGGTTACGACTGTCATGAGGATCTCTACACACCGGGGTTTTTCGAGATAGCGATGAAGGAAGGGGAATCCTTGGTTTTCTCGGCCGCCACCTTCCAGGGCAATCCCACCACTTTCAAGCAGCGGTTTAGCAGGGAGGTCTCCAAAAGAATCAGCCGCGATTCCTTTGCAGGATGTCTGAAGAATGCCGCCAACCAGTTCATTCAGTACAAGGGTGAGGCTGCCGTGGACATCCTCGCCGGATATCCCTGGTACAACAGCATCAGCCGACAGACCTTCATCGCCCTCCCGGGGTTGCGCCATGCCCAAAGCGAACGGCGCCTCGCCCTGGAAGTCCTCTCCACCTACCTCCCCCACCTGAAAAATGGCCTCTTCCCGGGGTCTATCGCCGACCCACTGCCCCAATATAACTCCGCCGACGCCTCCCTCTGGTTCATCTGGACCCTTCAGCAACTGAAAAAGCAGGGCTCCCGCTTCAAAGAATTCGGCCCTCCCTTCTACCATACGATCAGGGAAATCCTCAACCACTACAGACGGGGGACTTCTATCGTGGCCATGATGGAAGACGGCCTTCTCTTTGCCGCAGAACAGGACATGGCCCTTACGTGGATGAACGGCTTCAGCCACGGAAAACCAGTCACCCCCAGATACGGGAAGCCGGTGGAACTGAACGCACTCTGGTACAATGCCGTATGCTTCGGCCTGGAAATGGCTCAAGCTGAAAAAGACAGTGACTTCCTGGAGCAATGGAAATTCATGCCCCAGGAAATCGCCACTTCCTTCCACAGAGCGTTCTGGAATGACGAAAAAGGATACCTGGCCGATGTGCGAAATGGCCTCTTTACCGACTGGTCGGTACGGCCCAACATGGTGATTGCTGCGGCCATGCCCTTCTCTCCCCTTGAAAAGGATGAACTCCGGCAGCTCCTCGAAATGGCCCGCGACCAATTGCTGACCCCCCGGGGTCTCCGCACACTCTCCCCCAACGATCCTGCCTTCAGGGAACGCGTCGAGGGGGATCCCCACCAGCGCGAAGAAGCAACCTTCAATGGCGCTGCCTTCCCCTGGCTGCTCCAGTTTTTTGCTGAAGGATGGATTACGGTCTTCGGCAAAAACGGCCTCCCTCTCCTCAGAAAAATCCTGCAGGGCTTCGAAGGTGAAATGGCTGAAAACTGCATCGGCACCCTCTCTGAATTGTACAACGGCACCCCTCCCCATACCGGCAAGGGCGCCGTCTCTCAGGCCTGGAATGTCGCTGCCATCCTTTATATCCAACACCTGGTCTACGACACCGAAAACGAATAAATCAGCCACTACTTTTTTATCATTCTGATATTCAAGACTCAAGATTCAGGACTTAAGATTTAAGATTTAAGATTTCCATGGCATGAGGGTACTGATGTTTGGTTGGGAGTTTCCCCCCCACATTTCCGGCGGACTGGGAACGGCCTGTCATGGGCTGACCCGGGGTCTCGCGGAAGCGGGTCATGTGGAGGTTCTCTTCGTGGTACCTCACGCCTGGGGTGATGAAGAATTCCCCGGGCTGCAACTTTTGGGAGCCAACCAGGTTCCCGTTGGCCGGAAATGGGTCGAAGAGGAAGTGCCGGAAACCACCACCCGTTGGATCCATGTAGATGCCCCCCTGCTCCCCTATCAGACTCCCGGAGAGTTCTGGCAGCTTAAAAGCCATCATTATGTGAAGGGCACCCGTTTCGTCGAGATCAGGGAAGACGGGACCATCCCCTTCTCCGGCGATTACGGCCCCTCCCTCTTCCGCGAAATCCGCAACTACGCCCTGGTGGCGGGTCAGATCGCCCAGGATTACAGCTTTGACATCATCCACGCCCACGATTGGATGGCTTATCCGGCCGGCATCGAGGCCAGCCGGCGTTCGGGCAAACCCCTGGTGATTCACGTCCACGCCACAGAATTCGACCGCAGTGGAGGGAACATCAACACCATGATTTACAATATGGAACGTGAAGGCATGGAAGCCGCCGGAAAGATCATCGCCGTCAGCAACTATACCCGCCATACCATTATTGAGAAATACGGCATCCCCCCCGAAAAGGTGGTCACCATTTACAACGCCGCAGAACCCCTTACCGAAGAGGAAAAGAGGGAAATCAAAAGGGGCATCAGCGAGAAAATCGTCACCTTCATGGGGAGGATCACCTACCAGAAAGGACCCGAATACTTCATCGAGGCGGCCAGTCTGGTCCTCTCAAAAATGGAGAATGTCAGGTTCGTGATGGCAGGCAGCGGCGATCTGATGGAGCCCATGATTGCTCACGCCGCCCGTCTGGGCATCACCGGTAAATTTCATTTCACCGGATTCCTCAAGGGCGACGATGCCTACCGTATGCTCCGCATGAGTGATGTCTTCGTCATGCCCTCGGTGTCGGAACCCTTCGGCATCGTTCCCCTGGAAGCCATGATGGCCAACGTCCCCGTCATCATCTCCCGCCAGTCGGGAGTGGCCGAAGTGCTCCGCTATGCCATCAAAACCGACTTCTGGGATACGTTCGCCCTGGCTGATGCCATATACGGACTGCTCAACTACCCGGTCCTGTCGCGGCTCTTTACCGAACGCGGCAAGAAAGAAGCCGGTAACCTCAAATGGAAAAACGCCGCCGAAGAGGTCAAAAAGGTCTATCAGAATATGCTGGAAGAAGTCACATCCATAACAACCACCGAATGAAATCTCTTTGCCTGATATTTCGCGTCCACCAGCCGGTGCCCCTCCGGAGATACCGCTTTTTTGACATCGGTGCCGATCACAACTATTATGACGACTACACCCTGGAACACAGAATCAAAAAGCTGGCTGAAGAGTGTTATCTTCCGGCCATCCGGTTGGTTTTACGCCAGATACACAGGTTTCCGGGAACCATGAAAGTCGCTTTTTACCTCTCCGGAACCGCCATCGACCTTTTCAACCGGTACACTCCGGAAGTTACCGCCCTTTTCGCAGAGCTGGCTGCTACCCAACAGGTCGAATTCCTCGGTGGCACATGGTCGCACTCCCTGGCTTCCCTCGCCGGAGAGGAAGCCCTCTCCCTCCAGGCGGAACAGCATAAGAGCCTCATCATGGACCTCACCGGTCAAACCCCGGAAGTATTCCTCAATCCCGGACTGATCTATTCTGACCAGATCGGAGCCCTGGTCGAGGGCATGGATTACAAGGGGATGATCACCGAGGGGGCCCGCCATATCCTGGGATGGAAAAGCCCGGGATTCCTCTACTGCAATGCCCTGCAACCGCGGCTCAAGGTCATCATGCGCCATTACAAACTCAGTGAAGACCTGGAATACCGCTTCTCTGACCCGGCATGGAGCGAATTTCCCCTCCAGGCCGACAAATACCTGGGTTGGATCCTCAACGGCGGCCAGCCTGCCGAATCGGTCCACCTCTGCCTCGACCTGGAAACCCTGGGCCACTACCACCCGGCTTCCTCCGGAATCTTCAGCTTCTTCGACCATCTGCTCTTCCTGGCATCCAACGCTCCGGAAATAAGCCTGGCCACCCCCTCCGAAATCATCAGCCGGCACCAACCCGTCTCCCTCATCAACGTTCCCAATCCCCTCTCCCAGGCTGGCGAGGAAAGAGATATCTCCCTGTGGAACGGCAACGACCTCCAGAGTGAGGCCTTTAACCACCTTTATGAACTCACCAGCCTGGTCAAAACCATCCATGACCCCCGGATTACATCCGACTGGAACGCCCTCCAGGATAGCGACCATTTCCGGTATATGTCAGAATCAGAGCCCGCCCCGGCGCTCCATCACCGCCCTTCTCCCTGGAACTCCCCTTACGAAGCCTTCCTCAACTACATGAATATCCTGAACGACCTGACCATCCGCATAAAATCCATCTATTCAGGCCCTTCTCCGGAAGAATCCCTCCTCAGAATACAAACAAGACTCCACGATGTGGAAAAAGAACTCGAAAAATCAAAAGAGGAACTCTACCACCTCAGAAAACGCAGGAAAAGCCGCTGAAACCCATTGTAACCCACTTGCTAACATTAAGATTTCTCTCAGAAAAGACTGTTATTGTGATAAAAACAGGCTTCATATGCCTTTAGTCCCTATTTTTGCACCCTGATATAAATTGTAAAAATTACTATTATTGCAGCCCGCACCTCGGTACCCGAGGCGGAACTTAAAGAAAATACAAAAGCATATGGATAGCAACAAAGGGATCAGATACATACAGCCGAAGCCGGTAGAAATGCCCCAATGGAGAAAGTTTATCGTGGAATCCGATCTTCCGGCCCGGTTGAGCCCGCTGCGTGAGCTTTCCAGGAACCTCTGGTGGGTCTGGAACAACGAAGCCCGGGAACTCTTCAGTTATATCGACGAAAAAACCTGGGAATCAGTAGAACACAATCCGATTGTGCTTCTGGAGCAGGTGTCCTTTCAGCGGTTCCGGGAATTGGAGAAAGATCAGGTTTTCACGGGGATGATGGACCGTACCTTTGAGAAGTTCACCCGTTATATGAAAGAGAGGGAAGTGCTCAGCCAGCCGCAGGTGGCCTATTTCAGCATGGAATACGGGCTGCACGACAGCCTGAAGATTTTTTCGGGGGGACTGGGTATCCTGGCAGGGGATTATCTCAAGGAAGCCAGCGACTCCAGGGTTAACCTGGTGGGCATCGGGCTCCTGTACCGCTACGGCTACTTCCGCCAGACTATCAACATGTATGGCGAGCAGATGGCCAACTACATCCCCGAGCATTTTTCCAAGATTCCGGTGCAGCCCACCTATGATGCCAACGGCAAGTGGCTGACCATAGAAGTGGAATACCCTGGCAGAAACCTCAAGGCGCATGTCTGGGAGGTGAATGTGGGGGCCGTCAAACTCTATCTTCTCGATTCTGATACCGACCTCAACCAGGATTTCGACCGCTCGGTGACCCACAATTTATATGGGGGCGACAATGAGAACCGCCTTAAACAGGAGATTCTCCTGGGGATCGGGGGAATCAGGCTGTTGCGGGCCCTGGGTTATCAACCGGATATCTACCATTGCAACGAAGGGCACGCGGCCCTCATCGGCATCGAGCGGCTGGTCAACATGATCGCCGAACACGGTCTTACCTACGCCGAAGCCAGGGAGGTGGTCAGGGCTTCTACCCTCTTCACCACGCACACCCCCGTGCCCGCCGGCCACGACGCCTTCCACAACGACCTCTTCAGAGCTTATATGAACCAATACCCCGAGAGGCTGGCCCTCTCCTGGGACGAGTTCGTCCGCCTGGGAAAAGCCAAACCCGAGGAAGACCACTTCAACATGAGCTACCTGGCCTGCAACCTCTCCCACGGCATCAACGGCGTCAGCTGGCTACACGGACAGGTCAGCAAGAAAATCCTCAAGGAACTCTACCCCGGCTATATGGAAGAGGAAATCGAGGTGGGTTATGTGACCAATGGAGTGCACTACTCCACCTGGACCGCCAAAGAGTGGAAAGATATCCACAACGAATACCTGGGGGCCGACTTCGTCGAAAACCAGCTCGACACCGAAAGATGGGACCGGATTTACCAGGTTCCCAACGAAAAGATCTGGGCCCTGCGCCAGGGACTGAGGATGAAACTCTTCAATTATGTCAAGCAGCGTTTCTCCGACATGTGGATCCAGCGCAACGAAAACCCGCGCTACATCACCGACCTGATCGACATCCTGGATCCCAACGCGCTGACCATCGGTTTCGCCCGCCGTTTCGCCACCTACAAGAGAGCCCACCTGATCTTCCGTGACCTCGAAAGACTCGACCGGATCGTCAACAACCCCCAGCGCCCCGTCCAGTTTATCTTTGCCGGCAAAGCCCATCCCGCCGATAAAATGGGACAGGATCTGATCAAACATATCGTGGAGATCTCCAAGTTGCCCCAGTTCAAGGGAAAAATTCTTTTCGTGCAGAACTACGACATCAACCTGGCCAAGATGCTCCTGCAGGGCGTCGACGTGTGGCTCAACACCCCCACCCGCCCCCTGGAAGCCTCAGGTACCAGCGGCGAAAAAGGGGTCATGAACGGCACACTTCACTTCTCGGTCCTCGACGGCTGGTGGGTCGAAGGCTATAAAAAAGATGCCGGATGGGCCCTCTCCATGGACAGGTCCTATGATGTCCAGGATTTCCAGGATGAACTCGACGCCGGAACCATCTACAACACCCTGGAAGACGAGATCGTCCCCGCCTTCTACGAACGCAACCAGAATGGGATCCCTGAAAAATGGGTCGGCTACATCAAGAATACCATCGCCAGGGTGGCCTCCAACTTTACTACCAGCAGGATGATACGCGACTACATGGACCGTTTCTACCTGCCTCAGTTCGAGAGAACCCGGAAGATGACCGCCGAAAACTTCAAAAAAGCCCGCGAATTGTCGGCATGGAAATTCTGGGTCAGCTCGGTATGGGATCAGATCGAGGTCAAGGAAGTCCACATCGCCCACGGCATCACCCACCTGATGAAAATCGGCCAGGACTACCCTGCCCGGGTCACCGTCGACCTCAAAGGACTGACCAGCAAGGACGTGGGCCTCGAACTGGTCATCGCCCTCAATGGCAGCAACCAGCCCCCGAAACTGGTCGAGAAAATGGAATTCTCCGTCGAGAAATGTGAAGGCAGCATTGCTACTTTCTTCCTCGATGTCCATATCGAGAAAGCGGGAACATACAGCTATGGCCTCAGGCTTTTCCCAAAAAATGAAAACCTCGGCCACCGTCAGGATTTCAAGTACGTGAAATGGCTCTGATCTGAATTTCACCGCTGGAACCGACCCACGGGAGACCCTCCCCCGGTGCCCTGATTTTTGCCTTACCACAAAATTACCATACCATGCAAAAGAGCAATATCGGAGAAAAAATAAGGCAATTCCGTGAGATGCGGATGATTGCCCGTGAGGATCTGGCCCTGAATGCCAACCTCGACCAGGAGCAACTGCGGATCATCGAGGAAGAAGGGGTGGTCCCCTCCCTGGGCCCCCTGATCCGGATTGCCCGCGCCCTGGGTGTGAGAATCGGTACTTTCCTCGACGATGCAGATCAGGTAGGCCCCGTGGTCGTCAGATCAGGCACCGAAAGAAGCACCGTCAGCTTCTCTTCGAGTGATCCCTCCACGCGCCAGCACCTCAACTTCTTCTCCCTGGCTGCCGACAAAACCGGCCGCCACATGGAGCCTTTCATCGTCGATATCCAGCCGGCACAGGCCTCCGACTACAAACTCTCCTCCCATGAAGGCGAAGAGTTCATCTATGTCCTCGAAGGATGCGTCGAAATCAACTATGGCAGGGAAACCTACCGCATCGAAAAAGGAGACTCTATCTATTACGACTCTATCGTGCTACACAATGTCCATGCAGGGTGTGACCAGCCGGCAAAAATCCTCGCCGTCGTTTACACCCCTTACTGATTCCCGGTTTATCAGCACTCTGTTAATCATTGAACCATGCAACTACTGGATTACACCCTGGGCGAAATTCTCGAGAAATGGGCCATTGAAACCCCTGACCAGGAATTCATCGTTTATCCTGACCGCAACCTCCGCTTCACGTACCGGAGTTTCAACGACCGCGTCGACAGGCTGGCCAAAGGCCTCCTTTACATCGGCATTCAACCCGGCGACAAGGTGGGCATATGGGCCAAGAACGTCCCCGACTGGCTCACCTTTATGTTTGCCGCCGCCAAAATCGGAGCCATTCTGGTCACCATCAATACCAGCTACAAGAAATCGGAACTCGAATATATCCTGCAGAATGCCGATATCCATACCCTGTGCATGGTCGATGGTTACAGGGAGAGCGATTACCTGCAGATGGTTTTCGAGCTGGTTCCCGAGCTGAAGGAGCTTCCCCGCGGAGAACTGCACAGCAGCCGTTTTCCGGCATTGCGGAATGTGGTTTTCATCGGCCAGCAGAAACACCGGGGTATGTATAACACCCAGGAACTCCTGCTCATGGGGGGCCATGTCGACGACTTCGAGATTGAGACCATCCGCGGAAATATAGGCTGCCACGACGTGGTCAACATGCAGTACACCTCCGGAACCACCGGCTTCCCCAAAGGAGTGATGCTCTCCCATCATAATATCCTCAACAACGGATTCTCAGTGGGGGAATGCATGAAATTCACCTCCGCCGAGCGGGTGATGACCCCGGTGCCCCTCTTTCACTGTTTTGGATGCGTTCTGTCGCTCTGTGCCGTCATCACCCATGGTGCGACCATGGTGCTGGTCGAGGAATTCGACCCCCTGATGGTCCTGGCTTCGGTACAACGTGAAAAATGTACCGCCCTCTATGGGGTGCCTACCATGTTCATCGCCGAGCTGCACCACCCGATGTTCGACATGTTTGACCTGACCAGCCTCCGTACCGGCATCATGGCCGGAGCCCTCTGCCCCATCGAAACCATGAACCAGGTGATGTCTAAAATGCATGCCAAAGATATCATCATTGTTTACGGCCTCACAGAAACCTCCCCGGGGATGACGGCCACCCGTACTCACAACTCCCCCGAGGTAAAGGCCACCACCGTGGGCTTCGAACTCCCCAACGTTGAAGTGAAGATCCTTCACCCCGAAACAGGTAAGGAGTGCGCCATCGGCGAACAGGGCGAGATCTGCTGCCGTGGGTACAATATCATGAAAGGCTATTACAAAAACGAAGAAGCCACCCGTAAAGCCATTGACACTGAAGGTTTTCTCCACTCGGGCGACCTGGCCGTGAAAACCGAAGACGGCTTCTACCGCATCACCGGCCGCATCAAGGACATGATCATCCGCGGTGGAGAGAATATCTACCCCCGTGAAATTGAGAATTTCCTTTACCAGATGGATCAGATCGAAGCGGTGGAGGTGGCAGCCGTCCCCAGCCCCAAATACGGGGAACAGGTGGGGGCCTTTATCAAAGTCAAAAAGGGAGCCACCCTGACCGAAGAAGAGGTGACCGACTTCTGCCGCGGTCAGATTGCCCGCTACAAAGTGCCCAAATACATCTTCTTCGTGAACGAATACCCCATGACCGCCAGCGGCAAAATCCAGAAATACAAACTCACTCAGATGAGTACC
>CAZKIU010000014.1:59989-83687 GCA_964552955.1 uncultured Prolixibacteraceae bacterium
CCCCATGACCGCCAGCGGCAAAATCCAGAAATACAAACTCACTCAGATGAGTACCAGTCTGCTGGAAGCTGCCGGCAAGGAAGTCATCTGAAGGGCAATGAGGTCCTGTCTGCTGGAAGCTGCCGGCAAGGAAGTCATCTGAACGGGGGCACTATTTTTCCCCTGTGCTTCAGGCCACACCGGCCACCACTCTTACTGCTGCAGGTTGATCAGCCGGGGCATCACGTCGGCTCCCCGGAGGAGGGGGTCCCCATCATAATAGACTTTGTGAAGAAAGAGCCCCGACGGCGGAGCAGTCAGTTGCGCCGGCAGTGGTGAGGCATGCTCCAGGAAGCCGGCCACCTCCACGGGATCCAGCTTTCTGCGGCCTGTCTCCACCAGAACACCCGTGATGCGCCTGACCATCTTCCAGAGGAAATGGGATCCGGTGATGTGCACGGCAATCAGGTCGGAAGTCTCATGGATATCCACAAAACCGACTTCCACCAGGGTCGAGCCTTCCGAAGGGGGCTGGTCGGTAAAAGAGCGGAAATCGTGCCGGCCCGCCAGCGCTTCGGCGGCCATCCTCATCCTGGCGGTGTCGAGGTCATCCTTGACCCACCAGCAGAAAGACTTGTTGAAGGCCGTCCGCCGTTTGGCAATCAGGTAGACATAACTGCGGGCCACCGCGTCATAACGGGCGTGAAAACGGGGATCTGCCTTTTCGACCTTAAGCACATGAATGTCGGGGGGCAACAGGTCGTTGATCCGGAACTGCAGTTTGCGGGGGGGCATCTCCTCTCTCACCTCCAGGTGGGCGACCTGTTCCAGGGCATGCACTCCGCTGTCGGTACGACCCGCCCCGTAAAACTCCACTCTTATTCCGGGAAATAAACGGTCACACACCGTCAGAAACTCCCCCTGCACCGTCCGGTGCCCCTTCTGTGCCTGCCAGCCGTAATAACGGCTCCCATCATACTCTATCGTTAGCTTGTACCGGGCCATTTTTTTGCTCAAAGATAGGCCAAACACCCCCTCAGATTGCCCTGTTCAAAAAAAAAGTTGCCCCCTCACAGGCACAACACCAACACCGGCCTTCGAACTACAGCCCCTGACTGCCTCCCGATAACAATAGTGATTGCCCCTTACAGGAGCAACCCTGTCGCCGTTCCTCACACCACTGCCCATGATACCCCCCGGGAACAAAAGAGGTTGCCCCCTCTCAGGAACAACCTCTTCCGGCATAACCGCCCGGTGGAACCGGAACGTGCCCTTTATGGCAATACTACAAAATCAGCATTGTTGAGATAGTCAACACTCATCTTGCAACTCTCGAAGGGCTCGAAATTATAACGTTCGACTTCGACAATCCCGTATTTCATTCCCGAAAGCTCCAGCGACGGCCAGATGGCAGCAAAGTCGACCTTCCCGCTGGTTCCCACTTCGGCCTCATCCTTGATGTGCCAGAGGGTGAACCGGCCAGGATAGTTGGTGAAATAATCGACCGGATTCTTTCCGCCGATCACACACCAGTAAAGGTCCATCTGGAACATCACCTTCGCCGGATCGGTATTCTGAAGCATGAAATCATAAACGACCATGCTGTCGAGGGAGGTTGAAAACTCCTTATCGTGGTTGTGGTAGCCGAACATAATGCCCTTGGCATTGCATTTCTCGCCCACAGCATTGAAATAGTCACAATATTTTTTAAGCCCGTCGAGGGTTTCATAACCGGTGCGGCCCATCCAGGGCTGTACAATCCATTTCACGCCGGCCGCCACATGGGCATCGATACACTGGTCCCACCAGGCCATAGTCTCTTCATAACTGGCACTGTCAGGAATGTCCCGGCCAGTGTGGGAACCCAGAAAGGCCAACCCGTTGGCTTCACACAGATTCTTAAACTCCACGGGATCCAAACCGTAAAACTTACCATCACGGTATCCGGCAGCCTCTACAAAGGTGTAACCCATCTTGCCCACCTTCTCAATGGTCGCCGATAAATTCCCACCGATGGAATCACGCAACGAATACAATTGTAGCCCGATGTTCTTCTTGGGGGCTGGCTTTTCACAGGAGACCAGGGTGGTGAAAACCAACATCAACACCACAGGCATCATCAAAACACGCATTACTAATCCTTTCTTCATTTTTTAATCAGGTTTATTGTGAAACATAGAATTGGCTGTTGGAAAGCGTACTCCAAAAATATTCAATTTTTGTAATTTTGGCGCTTCAAAGTCAAAAATGAATCATAACAGGAACCACCGTCCTATTTTGGCCGCACTGGGGGCCATGCTCTTCTGGAGTTTCTCCTTCGTCTGGGTCAAGGTAGCGTACCAGGCTTATGAACCCCTGACTGTTGTCCTTCTGC
This sequence comes from uncultured Prolixibacteraceae bacterium, assembly GCA_964552955.1. GTDB lineage: Bacteria > Bacteroidota > Bacteroidia > Bacteroidales > Prolixibacteraceae > UBA1413. The sequence goes on from CAZKIU010000014.1 coordinate 62,343, forward strand.
GGCTGGTTATCTCCGCGTTACTGCTATTCACCTTCTCGCTGATGATCAGAAGGTTACAGATCCCCGCCCGGAAAGATGCCCCCATTTTCATCCTGCTGGCGCTTTTTGAGCCCTTTCTCTATTTCATGGGCGAGAGTTATGGCCTGAAGTATGTCTCTTCAACGGTGGCCGCGGTCATCGTGGCGACCATTCCTCTTTTTGCCCCGTTCTTCGCCTGGTATTTCTACCGCGAGAAACTCACTCCCATGAATATCGCGGGACTGGTGGCCTCCTTCCTGGGGGTGGCAGTGGTGGTCACCAACAACGATTTCTCCTTCGGAGCCTCCCCCAAAGGGGTCATCCTGGAATTCCTGGCTGTCTTTTCAGCCATTGCCTATTCCACCGTGCTGCGAAAACTGGCCTTTCGCTACAACACCTTTACCATCATTGCCTTTCAGAATCTGATCGGCATTGTCATGTTTCTGCCCTTCTGGATGATCTTTGAAATGCGGGGATTCCTGGCGACCCCTTTCCACCCCGGGGCCTTCAGATCCATCCTGCTCCTGGCCGTCTTCGCCTCCTCGGTGGCCTTTATCCTCTTCACCTTCAGCGTCAGAAGTATGGGCATCAACCGTTCCAATAGCTATATCAACCTCATCCCGGTCTTCGTGGCCCTCCTGGCCTGGCTGATTCTGGGCGACCAGCTGACCCCCCGCAAATTCGCAGGTATCGCTCTGGTCATAGCGGGTCTCTTTCTGGCCCAGATCAAAAAAAGAGACCTCCCGGCACCTCCGGCAGATCAGGATAAGGGAGGTGAAAATAAATAGGTATATTTGACGTTATTGAAAAAATGCCGGCCCGAATGGATCAGAAAAAATTAGTGTTTCTAGTGTTGCTGCTGCTCACCCTGAAGGGATTCGCCCAAATCGGAGGGGAGGATACCTACCGTTTTCTTACCCTGACCCACTCGGCGCGGGTCGCAGCCCTGGGCGGAAACCAGGCGGCCCTGGCCGACTCCACCGACCTCAACCTCTCCTTCCATAACCCCGCCCTCCTCCGCGAATCCATGACCCGCCAGTTCCTGGTCAATTATGTCAATTACATGGCCGACATCAACTATGGCTACGCCTCTGCTGCTTTCAATACAGGCCATTACGGCACCGCCGCCGTCGGCATCCACTACATCAATTATGGCAGCTTCACCGAAGCCGACGAAGAGGGGAACATCACCGGAAACCAGTTCAGCGCCGCCGAATACGCCCTGAACCTGATCTGGTCGGCCGACTATCGCAACTGGAGGTACGGCCTTAACCTGAAGCCTGTTTTCTCTGCCTTTGAGAGCTACCGCTCCTTTGGGATCGCCGGCGATGCGGGTATCGCCTGGTTCTCCCCCTCCGGGAACAGCGTCCTGGGTGTAGTGGCCCGTAACTTCGGAAGCCAACTGACCACCTATTATGAAGATGGCCAAAGAGAACCCCTCCCCTTTGACCTCCAGGTCGGCTTCTCCCGCAAACTCAGACATGCCCCCGTCATCTTCTCGGTCACCGCCAACCAACTCAACAACTGGAATCTCGCCGACCCCGAAGAGAACTCGGGAGAATTCGTCATCAAACCCCAGGAGAACTTCGGAAAACAGATCATGCGACACCTCCTGGCTGGCGTTGAAGTCATGCCTTCACGCAATTTCACCCTCAGGGCAGGCTACAACTACCACCTCCGCCAGGAACTTAAACTCGACCAGAAACTCTCCACCGTCGGGTTCTCCCTGGGATTCGGCGTCAAAGTCAAACGCTTCAGACTCGACTACTCCACCACCCGCTACCACCTGGCAGGCACTTCCAGCCATTTCTCCCTGGCCATCAACCTGAACAGATTTTTCTGATTTAAGAGTAATTTCTCCTTATTAATCGCTTATCTTAGCGCCCTCAAGAGCTGTGCCATGGAACAGGGAAAAATCATCATTGCCATAGACGGGTATTCCTCCTGCGGGAAAAGCACCCTGGCCAAAGCGCTGGCCCGTGAGCTGGATTATATCTATATCGACAGCGGGGCCATGTACCGGGCCGTGACCCTCTTCGCCCTGCGCAACCAGTGGATACAAGACGGCCATCTTAACAAGGAAGCTATCCTGCTGGGACTGGATCATTTTTCGGTGACCTTCTCCTTTGACGCTGTCACTGAAAGGAATACCACCTACCTCAACGGGGAGAACATCGAAGAGGAGATCAGACAACTCCAGGTATCGGAGTGGGTCAGCCCTGTGAGCGCCATTGCTGAAGTGCGCCACGCCATGGTCAGGCTCCAGCAGGAAATGGGCCGCAAAAAGGGAATAGTCATGGATGGACGCGACATCGGCACCGTGGTCTTTCCCCATGCGGAACTGAAGATCTTCATGACCGCCGACCCGGAAATCAGAGCCCTGCGCCGCTTCCAGGAGCTTCAGGCCAAGGGGAGCTCCGTCACCATGGCCGAAATCAGGGAGAACATCGCCAGCCGCGACCATATGGACCAGAACAGGGCAGAGAGCCCCCTGACCCGGGCCAGCGACGCTATTCTCCTCGACAACAGCACCCTTACCCCCCTCGAACAACTCGACTGGGCCCTGGAGAAAGCCCGGCGAATCATCGGCAGTCATGAAAATTGAGATAGACAGGAGATCCGGATTTTGCTTCGGCGTGGTCAATGCCATCGGCAAGGCCGAAGAGGAGCTGACGCGGGAGGGAACCCTCTATTGCCTGGGCGATATCGTCCATAACGATGGAGAGATACAGCGGCTCCGGGAGAGGGGGATGGTGACCATCACGCGGGAAGAGTACTTCACGATGAGCCACTGCAGGGTGCTTATCCGTGCCCATGGGGAACCCCCCGAAACCTACCTGTACGCCGCAGAACACCATATCGAACTGATCGATGCCACCTGTCCTGTGGTGCTTCAGCTCCAGAAACGGGTGAAAAAAGCCTACACTGACCTGCAGAAAACCGGAGGCCAGCTGCTCTTTTTCGGTAAACCGGGTCATGCCGAGACCATCGGAATCAACGGCCAGACCGGCAACCAGGCCATCCTCATCCAATCAAAAGAAGACCTCAGTAAAATAGATTTTTCAAGGCCCATCGAGCTCTATTCCCAGACGACGATGCCTATCGCGGAGTTCAATGAGCTGACGGCCCTCATCAGGGAGCGGGCAGGCCAGAACCAGAAGATCACCATCAAGGACACCATCTGCCGTCAAGTCGCCAACAGAGGGCCTCATTTGGCTGAGTTTGCCCTCCGTTTTGATGTGGTGATCTTCGTGGCCGGCCGGAAAAGCAGCAACGGTGCTGCCCTCTTCAGGACATGCCGGGAGGCCAATCCCCGCACCTGGCTGATTGAGCAACCGGCGGAACTGGAGGCCTCCTGGTTTGAAGGAGCCACCTCGGCAGGCATCTGCGGGGCCACCTCCACCCCCCGCTGGCTCATGGAACAAGTGGCCAATGCCATCAGAGCAATGGTCTGATCCCTTCCGATTTCTTTCTCCTTTGATAAATGTTACCTTTACGGAACCAGGAAATGACCCATGGCCTCCCTCTTTGCTGATATTCTACTGCCCCTCCCGCTCAGGGAAACCTTTACTTACCGGGTTCCCCCGGAGTTTCACGCGCTGTTGCGCCCCGGCATGAGGGTCATCGTTCCCTTCGGCCGCAGAAAAAGCTATGCCGGCATCGTCGCGGCCTTCCATCATCAGCCCCCGGAAGAGGGAGAGATCAAAGAGATCACCGCCCTGCTCGACGACTCCCCCATTGTTCATGAAAAAAACCTGGAGCTGTGGACCTGGATGGCCGGGTATTATATCTGCTCACCCGGCGATGTCATGAAGGCTGCCCTTCCTGCGGGGTTGCGCCTGGAGAGCGAGACCATCGTCACCCTGGCCCCTGACTGTGATCCCGGATCCCTCCCGGAACCAGAGGCTGCTCTGGCCCGCCTGGCTGCCCATAAAAAGATAAGGGTCGGCGACATGGAAACCCTCCTTCCTGAACTCTTCTCCTTCGGAACGGTCAAAAAAATGATCGAGAAGCAGATCCTGATTCCCGAAGAAGAAATCAGGGAAAAGTACAAGCCACGGATGGAAACAGTGGTTCTCGCCCACCCCTCCCTGACGGAACCAGCCCTCTGGGAGGATGCCATGCAACAACTGGGCAAGGCTTCCCGCCAAAAGGCCCTGATGGCTCATTTCGCCCGCATGACCGCCCTCTTCTCCCCCGGCAGCCTGAAGGAAATCCCCAAAAAACAACTCCTGGACGCCTCAGGATTCAGCGATACCCTGCTCCAGCAACTGGTACGGCGCGACATCCTGACGTTCCGCCAAAGAGAGATCTCCCGGCTGATGCCGGACACAGGCGAACAGAAGGTCATGAACCCGTTGAACCCCAGCCAGCAGAAAGCCCTGGATGAGATCAAAACCCATTTTCTCCGCAAACAGGTGGTGCTGCTCCATGGCATTACCGCCAGCGGGAAAACCGAGATTTACATCCATTTGATCAGAGAAGCCGTGACTGCCGGGAAACAGGTGCTTTACCTGGTCCCTGAAATCTCGCTCACGCCTCAGATCGTTAACCGGTTGATGAGGGTCTTCGGCGGTAAAACCGCCCTGTACCATTCCCGCATGAGTGGTGCAGAAAGGGTGGAAGTATGGAAAAGAGTACTGGCGTTCAGCAGCTCCGGAGATCTCACCTGCCAGATCGTATTGGGCGCCCGCAGCGCACTGCTGCTCCCCTTTTCCCGGCTGGGACTGGTGATCGTCGACGAGGAACATGAACACTCCTTCAAGCAGAGCGACCCGGCTCCCCGCTACCATGCCCGTGATATGGCCGTCGTCGCCGGCATACAGCACCAGGCGCCCGTACTCCTGGGGTCAGCCACCCCTTCCTTTGAATCGTACCGCAATGCCCTCACCGGAAAATACGGACTGGTGACCCTCAGGGAGCGTCATGGCGATGCTGGACTCCCTGAAATCATCGTGGCTGACCTGCTGCGGGCCCGCAAAAGAAAGGAGATGAAATCCCTGCTGACCCCCGAATTATACCACCTGGTCGCCTCAGCCCTCAACAAGGGCGAACAGGTGATTCTTTTTCAGAACCGCCGGGGGTACTCCCCCTGGGTCGAATGCCACGACTGCGGCTGGATCCCCCGCTGCCAACACTGCGATGTCAGCCTGACCTACCACAGGAAAGCAGGAACCCTGATCTGCCACTATTGCGGCTACCAGGAACCAATGCCCCCGAAATGCAGCCATTGCGCCTCCACCGATATCAGAAGCCGCGGCTTCGGCACCGAGAAAGTGGAGGAGGAGATCGCCCTGCTCTTCCCCGGGGCACAGATCAGCCGGATGGACCAGGACACCACCCGTTCCAAAAACGCCTTCGACACCATCATTAGCCAGATGGAAAACGGAAAAACCGACATCCTCATCGGCACCCAGATGGTCACCAAAGGGCTGGACCTGGCCAACGTCAGTGTGGTCGGTATCCTGAATGCCGACACCCTGCTGAGTTACCCCGATTTCAGGGCCCATGAGCGGGCCTTCCAGCTCCTGGTGCAGGTCAGCGGCCGCCCCGGCCGTAGTTCCCGCCCCGGAACCGTCGTCCTCCAAACGACCCAACCCCATCACCCCGTCATCGAATTCGCCCGCCATCTCGACTATAACGGCCTCTTCAATACCCTTATGGCCGAAAGAAAACTCTTCCGCTATCCACCGTGGTTCAGACTCATCCGGATCACCCTGAAACATAAAAACCCCGACAGACTCCATGAGGCAGCCCATATCCTGGCAGATCGCCTCCGCCGGGAAGAGAAACTGACCGTCATGGGCCCCGAAAGCCCCCTGGTGGGTCGCATCAGCCAATGGCATCTCCTCGGCATATGGCTCAAACTCCCCCGCGACTACCCCCCCGCTACCCTCCGTACCTTCATCACCACAGCCGTGACCGCCACCCTCCGCGAACCGGGGTGCAGCAGCGTAAACATACAGGTCGATGTGGATGCCTTCTGAAAAAGGAACGGATTTGCTTTCACCTCCTTTTTTTGGATTTCATACACTTAATTTCCTAAATTTGTCACTTTATACGACAAAACATCTTTAAGAGTGAACTTGCAGGAAATAGAAGCGCTTTTTAATCAGTTCAAGAAGATCACCGCCCTGGTCATCGGGGATGCCATGGTCGACAGCTACTTGTGGGGTAAGGTGGAGCGGGTCTCCCCGGAAGCCCCTATTCCCATTGTTTCGGTGACCAATAAGGAAAGCAGGCTGGGCGGTGCGGCCAACGTCTCCCTGAATCTCCAGGCCATGGGAGCCACTCCCCTCCTTTTCTCGGTCACCGGTGATGACGAAAAAGGACGTCGCTTCCGCAAGCTCATGGAGAAAAACAACCTTTCGGCGGAAGGCATCTTCGTGGATCCTCAACGGATTACTACCGTCAAAAGCCGGATCATCTGCAATGGCCAACATATCGCCCGCATCGATGAAGAGTCGACCGACTACATCGATACTGCCCTGGAAATGATGATCTTTAACGCCATTCACCGAACCATCGAAAGCCGCAAGATAGACGTGATCATCTTCGTCGATTACGATAAGGGCATGATCACCCCTACCCTCTTTGAAAAGGTACATGCCCTGGCCCGCGAGAAAAAAATCTTCATCGCCGTCGACCCCAAGAAGAGAAATTTCCCCCTCTACCACGAAGTGGACCTCTTCAAACCCAACTTCAAGGAGTTCGTCGAGGGAACTGGCCATCCCATACGCAAGGGAGATCTGGAGATCCTGAAGAAAACCGCCGAAGAATACAAAAAGGAAAAGGCCTTCAAACTGATCTTCATTACCCTCTCAGAACTGGGTGTTTTCATGAGCAACGGGGTGAGTCAGACTTACTTCCCTGCGGAGATCAGGTATATTGCCGATGTGTCGGGGGCCGGAGATACCGTCCTTTCAGTGGCCAGCCTATGCCTGGCCTCCCATACCTCGCCCCATCTGATGGCCCACCTTTCCAACATGGCGGGCGGACTGGTATGCGAGCAGGTGGGCGTGGTGCCCATTAACCGCGACCGGTTTAAAAAGGAGATGGAAAAATCAAAATTCTGAGATCCCTGTTTTTTTCTGCCGCTTCTCCTCCGGAATCCATTTCAGCAGTGTGGCCTCAGAAGAACCCCGGGAATACGACGGATACAGCCTGTCAGCCGACTGGAGTCCGGAACCCAAAAGAACAGCCGGGCTCCCCGGGAGATTTGACCATCAGCGTCGGATTCTGGAGAAAATATTAACTTTGACGCCTTAATTCAATTCATATATGGGTAAAGTTATTGCATTGGCCAACCAAAAGGGAGGCGTCGGGAAAACCACCACTACCATCAACCTGGCCGCTAGTCTGGCCGTCCTGGAAAAAAGGGTGTTGATCATCGATGCTGACCCGCAGGCCAACGCCACATCAGGCCTGGGTTTCGACCTGAAAACCATCAAAACCAGCATCTATGAGGCGATCATCGATGAAACCGATATCCGCAGGATTATCCATACCTCGGGGATCGCCAACCTCGACCTGATCCCTTCACATATTGACCTGGTAGGGGCTGAAATCGAAATGCTCAACCTCCCCAACCGGGAGAAAGTGCTCAAGCATACCATTGAGAACATCAGGGAAGAGTACGATTTTATCCTGATCGATTGTTCGCCCTCGCTCGGACTGATCACCGTCAATGCCCTGACGGCCGCCGATTCGGTCATCATTCCGGTGCAATGCGAGTACTTTGCCCTTGAAGGCCTGGGCAAACTGCTTAACACCATCAAGATTATCCAGAACCGCCTCAACCCGCAACTCGAAATCGAAGGCTTCCTGCTGACCATGTACGACTCGCGCCTTAACCTCTCCAACCAGGTGTATGAAGAGGTCAAGCGTCATTTCCAGGACATGGTTTTTGAGACGGTCATCCAGCGAAATGTTAAGCTGAGTGAGGCCCCCAGCTATGGCAAACCGGTGGTGCTCTATGATGCCAGCTCACGGGGAGCCATCAGCCATATGAACCTGGCCAGGGAGATCCTCCAGCGGAATGACATGACCAGCCTGCGACAAAGCGAGAAAATCATCCATTAACAGAACCTGACCATGGTGAAAAGAAATGTATTAGGAAGAGGCCTGGGGGCCCTTATCGATGATGCCGACATCATCAAAGAACAGATTTCCGGAGTGGCGGAAATCGAACTCTCGAAAATTGATGCCAATCCCTACCAGCCCCGCACCACCTTTGATCAGGAGAAACTGGAGGAGTTGTCGGCCTCCATCAAGGAGATCGGGCTGATCCAGCCCATAACACTCCGGAAGAATGGCGACGACCGGTACCAGATTATCACCGGGGAGCGGCGTTTCAGGGCGGCTCAACTGGCCGGGCTCTTCAAAATTCCCGCTTTTATCCGGGAAGCCGATAACGATGCCATGCTTGAAATGGCCCTGGTGGAGAATATCCAGCGCGAAGACCTCGACCCTATCGAGATCTCCCTGAGCTACCAGCGCCTGATCGATGAGTGCAACCTCACCCAGGAAACCCTCAGCACCCGCGTGGGTAAAAAACGGTCTACCGTGGCCAACTATCTGCGGCTGCTCAGGCTCCCCGCCCCGATACAGAAAGCCCTCAAGGAAAAACAGATCTCCATGGGCCATGCCAAAGCCCTGATCAATATCGAAGAAGGCGATACCCAGGTGGCCCTCTACAACCAGATCGTCCGCCACGACTACTCGGTCCGGAAGATCGAGGAGATCGTCAGGGATATGAATGAAAATGAAATTGAAAAAGAGAGCAAGGATCAGAAAAAGAAAAAAACAGCGCTCCCCGACCGCCTTCAACCGGTCAGAGAAATGCTGGAAAAAAATATCCCTCTTCCTGTGAAATTTATGGCCGATAACGGGGGCAGGGGAAAGATTGTCATCTCCTTCAGGAACGAATCGGAACTCCAAAAAATTGTTAAAATTCTTGAAAACCAGAATAAGTGACCTCCGGGTCCGTTCCTTTTAGCGGCATTCTGCTAATTTTACCAGAAAACCAGCGATTGTGAAGATTACTGCCAGGGAGGTTAAAATAGTGTTTATCGGTTGTTTCTTACTGCTACTCGGAGTCCTCGGATTGCAGGGAATGCCTCCCGGCAAAACAGACCTATTCTCTTTCACAGACCCCACGCTCACTGCTTCAGAGTCTTCTCTCACTGCCACGCTGTCTTCTATTACTACTCCGCTGTCGTCCATCACTACTGCGCAGTCAGCTATTATTGCCACGCAGTCGTCTCTCACCTCTATGGAGTCATCTCTCGCTGCCACGGAGTCGTCTCTCACCACCAGTGCATCCCCTGAGAACGGGGAGATTACTTCTGTCTCCTCCCTTTCCGGAGAAAAAGAGGAGGTCGTAAGGAGGAGCCCCCTACAGGCCACAGGTGGTGTACTTCCTGACACCCTGCAAAAGGTCTCCCGCCCCGCCAGGAAAACCCCTGCCCCCTTGCCGGGGAGTTCGCCGGTCCGTTCCGGGAACACCTCTGCCGACACCATCACCACGGCGCCTATACCGTCTGAAGCCACCCTGGGGGATACGCTGGCGACCTCCCCTTTGCAGCATAGCGATACCCTGCAGGCCCGCGCTGATACCCTTTCCGTAGGGAAAAAGATCCTGCCCGAAGCAGAAGTCCACTCACCCCGGAAAGCATCGCTTTACTCGGCCCTGCTCCCCGGACTGGGCCAGGCCTATAACCGGAAATACTGGAAAATACCCATCATCTACGGGGGTTTTGCTGCCTTTGGGTACTTCATCGGCTGGAACCATAAGAATTACAAAACGGCCCGCCAGGCGTACAGCGATCTCACTGATACCATCCCGGGAACAGACTCTTACATGAGGCTGAAACAGATCATCTATTACGATCTGAACAAGCCTGCTGATGTGGCCAGCCTCAAGCAGGGCCTCACCTCCAGCCAGGATTATTACCGCAGGAACCGCGACCTGCTGATCATCGTGACGGCTGCCTTTTACGGACTGAATATCATCGACGCCAGCGTAGACGCCCACTTCTTCAACTTCGACATCAGCGACGACCTTACCTTCAACTGGGAACCCGTCATCAAACCCGTGAAGAACCAAAACATTTTTTGCTTAAATTGCACCTTTCGATTTTAGAATATCCAATGAAATACAAAACAGATCAGTGTAATGAGAATGACATCAAGATCATGGTTACTGACCCTTCCTCTGATTTTTTTCACATGCGTTTCTTCGGCCTATGGTTATAAGGGGGATAGTATCAGGAAAATAGGGCAATATGTAGTACTATCCCTTGACACAATAGAAGCACATACCCTCTACCTCGAACCCGATGAAATCGGGCGGGCCATCTTCAGCCAGAAGCTGGATGACCTGGTCAGCAGCTGGTATGTGAACAACATTTTTCTTTCCGACGGGGTCGATGCAGACTTCACCTTTCACCGTCATATGGATGTGCCCGACTCGGTATTGATTGACAGGCTGAGGAAAGTGGAGGCGGCTGTCAAGCTCTCCTACAATTCGGTCGTGCGCGATTACATCGAGATGTACACCACGCGCCGTCCCTCACAGGTGGAGATCATGTTGGGGTTGTCGGCCTATTATTTTCCCTTTTTCGAGGAGATTTTCGACAAATACGACCTGCCACACGAGCTGAAGTACCTGGCCATCATAGAGTCGGCGCTAAATCCGCGGGCCGTTTCCCGTGCCGGGGCAGTGGGTCTGTGGCAGTTTATGCTGGGCACCGCCAAGGGACTTAACCTGGAAGTGTCTACCTTTATCGATGAGCGGCGCGACGTGATGAAAGCCACCGATGCCGCTGCCCGCTACCTCAAACAACTCTATAATGTGTACCAGGACTGGCACCTGGTGATTGCGGCCTACAACTGTGGTCCAGGCAATGTCAATAAAGCCATTACCCGTGCCGGCGGAAAAAACGATTACTGGCACATTTACTATGCCCTTCCCCGGGAGACCCGCGGCTATGTACCGGCGTACATCGCGGCCACCTACGTGATGAACTACTACCGGGAGCACCAGATGTCGCCCCGCTTCCCGGCGATGGCCCTCAATACCGACACCATCATGGTCAACCAGCTCATTAACCTCCAACAGATTGCCGCCAACCTCAACATCGACCTGGAGGCCCTGCGTGACCTGAATCCCATCTTTAAAACCGATGTCATCCCCGGCTCAGCCGACAGAAGCTATCCCCTGCGCATCCCGGTGGAACTCCTCTCCGACTATATTCTCAACGCCGACACCATTTATAAACACGACCGGGGCACCCATTTCCCCGACAACAGGATCGTCACTCCTAATACCTCTGCCGACAAGAAGAGCTCATCCTCCCAAAGCCTTTCTTTGGAAGGAAAGGCCAGAATCACCTATACGGTGAAAAGCGGTGACAACCCGGGGTATATCGCCAACTGGTTCAATGTCAGCCTCAGCGATCTGAAAAACTGGAACAATATCCGCCGGAATATGATCAGGGTAGGACAGAAACTGGCGATTTACGTTCCGGAGGAGAAAACCGATTACTACAAGCGCATCAACAATCTCTCCTTCAGTGCCAAGCAGGCCCAGGCCGGCAAGGCGGCTCCTGACAACCAGGTTGCAGACAAACAGACGGCTGAGAAAAAGAGCTCAGAGAGCAGTTCCTCTGCGCAAGGTGAAACAGCCGCCAAACCCACCTCCGCCACCAACACGTCCAAAGCCACACCTGCCACCTCCGCTTCCGCCACCTCCGCCGACCATTCAGCGACCCCCTCGGCCGCCAGCCTATCTGGGGACTCCGGGAACAGGGAGCTGGCCTCAGTCGGCACCCTCAACGGGGATTACGAATACTATACCGTGAAAAAGGGGGATAACCTGTGGACCATCGCCCGGAAATACCCGGGGATTTCCAATTCGGATCTTATTAAGCTCAACAACATCACCGATGTGAAGAGCCTCCGTGCCGGCCAGAAACTCAAAATCAGGCCTAAAACATAATATAACTGTTCATTTATTGACCCGGGGCCCTGGATCCATGCTCAGAGCACTCCTGGCGTCAGACCAATACCCTGAGCAGGCCGGGAGTCAGATTATTATCAGGTGCAGTTCCGGAGTCAGATCAACGCCCTGAGCAGTTCCGGAGTCAGATCAACGCCCTGAGCAGGCCCGGAGTCAAATCAATACCCTGAGCAGTCCGGGGATTTGGGAGGGTTCCTTGGCTACCGGCACACCTGCCGCGTTGAAAGCCTTTATTTTTTCCTCAGCCGTTCCCGAGCCGCTGGAGATAATGGCTCCGGCATGGCCCATCCGTTTCCCGGGAGGAGCCGTCTGTCCGGCAATAAAAGCCACCACAGGCTTGGTCATCTTCTCCCTGATAAACCGGGCGGCCTGCTCTTCGGCATCCCCACCGATTTCTCCGATCAAAACCACTCCCCGGGTTTCGGGATCTTCCTCGAACATCTGCAGCAAATCCCTGTAATAAAGACCGGCCACGGGATCTCCCCCGATGCCGATGCAGGTGGTCTGCCCCATATTGTTCTCTGTCAACAGGTTGACCACCTCATAGGTTAAGGTGCCGCTTCTAGACATCAGGCCGATATTTCCCTTTTTAAAGATAGTTCCCGGCAGGATACCGATCAGGCACTCCCCGGGCGTGATCAGTCCGGGACAGTTGGGCCCGATGAGTTGGGTTCCGTTGTTGCGGGCCAGCGGCATGACCCGGATCATATCACGCACCGGAACCCCTTCCGTGATGGTGACCACCAGTTCAATACCGGCATAACTGGCCTCCAGCACAGCATCGGCGGCAAAGGGTGCCGGCACAAAAATCACCGAAGCGTTGGCTCCCGTTGACGCCCGGGCATCCCCTACCGTATTGAAAATGGGAATCCCATCCATGACCTGACCTCCCTTACCCGGCGAGACCCCCGCCACTACGTTGGTGCCGTAAGCCTTCATCTTCTGCGCGTGGAAGGCCCCGTCACGCCCGGTAATCCCCTGGACGACCAACCGTGTATCCTTATTGACCAATATACTCATGGTATCTGCTATTCAATCAATGCGTTATTCACTTATGACTTGCTCTGCTTACTCAGTTCAATGGCCATGCGGGCGGCTTCACCCATAGTGCCCACTGTCGGCAACCCGGTCGACTGGAGCAATTCCAGTCCCTCTTTGGCATTGGTGCCTGAAAGCCTGACGACAATAGGAATGGTGGTTTTGATCTGGTCCAGGGCGGTGATCAGTCCGCGCGCCACATCATCGCACCGGGTGATTCCCCCGAAAATATTGATCATCACCGCCTTTACATTCCTGTCGCTTAACAGGATATTCATGGCATCGATGACCTTCTGGGGATTGGAAGAACCGCCGATATCAAGGAAATTTGCCGGCTCCCCCCCATACAATTTGATCATATCCATGGTTGCCATCGCCAGCCCGGCCCCATTCACCATGCAGCCAATAGAGCCGTCGAGCTTAATGTAGCTGAGCCCCTTCTCATGGGCATCAATCTCCTTCTGCTCATCCTCGTTGACCTCCCGCATGGCCAGCAATGCCGGCTGTCGGAACAGGGCATTGTCGTCGAAATTCATTTTTCCGTCAATGGCCATGATCTCCCCCTGGACGGTCAGTACCAATGGGTTGATTTCGGCCAGGGAGGAGTCGGTATCCTGGTAGAGTTTATAGAGCTTCAGGATTATGGAGGCCACCACCCTGGCATGCCGGATGTCGGGAATCAGCTTCAGGGCGATCTCCCGTGCCTGCCACTCCATCAGTCCCGCCAGCGGATCAATGGGGAGCTTCATAATTTTCTCGGGTGACACCTTCGCGACCTCTTCAATCTCAACACCCCCCTCGGCGCTGACCATCAATACCACACTTTTGCTGTTGCGGTCGTTGATCAGGCCAACATAATACTCCTTGTCTATGTCGACGGCATTCCCGATGAGCACTTTCTCCACCGTATATCCCTTGATGTCCATCCCCAGGATCTTGCGGGCATTTTCCACAGCTTCGGCCCTGGAGCGGGCCAGCTTGACGCCACCAGCCTTGCCCCGGCCTCCGGCATGCACCTGCGCCTTGACCACTCTCAACTGTTGGTCGTCAGGAACCCGGGCCTCCACTTCTTCCGGAGAATGACATAAAATGGCATCGGGTACCGGAATCCCATACTTACGAAAGAGATCCCTGGCCTGGTATTCATGGATTTTCATAGTTGTTTTATCTGGTCGTTATTAAGCCCTTACCTCAATAACCGAATGGTAAGCTGTTAAAATTAGGAATTATTCTAATATAAACATGCAGGGAAATAAAATTCAGCGAAGAAATTTAGGCCAGCTTTCCTCTCTTTCGACGGCTGGTATAAATTTTCTATTTTTGCACCTCTATTTCAAAAGAAAAAATGAAGGATTATATCAGCAGGGTTATTGCCGAAGAGGCGGAAGCCATCCGGAACATACCGGTGACCGAGGATTACGGGAAGTGTGTTGAAATCATCTATGAAAGGGTGCACCAGAAGAAGGGGAAACTGGTAGCCAGCGGTATGGGGAAAGCGGGGCAGATCGCTCTGAACATAGCCACCACACTCAGTTCCACGGGAACTCCGGCGGTATTTCTTCATCCCAGTGATTCGCAGCATGGCGATCTGGGGGTGATCCAGGAGAACGACCTGCTTCTGCTGGTCTCCAATTCAGGGAAGACGCGCGAAATCCTGGAACTGGTGGAACTGGCCGGGCATCTCTACCCCGGGTTGCCGCTGATCGTCATCACTGGCAACAGGAACAGCAACCTGGCTGCCATCGCCGATGCCGTCCTTTTCACCGGCGCCCCCGCGGAGGTGTGCCCCCTGGGCCTCACCCCCAGTACCTCCACCACCACCATGACCGTGATCGGCGATATCCTGATGGTCCTGATGATGAAAAAAATCGGCTTTACCAACGAGGAATACGCTAAAAGACACCACGGTGGCTACCTGGGCGACAAGTCCAGAGCACAGGCTGGTCAGAAATAAGCCCCAAAGCCTTCAGCCTGATAAGAACAAGGTGGACCCCGTGCTGCCCAGCTTGCGCCCCCAATGAAGCTAAGGCGGCACGCGGTCGGCAGTAGTGCAAGTTGACGTTGAGCGGCTTCGCCCAGGTCAGGGACAAAGCCCGCGCTACATTCATACAGTAATTTGAAAATCTGAGGTTCATGAAACAAAAGTGCATGCACAATGAGAATTGACAAAAAAGGAACGGCCGGACTGGTGATCGACATCCAGGAGAGGTTGTTCCCCGTGATGGCCGGAAAAGAAGAATTTCTGAGAAACACCCTGACCCTTATCAGGGGATTGCAGGTACTGGGAATCCCTCTGGTAGTTACCCAGCAATATACGCGGGGCATTGGGGAGACCCTCCCCGAAATCAGGGAGATCTTTCCTGATTTCACTTATCTGGAAAAAAGGGCTTTCAGTTGTTGCGATGAGCCAGCCGTGATGGAAAGGCTCACTGCACTCCAAACCCGGGTGGTCCTCCTTTTCGGAATCGAGTCACATGTATGTGTCTTGCAGACGGCCCTGGATCTGAAAGAAGCCGGACTGCTTCCGGTCATCGTGGCCGATGCCATTACCTCGCGTTCACTGACCTCCCTGGAACTGGCCAAAGAAAGATTCCGCCACGAAGGGATTATGATGACCTCGGTGGAGTCTATTCTTTTCGAATTGACCCGTACCTCCGCCGCCCCTGAGTTCAGGGAAATCTCCCGGCTCGTTAAATGAAGTTGAGGTGGACCGCATAGCACCATACCTTGCACCCCGCCGAAACTATTTAATAATCAGGACTCCAGATTCCAGACTCCAGACTCCAGACTCCAGACTCCAGACTCCAGATTCCAGATTCCAGATTCCAGACTCCAGATTCACGCAGCGAAGCGGAGTTTCGACTCAGTCGAGAGAATTTAAGATTTAAGATTTAAGATTTAAGATTTTTAAAGTTATGATAGAGATATGTGCCCTGGCATCAGGGAGCAACGGCAACAGTTATTACATCGGGAATGAAAGAGAAGCCATCCTGGTTGATGCCGGCATTTCGACGAAGCAGCTGTTGTTGCGGATGAAGAGCCGCGATCTGGACCCTCAGAAAATCAGGGCGGTCTTTCTCTCCCACGAGCATTCCGATCACGCCCGGGGCATCCAGGTGCTGAGTAAACGGCTCGCCGTCAACATCTGGATGTCAAAGAGGACCTGGAGTTCACTGCCGGTCTATTTCAGACCGCCCTACGTGAAGCTCTTCGAGCCCGGGGAGACGGTTACCATAGGCTCCTTTGAGGTGCACACCTTTCTGAAAAACCATGATGCCGCCGATCCCTGTTCTTTTCGGATCAGCCAGGGAGATAAAAACATCGGTGTCTTTACCGATATCGGATCACCCTGTGAACAGGTAAGGCAAGCCCTGTCGGAGTGCCAGGCTGTTTTTATGGAAAGCAATTACGATGAGAAAATGTTATGGGAAGGAGCCTACCCCTGGCCTTTGAAACAACGGGTCGCCTCCGATGTCGGTCACCTGTCCAATGTTCAGGCCTTGCAACTGGTGCAGGAGCACGCCCATCCCCGGTTGGAGTGTCTTTTTTTAAGCCACCTGTCCCAGGAAAACAACACCCCCGCCATCGCCTTCTCAGCCTTTGAACCGCTCCATTCCAAAATGGAAGTCAAACTGACCAGCCGGCACGAGGCCAGCGACGTCTACCGCCTTGCCTGAGCAACAAAACAAAAATCAACGACGTCTACTGCATTGTCTGAGCAACAAAACAACAATCAGCGATCCGGGAATCATAGGGCCCTCCATCTCTAAGAACCAGCAGAAAGGGACATTGCCGGAGAAATCAGGATGAAGGTTCCTGCGTAAGTATTGCCTGATATAATATAAAAGAGGCCGGATCATCGAATTGATCTGGCCTCTTTTAGTGCTCACAGGGACAGAATTCATCCCTGCCTGATCAGAAAAGAGATACTCCCCCTTTTCAGAAAATAGAGTAGGTCAGTCCCACGGCAAGTCCCAGTGTAGTTTTTCCCAACGTTTCGGTGTAGTTCCCTATAGCAGGATCAGTGAAAGTAACCGTCTTATCTTTGTAAGTGGTATTCATCACCCCTGCATCGAGGATGAATCTTTCGGCAAATTTCCACTGGATACCGCCACCCAGGGTATAGGAGGGGTTGCTGTAGCTGAAATCGCTTTGGTAGCTGTCGGCAATGCCCGGTTGCGAGGTGAAGGCCCCCACGCTGAGGGAAACCTCGTCATTGAGGTTAAACTGAAGGCCCAGGGCCAGTTCGTAGTAGTTCTTATCGATTTCACGTGTGGCACCACTCCTGACATTGTTTCCCCAGCCCACATTCTTATCGAAGAAGAGGTTGTAGGAAAACTGGGTTTCCAGCCAGTCGATGGGTTTGTACCCTACGCCAACTCCAAGGATGGCCGGGATATCATAGTTGTCCTTTTTTCCGTCGGGGAACACCCCCAGATCATCGACGGGGGTATCGTTGGTCAGCGGCAGGGCCGTCTGGAATTCATATTTTACCCCGACATTGAGCTGTTCGCCCAGGTTGAGATTCAGCCCAAGGATGGGGGTCCATCCGGCACCGGTCTGGGTCGTTTCCACCTTCTTATCAGCCAGTCCGTTACCCTGGGTGGTCAGTGCAGAAGCCGTCTGGCTTAACTGGGTGAAAGTAGCCTGGTAAGTGGCAGCCGCTGTAGTGAATGAGGTTTTAATCTGGCTCATGTTCATGGCAGCGATCTGGGCAGGATTCAGACCAAGATTGGCAAGTGCGCCTTCAAGCTGAGCCTTCTGTCCCGAGGTAAGCCCATAACTCAATGCATTGGTTAAGGTAATATTTCCCAATCCATTATCCAGGAATGGCTGGACCTGTGTGGCCGCACCGGAATAACTTTGTGCGGCTCCGGCGGCCTGCGCGGCAATACCGGAAACGGTAGGAGCCGCAGTGCCTGTCATCCATTCCTTGGCATTCACCTTACTCCCATTGACCGCCAACTGAATATTCTTAATGTATCCTTCGTAATTGTTTTTGGCAGGGGTATAGCGCACACCGGCAAATCCTGAGAACACATCGCTGAACTTATAGGTAGCCCCTACCTGTAACCCGAAATAGATGGAGCTGCCGTTGAAGAATAACTCGGCATCGTAATCCGTAACATCATATTTATATGGGTCAGGCAACTGCTTAAGTCCTGCCAGTCCGGGTACCAGTTTGGTCAACGGAATCTCAAAGGTGGGAAGCCCCCTTTCAAATTCTGCGGAACCCCCACCGCCCACCGGGCCAAAACCAAAGGATAGGGCCAGCCGGTCCATTTTATAAACCGCATAAACGTCGGGGAAAAAAGGCACCTTCACCTTTCCCATATACTCCCCGTCGTTCAGTAGTGGGAAAGCACTGCTGACCGGTTTGTCCTGGAAAATGGTCTGGTTGTGCAAGGCAAAATGCCATCCGTTCTGCATATTCGTCAACCCTGCAGGATTGAAATAGACCGCATCGATCTGGGTAGAGGCATTCCGGCTGAGCATACGCACATATTTCGCACTCTGGTTGGTATTGGTCACCAAACCTCCGGCAAATGTGGTCAACGCCAGCGCGACAACCATAAACATAACAAGAAATGTTCTCTTCATATTTAACAGTTTAGTTCTTTTAAACTTTGCAAAAGTAAAATTAAATACGATTAAACAAAATTTTTGCCTTGATTTACAACGCCTTATAAAACATTCGAACAATAATGCAGAAAATTCCAATAATTCCACATTCCAGATTCCAGATTCCAGATTCAAGACTCAGGATTCCAGATTCAAGACTCAGGATTCCAGACTCCAGATTCCAATCTTCTCAAATGTGGATGACTTCTCCGTAGGCAGCGGCAGCGGCTTCCATGATGGCTTCACTCATCGTGGGGTGCGGGTGAATCGCCTTGATCAGTTCGTGAGCGGTGGCTTCCAGTTTTTTGGCCACCACCAGCTCAGCCACCATTTCGGTGACATTACCTCCGACCATATGGGCCCCCAGGAGTTCACCGTATCTGGCGTCGAAGACCAGTTTGACAAACCCCTCTTTTTGCCCGGCGGCACTCGCCTTACCACTGGCGGAGAAGGGGAACTTGCCCACTTTCACCTCATAGCCGGCCTCTTTGGCTTTGGCTTCGGTGAGGCCTACCGACGAAATCTCGGGATGGGTATAGGTACACCCGGGGATATTCTTATAATCAATCGGTTCGGGATTCAGTCCGGCGATCTTCTCCACGCAGGTGATGCCTTCAGCCGAAGCCACATGGGCCAGGGCCGGGGTAGCAATGATATCGCCAATGGCATATACCCCTTCCACGTTGGTCTTGTAATATTCATCGACCTTTATACGGCCGTTTTCAACGGCCACTCCCAGCTCTTCGAGGCCGATCCCCTCAATATTTGGCGTGATGCCCACTGCCGAAAGGACCACATCGACATCGACCACCTCCTCGCCTTTTTTGGTTTTGATGGTCACCTTGCACCCTTCACCGGAGGTATCCACCTTTTCAACCGTGGAGGAGGTCATCACCTTCATCCCCATCTTCTTGAAAGAGCGTTCGAGCTGTTTGGAGACCTCCTCGTCCTCGAGGGGGACCACATTGGGCATAAACTCCACCAGCGTCACCTGTGTACCGATGGACTGGTAAAAATAGGCGAATTCGCTGCCGATGGCGCCCGATCCCACGACCACCATTGTTTTGGGCTGGCTGGGCAGGGTCATGGCTTTGCGGTAACCAAAGACCTTGACATAGTCCAGGGGCAGGTTGGGCAATTGACGGGTGCGGGCTCCGGTAGCCAGAATAATATGTTGGGCCGTGACCACCGTTTTATTTCCGGCCTCATCGGTGACCTCCACCTGACCCTTACCGGTCAGCTTACCGAAGCCTGTAATGGTATCGACTTTATTCTTCTTGAAAAGAAACTGGATGCCCTTGCTCATTCCCTCGGCCACGCCGCGACTGCGTTTCACCATGGCCTCAAAATCGGGCTTGACTTCTCCTGATATACTTACGCCGTAATCGGCGGCATGCAGGGCATACTCATAAGCCTGGGCGCTCTTGAGCAGCGACTTGGTGGGGATGCATCCCCAGTTGAGGCAGATGCCTCCCAGATTCTCCTTTTCCACAACCCCCACACTGAATCCAAGCTGGGAAGCCCTGATGGCAGCCACATATCCGCCGGGGCCGCTACCGATTACCAAAACATCGTAGTTCATTATTCTGAATAATTTCGTTATTTGATTTTTTCAATTCCAATAACACCCTTCATCCCGAAAGGTTTATCAAAGATACCTTTTTATGGTTTATAGCCAAGATGGTGATGGATGATCCCAAAGAACTCAGGGAAATAGCTATCGCTGGCGGCGATGATTTCGCCCCCGAAGAGCCAGTTGCCGCCGCCGTTGAAATCGGTGACCCGCCCACCGGCCTGCTGCAGGATGAGGGCCCCGGCGGCCACGTCCCAGGCATGCAGGGCATGCTCAAAGAAGGCGTCGTAGCGGCCTGCCGCCACATAACAGAGGTCCACAGCCGCCGACCCCATCCGGCGCAACCCCCTGGTCGTCCGCATCAGCTCCTTCAGGGCCGCAATGTAATGGTCAATGCGGTCAAAGTCATAATAGGGAAAACCAGTACCAATCAGGGTATCAACAGAATGTGCCGAAGTAGCGACCCTGATCTCCCTGCCATTGAGAAGGGCGGGCCCTCCCTTCCAGGCCATAAACATCTCATCCTGCCCCAGCTCATAGACCACTCCGGCCACCATCTCCTCCCCTTCGGAAAGCGCTATGCTCACTGAACAGGGGTAAATGCCGTGAATGTAATTGGTGGTCCCGTCAAGGGGATCGATGATCCACTGCAGCTTCTCTCCGCAAGCGCCTGCGGTGCCCTCTTCCGTGACAAAACCCGCTCCAGGCAGTAAAGCCCGCAACCGCTCCACAATCCTCTGCTCTGAAGTCTTGTCCACATAAGTCACGAAACTGGCCGGACTCTTAGTCTCCACGTCGGCCAGGGTGAGGGTCCTGCGCTCTTCGCGGATGAAACGGCCTGCCTCGCGGGCCACCCCGGTCATCTCCTCAGCGATCTTCTTGTAATCCATATCTTTATGAAAATAAACGTTCTAACCTCGCCCCCATACATCTTAACCATGTCAACAGAAATACCCGGTCGCTTATCCGCACTAATCATGATTACCAGTCCGGTCGGCGTGATGCCCGTTTTTCCCTCCCGGAATCATTCCATCCACGCGCCCTGCATGGAGCCATCCGGCAGGATGGCCGA
>CAZKIU010000014.1:83787-86818 GCA_964552955.1 uncultured Prolixibacteraceae bacterium
AGAGCGCGGGTGCCCCGCCGTTCGGAATAGGGAAAGGCGTGGAGCTGTGAGATCTCCAGGCTGTTGATGAAATGGTACGAGGCCTGGAACAGCGCTTCGGTCTCCCCGTTGGTTCCGGCGATCACATCGACGCCGATGAAGGCAAAGGGGAGTGTTTCCCTGATGCGGGCTACCCTGCCGGCAAAGAGTTCCGTAGTGTACTTGCGTTTCATCAGGGCCAGGACCTCATCGGACCCTGCCTGAAGAGGGATGTGAAAGTGGGGCATGATGACCGTGGAAGCGGCCACCCTATCAATGACTTCATCGGTAAGCAGGTTGGGTTCCACTGATCCCATGCGGAGCCGGCGAAGGCCATTCACCTTTTCGAGAGCGGCCAGCAACTCGGGGAAACGCTCACCCGTCGATTTTCCGAAATCACCAATATTGACACCCGTCAGGACGATCTCCCTGAAACCCCGGGCGACAGCAGCCTCTGCTTCCATGACGGTATCGGCCACGGAGGCATTGCGACTCCGTCCGCGGGCAAAAGGTATCGTACAATAGGTGCAATAATAGTCACATCCATCCTGTATTTTCAGAAAGCTGCGCGTACGGTCGCCCTGAGAAAAGGCAGGATGATAATCCCTGACCTGCTGGAGACGGGTGGAGGCGATTTCAGCTCCAGGGCGCTTCTGAAGGTCCCCCAGATAAGAGACCACATTGAACTTCTCGCGCGTCCCCAGCACCAGATCCACCCCTTCGAGGGCCGCAATCTCTTCCGGGCTCAACTGGGCATAACACCCAATGACCACCACGAAAGCCGAGGGATTGGACCGGATGGCCCGGCGAATGGCATTGCGGCTGCTCTTGTCACCCGCGTTGGTGACCGAACAAGTATTGATGACATAAAGATCAGCCTTCTCCTCAAAAGCCACCCGCTCAAATCCTACCTCCTCCAGGGAGCGGGCGATGGCCGAGCTCTCTGAAAAATTGAGCTTGCAGCCCAAGGTCTGGAAAGCCACTCTTTTCCCCTTATAATTCATACCTTTCAATTAAAGGCACAAAGGTATGATTTTTTTACATCACAACAGGTTGCTGGCCAGTTCCGCCAGGAAACTGCGTTCTCCCTTAAGCAGATTGATATGGGCAAAGATATCCTGGCCTTTCATCCGCTCCGTCAGATAGGCCAGTCCGTTCGACTTGATATCAAGATAAGGGGAGTCGATCTGCTGGAGATCGCCTGTAAAAATCATCTTAGTGCCTTCACCGGCACGGGTGATGATGGTTTTGATTTCGTGGGGAGTCAGGTTCTGGGCCTCATCAATGATAAAAAAGACATTGGAGAGGCTACGGCCCCTGATATAAGCCAGCGGGGTGATCACCAGCCGGTCGTCTTTCTGGAGTTCCTCGATTTTCTGGTATTCGGGACTACGGGCGTTGAACACATGCTTGATGACACCCAGGTTATCGTAAAGGGGCTGCATGTAAGGATTTATTTTTTCCATGGCATCACCCGGAAGGAATCCCAGATCGCGGTTGCTCAGGGCTACAATGGGGCGGGCCAGCAGAATCTGCTCGAACTGGCGATGTTGTTCCAGGGCTGCCGCCAGGGCCAGCAGCGTCTTGCCTGTCCCCGCCTTACCCGTCAGTGCAATCAACTTGATCTCCGGATCGGTCAACACATCAATACTGAAGGTCTGTTCGGCATTACGCGGTTTAATGCCGTATACACTCTTCTTCTCCAACCGGCGCACCAGCTTGTTGGTGGCATCGTAACGGGCCAGCACACTCGAACTCCCCCCCTTTAGAATAAAACACTCATTGGCTTCGGGTTTATAATTCCATTCGACCGCCTGAATAGCAAAGGAACCCTCATGGTAGAGCATATCAATCAGATCGGTACTGAAATTGTCGAAAACAGCCACCGTCTGCTCCAGATTATGGACATCCCGTACCTGGTCCGATTTGTAATCCTCGGCCTGAATACCCAGCGACTTGGCTTTCATCCGCAGGTTGATATCCTTGCTCACCAAGACGGTCTTCCGGTCAGGATTCGCTTTGGCGGTATACTCGGCAATGGAGAGAATCTGATGGTCGGGGATGTCCTCATGAAAGGAATTCCTGAGTTCCGCAGAATACGGCTTGCCGGTCTCAATGCGTAACTTCCCCAGCGTGGGCCCCAACGATTTACCCCCGTTGAAAAGCTCATCGCCTACAATCTCATCCAGCAGCCTGACGAATTCCCGCGCCTGGTAGTTGATCAGGTCGTTCCCCCGTTTGAATTTATCCAGCTCCTCCAGCACAACGATGGGAAGAACAATGTCGTTGTCCTCAAACTGGTAAATACAGGTGTGATCGTGCAGAATCACGTTGGTGTCAAGAATAAAAATCTTGCTCTTAATCTTCTTTTTAGGCATTTCCCGAATTTTGATTTTTGTAAATGTAATTAATTCGGGTTCCTTTTCCGGAATCGCGGTGAGAAATTAATAAACTTGTAACAGTTAATAAATATAGGTTATGGACCGCTATCAGGCTATTCTGGATTATCTCTACAACCGTTTGCCCATGTTTCAGCGCACGGGACCGGCAGCTTATAAACATTCCCTGGGGAACACCCTGTTGTTGGACGACCTCTACGGGCATCCCCACCGGAATTATCCTACGCTGCATGTCGCCGGCACCAACGGAAAGGGATCGGTATCGCACATGCTGGCCGCCGTGCTGCAGTCGGCGGGATACAAAACCGGCCTTTACACCTCGCCCCACCTGGTCGACTTCCGTGAGAGGATCCGCATCAACGGAAAGATGATTCCCAAAGCCGAAATCATCAGGATGGTCGGTGATTTTCATGCCAGAAACCGCGATAAGGGCATTGCCCCTTCATTTTTCGAACTTACGGCAGCCATGGCATTCGACTGGTTTGCCCGTCGCAAGGTCGATATAGCCGTCATCGAGGTGGGACTGGGGGGCCGCCTCGACTCGACCAACATCATCATCCCGGAGGTGAGTATCATCACCAATATCAGTTTTGACCATATGGCGCTGTTGGGCC
>CAZKIU010000015.1:0-77380 GCA_964552955.1 uncultured Prolixibacteraceae bacterium
TTGCACCCATTGCTGGGACAACAGTTCATCCTTCTAGAATCTGGAATCCTGAGTCGGGAATCGGGAATCCTGAGTCGGGAATCCGAAATCCGGAATCTTAGCGGGGGCCCAGTTTTGTGAGGGCTGCTTGGAGGCGGGTCAGGGTTTCGTTTTTCCCCAGGAGTTCGCAGATGCGGAAGAGATCAGGTCCCACGTTTCCACCTACGAGGCAGATGCGCAAGGCGTTCATGACGTCACCGAAATGGTATCCTTTTTCATTCATAAAGGCCGAGAACTGTTCTTTCAGGGGGACGGCATGCCACACTTCAGCCTGTGATAGCTGGTGGGCGATTTCTTCCACAGCCTGGGGGATCCCTGGTTTCCACCGTTTGGCCACAGCCTTTTCATCGTATTCTGCCGGAGCCTCGAAGAAATAACGTCCTTGTTCCCAGAAGTCACCAACGAAATCGCATCTTTCCTTGATCTCTTCGACCACGGCGACCACGGTAGCCAGGGTGACGGTGATATTTCTGGCATAGAGGAGAGGCACCATCAGCCGGGCCAGCTCCTGTGCTGATTTTTTCTGGAGGTACTGGCGGTTGAACCAGCGGGCTTTTTCGGGGTCAAAGCGGGATCCCGACTTGACCACCCTTTCGAGGCTGAAACTTGCGGCCATCTCCTCCAGAGAGAAGATCTCCTGGTCGGTGCCGGGGTTCCATCCCAGCAGGGCCAGCAGGTTGAGGAACGCCTCGGGGAAATAGCCATCTTCGCGGTAGCCCCGGTAGTGTTCCCCGGTTTCGGGATCTTTCCAGAGCAAAGGAAAAACCGGAAACCCCATCTTGTCGCCATCGCGTTTGCTCAGCTTGCCCTTGCCCTGGGGTTTGAGAATCAGGGGGAGGTGCGAAAAGCGCGGCCGGGTCTCTTCCCATCCGAAAGCCCGGTAGAGCAAAACATGCAGAGGCAGGGAGGGGAGCCACTCCTCTCCCCTGATGACATGGGAGATCTCCATCAGGTGATCGTCGACGACATTGGCCAGGTGGTAGGTGGGCATGCCGTCTGATTTATATAGTACCTTGTCATCGAGTTCACGGGTGTTGAAGGTGACGCTCCCGCGAATCAGATCCTCCTCGGTAACGTCGAGCGCTTCGGGCATTTTGAAACGGATGGCGAAAGGCTCGCCGGCCCCGATCAGCCGCTCAACTTGCCCGGAGGGAAGCGACAGGGAGTTCTTCAGGCGCATCCGGGTGGCCGGCCCATAGGAAAAGGTGAGGCCTGCAGCTTCGGCTTCTGCACGGTAGGCATCCAGTTCGGCAGGCGTGTCGAATGAATAATAGGCCCACCCCGACGCCACCAACTGACGCGCATAACCGGCATAGATCTCCTTGCGCTCACTCTGCCGGTATGGCCCATAGGCCCCACCGAATCCCGGCCCCTCATCGGGAATCAGCCCGCACCAGCGTAGACTCTCCACGATGTATTCCTCCGCTCCGGGAACATACCGGGTCTGATCGGTGTCCTCTATACGCAACAGAAAATCACCCCCATGCTTGCGCGCAAACAGGTAATTGAACAAGGCGGTTCTGACCCCACCCATGTGGAGGGGACCCGTCGGACTGGGTGCAAAACGCACACGAACTCTCCTTTCACTCATCTCTTTCAAATTTGGTGCAAAGATAGAGAAAAGCGGCACCTGTCATTTATCACAAAAAAGAACAGCTTCTTTTTATTATTTTGGCCGCTGATTTTAAATTATAAGGGCTATGTACGGAAAAATGAAACAAGAGCTTGCCAGGACCCTTGAAGGTCTTAAGGAACAGGGATTATACAAAACCGAGCGGATCATCACTTCGGCGCAAGGGGCTGAAATCACCCTCCAGACCGGGGAGAGGGCACTGAATTTCTGTGCCAACAACTATTTGGGGCTGGCCTCGCACCCCGCGGTGATTAAAGCAGCCCAGGAGATCATGAACGACTGGGGTTTCGGACTCTCCTCGGTGCGGTTCATCTGCGGAACCCAGAAGATCCACAAAGATCTCGAAAAGAAAGTCTCTGAATTTCTGGGCACCGAAGACACGATTCTCTATTGTGCGGCCTTTGATGCCAACGGGGGGGTCTTTGAGCCTCTTCTGAGTGAGGAGAGCGCCATCATCTCCGATGAACTCAACCACGCTTCGATCATCGACGGGGTAAGGTTGTGCAAGGCCCAGCGGTTCCGTTACAAACATTCCGACATGGCTCAGCTGGAGCAATGCCTTCAGGAGGCCCAATCGGCCAATTACCGCATCGTCGTCACCGACGGGGTGTTCTCCATGGACGGGGACATATGCAAACTCCCTGAAATAGTAGAACTTTGTGAGAAATACGATGCCCTGGTGATGGTGGATGATTCGCATGCCACAGGTTATATCGGTCCCACGGGTCGCGGTACCGCTGAACATTATGGCCTGTTGGGAAAAATAGACCTGATCACCACCACCTTTGGCAAGGCTATGGGCGGTGGCAACGGGGGGTGCACCTCCGGAAGAAAGGAGATCATCGAAATGCTCCGTCAGCGGTCACGGCCTTACCTCTTCTCCAACACGCTGGCGCCGGCCACCGTGGGCGCTACCCTGCAGGCGATTGAATTGCTGGAGGAGAGCTCCGAGCTCCCCAACAGTGTGATGGTCAAGGCCAACCGCTTCCGCACCGGCATGGAAGCCGCAGGATTTGACCTGGTAAAAGGGAATACGGCCATCATCCCGGTCATGATCTACGATGAACCCAAGGCCATCCGCTTTGCCGACGAACTCCTGAAGGAAGGCGTCTATGTGATCGGCTTTGTCTTCCCCGTGGTACCCCGCGGAAAGGCCCGCATCCGCGTGCAGATCTCGGCGGCCCACACCGTGGAACAAATAGACCACGCCATCGAGGCTTTTATCCGTGCCGGCAAAAAACTGAACATCATATAGGCCCTCACAGCTTTGGGGCCGGGACAAGAGGGCCTTCGGCCCAGGTGAAGGTAGAGGTGAAGGCAGAACGAAGTGGAGTCCGTCTGCTGACAGATGGAGGTGAAGGCAGAACGAAGTGGAGTCCGTCTGCTGACAGATGGAGGTGAAGGAGAACTATCTGATGCTAATCCACTGATTATCAATATTTATAACCTCTGATTGCCGACTTAAGATTTAAGACTTTCCTGTCATTCTGACCTTTTCATATTCTAATCTTCTGATATTCTGACCTTCTAATCTTCCTAAAGGGTGTCGTCCTGGTAGGCCTGGTTGCGGTAGCGGGGTTCGAAGCCGGCATCGATGATGGCTTGTTGTATCCCCCGGGCATCGAAACTATAGCGTGCTCCGGCTTTGGAGACCACATTTTCTTCCATCATGATGGAACCGAAATCGTCGGCCCCGGCATGGAGCGCCAGTTGTCCGGTGACCGCCCCCACCGTGAGCCAGGAAGCCTGGATATGAGGAATATTGTTAAGCATCAGCCGGCTGATGGCCACCAGCCGGAGATAATCGTGGGCCGTACTCCGGTTGTGGATGCCCTGTTTCTGCAGGGCGGTGCCTTCATCCATGAAGGGCCAGGGGATAAAAGTGACGAAACCATGGGCCCCGGCAGGTTTTTCGGCCTGGACCGTGCGCAGGTGGTTGAGATGTTCAATTCTTTCACGGAGGGTCTCCATATGACCGTACATCATGGTGGCTGAGGTAACCAGGTTCATCTTGTGCGCTTCCCGCATCACATTGAGCCACTCCTCCGTTTTGCACTTCCCCGGGGAGATGACACGCCGCACCCTGTCGGAGAGGATCTCAGCACCCGCCCCTGGCAGGCTCTCCAGTCCGGCCTCCACCAATTCTTCCAGAACATAGCGGTAAGATTTCCGTGCTTTACGGGCAATGAAAACCACTTCCGGAGGCCCCAGGGCATGGAGTTTCAACGCCGGAAACCGTTCTTTCAGTTGCCGGAATAGCGTGGTATAGAAATCCAAACCCAATTGGGGATGCATGCCCCCCTGCAGGAGCACCTGCCGCCCACCGGCCCTGAAAAGCTCCTCAATCCTGGGGATATACTCCTCCATGGAGGTGATATAAGCGGCCTCATCCCCTTTCTTGCAATGAAAATTACAAAACTGGCACCCCGAAATGCAGACATTGGTAATATTGATATTCCGGTCGATGATCCAACCCACCTTTTCACCGGGCTGCTGCCGGCGGCGCACCTCATCGGCAGCAGCCATCAGCTCGCCCCCGCCAGCCTGCTCATACAACCAGAGCCCCTCATCCACACTCAGGGCCTCTCCCTCCAGGGCACGGTAAAACAATTGATCTGTGTTCATCTTCTATTCCTCATTTCCGGAAGCAGGAGGTCAAAAATAACGGATATTCCCGATAATAAAATAAAAACGTAAATTTGCCCTCTCAGCGTGAGAAAACGAACTAATTACCAGGAGTTATGGTTTACAATACAAAAATAAAGGTTGGCATCACCCATGGTGATATCAATGGCATCGGTTATGAGGTGATTATCAAAACCCTGATGGAGCCCCGGATTTTAGAGATGTGCACACCGGTGATCTACGGTTCGCCCAAGGTAGCCGCCTATCACCGGAAAGCCCTCAATGTCGAGCACATCAGTTACAACCATATCCGTCATCCGCAGGAGGCTGCGGCCAATAAGGTGAACATCATCAACTGCATCGATGAGAACATCAGGGTGGAACTGGGCAAGTCAACGCCTTCGGCGGGAGAGTCGTCACTGATGGCCCTGGAGAGGGCCGTTGGCGACATCCAGAAGGGGCTGATCGATGTGCTGGTGACCGCTCCCATCAACAAATACAATATTCAGAGCAGCCAGTTTACTTTTCCGGGCCACACCGAATACCTGGCCCAGCAATTCAAGTCCGACGATGTGGTGATGCTGATGGTGGGTGAGAACCTCAGGGTAGGAGTGGTCTCGGGTCACATTCCCCTGGCTGACGTTGCACGGCAGATCACCCGCAAGAAGATTCTTTCCCGGATCAGGGTGATCAACAGGAGCCTGCTGGAGGATTTCCAGGTCACCAACCCGCGTATCGCGGTCCTGGGTCTGAATCCCCATGCCGGCGATACCGGCCTTATCGGCAAGGAGGAGGAGGAGATTCTCATTCCGGCACTGGAGCAGGCCCGTAATGAGGGGATTACCGCCCTGGGGCCTTATCCTTCCGACGGCTTCTGGGGTTCAGGTCATTACGCCCACTTCGACGCGATACTGGCCATGTACCACGACCAGGGTCTGATCCCCTTCAAACTTCTCTCCTTTGAGAGAGGGGTCAACTACACAGCAGGGCTTCCGGTGGTCAGAACTTCTCCTGCCCATGGCACCGCCTACGATATCGCCGGTGAAGATAAGGCCTCGCCCGACTCCTTCAGGGAAGCCCTTTACCTGGCCATTGACGTCCATAAAAACCGGCAGATCTACAGGGAAGTCTCCCACGACCCCCTGAAAAAATTTGATATCAATCCCAACCAGGTCGACGAAAACATCGACCTGGGAGGCAGTGACGATACCCTCTGACCCTACAACCATGTATGAATTCATTGAAGGGGAAATAGAGGAGTTAAATCCCACGTTTGTGGTCATCCGGTCGGGCGGTACCGGCTATTTCATCTCTATTTCGCTGAATACCTACACCGCCCTCAACGGTAAGAAAGAAGCCCGTCTCTACACCCATTATGTGGTCAGGGAGGATGCCCATCTCCTGTATGGGTTTGCAGGGAAAAGTGAAAGGGAGCTCTTCCGGAACCTGCTGTCGGTGAATGGCGTGGGGGCTGCCACCGCTCTGATGATGCTCTCCTCGCTCTCTCCCGACGAGATCATCGCGGCCATTTCCACCGAGAATGTCGTGCTTCTGAAATCGGTCAAGGGCATCGGCATCAAAACCGCCCAGCGGATCATCATTGACCTCAGGGACAAGGTGACCCGGGGGGCTGCCACCGAACAAATTTTGATCCCCGAGAGCAATACCTCCCGCAATGAAGCGTTATCAGCATTGGTAATGCTCGGTTTCGGCAGAAAAGAGGCAGAAGCGGCGCTGGCCAGGGTATGCAAGGAAAACCCCGAAGCCGGCGTGGAAACCATGATCAAGCTTACACTAAAAAGGTTATAACGAGTTGGATGAGATTGTACAAGATAGTCAAAAATATACTGCTGCTCACTGTATTGGTCTTCTTTTATGCGCTCACCGGAGGGGTGGGTTCCAGGGCTGAAGAAAGCCATCGCAGCTTTCCTCCTTTTGACTCCTCCCCCTTTGTGGCAACCGATACGGTCAGAAGCGACACCACGGGCCCCCTTCGCTTTCCCTTCAGGGACCAGCCTGCTTTCGGCCATCCTGAAAACCCGGATACCTCTTCCCTCTTCCTGAAAAAACCACAGAACATTCAGCGCCAGGTGGAGTACGACCCGGCTACCGGCCAATACATCTTTTATGAAAAAGTGGGGACCCTCAACTACCGTCTTCCCCAGACCATGTCGCTCGACGACTATATAGGCTATGATTTCCGTAAGTCGGTCAACGACTACTGGAAACAGCGGCAGAACCTCTCCGAAATGGAAAAAAGCAGCGGTCTGCTCCCCGGTCTTACCATCCAGAGTGAGGTCTTCAACCGGATTTTCGGCGGGAACACCATCAATATCAAGCCGCAGGGATATGTGGAGGTGAGTTTCGGGTACCAGGTGAACAAAACCGCCAACCCGGCCATCCCTGTCAGGTTGCAAAAAGTGCCTACTTTCGATTTCGACCAGAAGATCCAGATGAACGTCATGGGCCAGATCGGCACCAAGATGAACATGCGGGTCAATTACAATACCGAGGCGACCTTTGATTATGAGAACAAGATGAACCTCGAGTACACGGGTGAAGAAGACGAAATCATCAAAAGAATAGAAGCCGGGAATGTCTCCCTGCCCCTGAATGGCTCCCTGATCACGGGGGCGTCCAATCTTTTTGGGGTCAAGGCAGAGATGCAGTTCGGAAAGCTGACCCTCACCACCCTTTTCTCCCAGCACAAAGGGGAGACCAAGACCGTAGAGACCGAGGGCGGGGCACAGATCACCAATTTCGAGATCTCGGCGACCGATTACGATGCTAACCGTCACTTTTTCCTCTCCCAGTATTTCCGCGACAACTACGACGAGGCACTACGCAGTCTGCCCATCATCAGGTCAGGAGTCACCATCAACAAGATAGAGGTGTGGGTGACCAACAAGTCGGGGAATTTCACGGAATCACGGAATATCCTGGCCCTTCAGGATCTGGGGGAACACAACCCCCATATCTACAATCCTGTGCCGGGCTTCCAGCAAACAGCGGGTCAGCCCTTTCCCGGGAGTATCTATCCCAACAACGGGGCCAACGGCCTCTACCAGGAGATGGCGACGACCTACGCAGGCATCCGCGACATCCAGTCTATCACCCCGGTGATGGCTCAGTTTGGCAATGACTTTGTCGGCGGCCGCGACTTCGAGAAGATCGAACAGGCCCGTAAACTCACCGAATCGGAATATACCGTCAACCAGAGATTGGGCTATATCTCCCTCAATACGGCGCTCAACAACGACGAGATCCTCGCCGTGGCTTTTAACTATACCGTCAACGGTCAGGTTTTCCAGGTCGGGGAATTCTCGACCGACGGGATCGATGCCCCTCAAACCCTGATCCTTAAGCTGGTCAAAGGCACCAATCTATCTCCCGGGCTGCCCACCTGGAACCTGATGATGAAAAACGTCTACAACCTGAACGCCTATCAGCTCACCAGCACCGACTTCAACCTTAATGTCGTTTATATGAACGACTCCACCGGGACCTATATCAACTACATCCCGGAAGGCAGAATCAACGGTCATATCCTGCTGAATGTCATGAACCTCGACAAACTCAATAAACAACAGGATCCTTACCGCGACGGGGTGTTTGACTATATCGAGGGAATTACCGTCCACTCTAATTCGGGAAGAATCATCTTCCCTGTTCTGGAACCTTTCGGCACTCATCTTGCCGACTCGCTGCAGGATGCACGGCTGATCGACAAATACACCTACCGTTCGCTTTATGATTCTACCAAAACGGTGGCCGAGCAGGATGCCGAACACAACAAGTTCAGGCTGACGGGGAGTTACAAGGGGTCGTCGAGTTCCGATATCATGGTCGGATCATTCAACCTGGCCCCGGGGTCGGTGAAGGTCACGGCAGGCGGGCGGGAACTGGTTGAGAATGTGGATTACACGGTCGACTATACCCTGGGAAGGGTGACGGTCATCAATCCCGGTTTGCTGGAGGCGGGCACGCCCATTCAGGTCTCCACCGAGAGCCAGGATCTCTTCTCGATGCAGCGGAAGAGCCTATTAGGGGCCCATGCCAACTATGCTTTTTCCGACCGTTTCAACCTGGGGGCCACGGCCCTCTATATGCAGGAACGCCCGCTGACGCAGAAGGTAGACTATGGCATGGATCCGATTTCCAACCTGATGCTGGGAATGGACGCCCGTTTTTCGACCGAAAGCCAATTGCTGACCAGAGCCATCGACAAGCTGCCCCTGATCAGCACCAAAGCCCCCTCCTCCATCGATTTCGAAGCCGAATTTGCCCAGCTCCTTCCCGGCCACTCCCGGGTGATCGAAAAGAGCGGCAACGCCTATGTCGACGATTTCGAAGGCACCAAAACCTCCATTGACCTGAAAGCCCGCCAGGCCTGGGTGCTGGCGTCCACCCCCCAGAACCAGCCCCTCTTCCCGGAAGGCAACCTGGCCAACCAGATAGATTATGGCCTGAACAGGGCCCTCCTGGCCTGGTATATCATCGATCCGCTCTTCCTGCGCAGCAGCACCCTGACACCGGGTCATATCAAAAATGACAAGGACCAGCAATCTAACCACCTGGTGCGTGAAGTCTTCGAGAAGGAGATCTTTCCCGCCAAGGAGTCACCGGTGGGTCAGCCGACCAACATTTCGATGTTCGACCTGGCCTTCTATCCTTCGGAAAAAGGACCCTACAACTTCGATACCCGGCCTTCGCTCTATTCGGCAGGGGTCACTCCCGAGGGAGCGCTGCGCGATCCCGCCTCCCGCTGGGGTGGTATCATGCGCAAAATAGAAAACAGCGACTTCGAAACCGCCAATATCGAGTTCATCGAATTCTGGATGATGGACCCCTTCGTCAATGATACCGTTGGAGCAACCTCGGGAGGTGACCTCTACTTCAACCTGGGCGACATCTCGGAAGATATCCTGCGCGACGGTCGCAAATCTTTCGAAAACGGGTTGCCTACCTCGTCCAACCTCACTAACCTGGATACAACCGTCTGGGGCAGGATCTCCACCCAGCAGTCGCTGGTCAACGCCTTTGACAACAACCCCGGCTCCCGCAAATACCAGGACCTGGGCCTCGACGGGATGAACAACACCGATGAAAACAGCTTCTTCAGCGATTACCTCGAAGAACTGAAATCGGTCGTCTCCTCCGAAGTCTATGAGAACATCGCCAAAGACCCCGCCAAAGACGACTACCACTACTACCGGGGATCAGACTACGACGACCAGGAACTGACCATTCTCGAGCGTTACAAACGCTTCAACGGACCCGAAGGCAACTCGCCCACCACCGAGATGTCACCTGAATCCTATCCCACCTCGGCCTCCACTCTTCCCGACGTGGAAGACATCAACAATGACAACACCCTCAATGAATATGAGAGATATTACCAGTACCGGGTCAGCCTGCGCCGTGAAGACCTGGAACTGGGCAAGAACTACATCAACGATGTCAAGAAGAGCCGGGTCCAGCTGAAGAACGGAACCATCGGGGAGGTCAACTGGTACCAGTTCAAGATCCCCGTCAGGGAATACAACCAGGTTTTCGGTAACATCTCTGATTTCAAGTCGATACGGTTTCTGAGGCTTTTCCTGAACGGTTTTGAAGATCCTGTGGTATTGCGTTTTGCCACCCTTGACCTGGTCAGGGCCGACTGGCGGCGCTACACCAGGACCCTGGCCGAAGAGGGTTCTCCCGAATCGGTAGAAGCGACCTTTGATATTTCGGCCGTGAACATCGAGGAAAACGGCAGTAAGTCACCGGTCAACTACATCCTTCCTCCCGGCATCGACAGGGTGATCGACCCTGCCAATCCGCAATTGCGTCAGCTCAACGAGCAGTCTATGGTCATGAAGGTTTCCGGACTGGAGCCCGGGGATGCTCGTGCCGCCTATAAGAGTCTTTACATGGATTTCCGCCGGTATAAAAGACTGAAAATGGAGATCCATGCCGAAGAACCCGAGGGAGCCTCCCTGAAAGACGACGAACTGGTGTTTTTCATCAGGCTGGGTTCTGACTACAACTACAACTATTATGAATATGAAATTCCGTTGAAGCTGACCCCTGCCGGCCGTTACAACGGCGAGATCGAGGCCGACCGTTACGAGGTGTGGCCCGATGCCAACCGCCTCGACATCCCCCTGGATTATTTCACCAATGTCAAACTCGACAGGGATGCCGAAATGCGGAAAGCCGGCTCCAGGTTAAGGATCATGGATGTCTATGAGCAGCGGCACCAGGGTTGGAACGGCAACAAAAACCTGATCAAGGTGAAGGGATCTCCCAACCTGGGCAATGTGCAGGTGATGATGATGGGTATCCGTAACAAAAAGAGGGTCAACGATATCGGCACGCGTGCCGTAGAGGTCTGGGTCAACGAATTGCGCCTGTCGGAGTTTGATGAACAGGGGGGATGGGCCGCCAATGCCCGCATGACGGCCCGGCTGGCCGACCTGGGATCGGTCACTATGGCCGGTAGAACCCGCACCGCCGGCTTCGGAAGCATCCAGCAAAATGTCAACCAGCGCAGTATCGACAATCTGGCCGAATACGATATCGCCTCCTCTATCGACCTGGGGCGTTTCTTCCCCAAAGAAGCCGGCGTCAATATCCCCCTTTATTACGGCTACTCGAAGAGCAATACCATGCCCAAGTATGACCCTACCAACCCCGATATTGAACTGAAGGAGAGCCTTGACCGGACCGAATCGCGCCGGGAACAGGACTCGCTGCGGCATATCGCCCAGGACCTGGTGGTGCGCAAAAGCCTCAACTTCACCAATGTGCGGGTCGACCCCCAACAGGAAACCCCTAAACCCGCCAAACTGTGGAGCCCCGGGAATTTCGCCCTGACCTACTCCTACAACGAGGTTTTTAAAAGAAATATCAACACCGAATACAACGTCGACAAGATATACCGGGGCATGCTCTCCTACAACTTCAATACCCGCCCCGAGTTGTGGAGCCCCCTTTCGAAGGTACAATTCCTCCAGAAAGGCCCCCTGAAACTGATCGGCGACTTCAACCTCTACCCTCTGCCCACCCAACTCTCGTTCAGGACAGACCTTTACCGGCGTTACAATGAAGTGCAGGCCAGAAATATTACCAACCCGGGATTGATCCTGCCCAGGACTTTTGAGAAGGACTTCCTCTGGAACCGCAATTTCGACCTGATCTATGACATCACCCGCAACCTGAAGGCCGATTTCTCCTCACAGGGGACCAACCGCATCGATGAGCCGGAGGGGCGTTTCAACCGCAGGGACAATGATTACGAGTGGAAGCGCGATTCCCTGGTTTCCAACCTGCTGGCCATGGGAAGACCGGTGTTGTACAACCACAATGTCAACATCACCTACACCTTACCCATGAACCTGATCAAGGCCCTCAATTTCATCAGTGTCACCAGCCGCTATCAGGGGAGTTACAACTGGCAGGCCGGACCGGTGACCTCTGACACCATACGGCTGGGGAACAACATCCAGAATTCACAGAATATCAGCATCATGGGAAGTGTCAACCTGACCTCCCTGTACAATAAAGTGCCTTATCTTCAGAAACTGGAGACCAAATTCCAGAATACAGGCCGCAGCCGGTATGGGAGTTATGGCAATTACGGCAGTTCGGGAGACCGTAATCAGATGGGTTCATCGGGAAGCCGGCGGGAGCAGCAGCAGGTCAGGGAGCGGCCCCAGGTGAAGGAGGCTCCTGAGTTCAACCAGGCCAACGTGACCTTGCGGCCCGGGGTGCCCGTGACCATCAACCATAAGCTGGGAGAAAAGGATGTGACCCTGAAGGTCACCTCAGCCGACGGAAAGACCATCTCCGGCAGAGTCAGAAAAATAGACCGTGACAACATCGAGTTTACAGCTACCGACAGTGTGGCCGCGGCTACGGTTCAGGTCACAGGTAAGGTGGATAAGGACATCATGCGGGAGATCCTTGACGTGGCCCTGCGTATGGCCACCGGAGTGCGTAACCTCTCGGTGACGTATAACCTTACGGGAGGATCGGTGCTTCCGGGTTATCTTCCGGAACCGGCCTTCCTGGGAGGTGGAATGTACACCCCTGACCAGGGGCTCTTCGGCCGTACCATGGGCAGCAGTTATGCACCCGGACTGCCGTTCCTTATGGGATGGCAGGACCGGCAGTTTGCGCAGAACGCAGGCCAGAGAGGATGGCTGACCACCGATCCCATTCTCAACACGCCCTTCCAGTTCACCAGCAATGAACGGATCTCACTGCGTGCCGACGTGGAACCCCTCCCCGACCTGAGAATCGACGTGAATGCCGATCGGGCCATGTCCAAAAATATCAGCGAGTTCTACAACTACGACCCGGTCAACAGCCGTTTCAATGCCGAGAATTTCTCCGAACGGGGCAACTTCAGCATGTCGGTGCTCACCTGGGGAACGGCCTTTTTTGCCCTTGGCAAGGAGGAGGTCCACCAGTCGGAAGCCTTTGAAAAACTGAAAGACTACCGCATCATCATTGCCCGCCGTTTGGCCGCCCGCCGCCCTGCCGCCCACGGCTACGACCCCACGGCCATCAACCCGGAAACAGGATTCCCTGATGGCTATGGCCCCACCTCCGTCGAGGTGCTGGTCCCCGCCTTCCTCGCCGCCTATCAGGGTGCTGACCCCCACAAGGTCTCCCTCAACATGTTCCCTCCCCTCAAGTACATCCGCCCCAACTGGAGAATCCAATACGAGGGGATGGTCTCCAAGATTCCGGCCTTCAACAAGGTGATGAAAACCATGGCCTTCACCCACGCCTACCGCTCCAGCTATAATGTGGGCTCCTTCCTCACCAACCTCAACTACCTGGCCGAAAACGACGGCTTCAGCTATGTGCGCGACATCCAGAACAACTTCCTCCCCGCTTATGAGTTCAACTCGGTGAGCGTTAACGAGACCTTCAGCCCGCTCATCAACATGGACATCACCTGGATCAACGACCTGACCACCCGCGGTGAGATCAAACGTACCCGCTCCATGGCCCTCTCCTTCGCCAACAATCAACTGACGGAGGTGCTGAGCAACGAATACATCTTCGGGGTAGGCTACCGGTTTACCCGTATGGACCTTATCCTGAAAACCAAAAACGCACAACGTTCCTACTCCAATGACCTGACCCTCAGAGCCGACGTCTCCCTCAGGAAAAATAAAACCGTTCTGAGAAAACTGGTGGAGAACACCGATCAGCTCACCGCCGGTCAGAATGCCGTGACCATCAAAGCCACAGCCGATTACATGCTCAGCGACAGGTTCCAGCTCAGGGTTTACTACGACAAAGTGATCAACCAGCCGTTTGTCGGCTCCTTCGATACTTCCAACACCAACTTCGGGGTGAGCTTCCGCTTTACCCTCGCCGAATAGGGAAAAGAGAGGAAGTCCCTGAAATCCCTCCCGCCGAACCAATCACTCCGGTTTCCGTATACACACGGTGTAATGCCGTTCAACCTGTGTTACCTGAGGTGAACGGCCAGGGGTATGACCGGAAGGCGGCCAGCCTTACAGCGGGCGGCCAGC
The DNA here is from genome assembly GCA_964552955.1 of uncultured Prolixibacteraceae bacterium. GTDB lineage: Bacteria > Bacteroidota > Bacteroidia > Bacteroidales > Prolixibacteraceae > UBA1413. The sequence goes on from CAZKIU010000015.1 coordinate 13,837, forward strand.
CTTGAATGCCTTTGATGGTGAGGTTTCAACAGGAGGCCTCCCGAAATCAGGAAGTTCAACATTTTAACAGGGAGAGTGAATCATGAACAAGCTGATACTAATGGCATGGTGCGCCCTGCTACTGGTGGCCGCCTGCACCAGCAGCCGCAAAGCCGGAAAGGTCGAACTCACCCGGGAGCCCCCCGGCACCGACAGCACCAGCTATGAACTCATCGTTTTGGACCCCGGTTTTGAAAGCTGGTTCATTACGCGCAGCCAACCCGCCTGGTTCCACTCACAGGAATATTATGAAAACTGGAACCGCCAGTACGTCACCGAATGGAACCTCAAGGCTTCCAGTCCCCGGCACAGCAGAATCTTCGAGTCCATCCTGGGGTACGACCCCACGGTGGATTACGGCCTGGCAATCAACCATAAGCTGTTTTACTATTTCCTCTATGTGGAGAAGGAACTGGGGATTCCCATTCTGATGCCGGGGATATCGCCCCATGCAGTTTTCTGAAAGCTTCAGTCACCGTTCAGGGCCCGGCCCCAGGTCGGTTCCAGGACGTGTATCCGGAGTTACAGGGAGGAGGGGTTTCGCACTACGGTAAGGAGCGTATCATCGAGGAGTTCCGTAGCGGTGGTCACGCCACTGAGGCGGGGTGCTGCCGTGCCTGCGCCGAAACGTACCCTTCCCGTATAGATATGGGCTTCATCCCACAAGCCGGCCTCTATGAAGGCCTTCAGGGTCTCTCTGCCCCCTTCCACGATCAGCGACAGCTTGCCGGCACTCCTGAGGTACGAAAGGATCTGGTGAGGCAGGGTGGCCCCGGGGGTGATCTTCATAAAAGTCAGATTCTCCTCATCAGGAGAGGGATGGGCGGTAGCCACAACGGTAGGGGTGGAATGGTCAAAGAGGTGGAGGTGGCGGGGTAGCTTTCCCGCAGGATCAAGCACCATCCTCAGGGGATGGGGACCGCTCCATGCGCGGGTTGTCAGGGCCGGATCATCCCTTTCTGCCGTCACCCGGCCGACCAGAATCGCCGCCTCCCGGGCCCGGCAGCGGTGAACCACCCTCCTGGCCAGCGCCCCGGAGATCCATACCACACGTCCTTCCTCCTCCTTTGAGCGCTCCCTGTCCATAAAACCGTCACTGCTCTGGGCCCACTTCAGTATCACCCAGGGCCGGTTCTTCTCATGAAAGGTCAGAAACCGGCGGTTCTGCTCGCGACATTCCTTTTCCAGCACACCCGTGATCACCTCCACCCCTGCCCGGCGTAGCTTCTCTATCCCCTTGCCGTCCACCGACGGAAAGGGATCCCGGATGCCGATGACGACGCTGGGAATTTGCGAGGCTATGATCAGGTCGGCACAGGGCGGCGTTTTACCATAATGGGCACACGGCTCCAGCGATACATACAATACCGACTCACGGAGGAGTTCACGCCGCTTCACCGAGGCCAGGGCCATCACTTCGGCATGAGGACCTCCATACTCCCGGTGGAAACCCTCCCCGATGATCCGGCCTGCATGAACGATCACACACCCCACCATCGGGTTGGGAGCCACACGCCCTGCCCCTGCAGCCGCCAGCCACAGACACCGCTCCATAAATTTTTCATGTTCCCTCATTCAGGACAAAACCATAACTTTGCCAAAAATAACACAATGCAGGCGACTATTCAATGGATCATGCAGGAATTGCAAGGGGTCTACCCCGATGCGGAAATCAGGGCGTTCACCCGTATGATTTTCCATGCCTTGCGCGGATGGACTCTTACCGACCTGCTCCTTCGTGAGGAGGAGCGGCTCTCGCCTGCAGAGGTCAGCCAGGTCGGGGCTATCGTCAGCCGCCTCCGGCAACGGGAACCCATCCAATACATCCTGGGGGAGGTCACCTTTGTGGGGCTCACCCTCCGCGTGAATCCCGCCGTTCTGATTCCCCGGCCGGAAACGGAAGAACTGATCCATTGGATCATCACTTCCCGTAACGAAGCCCCACTCTCCCTCCTCGATATCGGTACCGGGAGTGGCTGCATCGCCCTGGCCCTCAGCAAAGCCTTCCCCCATTGCGACACCCGGGGGTGCGACCTCTCCGAAGAAGCCCTCACCGTGGCCCGCAACAACGCCCTGATCAACCACTCCGGCGCCCGCTTTTTCAAGGCTGACATCCTCCGGTGGCCGGCGTTCCGGGAGTGGCAGAAAACAGACCTCATCGTGAGCAACCCCCCCTATGTCATGGAAAGCGAAAAAAACGAAATGGAGGAGCACGTCGTTTTTCATGAACCCCCGCTGGCCCTTTACGTTCCCGATGAGGATCCTCTGCTCTATTACCGGCATATCGCCGCTTTTGCCCATGAATGGCTGAGCGAGGAAGGAGAACTTTTCCTGGAAATCAACCGCCGCTTTGGACAGGAGGTGACCACCCTCCTCTCCCAACATGGATTCCGAAAGAGTGAAGTCCGCAGCGACCTGAGCGGAAACCCCCGCATGGTCAGGGCACAAAAATGAGACTCCTCCGGTGACACGATGCCGGAAGGATATCCATCGTTTCACCAATTTCACTAAATTGCACTCCGAAAACAGGATGCTTTTCTACCTACCTTGAAAACAATTGCAAAAAATAGCCTTTTGGCTTTCAATATAATGGCTGCCCTGGCACTGGTAGCTTCCTACCTGTCGCAATACATCCCTCCTGACCGGTGGTGGGCCCCTTCCCTGTTTGGGCTGGGGTACCCATACCTCCTGGCGGTGAATATCCTTTTTGTACTGACCTGGCTGCTGATCGCTCCCCGGCGTTCCCTGCTCTCCCTGGTGTTGATCCTGGCCGGCTGGGGCATCCTGACCCGCTACATCCAGGTCAGCGGAAAAACTACCAGTCAACCCACCATCAGGGTCGTTTCCTACAATGTCAAAAACTTCACCGGCAAGGGCAACAACCCCTCGCGCGAACTCGCCGAGGTGATCAAGGGTTTCCTCCGTGAAAACGAACCCGACATCATTTGCCTGCAGGAAGTCAAACTACGCACCAACAAGGTCTTTAACCTGGAAGAGACCAAACAGCAATTCTCCCGCATCAATCATTACCAGTATGCCCGGGCCGGAAGTACCATCGGTTCGGTGACCATGACCAGCTTTCCCATTGTCAAGATGGAAGAAATCAGGTTTGAAAAATCAGGGAACATAGCCATTTGCACCGATGTCATCATCAGGGGGGATACCTTCCGCATCTTCAACGTCCACCTGCAGTCTTACAAAATTGACCCCGACCGGTACAGTGTTATCGACAATCCCGGCATTCCGCGGAAAAAAGATCTCCGTGAATACAGGGAGCTGGCGGAAAAATACAGGCAAGCCATGATCAAGCGAGCCGCCCAGGCCAGGATGATCCGGAAAAAAATCAGGCAATCGCCCTATCCGGTGCTGGTATGCGGTGACTTCAACGACACCCCGGCCTCCTTCGCCTACCGCAAAACAAGAGGTCCCCTGCGCGATGCCTTCGTCGGCTCTGGAAAAGGCATCGGCCTGACCTATGTCGGAAAACTCCCTTCTTTCCGGATCGACTACATCCTTCACAGCCCTAAACTGGAAAGCTTCAACTTCACCATACACCAGGTCCCCTACAGCGATCACCTGCCTATCTCCTGCGAGTTCAACATCAGGAAATGAGCAGCCCGGCATCAGGAGGCAGCCAGAATCTCCAGTGCCCGCTGCCGGTCGCGGTGCAGCTGCTCTACCAGGGCGTCCACGCTGTCGAATTTCTGTTCATCCCTGATTTTGCCTATAAACATCAGGGTGATCTTCTCCCCATAGAGCGATCCCTCGAAACCAAACAGGTTCACTTCGATACTCCGGTTGTCGGCATTCTGGTTGAAGGTGGGGCGGGTCCCAATGTTGAGCATCCCCTCCCAGTTCTTGCCAGCCACCCTTATTCTGACGGCATACACGCCGTAACCCGGGATCAGCTTGAGGACCTCTGTCGCTTCAATATTTGCAGTGGGAAATCCCAGCTTACGGCCCACCTTTTCTCCTTCGACAACGCTGCCATGCAGTTCATAGGGATAGCCCAGATAACTGTTGGCGGTTTTGATATCACCCGCTTCAAGGGCCTCCCGGATACGGGTGCTGCTCACATGGGCCTCATTGATGAGCAGCGGATCCAGTTTCTCAATCCTGAAATCATACTGGCGGGCACACTCCCGAAGATACTCAAAATCCCCCTCCCTGTTTTTCCCGAATTTGTGGTCATACCCCACTACCAGACAGGAGGTTCCAATCTTACCGACAAGGATCTCTTTGACGAACTCGCGATAGGTCAGGGCCGCAAACGCATGGGTAAAGGGGTAAACCACCAGGTGGTCGATGCCTGCTTTTTCCAGAAGCTCCGCCTTCTCCTCCAGGGTGGTGATCAGCCGGAGGTTGTGTTCTCCGGGGGATAGAAGCTGCCGCGGATGAGGATCAAAGGTGAACAACAAGGACTCCCCGCCCGTCTCACGGGCGATTTCTGTCAGCCGTCCAAGAATCTTGCGATGACCCATATGCACGCCATCAAACGTGCCGATGGTCACCACCGGCCTGACAGCCCTCAGTTGAGAAAGCTCCTTATATATCTTCACGCTATTCTGTCCAGGAAGTCAAAAATATAAAATTATTATCTTCGCACCGGAATTTTCGGCCTGTCTGGTTTTTATTTAATTTTACCACCCAAAATAACTGCGCAAGAATGAGACGATTTACCCTATTTACATTCTGGATATTTTTACTTGTATTGGCAGGATGCTCGAAGCCCGGGAAATTTGAGATCAAGGGGAAGATCTCCAACGCTTCCGGGAAAATGGTTTACCTGGAAGAGCTGATGGTTGCCAGCGTTAGGCCTGTGGATTCAGCCAGGATCAATAGCTCGGGGGATTTCACCATCAGGCATGAGGTGGGGATGCCTACCTTCTTTCTCCTGAAGCTCTCTGAGAACAACTTCATCACGCTGCTGATCGACTCAGTCGAGAAGGTCTCCGTCACTGCCGATGCCATCAGCTTCGCCCGCGACTACAAGGTGACCGGCTCACCCGGCTCCCTGCTGGTCCAGGAACTCAACTACAAGCTGAATACCACCAAACAGAAACTCGACTCCATATCGTCACTTTATACCCTGTATGCCGGCAGTCCCGATTTCGAGGCCCTTAAGGCGGGCTGGAAAGAGGCCTACGACCGGATCGTCCAGGAACAGGTCGATTATTCCACCCACTTTGTCTCCGACCATCCCTTTTCGATGGCCAGTGTTCTGGCTTTATACCAGAAATTCAATGATGACAATTATGTGGTGCGTGATCTTCATGCCCTGAAGGTGGCCGCTTCGGCCCTCAACTCCTTTTATCCCGAATCGGAACATGTCAGGGCGCTCTATACCAACACCCTGCAGCTTCTGGCTACGGAACGTGAAGGAAAGGTGAGGCAGCTGATCGCCGAACAGGGCGAAAACAGTCCCGAGATCCTCCTCCCAGACCCCGAAGGCCACGAGGTGCCCCTCTCCTCCTTCCGGGGTAAATATGTACTGGTCCATTTCTGGTCGGCCGTTGACCCCAACTCCCGTATCGTGAATCCTGTACTGGTGGAGATCTACCAGAAGTACAAAAGCCGGGGACTGGAGATCTACCAGGTGAGTGTCGACAAGGACCGGGCGGTATGGCTCGATGCTATTGAAAAAGACGGGCTTACCTGGACCAATGTGGGAGATATGAAAGGGAGCATCGAGGCGGTGATGCACTATAACATCCAATCGGTGCCTTTCAATTATCTTCTCGACAAGGAAGGAGCCATCGTGGCCCGGAACCTGACCGGCCCGGCCATCGACAGAACCCTGTCGCAACTGCTCCGCTGACCGCTGGTCCACCTGACCACGGACTATTTATGTGACCTCTGAAAACCTGATCTCCGCCTGCCGGGTGATCCAAAACAGATGAATTTGCATCAGGAAGGGAAAAAAACATATTTTGTTTCCGACGTTCACCTGGGAGCTCCTGCCCTGAAGGACAACAGGGAGAGGGAATTGCTGTTCGTAAAATGGCTCAGAGAAGTGGGCCGCGATGCGGAAGCCATCTACCTGATGGGCGACATCTTCGACTACTGGTTTGAATACAGAACCGTCGTTCCCCGTGGTTTTACCCGCGTGCTGGGGAGCATTGCCGCACTGACTGACCAGGGCATCCCGGTCCACTTTTTCACCGGGAACCACGATATCTGGGTCTTCGACTATCTTCCCGCAGAAACGGGAATTATCCTCCACAAGGAACCTTTTATCACCACCATCGGTGAGCACCGTTTTTTCCTGGCCCACGGCGATGGCCTCGACGCCAGCGATAAGGGCTATCTGCTCCTGAAAAGAATTTTTACCAGCCGAACCCTGCAATGGTTCTATGCCAGAGTCCATCCCGACCTGACCATCCGCCTGGCCCACCGCTGGTCCAAAAACAGCCGCCTCTCAAAAAATACAGGAGGCCCCGAATTTATGGGAGAAAAAGAAGGAATTTATAAATTTGCACTATCGGTCCTGAAAAAGGAGGCGATCGACTTCTTCATTTTCGGGCACCGGCACCGCCTGGCCGATATGGTCATTCATGGTGAAAGCCGCCTGATCCTCCTGGGAGAATGGATCAACGCTTTTTCCTACGGAGTATATGACGGGAGGCGTTTTGAACTTAAAAAGTACGTACCTTAACAGATTACCATTATAGCGATCTGTATGAAACAGAATTTCCAAAGTATTATCATAGGTTCCGGAAGTTACATTCCCCCGGTGGTGGTCAGCAACGACCATTTCCTGGGGCATCGTTTTTTTGATCCGGCGACGAAAACCCCGTATGAGAAGGATAACCTGGAGATCATCGAGAAATTCAGGGAGATCACCAATATTTCTGAAAGAAGGTATTGCCTGCCGGAAGAGAACACCTCGGATTTGGGGTACAAGGCAGCCCTGGATGCGATCACCTCCTCGGGTATCGATCCGGAGAGTCTGGACTTCATTATTGCGGCCCATAATTTCGGGGATATCAGTGCCACCGTCCTGCGGAGCGACATCATGCCGGGCATCAGTGCCCGGATCAAGCAGAAGCTGGGGTTGAAGAACCCGGCCATGTTCACCCATGATGTGATTGCCGGATGCCCGGGATGGGTGCAGGCGCTGATTGTTGCCGACCTCTTCCTCAAGAGTGGTCAGTACCAGCGGGGTATGGTCGTGGGCTGCGATGTGAACAGCCGGGCGGCCGATCCCTATGACAGGGATGCCATGATCTTTGCCGACGGGGCCGGAGCGGTCATCCTGGAAGCCAGGGCTACCGACGAACAGGTGGGGATCCTCTCCCATGCCATCCAGAGCGATACCCTCGAAGCAGGTTACCTGACCATGGACCGCTCCCTGAACCCTGAATACGAAAAAGATGAAATCTTCATCAGGATGCAGGGCCATAAAGTCTACGTATACGCCCTCACCAACGTTCCCAAGGTGGTCAAAAGAAGCCTTCAACTGGCTGGCCTCACCCTCACCGATGTCAAAAAGGTGCTGATCCACCAGGCCAATGAGAAAATGGACCAGGCCATCCTCGAAAGGGTCTTCCGCCTTTATAAAATCAAAGAGATTCCTGAAGATGTGATGCCTATGACCATCAGCTTCCTGGGCAACTCCTCTTCGGCGACTGTACCCACCCTCTATGACCTGATTGTCAAGGAGAAGCTGGGCGACCACCGTTTAGCCAGCGGCGACGTGATCGTGCTGACTTCTGTGGGCGCAGGAATGATGATCAACTCGGTCATCTATAAAATGCCCTGAAAGGAGAATCCCTTCCCGGGGGATGGTATGCTCTCCCATTAACACACATCCCGGATACGGCAGCGCTGTATCCGGGATGCGTCATTAATATGTGGGAGCTTTTAAAATCTGAATTCGGGTCCCCCCTCTCCCTTTTTCATCGTGAAGCCGGGTTCCGGCATGTGCGATATTACCTTAACTGGCTTTCAGCCTGCTGAGATGCGAATGTTCCAGTTTTTCCGCGGCATAATCAAGAGTGATGCGGAGCGATTTGGTCTCCTGGGAAGGAGAGTGGAACATGGCATCGACCATGATGCTTTCACAGATGGAGCGCAGACCGCGGGCCCCCAACTTGAACTCGATGGCCTTATCCACAATGTACCACAAGGCCTCCTCATCGAATTCCAGCAGGATATGATCGAGCTCGAAAAGCTTCACATATTGTCTGATGATGGAGTTCTTCGGCTCGGTAAGGATTTTCCGGAGGGTATTCCGGTCGAGCGGATCGAGGTAGGTCAGCACAGGCAGGCGGCCGATGATCTCAGGGATCATGCCGAAAGCCTTCAGGTCAGGGGGTGCGATGTATTGCAGGAGGTTCTCCCGTTCGATACGGTCGGCCGCCTGAGCGGCACTGTAACCGATCACCCGGGTGTTGAGGCGTTGGGCGATCTTCCGCTCAATACCATCAAAAGCGCCGCCGCAGATAAACAGGATATTCTTGGTATTCACGGGGATCATCTTCTGCTCGGGGTGCTTGCGCCCTCCCTGCGGCGGAACATTCACCACCGATCCTTCGAGGAGCTTGAGCAACCCCTGCTGGACCCCCTCGCCTGATACGTCACGCGTGATCGAGGGATTATCGCCCTTGCGCGCGATCTTGTCGATTTCGTCAATGAAGACAATACCCCGCTCTGCCGCTTCCACATTGTAATCGGCAGCCTGCAGCAACCGGGTGAGCAGACTCTCTATATCTTCACCCACATAGCCGGCTTCGGTGAGCACCGTGGCATCTACTATCGTGAAGGGGACATGCAGCATCCGGGCGATGGTGCGGGCCAGAAGCGTCTTCCCCGTCCCCGTCTCACCCACCAGAATGATATTCGACTTCTCAATCTCCGTCTCATCCTCCTTCACCTGCTGTGCCAGCCTCTTATAATGGTTGTAAACAGCCACCGACAGGATCTTCTTGGCATCGTCCTGCCCGATCACATACTGGTCCAAAAAACCCTTTATCTCAAGGGGTTTCATCAGCTGGATGCCGGTCAGGTCAAAGCTGTCCTCCTTTTTCGTCTCCTCCAGAAGGATGGCATGAGCCTGCTCGGCACACCGGTCACAGATATGACCGTCGATCCCTGCGATCAGAAGGTTTACATCTTTTTTCTCCCGTCCGCAGAATGAACATTTATCCATTTTTCCTTTTGAGGTCATCTTACTTTTTCTCCCTGACCAGGATCTCGTCGATCATTCCATAATCTACGGCTTCCTGTGAAGTCATCCAATAATCCCTGTCTGCATCCTTTTCCACCTGGTCGACCGGTTTGCCGGTATGGATGGAGATAATACTATAGAGTTCGTTTTTGATCTTCATGATCTCACGGGCGGTGATCTCTATATCGGAAGCCTGGCCCGAAGCTCCGCCCATGGGCTGGTGAATCATGATGCGCGAGTGTTTCAGGGCCGACCGTTTTCCGTGGGTGCCGGCGGTCAGCAGGACCGCTCCCATGGAAGCCGCCATGCCCGTACAGATGGTGGCCACATTGGCCGTAATGTACTGCATCGTGTCATAAATGCCCATCCCGGCATATACCGACCCCCCCGGTGTATTGAAATAAACCTGAATATCCTTGGAGGGATCTGTCGATTCCAGAAATAACAACTGCGCCTGGATAATATTGGCCACCGTATCGTCAATGGGCACCCCCAGGAAAATGATCCGGTCCATCATCAGCCGTGAAAACACATCCATGGAGGCCACATTCAACTGGCGCTCCTCGATGATGGTGGGAGAAATGTAATAATCCTGGGCCGAGGTGTAACGGTGCATGGTCATACTGCTGATCCCGGCATGCCTGACGGCATATTTCATGAATTCATCGTTCAGATGCATAATCTTTCCCTCCTGGTTAAATGATACAATACCCCTGACCCGTGTCTCCGGGGTGAAACGCAAAGTTAATAAATTAGGGGAATGTGTTATTCCCCGCTTTCTTCACTTTCGCCCTTATTTCCCAGAAGTTCCGAGAATTCCTCGCTGGTGACCGCCTTCTCGGTGATGCTTCCTTTTTCTTTGATCAGGGCGAACACCTTATCCTCAAAAAGCTTGCGCACCAGACGCTCCCGGTCTTCTTCCTTCTCCATGATCTTCTTCACATAACCTCCCAGAAGATCGTCGGGCAGATCGTTGATGCCATACTGACGGAACTGAGAAAGGGCTACCTGCCGGGCCAGGCCAGTCACTTCTTCCTCGGTGACGTTGATTTCATGATCGCGGATCAGCTTGTTTTTAATCAGCTGCCAGCGCAAATCCTGCAGGAAACCGTCAAAATCCTTTTCGATCTGTTCGTCGGTCATCTCCTTGTTGACTTCCCTGAGCCAGCGGCGCAGGAACTCCTCAGGCAGTTCAGGATGAATCGCCGACACCAGGCTTTCACGGGCATCAAGGGCAAATTTCTGATCTGACGACTGGGCCAGGTGGACCGCAATCTCGGCGGCCAGGCGGCTGCGGAATTCTTCACTGGTGGTTACGCCCGATTCAGGACCGTAGATCTTGGTGAAGAGTTCCTCATTGATCTCTGCCTTCCGGAAGTTAAGAACCGAGCGCACCGTAAAGCTGAAATTTCCCGACAGTTCATCGGCATCCTCATGGCTGATGTTGAGCATGTGACTCACTTCATGGCGATCCTGGAAGACCACCACCGGATCAAAGACCACCACATCACCACTCTGTTTGCCCAGAATAGAAGTGCGGGCGGCCTCATCCTTCATCAGATCTACGGCAATGAGCACTCCTTCGGCGGTTACTCCCCCTTCCAGCGGCGCTCCCTCTTCGTTCAACTGCACAAAATCACCCCGCACGCTGCTCTTCTCCTCTACGATGACGGCTTCCTCATTGGTCCCAAAATTCATCCTGACCGACTCCAGGTTCTCCTCGATCATTTTGTCGTCAACGATGATCCGGTAGTAGTCGACAGGTGCCGTTTTGGTAAGATCTACCTCCACTTCCGGAGATACAGCGATATCAAAGACAAACTCAAAGGTGGTATCGTTTTCCCAATCGATGGGTTTCTGGTGTTCAACGCTGGGCAGCGGGTCGCCCAGGACGGAAATCTTCTCTTCCTGGAGATAGCTGGTGAGGTTATTCGACAGCAGGTTATTCACCTCCTCGGCCAGTACCGGCCGTCCAAAACGCTTGTTGATCAGGGAAGCAGGGACCTTTCCCGGCCGGAACCCCGGAAGGGAAGCCTTCATCCTGTAATCACGCAGCTTCTCAGCTACTGTCTTTTCATAATCAGCGGGTTCCACAACCACTCTCACCACGGAGTATCCTTTGTCACTCTCTTCTCTGGTAATCTTCATAGTCTTCTTGTATATCCTGAAAACAACATTAATGATTTTAAGCCGGTTGCTGCCCCAGGGGCATCCTTCCGGCCAAGGTGCGGACGAAGGGACTCGAACCCCCACGCCGTAAGGCACCAGATCCTAAGTCTGGCACGTCTACCAATTCCGCCACGTCCGCAATTTGAGGCGCAAAGGTAGTTTTTTTTTGGTTATTGGGGTCGTCCTGACGACTGAATCGTCAAAAAAATCAGCTCTTTAACGCAATGTGAAATTCTGACCGAGATAGACCTTCCGCACTACCTCATCGTTGGCAAGGTCTTGAGCCGACCCTGACTTGAGGATGCTTCCCTCGAAAAGGAGATAGGAACGGTCGGTGATGGAGAGGGTTTCGTGGACATTATGGTCGGTGATGAGCACGCCGATATTTTTCGCCTTGAGTTTGGAGACGATGTGCTGGATATCTTCGACAGCAATGGGGTCGACGCCGGCAAAGGGTTCATCGAGAAGGATGAACTTGGGATCAATCGCCAGGGCCCGGGCTATTTCGGTACGGCGGCGTTCTCCTCCCGACAACTGGTAGCCCTTGCTCTTTCTGATATGCTGCAACCCAAATTCGGTGAGCAGCGATTCCAGTTTCTCCTGTTGATAATCGCGCGTATAGCTGGTCATCTCCAGCACTGCCCTGAGGTTGTCTTCAATGCTCAGTTTGCGGAATACACTCGCCTCCTGGGCCAGGTAGCCGATGCCCAACTGGGCCCGTTTGTATACCGGCAGGCGGGTGATCTCCTCGTCGTTGAGGTAGATATTCCCGGAAAAAGGCTGGATCAGGCCTACAATCATATAAAAAGAGGTGGTCTTTCCTGCGCCGTTGGGCCCCAGCAATCCCACAATCTCCCCCTGGTGCACCTCAAAACTCACCCCGTTGACCACCGTCCGCTTCCGGTACTTCTTGACTATGTTCTCTGCCCTTAATATCATGATTGCTCAGTTCAACGATTCAGGAAACGCCGGCCGCCATCTTGGCTTTTTTCTCCATCTTCCTGACGACCCTCCCCGAGATGAGAATGCTCAGCTCATAAAGCAGCAGCAGCGGCACTGCCACCAGAATCTGGCTGAAGATGTCGGGCGGGGTGATGATGGCCGATAACAAAAAGAGTAAAACAATGGCATGTTTACGGTAGGTACGCATGAACCCCGGCGTCAGCAGCCCTACCCTGCTCAGGGAGTAGGAAAAGACCGGCAACAGAAACACCACCCCGGAGGCAAAAACAATGCTCACCACTATGCTGATGTAAGAGGTGATGTTGATCTGGTTGGAAACATCGGGACTGATGGAATAATTTCCGAAGAACTCAATGGAGAGGGGCACGATCAGGTAATAGCCAAATAAAATACCCACAATAAAAAGAAAAGTGGTATAAAAAACAGCCCCTGTGGCCACCTTTTTCTCGTTTTCATAGAGGGCCGGTTTGATGAACTTCCAGAATTCCCAGAAGACCACCGGTGCCGCCAGGATAAGCCCCGCCACCATGGCGGTCCACATCGACATATTGAACTGCCCCGGTAATTTGATGTTGATCAGTTCAATCTCCTTCTGATTGATCCTCAGGGCGTCACTCCCCAGGAATTCAGCCAACCGGGAAAACATCCTGTTGGTCCAGAAATCGGGCGATTTGGGTTTGAAAATGATCTCATGAAAGATGAAATCCTGGATGATAAATGCGAAAATGGCAAGCACAACAATGGCTATCAGGGAACGTATGATATGCCATCTCAACTCTTCCAGATGGTCCAGAAACGACATTTCACCCACTTTTTCCTTTTCCCTGCGTTCCTGATTTTCTATCGCCTTTAATTCTCTATCACTCTTTTTCAGGCCCATCGGCATCGGTCACAATTGTTAAAACACTGCAAATATAGCGACTTCCCCCAAACCGCGCCCGTTACGTTTTGTATAAATATTTCTAAAAATTGTCGGATGCGTTTGTGCATTGGATAACTTTGACTAATTTAGGTAGTTTATTAAAAAATCTGCATTCAAACTTTATCCGGAAAATAACCACTGATGCCAAGAAAGAGTGAATTAACAGAATATCTTCATAGATATTTCGGTTTTGACAGGTTCAAGGGGGAACAGGAAGCTGCCATCATGAGTGTGCTGGAGGGGCACAACACCTTTGTGTTGATGCCCACAGGAGGAGGCAAATCCCTGATTTATCAGTTACCGGCGGTGATGATGGAAGGGACGGCCCTGGTCATCTCGCCCCTGATCGCGCTGATGAAAAACCAGGTTGACTCCATGCGGGGGATCTCCACCGAAGACAATATTGCCCATTTTCTCAACTCGTCGTTAACGAAGGCCGCCATCCAGGATGTGAAGGATGATGTTCTGGCCGGAAAGACCAAACTGTTGTATGTGGCCCCTGAGTCGCTCACCAAAGAGGAGAATGTCGAGTTCCTGAAGAACATCAAAATATCCTTTTATGCCGTGGATGAGGCCCATTGTATTTCGGAGTGGGGGCATGATTTCAGACCGGAATACCGCCGGATCAGGCCCATTGTCCAGGAAATCGGGGTAGCTCCCGTGGTAGCCCTGACGGCCACAGCCACGGCCAAGGTACAACATGACATCCAGAAAAACCTGGGTATTCTCGACGCCAACGTCTTCAAGGCCTCCTTCAACCGGCCCAACCTCTACTACGAGGTACGCCCCAAGGTGAAACCTGAAAACCAGATCATCCGCTTTATCAAGGAGAACGCGGGTAAATCAGGCATTATTTACTGTCTGAGCCGCAAAAAGGTGGAAGAGCTGGCCGAGACCCTCCGCATCAATGAGATCAAGGTGCTGCCCTACCACGCGGGCATGGATGCCGCCACCCGGAGCCTGAACCAGGATAAGTTCCTGATGGAAGAGGTGGACGTCATGGTGGCCACCATTGCCTTCGGCATGGGCATCGACAAACCCGACGTGCGCTATGTGATCCATTATGATATTCCCAAGAGCCTGGAGGGGTATTACCAGGAGACCGGCCGCGCCGGCCGCGATGGCGGCGAGGGTAAATGCATCACCTTTTACAGCTACAAGGATATCCAGAAACTCGACAAGTTCATGCATGGCAAACCGGTCGCTGAACAGGAAATCGGCCGCCAGCTGCTCCTCGATACCGTCTCCTATGCCGAAACCGCCATCTGCCGCCGTATCATCCTGCTCCACTATTTCGGAGAAAAATATGAAAACGAAAACTGCGGCAACTGCGACAACTGCCTCAACCCCAAAGAGATCATCGAAGCCAGCGACGAGGTGACCCGTGCCCTGGAGGCCATCATGGAGGTGAAGGAGAAATACAAAGCCGAACATATCGCCGACATCCTGGTGGGAAAAACCACTGCCGCCGTCAAATCGTTCCATCACGATGAACTGGAAACCTTTGGCTCGGGCGACGACCACGACGAACATTTCTGGAATGCCGTCTTCCGGCAGTCGATGGTCGCCGGACTGATTTCCAAGGATATCGAAAACTACGGGTTGCTGAAAATCACCCCCGAAGGGCATGAATTCCTCAAGAACCCCCGTCCGTTCCAACTGGTAAAAAACCACCGCTACGAGGATGAAGAGGACGAAGCAGCCGCAGGCGCCCCCGCCGGTGGATCAGGCGGCGATACCGAACTCTTCAACATGCTCAAAGACCTGAGAAAAAGCATCGCGAAAAAACACGACCTTCCTCCTTTTGTCATCTTTCAGGATCCTTCACTGGCCGACATGTCCATCCAGTATCCCATTGACCTCGATGAACTCCAGAAAATCCAGGGCGTCGGCCAGGGAAAAGCCCAACGCTATGGCAAGGAATTCGTCGCCCTGATCAAAAAGTATGTCGAGGAGAACGAAATCGAACGGCCTCAGGACCTGGTCGTCCGCCAGGTCGCCAACAAATCGAAGATGAAGGTCTATATCATCCAGAGTATCGACAGGAAAATCTCGCTGGAAGATATTGCTGAAGCCAAAGGAATCGAATTCCCCGAGCTGCTGACTGAATTGGAAGCCATCGTAAATTCAGGAACCCGCATCAATATCGATTACTATATTAATGAAGTTCTCGATGAAGAACAGCAGGAGGAGATTTTTGACTACTTCCGCGAATCCGAAAACGACTCTGCCGCAGAGGCCCTGGCCGAATTGGGTGGCACCGATTACACGGAAGAGCATGTCCGCCTGATGCGCATCAAGTTCCTCTCCGACATGGGAAACTAACCATTTCCTCCGGAACTTTTTCAAAGCGCCGCACGCTGATATCCTGACAGGAGCGATGGCCTCCCCTGCGCTGAGGCCGCCGGTGGAAGGGGGCCCCATGAGGCTGCTCCACCTCAACACCCCTCTCGTCTCAGGCGAGGCGCCTTTCCTATGACCCGGGATAAGGCGAATGATCCCACAGGGAACTCCTCCCAGAGGGTGCTGCTGATGTAAATTGAAGAATTTTAAATATTTTTGCCCGGAATTTAATGACCCTGAAAAAATAACAGAATATGACAGAATATAAGGTAGCCGATATCGGGCTGGCCGGTTTTGGCCGGAAGGAGATAACCATTGCAGAAAAAGAGATGCCGGGACTGATGGCCATCAGGGAGCGGTACCGTGTCACGCAGCCTTTGAAAGGAGCCCGGATCATGGGTAGCCTGCACATGACGATCCAGACGGCAGTATTGATCGAGACCCTGGCGGCTCTGGGGGCCGAGGTGCGGTGGGCCAGCTGCAACATTTTCTCGACGCAGGACCATGCTGCCGCGGCCATTGCCGCCGCAGGCATTCCCGTTTTTGCCTGGAAGGGGGAGACCCTGGAAGAGTACTGGTGGTGCACCGAGAGGGCCCTTGACTTTGGCAACGGCCAGGGACCTCACCTCATCGTTGACGACGGGGGAGATGCCACCTTGATGGTCCACCGGGGTTACAAGGCCGAAAAAGATCCCTCCATCCTGGAACTTCCCGCCGAAGGAGAGGATGAGAAACAGCTTAACCTGCTGCTCAGGAAGATCCTGGCGGCCACGCCGCACCGCTGGAACCTGGCTGCCGCCGATATCAGGGGGGTTTCCGAAGAGACCACCACCGGGGTGCACCGGCTTTATCAGATGCAGGAAGCCGGGGAACTCCTTTTCCCGGCCATCAATGTCAACGACTCGGTGACCAAGTCGAAATTCGACAACCTGTATGGGTGCCGTGAGTCCCTGGCCGACGGGATCAAAAGGGCCACCGACGTGATGATTGCCGGCAAGGTAGTAGTGGTGGCCGGCTATGGAGACGTGGGTAAAGGGTGTGCCCGCTCCATGCGGGGCTACGGAGCACGCGTCATCGTCACCGAAATAGACCCCATCTGCGCCCTGCAGGCTGCCATGGAAGGCTTCGAGGTGAAAACCATGGAGGAAGCCCTCCCCGAGGGAAATATCTTCGTGACCACCACCGGCAACCGCGATGTGATCACCGGCGAACATATGGCAGCCATGAAAGACCAGGCCATCGTTTGTAATATCGGTCACTTCGACAATGAGATCCAGGTGGCACGCCTCGAAAAATGGCCCGGGATCACCAAAACCAACATCAAGCCGCAGGTCGACCAATACAGCTACCCCGACGGGCATACTATATTTCTTCTGGCCGAAGGGCGCCTGGTCAACCTGGGATGTGCCACCGGTCACCCCTCATTTGTGATGAGTAACTCCTTCACCAACCAGACGCTGGCCCAGATAGAGCTGTGGCAGAATAAGCTGGAAACCGGCGTTTACCGGCTTCCCAAACGGCTCGACGAAGAGGTGGCACGCCTTCACCTGCAACAACTGGGAGTTAAACTGACCACCCTCACCAGGGAACAGGCCGACTATCTGGGGGTAGCCCCCGAAGGCCCGTACAAGCCAGAACATTACCGCTATTGACCAGGATGTTGCCAAAGGTGAGGAGCTGCCCTCACCTTCGGCCCATCCCTTCATAGAACCAACCGGGCCCCCTTCCTTTGTGAGGAAAAAGAGCACCGGTTTCAATGCAGAAGAGTGAATCCTGCCGCTGAAACCGCCTTACGCAGGGAAGGCGGTTTCAGTTATAAATCCTGAGGAAGTTGCCGGTCACCGACACATGGTAAGCCTGCAGGGGAAAGGTGGCCGGTCCTTTGGCTGGATAGCCCCCGCCCATGAGGAGAAACTGGGAGTGGCAGCGCGGGCAGGTGGCCACAGGTCCCTCCAGCCCCACCGGGACCTTCGGGTCAATCTCATGGGTGCAGGCCGCATCAAAGGCATACCACGACCCCGGAAACTCACAATAGATGACCACCCCGCCAAAACCCACCCCACGGAAATAAGCCGAATTGCCAGCCACCGTCAGCTCATTCATGATGGCCAGATCGACCGTGAAGGATACCGGAACGTAGGGAATCACCTCATTGCGCTCCTTGTCGCAGGCTGTCACCAAAGCCACAACCAGCACTGCCGTCATGAAAAACTTTCTGATCATTTTCCCGGGTTCCTTATTTTTGCTACCTTTATCTCCAACAAACAACGAAGGTAGCCGTTTTATTTCACAGAACGAACAGAAATTTCCAACCACCCCATGGACGACCTGATCATCATCATACTCACCCTGGCCTTCACGATTCTGGCGGCTGTCAACCAGAACAAGAAGAAGAAACCAGTGCCCGGCCAGGCGCCTGAGCCCGATTTCTGGAAGATGCTTATTCCCGGAAACCAGGAGGACGATGTGTTCGAGCCTGTGGCTGAAGGTGAAAAGGAGCCGGTACTCAGGCGGGAGGCGACCCCGCGGCAGGATCCCTTCCAACAGGGGGAATCCCCGGTCAGACCAGGAAGCCAGGAGGGTGCCGCCTACAGGGTGCCACCCCGGGAAGAGGGATCGAGCGTGCTGACAGGAAAGATCCCCGCGCCCGCTTACCGGAAGAGCAACCCCCCTGATCCGGGCCGTCAACGGCAGGCCCAGGCAGGCCCTGCCCCCAAACGTGGTACCTTCACCGGTGAAGCCCATGATAGCTTCTCCTCCGAAGGACACCGCAACGAAAACCTGGTTTCTGCCACGCCGCGGGAATCCCCTCAGGAAGAGATGGACCACCCTCCCTTTATGGACGATTTCTCACTTCAGAAAGCCGTAATTTACCGGGAAATACTTGATCCCAAATATTTTTAACAACTCCGCACCGGAACTTTTAATTTTTGGGGTAACGTTTTTTTAATTCAAGAAATTGACTATTTTTGTACCAGGAAGAGTCCTGAGACCTCAGGATTCTTTCTCTTTTTTTTAATAGCTATCAAACAAGGAGGAAAAAAATAATGACACGGAGTGTCTATCTCACCCAGGAGGGATTGAAGAAGTTGCGTGAGGAGCTGGAGTTCCTGACGACTATTGAGCGCCCCAAAATATCGAAACAGATCGGGGAGGCCATAGAAAAAGGGGATATTACCGAGAACGCCGAATACGATGCGGCCAAGGATGCCCAGGGACTTCTGGAAGCCAAGATTGCTGGATTACAGGCCAAGATTGCCCATGCCAGAATCATCGATGAATCGAAGATTGATACCAACCAGGTTCAAATCCTGAACAAGGTGACCATCAGGAACCGGAATAACAACGCAGTGATGCAGTACACCATTGTTCCTGAGAGCGAAGCTAACCTGAAGGAGGGAAAGATCTCGGTATCAACGCCCATTGCCCAGGGACTTATGGGCAAGAAAGTGGGTGAAAGTGTGGAGATCAAGGTTCCGGCAGGGGTTATTCATTTTGAGATTGTAGAAATTGCCATCTGAAAATTGCACGACTATGCCATCGGTATTCACCCGTATCATTAACAGTGAAATTCCGGCTTACAAAGTAGCCGAGAACGACGAGTACCTTGCATTTCTTGACATCTCGCCGGTAGCCAAAGGCCATACCCTGGTGGTTCCCAAGAAAGAGGTGGATTATCTATTTGATCTGGATGACGAGACCTACCTGGGGTTGCAGGCCTTTGCCAAAAGAGTGGCCATCGGCCTAAAGAAGGCGATACCCTGTCGCAAGGTGGGTGTGGCTGTACTGGGACTGGAAGTTCCGCACGCCCATATTCATCTTATTCCCATGCAAAGTGAATCTGACCTTTTGAATTTCGGGAAGAAACTCCGGCTGACCCCGGAGGAGTTCGAGGAGATCCGCGAAACGATAGCCGCTCACATCAGCCGCAGGTAAACGCCCCCCGGCAAAGCATAGCGCCCCCCGCCCCGTGAGGCCACTGCGGAGATCTCCTTTCCGGGGAAACTTATTAACAAGACCTGCCCCCGTCGGCCTAAATCAGTACTTTTACATGCCGGAGGATTCCTGGGGCCACCCCGTCAACGGAGTGCCTTTCTCCTTCAGTATGAATTGTTTACCTGATGACTGTCAACGCCATGATACCATTTACACACCTCCATGTCCATTCCCAGTATTCGATTCTCGACGGGGCAGCCAGCATAGAAAGCCTGGTGAACAAGGCCAAGGCCGGCAATATGAAGGCCCTGGCGCTGACCGACCATGGGGCCATGTTCGGCATTAAGGAGTTTCACGTGGCATGCAACAAGGCGGGGATCAAGCCTATCCTGGGGTGCGAGACCTATGTGGCCCAGCGCAGCATGGAAGACCGCTCAGGCAAGGAGGACCGCTCAGGAGATCACCTGGTGCTGCTGGCCAAAAACATCACAGGATACCATAATCTCATCAAGCTGGTCTCCCTGGCCAATATGGAAGGGTTTTATTACAAACCCCGTATTGACAAGGCGACCCTGGAACGCCACTCCGAAGGACTGATGGCCTCCTCGGCCTGTCTCGGCGGAGAGATCCCCTCCCTGCTGGGCGATGGCCGAATCAAGGAGGCGGAAGAGGCGCTGCTCTGGTATCGCCGGGTCTTCGGGGATGATTTTTTTCTGGAGGTGCAACGCCACCCTTCTGACATTCCTGAACTCCGCAGGGAGGTCTATGACCGTCAGGTGGTCGTCAATGCGCTGATTCTCGACCTGGCCCGTAAATATGGGATCAAGGTTATCGCCACCAATGACGTCCATTTCACCGATGCCCAGGATGCCGACGCCCACGATCTGCTGATCTGCCTCAATACCGGCAAGGACCTCGACGACCCCAACAGGATGAGATATACCAAGCAGGAATGGTTCAAGACCACGGAAGAGATGAACCAGCTCTTTGCCGACCTGCCCGAGGCCCTGCAGAATACCATGGAGGTAGCCGACAGGGTCGAAGTCTACGCCATCGACCAGGACCCTATCATGCCGGTCTTTCCCATCCCTGAATCCTTTGGCACCGAAGCAGAATACCGGGCACGCTACAGCGAAGAAGAGCTGATCGCTGAATTTTCGGAAAAGGGCTATCAACGGCTGGGAGGCTATGACAAAGTGGTCAGGATCAAGTTTGAATCGGAGTACCTCCGCCACCTGGTTTACCAGGGGGCTCCCCGGTTCTATGGGAATCCGCTCCCCGAAGATGTGGTGGCGCGCCTCGACTTTGAGCTGGATGTCATCATGAAGATGGGGTATCCGGGGTATTTCCTCATCACCCAGGACTTCATCAATGCAGCCAGAAATATGGGTGTGCTGGTAGGCCCGGGCCGGGGCTCCGCCGCAGGAGCTGCCGTCTCCTACTGCACAGGAATCACCAACATCGACCCCATCCGGCATAACCTCCTCTTTGAACGGTTCCTGAACCCCGAGAGGGTGTCACTGCCCGATGTCGATATCGATTTCGACGATGACGGCCGGCAACAGGTCCTCGATTGGGTCGTCGA
Source organism: uncultured Prolixibacteraceae bacterium (assembly GCA_964552955.1). GTDB lineage: Bacteria > Bacteroidota > Bacteroidia > Bacteroidales > Prolixibacteraceae > UBA1413. The sequence goes on from CAZKIU010000015.1 coordinate 34,963, forward strand.
CAAATATGGCAAAGACAAAGTCGCCCACATCTGCACTTTTGCCACCATGGCCACCAAAATGGCCATCCGCGACGTGGCCCGTGTCCTGAAACTCCCCCTGCCTGAAGCCGACCGGCTCGCCAAACTGGTCCCCGAAGCCCCGAAAATGACCTTTAAAAAGGCCTTCCAGGAAAGCCCCGAACTGAAAAAAGAACGCCAGTCGGCCAATCCACTGATTGCCAAGACCATTCAGTTTGCCGAAATCCTCGAGGGGTCGGTCCGTCAATCAGGGGTTCACGCCTGTGGTATCCTCATCAGCCGTAATCCCCTCACCGACCATATCCCCCTGATGCCCACCAAAGACGATAATCTGCCTACCACCCAGTACGATGGTCGCTTTGTGGAAAACCTGGGATTGCTCAAGATGGACTTCCTGGGGCTCAAGACGCTCTCCATCATCAAGGAGTCGATAGAGAACATCAGGCTCTCCAGGGGAATCACCCTCGATATCGACACGATTCCCTTTGATGACCCCTTAACGTATGAGATGTTCAGTAAAGGGGAGACGACGGCGGTCTTCCAGTTTGAATCGGAAGGGATGAAAAAGCACCTCCGGGAGCTGAAGCCCAACCGTTTCGAAGACCTGGTGGCCATGAATGCCCTCTACCGGCCGGGGCCCATGGATTACATTCCTGAATTCATTGCCCGTAAAAACGGGAAGAAAAAGGTGGAATACGACCTTCCCATGATGGAGGAGTACCTGAGTGAGACCTATGGGATTACGGTCTACCAGGAGCAGGTGATGTTGCTGTCGCGACTGCTGGCCAACTTCACCCGGGGGGAGTCGGATACCCTGCGCAAGGCCATGGGTAAAAAGATGGAAGCCCTGATGGCCAAGCTGAAAGAGCGTTTCGTGGAAGGATGCACCGGGAATCCCCGTTTCATTGAGGAGTGCCGTCAGGTCAATAAGGTTCCCAAGGAGTTGATTGAGAAGATATGGGGGGACTGGGAGTCATTCGCCTCGTATGCCTTTAACAAGTCGCATTCGGTATGTTACGCCCATGTGGCCTACCAGACGGGTTACCTGAAAGCCCACTATCCGGCCGAGTTCATGGCGGCCAACTTAAGCCGTAACCTCAGCCACATCACTGAAATCACCAAGTTCATGCAGGAGTGCCAGCGGATGAAGCTGAATGTCAAGGGGCCCGACATCAACGAGAGCTATGTGAAATTCACCGTGAACCGGCGGGGGGATATCCGTTTTGGGATGGCCGCCGTCAAAGGGGTCGGCGAAGGGGTGGTCAATGATATTGTGGCAGAGCGGAAGAAAGGAGGCGATTTCCGCGATATCTTTGACTTTGCCGAGCGCGTCAACCTGCAGAGCGTCAATAAGAAAACCATTGAAGCCCTGGCTATGGCCGGTGCTTTTGACAGTTTCGGGTCGATCAGGCGGAGCCAGTTTTTCTCCGGGGAGAATGAGAATGACCCGGTCAACTTCATCGAAAGACTGATCCGCTATGGCAGCAAGATCCAGTCTGAATCCCAGTCGATGCAGCAGACCCTCTTCGGCGATTCTGCAGAACATCAGGTCGTCCGCAAACCCGAAATCCCCCCTATCGGCGAATGGCCCCAGCTGGTCCTCCTCGAAAAGGAAAAAGGAGTCATCGGCATTTACCTGACCGCCCACCCGCTCGACGACTACCGCCTGGAATTGGACAACTTCTGCTCCAGGGGGATCGGCCTCAAGGAGATGAACGAACAGATGGAAAAATTCAAAGACCAGGAATTCACCTTCGGAGGAATGGTCACCGAGGCTTCCGAAGGGTTCTCGAAAAACGGCAAACCATACAGCAAGCTGACCCTCTCCGATTATACCGATTCGAAGCAGTTTTTCTTTTTCAACCAGGATTATGTCGAATTTGGGAAATACTGCAAGCCCGGTCTTTTCGTGCTGCTCAAGGGGAAGGTCCAAAAACGGTTCAGTTCGGAAACTCTGGAGTTCCGGGTCACCCATATTGAACTCCTCTCCCAGGTGCGCCGCAACCATATTAAAAGTCTGACGGTGCACCTGCCGCTTTCAGCCATCAGCGAGGGGGTCGTCGAGGAGATGGAGAGGGTGCTTAAAAATAACAAGGGGAATGCCTTATTGAAATTTCAGATCTTCGATGAGGAGAGACAACATTCGGTCCATCTCTTCTCGCGGAACAGCAGGATAGAGGTAAGCAATGACTTTCTCCGTTTTTTTGAGGAGCATCCTGAAATGGCATTTCGTATCAATTGACTATTTTTGCGGGAAACCAGTTTTTTTAACTTAACATTTATCATTATGGCTTTGGAAATTACCGATGGAAACTTTAAGGAAACCGTGCTGGCATCAGAGGTCCCGGTCATGCTTGATTTTTGGGCGGCCTGGTGCGGCCCCTGCCGGATGATTGCTCCGTTTGTGGAGGAGATGCACAAGGAGTTTGAAGGGAAAGCTGTGATCGGGAAGGTCGATGTGGATTCCAATCCCGAAGTGGCGGCCACTTACGGGATCAGGAACATCCCTACGGTGTTGTTCATCCGCAACGGTCAGGTGGCCGACAAGCAGGTCGGTGCCTGTCCCAAAGCCACCCTGGTCAATAAACTCAACGCCCTGCTGTAAGCGGGGAACCCTCTTTGAAGAACCTGATCGACATCAGGCAGTTACAGGAGTTTGACAACCTGGAACTGATTGCCCGGGAGGTGGTGGAAGGGTTCATCACCGGCCTTCACCGCAGTCCTTTTCATGGTTTTTCGGTGGAATTTGCGGAGCACAGGTTATACAACCAGGGGGAATCGACCCGGCCTGTCGACTGGAAACTCTATGCCCGCACCGACAAGCTGTTTGTCAAGCAGTATGAGGAGGAGACGAACCTGCGCTGCCAGTTGGTCATTGATACCTCGTCGTCGATGTTGTTTCCCTATGGTAAGGGAAATGATCGGCTGATGAGCAAGCTGGCCTTTTCGGTCTACACGGCGGCAGCGCTGATTCATCTGCTGCGCCGCCAACGGGATGCCTCAGGGCTGACGCTATTCTCAGGGGAGGTGGAGTTCCACTCGCAGCCCCGTCTGGCCCCGGTGCATGCCGAGTTGATGATGAGCCGGCTCTCGGAACTGCTCCAACCAGGGTATGTGCCCCTGAATAAAACCACCCGCACGCCGGAAGTGCTGCACCAGGTCGCTGAGAATATCCACAAGCGGTCACTGGTGGTCCTCTTCAGCGACATGCTCACCCGTGAAGAGGAGGGAGACGTCTTTTCTGCACTTCAGCATCTGCGCTATAACAAGCACGAGGTACTCCTTTTTCATGTCACCGATCACCAGCAGGAGCGCGAATTCAGGTATGCCAACCGTCCGCACCGGTTCATCGACCTGGAAACCGGGGAATCGGTCAGGGTGAACCCCGGGGAGATCAGGGAGACCTACGTGAACCGTGTCAACAGTTATTTCGGAGAGCTGAAAAACAAATGCGGCCAGTACCAGATCGAACTGGTCGAAGCCGACATCCATGCCGGGTTCAGGGAAGTCCTCCTGGCCTACCTGGTCAAACGGAAGAAACTGTGGTGACCTCCGTACATCTTCTGCCCCGGATACATCAGGGTGGGCTGACCTGGTCAAAGGCGATTCCGGAGATAAAACGAAAAATAGGAACTGTAAGAAACTCTAAATAAACACTTGAAGATGAATAGAATCCTTGTTACCGCTGTTGTTCTGGCAGGGCTGCTGCTGGCAGGTTTCGGGCCCGCCAGAGTCTATTACAACGAAAAATACCGGCCTCAGTATCATTTCACGCCTGAGAGGAACTACCTGGGCGCACCGGCCGGACTGGTATATCTGGATGGGAAGTACCATTTGTTTTACCAGTACAATCCAAAGGGTTTGGAAGAGGGTTTCAACCATTGGGGTCATGCGGTGAGTTCTGATCTGATCAGGTGGGAGCATTTGCCGGTGGCCTTGTTCCCCGACAACCTGTCGGAAGATAAAGAGTTGTGCACGGTCCTGCCGGGAAGTGTGGTGGTCGACAGTCAGAACCAGCTGGGGCTGCAAAAAGGAGAGTTGCCGGTCCTGCTGGCGTTTTACACCAGTCCGGGCTGCGGGCAGCGCATGGCCTGGAGCAGTGATGGGGGGAACAGCTGGCAGAAATTCAGCGGTAATCCGATTCTTCCCTACGATGAGAAGGACCAGGCCCGTTATCCGAAGGTATTCTTCCATGCGCCCAGCGGGCAGTGGGTGATGATCCTTCACCGCCTGCCCGACAACGACGAGCGGAAACAGGGGTTTTCCTTTTATACCTCCGGGGACCTGCGGGAGTGGCAGTACCGGAGTCATCTGGCAGGATTCACAGGCCGGCCCGACCTGGTAGAACTCCGCCTCAACAACCGGCCCGACGATACCCGCTGGATCATCATCGACGGGAATGGTGATTATGTCATGGGCCGCTTCGATGGCAGTAGTTTTACCCCGGAAAGCATCCGCATGAAATGCGATTATGGCCGCCATTTCAGTGGCGCCACCACCTTCAGTTCTCTCCCCGCGGAAGAGGGCAGGGTGATCCAGATGGCCCTCCTCAGAAATGAAGAGTGGCCCGGTATGCCCTTCCATGGGCAGCTTACCTTCCCCACGGAACTCTCCCTGCGCAAAGCCGGAACCGGCATTTATATGTTCCGGGAACCGGTCAGGGAACTGGTAACTATCCAGGATAAAAGCCTGAAATGGCAAGAGGAAAAACTGATCCCCGGCCTGGGCCAGAATCTGGTTAAAAAAGCCGAAGGGGATGCCCTCCGCATCAAAGGACGCTTCGACCTTAAAAACTGTGAGTCGTTTGGCTTTATGCTTCGCGCCGGCAAGAAAAACCAGGGCGCCGAACTGGTCTACAACGTGAAAAGAGGTACCCTTTCCCTTCTGGGCCAGGCCATCCCTCTGGAACCCGTCGATAATAAAATATACCTCGACATCCTGGTGGACCGTGCCTCCGTCGAGGTCTTCGCCAACAACGGAAAAGCGGCCCTCTCTTCCGTATTGTTCAGCGAAGAGAATGACCGCAGTTATATCCTGGTGAATACAGGTGGGGAAGTCGTCGTCGATGAGCTGGAGATCACCCCTCTCCGCTCGGCCTGGGTCCAGGAGGAGTAAACCCCTGACCAGGGAGGGCGCTTCCCAGATCACCACCACCGGAAGCAGAAGCGTTGCAGTTCCTTTGCAGCCACTCTCCTGCAATGGTTGACCGGCCAGCCCTTAGGAATGGATTATTTCTTCTTGGCAACCAGACTGAAGTCCAGGGTGAAATCATCATAAATCATCTTGTCGCCCAGTCCGGAGAAAAAGGAACCCGAACCATACTTAACATCATACTTGGCCCGGTTAACCACAATCTTTCCTGACGATCTGAGCAGATCTCCTTCGGTGACTGCAGTGGCCCGGAAGGTTACCGGATGGGTAATTCCCTTGATGGTCAGGTTGCCTGTAAAATCATACTCATTTCCAGCTACTTTAACAACTTTAGTCAGGAGAAACGAGGAGACCGGGAATTTCTCCACCGAGAAGAAGTCATCTGACTTGAGGTGCCCCACCAGGCGGGCATTGATACCGGCATCGGTCAGATCCTCACATACGATCGCCTGCATATCCATCACCATGGTGGCGGCGGAAATCGTGTTGTTTTTCACCTCCAGTGTTCCGCTTTTCAAACCAATCGTCCCGTAATGTTCTCCTGTCACCTTCTTGCCATTCCACTTGACCGAACTGCGGCTCTGATCCACTTCATACTGTGCGCCAGGGGCGACCAACGCCAAACCAGCCACCGCCACAAAAACCATTATCAATCGCTTCATACTTTTCATTTTTAAAACCTTTACATTCATTATATCTCCTCATAAGACAACCAGGGGGTTCAAAATGTTCATTTGAAGAAGAAAAAAACTGAACAGATGATCCCGGGAGGCTAAAAAGGAATACTTCCTGGTGTTCATTTTGTCAGGTTTTACGGAAGTTGTATCTTTATGGCGTTCAATCCTGTGGAATTCACAATTTTTACAGAGCCGATATGAGAACGATGCTAAAGAGGCCGACGGATGATGATACGGATCTTTCCGGTTTTTTACTTTTCAAGAAGCTGACAGACGAAGAGCTGAACCGGTTGAATTTTGAAAAGAGTTGTTCTTCATACAGGAAAGGGACGATAGTATACCGGGAGGGGAGTCGTCTGACGGGGTTCTATTGTGTGACCAGGGGGATTATCAAGGTATTCAAGACGGGCATAGATGGCAAGGAGCAGATCATCCGCTTTGCCAAACGGGGGGAGATCATCGCCTACCGGTCGCTGCTGAGTCAGGAGCTGGCCTGTACCACGGCCAAGGTGATCGAGGAGGCGGTATTGTGTCATGTGCCCTATCAGACGCTGCTTTATCTCATTCAGAACAACTGGCAGTTTTCGCACCACATGCTGCAGATCGTCTGCCGCGAGTTGCGTGAGGCCAACGATTATATTACCGATATCGCCCAGAAGTCGGTCAGGGAGCGGCTGGCGGAGGTATTGCTCCTGTTGAAGGAGAATTTTGACCTCGACCACCAGAACACCCTGCAGATATCCCTGACCCGGGAGGAGCTGGCCAACATGGTAGGAACGGCCACTGAATCGGTGATCAGATTGCTGTCGGAATTCCGCCAGGATAACCTGATTGAGCTTCAGGGCAGGAAAATTAAATTTCTCAACACATCAGGTCTCCGCAAGGTTGCCGGGATATAATCCTGAATCTTCCGGCGCATTAATAAAAAGCGATGCAGACACGCCATTCCGACCGTTTGCTCTATTTCAGGGAGCAGGAATATACCACAAGCAAATATGTACTTCCGTTGATCGGGGGGGAGGATTTTGTGACCCCCGGGATGCGTATTCTGGAGGTGGGATGCGGCGAAGGGGGGAATCTGAAGCCTTTTCTGGAGCGGGGATGCCTGGTGACCGGGGTAGACCTCTCCACCAATAAAATCACGCTGGCCCGTGATTTTTACGCCACCATTCCCGGCGGTGAAAGGGTGGAGCTGATTTGCGATGACATCTATCATCTGAGGCCGCCGGCAGAAAAATACGATGTGATCTTCATGCGTGATGTCATTGAGCACATCCATGACCAAGAGCGTTTTCTGTTGTTCATCAGGCAGTTTATGCATGCAGAGAGCCGGTTTTTCCTGGCCTTTCCGCCCTGGCAGAATCCTTTTGGGGGTCATCAGCAGATTTGCCGGAACCGGTTGTTGGCGCGGCTACCGTGGATTCATCTGTTACCGGCACGCCTCTACCGGAGGCTTCTTCGTGCCGGAGGTGAAACGCCTGCGACCGTGGAAAGCCTGGAAGAAATCAGGGCCACGCGGCTCACCATTGAGCGGTTTGAAGCCCTCTTCACAAAAACAGGGTATCATTGTGTCCACAGAAAACTCTTCCTGGTCAATCCCAACTACGAGGTCAAGTTCGGGTTCCGTCCCAGGCGGCAGTGTCCACTGCTGGCCGCCATTCCCCGGCTGAGGAATTTCCTGACCACTTCGGTCTATTACACCCTGGTTACCGCGCCAGCCACTCCTCGGGGTTAAGTTTCTGGCTCTCCTTCCAGATCTGGAACTTGAGAATGGTTTTGTTGCCGTCATTGGCATCGGTGAAAACAGTCCCCAGTTTCTGCCTGACGGCAACAGCGTCTCCCTTTTTGACCACCACATCGACCAGGTTGGAATAAACGGTCAGGTAAGGACCATGGCGTAGGATGACGGCCATGTTGCCCCCGGTGATCCCGAAGACCCGGCTTACCTCCCCCTTGAAGACCGCCCGGGCCTGGGTGCCCTGTTCCGTGGTGATGTTGACCCCGTTGTTATTGACCGTCACATTGGTTAATACCGGATGGGGATGGATACCGAATTTCTCGGTAATGACGCCCCGTTCCACGGGCCAGGGAATCCTCCGTTTGTTCTGCTCGAAATCTGATCCTGCCAGCTTCTGCTCAGGAGTCATGGCCAGGCCCTCCTTGCCCGTGGCGGTGGTCTTGCGTGCCTCCTCCTCTATGATCCGCTGGATCTCTTTTTCCAGTTGCTGTTCAACGCGGCGCTGCTGAGCCAGCTTATTGCGCAGATCATTTTTCTGCTGCTGTAACTCCCGGGCGATGGTGTTCTGCCGGTTTTTCTGCTCAGCCAGGCGGCGGCTTTCAGCCACCTGGGCCGTCATCACCGTGGAGCGGGCTTGCTGTTGGTTCTCCAGGTCCATCGTCTTTCGCGACAATATCGCCTGAATAGAGGCGATGGTCTCAGCCTGCCGGCGGCGGTAATCAGCATATTGCCTCACATAGGCCAGCCGGCGGTACGCCTGGTTAAAACTGTCGGCGGTAAGAAAAAAAAGAAGCTTGTCATAGGCATGGCGGTTCTTCCATGCAAAACGCACCATCATGGCATACTCCTCCCTGATCTTTTCCAGGTCAGCAGTAAGCATCTGCACGACAGTCGTATTATCATCGATCAGCCCCTGAAGCAGGGATACCTCCGTGGCCATGGTGTTGATGAGCTGGTTACGCTGATCGATCTGACTGCTGAGCAGCCTCAGCTTGCCCAGGGTAGCCTTCTGATTCTGGTCTACCTTACCCAGGAGCTCGTTGGTATACCTGATCTCTTCGGCTGCCGACTCCTTCTTCTTGCGCAGCTCCTCGAGCGACTGCGCGTGACCTCCCACCCCACCAAGCAGCAGCCACAAGAGGAGAAGAAATGACGGTATGAGACGCTTAAAAACCATTGCCCTAATTTAAGGAAACCCTTTCATACTTTTCAGGGATCTTCAGGGAAACAAATACACTGTCGTTTGTTGAAAACCCGCTCATCCGGGCGTTGATGGCCAGCCGGGAGCCCGGAACCGATACCACCAGTCCCAGTGCACCCGGGTAATATTTGTTGCCCGTCAGTTCATAATCGCCAAAACGCATTTCTGCCTGCCGGGGGGTCTGTTTGTCTTCGAGGGTCATCTTTCGAATCACAATCAGTTCCGGGTCGAAGTAGAAGGTTTGAACCACCTGAGGTTCTTCCTTCCGGCGCATATAGCGTTCAACGCGCTCATCCTTCCCCTTCTCCTCCAGTTTGGCCAGTTTAGAGGCCTCCTCAGGCTGAAGCACGTACATCCCCTCCTCAATGCGGGTCGAATATTCGCGCAACGCCCTGGCGTTATCGAAAAGGGAGAAGATATTGGCCGAAATGACGGCCTGGACGGCCTGAAAATCGAGGGAGATCCCCATCATGCGGCTGAAGGGTTCATAACCCCCGGCATACCATGACTTGTCGAAATAATTGACATAGACGACGCTGTCGGGGGTAAGCATGATCCGGGCCACCAGGAGGTTGAGCTTGGACACCGAGAACAGAACCGACTGATCCTTCACGGCCTGTATCCCGGCCCGGAAGGTAGTCCGGCTTTCCCCGTTCTCCACTTCAATGTTGATTTTCTTAATGGTAAAAGTGGTATAATCGAAACTGTTGTCGAGGGCCTTTTTATAGAGTTTCACGGCACTGAGCGGCCTGAGCCTGGCCTCAGGGACCATCTCAGGGGTTTTGCAGGCCTGAAAAAGGGCGGCCATCACCATCACCCCAAGGAGAAGCAGGGGAAAACGTACCACAGGGCGCTTCACTTTACTCTTCAATAAATTTCTTCTCACTGATCTTCTGTTTCAGCAGCTTCGATTCTGACCCCAGGTCGAGGGCTTTCTGCCATTGGGTCAGGGCCTCTTCCGTTTTTCCCAGCATGATGAGGATATCGCCGTAATGTTCTATCAGGGTAGGATTTTGCTCTTCAGAATGCGAGAGGGCCGTCTCCATGTAAAAGCGGGCCAGGGAGTAGTTTTTCTTTTTGAAGAGGACCCAGGCATAGGTATCGAGGTAAGTGGCATTATCGGGGAAATGCTCGATCACCTTGCCGCTGAGCCGTTCAGCCTTTTCCAGATCCCTGTTGGCCAGGGAGAGGTAATAGGCATAGTTGTTCATGGCGATGTAATTCTCCTGGTTGAAGGTGAGGGCCTCATCGAAGAGGGCAAAGGCCTCATCGAGCCGGTTCAGTTTATAGAGGGCTTCCCCCCTGAGAAACACCATCTGCCCCTGCAGCATCTTGTTGTCCACCACCAAGTTGAGCCCCTCTTCCACGATGGTGGCCGCCTCGTTGTAGCGTGACAGTTGCAGGGCGCCAATCGCCCTGAAGAAATAAAACTGGGCCTGGTTAGGGAAGAGTTCCAGGGCTTGTCCGCCATGGTCGAAGAGGGCCTGCCAGTCCATAAGATCATTATCGAGGTAGAGCAGTTGTTCCCAGATGGCAAAATCGTTGACCCCGCTTGCCAGCACTTTCAGCAGTTGTTCCCGGGCTTCCGGGCTCCGGTCATTGCGGATCAGGTACTCGGCATAAATGGAGTAAATCCGGTAGTCGCCTTCATATTTCTCAGCCAGGAGCCTGATGAGTTCCTCATTCTGTTCTGGATGGAGGGGCATTTCGGCATTCTGGCCGGTATGAAGCAGGTAAAGCTGCAGTTTCGTCTCCAGGTCCACCCCATCGTTCCGGAAGCCATCGAGGGTATAATTCCAGGCTTTGGTGGTATCGCCCTCTTCGAGGTAAAAGGAAGCCAGGGAGAAGTTGACAAATCCGTTGGTGGGATCCAGTTCGAGGATTTTCAGGTAATTTTTGAGGGCATTGGCCTTGTCGCCCTGTTCTTTGTACAGGTCGGCCAGCAAACCGTAATAGCGGGGGTCGCCAGGATTGGAGGCGATCAGCCGGTTAACCTCTCCGAAAGCCTCCTTCACCCGGCCGGCTTCCAGGAGCATCTCCTGCTTGGCCATCGAAATCTGGTCGTTGATGCCGGTCTTTTTTTCCAGCTCGTTGAAAGCACGCAGGGCATCGTCGGTTTTTTTGGCTTTACCCAGCTCAATGGCTTTCATGTAAAGGTACTCCTCACTGTCGGGTTCCATTTTAGCCAGTTGGTCAAAGAGGGCGGCGGCTTCTGCATTTTTGCCCGTCTGCTGCCAGATGCGCGCCAGCAGCAACTTGTACCATTTATTGGAAGGATAGAGGGTGATGGCCTTCTCCAGGAGGAGGGAAGCACTGGTGAGGTCGTTGTTCATCAGGTGGAGGTTGGCCAGCTCATACATGGCTGCCGACGAGTTGGGATCAATCTCCAGGCAGGAAGAGAGCAGGGAGACGGCCTTCTGGGGGTTACCCACCATTTTCTGCTTGAGGGCTTCGATGAAGAGGTATTCAAACTGCTTTTTCTTCTCCCCGGAAACGGCATTCTGCAGGGAATCGCTCTCCTGGCTTTTCACGGCTGCCTTCCGGGGTGCCGAACAGGAGGCCATGATCCCTACCAGCAGAACGGCGATCCATATACTTTTTTTTTCCATGTGATCAGTTTTTTCCGGTATGACCGAAACCCCCTTCGCCCCTGGCCGTCTGCGCCAGTTGTTCTGTCAGGGTCCATTCCACCTGCGCGTGAGAGGCCACTACCATCTGGCAGATACGGTCGCCATTGCGGATCGTAAAGGCTTCGGAGGAGAGATTGACCAGGATGACGCAAATCTCACCGCGGTAGTCGGCGTCGATGGTTCCGGGAGCATTCAGGACCGTGATCCCCTTCTGAAGGGCCAATCCGCTGCGCGGCCTGATCTGGGCTTCGTACCCTACGGGAATCTCCACATAAAGGCCCGTGGGGATCAGTTTCCTTTCCAAAGGGTTCATAACCACCTCTTCCTGAAGAAAAGCCCTCAGGTCCATCCCCGCAGAATGGGGCGTCCCATAAGCCGGCAAGGGGTTCCCCGAAAGGTTAACAATCTTAACTTCCATAGAATCATCTGTAAAAGGCGCAAAGATAGGGAAATCGCCTGAAAAGAAGGGGATATTAACAATTATTATAGATGTCAGTACCGTGCGTATGATGCAGCAAAATCGCTATCTTTATCCCATTATTCAGTTGTGAAACAGGATGACCTTTCATCTCAACCTCTACCACCATTTCGGCAAGGGTTTATTCGAGTGCTGGATGTGCTGAGCCGGCACGAGCCGGGGTATTCCATTGGGCGGAATCCCTCCTCTTACGCTACCACGCCCTGCTGTTTCCTGTTTTACTCACCACAATAATCACCAGATGACAGGCCTTATCTTTGATATCAAACGGTTTGCCGTCCACGACGGGCCGGGAATCCGAACGACGGTATTCCTGAAGGGGTGTCCCCTGCATTGCCGTTGGTGCCACAACCCGGAGGGGCAGAGTCAGACGCCTTGTATTTCAGAAAGGAAGGTTCATCTCGACGGCAGGGAATATGTGGAAGAGGAGGTCACAGGCCGGTGGGTGAGCGGTGCTGAGGTGATGGATGAGGTGATCAGGGAGCGGCTGGTCATGGAGGAGAGTGGGGGCGGGGTGACCTTCTCAGGAGGTGAACCCCTGATGCAGGCCGGATTTCTGACGGAATTGCTGGGCGCCTCCCGGAGAGAGGGATTACACACGACCGTCGATACTTCGGGATATGCCAGCCGCAGCGCTCTGGAGGCGGCAGCCCCGCTCACCGATCTGTTTCTTTACGACCTCAAGCTGATCGATGACGCGGCGCACCGGCGCCATACCGGATGCTCCAACGCTATGATCCTCTCTAATTTCAGGTGGCTGGCCTGTCAGGGAAAAACGCTGAGGGTGAGGATCCCTCTGATCAGGGGCCTCACGGCCACCCCAGAAAATACCAGGGCCATCGCCGGCTTCCTCCTTTCCTGTGGCACTCCCCTCCCCCAGATCGACCTGCTCCCCTACCACCGCACCGGCTCCCATAAATATGAGAAGCTGGGGATCCCCTGCCATATGCCTCCGAAAGCGGCGGAACTCACCGCCACGGAGGTAGATGAAATTGCCGCTCTTTTCAGGGAGCAGGGATTTATGGTCAGAACAGGAGGGTAACCCTGGCCAATGCATGCCGTAAAAAAGTCCCGCAGAAAGGAGCTTCAGAGGATCAACAACAACGCATAACATATAGTTTATCTTACCTCATATCAACAACAAAGAGATGATGACACCCAGGATACAAAAACTAAGAGAGGAGAGTTTAAATGCGGTGCCCCGGATATCGGCAGAGCGGGGGCTGCTGGTGACCCGTTTTTACAGGGATCACCTCTCCTTTGGTGATGCGGTGCCGGTACAGCGGGCCAAGGCCTTTCGTTATATATTGGAGAACAAGGAGATATGCATCAATGGCGGGGAGTTGGTGGTAGGAGAGCGGGGGCCTGCCCCCAAGGCGACGCCCACCTATCCGGAGATCAATGTGCACAGCCTTCAGGATCTGGAGATCCTTGACAGCCGGGAGAAGGTGTGGTTCCGTGTGGATGCGGCCACCCGGAAGGCTTTTGAGGAGGAGATCATTCCCTTCTGGAAGGGGCGTTCTAACCGCGACCGGATCATGGCGGCCATGGTGCCGGAGTGGAAGGAAGCCTATGCTGCCGGCATCTTCACGGAGTTCATGGAGCAGAGGGCCCCTGGGCATACCGTGGCGGGCGGAAAGATCTACCATAAGGGTATGCTGGATATCATCGCCGATGTGGACCAGGCCATGGAGCAGCTCGATTTCCTTACAGATGTGCGGGCCCATGCCCGGCAGGAAGAGCTCAGGGCCATGCGGATAGCCGCTGAAGCTCTCATCGGTTACGCAGAGCGGCATGCGCGAAGGCTGGAGGAGATGGCACAAACGGAGGAAGAGGCCTCCCGCGCCGCTGAACTCCGCCACATGGCTGCCGTCTGCCGGCGGGTACCTGCCCATGCCCCCTCCTCCTTTCATGAAGCCCTCCAGTACTACTGGTTTGTCCATCTGGGGGTCATCACCGAACTTAACCCCTGGGATAGCTTCAACCCGGGGCGCCTCGACCAGCACCTGATGCCCTTCTATGAGAAGGAGATCCACCAGGGGACCCTCACCCGCGATCAGGCGGTAGAACTCCTCCAGTCGTTCTGGATCAAATTCAACAACCACCCTGCTCCCCCGAAGGTGGGGATCACCGCCCTCGAGAGCAATACCTACACCGATTTTGCCTTGATCAACGTGGGAGGGGTCAAGGAGGACGGCTCCGACGGGGTCAATGAGATGAGTTATATTCTTTTGGAGGTCATCGAGGAGATGCGGCTATTACAGCCCAGTTCCATGGTGCAGTTGAGCAAGAAAAACCCCGACCGCTTCATCGACCGGGCCGTGAAGATTGTTAAAACAGGGTTCGGGCAGCCCTCTGTTTTCAACACCGACGCCATCATCCAGGAGCTCATGCGCCAGGGCAAGGAGATCACCGATGCCCGCAACGGGGGCGCCAGCGGATGCGTCGAAAGCGGCGCCTTTGGCACCGAAAGCTATATCCTCACCGGCTATTTCAACCTGCCCAAGATATTGGAGGTGACCCTTCACAATGGCGTCGACCCCCGCACCGGCCGGAAAATAGGGCTTTCAACGGGCGAACCGGAAACCCTCACCTCATGGGAAAAACTGATGGAGGCTTTCCGGCGGCAGGTGAACCACTTCGCCGGCATCAAGATCAGAGGCAGTAACCACATCGAATCGATTTTCATGGAGCATGTTCCCACGCCATTTCTGTCGCTGATCATCGACGACTGTGTGGCGCGGGGTACCGATTACCTCTGTGGGGGAGCCCGTTACAATACCAATTACATCCAGGGGGTGGGCCTGGGCACCCTCACCGACAGCCTGACGGCCCTTCAAAAGGTAGTCTTCGGGGAGGGTGCGATGCCCCTGGCACAGTTCAGGGATGCCCTGGCGGCCGATTTCGAAGGCCATGAGGAGCTTCGTTACCGGCTGGTGTACAAAATGCCCAAATATGGGAACGACGACCCGGAGGCGGACCATCATCTTTCAGAAGCTTTCGAAATCTATTACCAGGCGGTCAACGGCCATACCTCCCCGCGGGGGGCGACCTACAGGATCAACTTGCTGCCCACCACCTGCCATATCTACTTCGGGAGTGTCCTGGGAGCCAGTGCCGACGGCAGAAAGGCCGGCCAGCCTGTATCAGAGGGGATCTCCCCCGTTCAGGGGGCCGACACCCGGGGCCCCTCGGCCGTCATCCGGTCGGCAGCCAAAATAGACCACCTCCGCACCGGAGGAACCCTGCTGAACCAGAAATTCACCCCCTCCTTTTTCAACGATGATGAAGCCATCAGAAAGGTATCACAACTGGTGCGCAGCTATTTCAGGATGGATGGGCATCATATCCAGTTCAACGTGGTGGACGCCGCCACCCTGCGCGATGCCCGGAAGCATCCCGAAAATTACCGCGACCTCATCGTGAGAGTGGCCGGCTACAGCGATTACTTCAACGACCTGGGGGCTGACCTCCAGGAGGAGATCATCCACCGCACCGAACACGGAACCGTGGAATGACCCCCCTGACCGGGTACCTGCAATCTATTACTGCTCTGACGTTAACCGGCTTGTAGCACTGTAGGCCCGATCCTCAGGTAGGGATCCCAGATTCTGTGAAGCGCTGTGATCTCTTCCCGCAGTGCATGGAGTGAACCATTTTTGATGGATGTATATTTGACTACTTTTGCACAAATTTCCCACATGAAGGTGATGCTACGCATATTAGTACTGGTCATGGCCCCCCTGGCCGCTTCGGCAGCCCCTGCCAAGGGGCTCGATGGCCATTCCATCGCCGGCCTTCTGATGGCCCTGACCCTGCCCATAGCCCTCTATTTCTTCATCCGCTGGCTCAAAAACCGGGGCAAAACCCCTTCAGGAAAAATAAAGAGCGCCCAAAAGAGAAAATACACCATCGCCCTGGAGAAAAATAAACTGTACTATCCTGATTATCTTCTTCTCAAGGTCACCAACAGTGGAAATTGTGATGTCGACCTCGACCGCCCCCTCCTGACCTTCAGCAATATATGGTTGAAGCGCAACTTCCGGATCAAGGGGACTAACCTCTACCATTTTTACCCTGTACTCCTGGAGCCAGGTAAAACGCATGAATTCACCATTGATCTGGCCCCATTTTACCGTTATGACCGCCGGCTGATAAGATTTCCCAGGGTAACGGTATCGGTCCGTGAGGTCGGGTCCAGGCGGGCGGTCTCACAAAGTGTGATGCTCCGGAAAACCCTGTTACGCTGACCATGAGGAACTGGCACTTCAACCATATCGATTTCTCGACCTATCCCCATTATACAAAGGGGGATCTGGGGGTGAGCCGTACAACGGAGAAGACGCATTTCCGGCTGTGGGCCCCCACGGCCAGGATGGTGGACCTGAGGCTTTACGCAGAGGGAAAGGGAGGAAAGCCGGTGAAGGTCATCGCCATGGAGCGATCAGAAGGAGGTACCTGGTACCATGAGGAACCCTGTGACCTGGAAGGGGTCTATTATACTTTCCAGGTCAACGACGGAGAGTGGCTCCATGAGGGTCCCGGTCCTTACGCCCGGGCCGTGGGCGTCAATGGCCACAGGGGAATGGTGGTCGACCTGGCATCGACCAACCCACCGGGGTGGGATAAGGACAAAGGTCCCCGGCTCAGGGCTTTCACCGACTGGATCATCTACGAAACCCATGTCAGGGATTTCTCAATCTCCCCCTGTTCAGGCATCCGGCATAAAGGAAAATACCTGGGATTTACGGAAGAAGATACGACCACTCCTTCCGGAGAAAAAACGGGGCTCTCCTATCTCCAGGAGCTGGGCATTACCCATGTTCATCTATTGCCTGTCAATGATTTTCAGACCGTAGACGAGGAGTTTCCGGCGCTGAAATACAACTGGGGGTATGATCCCCAGAACTTTAATGCCCCGGAGGGGTCCTATGCCACGGATCCCAATGACGGGCGGGTTCGCATCAGGGAACTGAAGATGCTGGTGAAAGCCCTCCATGACCACGGCATCGGGGTCATCCTCGACGTGGTCTACAACCATACCTGGCTCACCAAAGGGTCGGTCTTCAACCAGACGGTCCCGGGCTATTACTACCGCCAGAACCCTGATGGTTCTTTTTCCAATGCGTCGGGTTGCGGCAATGAGATCGCCACTGAGCGCTTCATGGTGCGTAAATTCATCATCGACTCGCTGAAATACTGGATCCGGGAGTATCATATCGACGGATTCCGTTTTGATCTGATGGGGATTTTTGACAATGAGACCATGCGGCATATCCGTTATGAAATAGACAAGAAGGATCCGGGGATTTTCCTTTATGGGGAGGGGTGGACGGGGGGTCCATCGCCGATGCCGGAATTCCGGAGGGCCGTAAAGAAAAACATCTCTCATCTGCCGGGAATCGCTGCCTTTTGCGACGATATGCGGGATGCACTCAAGGGGAACCATGGTCATAAGGGGAGTCTGGGTTTTGTCAGCGGGCTGGCCTTGCGGGAGGAGGCGATAAAGTTTGCGGTGGTGGGAGCCACCTGGCACCCCCAGATCGTTTACAGTTATGTGGAGAGCTCTCCGGAGCCGTGGGCTGCCGAGCCCTCCCAGTGCATCAATTATGTAGCCTGCCACGACAATTACACCCTCTATGACAAGCTGGCGATGAGCCGCCCCGGGGCCTCTGACGAAGAACTCCGTCAGATGGTGAAACTGGCCGGGGCAGTGATCCTCACCTCCCAGGGGGTTCCCTTTCTCCATGCGGGCATGGAATTCTGCCGCTCTAAGGAGGGCCATGGCAACTCCTACCAGTCTTCCGACATCATCAACCAGATCGACTGGTGTGACCGCCGGACCTATGCCGACGTCAACGACTATTACTTCCGCCTGATCAGACTGCGCCGGAACCACCCCCTTTTCAGAATCAGCCAGGCCGAGCTCATCCGCAAAAACCTCTCCTTCTGCATCAAATACAAGGTGGGCGTGGTCACCTATTGTCTCAAAGGAAAAAATACAGGCGACAGTTGGGAACAGGCCATCGTGATTTTCAACGGCAACAGGGAGGAAGTCAGGGTGGAGGTTCCATTGCAGAAGTTCAGGATCATTGCCCGCGGGGAGCATATCGACGAGTTGTCGGCCGAGACCACCGAAGGAGGAGAGGTGGCGGTACCCCCCGTCTCCATGATGCTACTGGCCCGCTGATCTGTTGGAGGCTGCCATCAGTCAGTGCGTACGTTTCCTGATCATGTCATCATGAAAAGTCAAGCCCGCTGATCAGAAAGGGGCTTTCCGTAGGTTCTGCAGGCTTATCCTGACCCCTTCACTTTGAGTCAACTGTCCACTGATCAGAACGCCGCCAGCAAAAGGTCGATATCCTTGACCGGAAGATTGAACTGATCGCCCACATCCTTACTGGTAAGAATGCCCCGGTAGAGGTAAACCCCTTTGCGGAAGCCACGTGACGATTTGATATAGTGGTCGATGCCGCCGTTTTCGCCGATGGCGAGCAGCTCAGGGATAAGGATATTGCTCAGTGAGATGGAAGCAGTTCGGGCGACGAGGGAGGGAATGTTGGGCACGCAGTAATGGACTACCCCTTTGTTCCGGAAGACCGGGTTATTGAGGTCGGTAAGGTGTGACGTCTCAAAGCATCCGCCCTGGCTGGCATTCAGGTCGATGATGATAGCGCCCTCCTTGACATGACGGACCATCTCAGCAGTGACCCTGAAGGCCGGTGTTTCGTTGAAAGGCTGGGCCCCCACGACGGCATCGGCCGAAAGGAGGGCTTTTTTCAGCACCTTGGGGTAAAACACCGAGGTGAAGATCTGCCGGCCCAGTTTCTCCTCCAGGCGGCTGAGCCGCTCTACCGATGTGTCGAAAACCTTCACGATGATCCCCAGTCCGAGGGCCGCACGGGCCGCAAACTCAGCCGCCGTACCCGAACCAATGATCACCAGCTCTGCCGGTGTGATCCCTGTGACATTGCCGAAGAGCACCCCCTTGCCTCCTCTTGAATTGCTCAGATATTCACTGGCAATGGTGATGGAGGTGATCCCCGATATCTGGCTCATCTGATGCACAAAGGGAAGGAACCCCTCCTCATTTTCAAGGTATTCATAGGCGATGCAGGTCATCTTTTTCTGCATGAGCTTCTCAATGGACTCAGAGCAGTGCGACTGGAGTTGCATATTGGAGATGATGACCTGTCCTCCTCTGAGCATTCCTGTTTCCTCCGCATCAAAGGGGGCCACCCTCAGGATGATGTCGCACTGCATCACCTCTTCTCTTTTTTCCACGATCCTGGCTCCGGCTTCGGAGTATTCCTTGTCGCTATAGCTGGCCTGTCGGCCGGCACCCGTCTCCATCCAGATCTCATGGCCGTGCGATACCAGCAGGTCAACGGCCTGGGGCGTCAGGGGAACCCTGTATTCCACCTTATGAAGATCGGAGGGAATACCTATAACAATTTTCTTCTCCCGCTGCCGCAACTCCAGCATCTCCTCGCGGGGCAACAGCATACTCCCGGAAATCGGCATCCCTGTTCTGATTTTCTCTTTTCCTGTCATGATATCAGCTTCTGTTCGCCTCTGAAAGTTACATCCAAATGGTGACTTTTCAAAATGATCAGCGGGAGGGTCAGAGAACCCCGGGCGGCCCTGTCCGGCATCATGCTTCCACAGCCCGCGCCCTGAGCCGGCGGGTCCCTTCACTCTCTTCTTCCAGAATCACCTCCGTATGGGGTGAGGGTAATAACCCGGCGACCTTCTCGGGCCACTCAATCAGGCAGTAATGGCCACTGTAGAAATAATCCTCATACCCCAGGTCATACACTTCGGAAAGTGCTTTCAGCCGGTAGAAATCAAAATGAAAAAGGGAGTCCCCGGAATGGGTATGGTACTCGTTGATGATGGCAAAGGTCGGACTGGTGACGATGTCCTCCGAGCCGAGGAGCAGGCAGACCTCCCGTATGAAAGTGGTTTTTCCGGCCCCCATGGAACCGTAGAAGGCAAAAACCCGTTCGTCAGGAAAAGCCCTGATCAGCTCGGCGGCAGCCTCTGGCAGCTCCCGCAGGGTCAAATGGTTTCTCTCAAACATTGATAGTGGTTTGATGCAATAATACAAAAATATGGTTAATTTTACCACAAAAATTAATTAGCAATCGATTATGAAAATTCCTGAAAATCTGAAATTTACCCGTGATCATGAATGGATTCGCGTTCAGGGGGAAATGGCCGTTGTCGGCATTACCGATTTCGCACAGGGAGAATTGGGCGATGTGGTTTTCGTAGAAATTGAGACCGAAGGGGAGAGCCTGGAGAAGGGGGAGATTTTTGGAACCGTGGAGGCCGTCAAGACGGTATCAGACCTTTTCATGCCGGTATCTGGCGAGGTCATGGAAATCAACGAGGCCCTTACTACTCATCCTGAGTTGGTCAATAAGGATCCTTACGGTGAGGGATGGATGATAAAAGTGAAAATGACGGATGAGGGAGATCTGGCAGAATTGCTGACGCCCGACGCCTACCGTCAGATGATAGAGGCATAAAAAAACGCCCCGGCTCTCCGGGGCGTTTTTGTTGATTAACAAACCCTAACTTATTATCCGCATTTAGACGATCCACACGACATACAGACCAGGCATCCTTCCTGGTAAACGACTTCATTAGATCCACATTCGCCGCAATGGGCATCTTCGGCCACGGTGCCGTTGGGGATGTATTTCTTGAGGGCCCTGGCCACACCAGCCTTCCATGAATTGATGGTTTCATTGTCGAGCTGAAGACTGGTTACCAGTTCCACTACCTTATGGATGGGCATTCCGTGGCGGAGCACCCCGGAAATCAGCTTGGCATAATTCCAGTAAACAGGATTAAACTTGTAGGAGAGTCCTTCTATGGTCGTTTTATACCCCCGTTTGTTGATATACTGGAAGTCATAACGGGAAGTCTCATCGTCTTCCCAGTTTTTAATGATATAACCCTTGGTGACCGAACGGGGCAGCAGGATGCCATCTTCATCATCGCTCAGACCGGTAAAGATCTCATAGGGCATATTTTCGATCAGTCCGATAAAGGCCACCCAGTTATCTTTGTTGTTTCTGAACCTGACCACATCAGCCTCAAGGATTTCAGGTCTTTTGGTGGGGAAACCCGCGGGTTTCTTTTTATCCTCTTTTTTATCGGAAATGAGAACCCCCGACCGGGAGCCGTCACGGTAAACGGTCACCCCCTTGCAACCGCTTTTCCAGGCTTCAAAGAAGAGTTTTCCTACCAGTTCTTCAGACACATGTGACGGCAGGTTGATAGTGACGCTGATGGAATGGTCGACCCATTTCTGGATCCGCCCCTGCATATGAACCTTAGCAACCCAGTCGACATCATTGGAGGTGGCCTGGTAGTAGGGCGAACGGCTCACCAGTTCGTCGAGTTCTTCCTGGGAGTACTTTCTGGTCACATCATGGCCGTTGACTTCCATCCAGGTCTTGAATTTATGATGGAAGACGGTATATTCCTCCCAATGGTCTCCTACTTCATCGATAAAGTCGACCCTGACATCTTTGTCATTGGGGTTGACTTTACGGCGGCGGCGGTAAACGGGCATGAAGACCGGTTCGATTCCCGAGGTGGTCTGGGTCATCAGGCTGGTCGTTCCCGTGGGTGCAATGGTGAGCAGGGCAATATTACGCCGGCCAAAGCGGGTCATCTCCTCGTACAACCCGGGATCTGCGACCCTGATCCGGCGAATCAGAGGGTTGTTTTTCTCCCGCTCGGTACTGTAGATGGCAAAGGCCCCCCTGTCGGCAGCCAGGTGCACCGAAGAACGGTAGGCCTCCAGGGCAACCGTCTTGTGGACCTCCTCCGAGAAATCGGTGGCATCCTCGCTGCCATATTTCAGGCCGAGGGCCGCCAGCATATCCCCTTCAGCGGTGATGCCGATACCGGTACGCCTTCCTTCTTCCGCCTTCCTGCGGATGTTAAGCCACAAATTCCGCTCTACCAGCTTGATCTCATCGCTTTCCGGGTCATCTTGAATCTTCTGAAGAATGGCATCGATCTTCTCAAGTTCCAGATCGATGATATCGTCCATCATGCGCTGAGCCACATGAATGTGCTGTTTGAAAAGTTTGAAGTCAAAACGCGCCTCCTGCGTGAAGGGTTTATCCACATAGGAATAGAGGTTGATGGCGATCAGACGGCAACTGTCATATGGACAGAGGGGTATTTCCCCGCAGGGGTTGGTGGAAACGGTGCGGTAGCCCAAATCGGCATAACAGTCAGGGATCGACTCCCTGATAATAGTATCCCAGAAAAGAATGCCGGGTTCCGCCGATTTCCAGGCATTATGGACAATCTTTTTCCAGAGATCGCCGGCGTTGATCTCCTGGCTGTAGAGGACATTTTCGCCGGAGATGGGGTAATGCTGAACATAATTCTCCCCACTGCTGACGGCCTGCATGAAATCGTCATGGAGTTTCACCGACACATTAGCCCCGGTGACCTTTCCCTGCTCCAGCTTGGCATCGATGAATTTTTCGGCATCGGGATGCTTGATAGAGACCGAGAGCATCAGCGCCCCGCGCCGCCCATCCTGGGCGACCTCACGGGTCGAATTGGAATAACGCTCCATAAAGGGCACGATCCCCGTGGAGGTAAGGGCAGAATTCTTGACCGGTGATCCTTTGGGACGGATATGAGAGAGGTCGTGCCCTACGCCTCCCCGCCGCTTCATCAGTTGTACCTGTTCCTGGTCCACCTTCATAATGCCACCGTAAGAATCAGAATTGCCGTTGTTCCCCACCACAAAGCAATTGGAAAGGGAGGCAACCTGAAAATTGTTGCCAATACCCGTCATCGGCCCCCCCTGGGGAACGATATATTTGAAGTCCTTCAGCGTATGGTAAATCTGCCTCGCTGAAAGGGGATGGGGGTATTTCTGCTCCATCCGGGCCATCTCCCGCGCCAGCCGCCAGTGCATATCGTCGGGCGTCAACTCGTAAATATTCCCGTAGGAATCCTTCAACGCATACTTGTTGACCCACACCCTGGCAGCCAGATCATCACCCTTAAAATAACGCAACGAAGCCTGGTAAGCTTCCTCCTGGGAATATGTCTTCACAGCCGCCGGGGCCTCAACAACCTCTTCTTTTTCTGACATGGCAAAATAATATTATGGTTTGAAAGTCACTTCTCCTATTAATCTCCTGTATTTCCGTCCAAAACCGTTTTTTCATAGCGTCCGGTTTTCATACTGCAAGATATAGCTGACGCTTTAATTTTGGAAATCTTTTTAAATCAAAAATAAAAAAGTTATCAACTTTTTTATGTTAGTTGACTGATTTACTGCTTTTTATGATTTTCTCCGGATCGAAAAGTTGACAAAAACGGGAATTTCCCATATAAAATTCACGGCGATTTGCCAAACAAAAAAGAGACTTTCCGGCGAAGAATTATGAGTCAGTTTCCAACAACCCCTCACGGGTTTTTGGGAATTCAGGGAAGACAGTAGTGAGGATTTTATGGGTAGCGCCGAGGTTATTTTTGACATAGGAAGAAGCGGTCAGGCGGGCTTTTTGCATTGTCTCCGGAAGGGAGGTGAGTCCGGAAAGCCTGGCCATAAAGGCTTCGGTAGTGGTGATAGGAAATGCAGCACCCAATTCGGTCAGTTGAACAGCTTCCCTGAATTTAGTGTAGTTGGGGCCGAAGAAGAGAGGGAGACCATAGGTCGCTGCTTCCAGAATATTGTGAATTCCTACCCCGAATCCCCCTCCGATATAAGCGATGGTTCCATATTGATAGATCGAGGAGAGGAGCCCCACCGAATCGATGACCAGCACATCGAACTGGTCAATATTGGAGGTATTGGCCTGGCTATAAAGAAGGGAAGGAGTTTTCAACATCCTGGTGAGCCTGTTGATATTGGCAGGGGTGACCTCATGTGGGGCGATGATGAATTTCCATCCCCTGGAGGCCTCAATAAATGGCACAAGGAGTTCTTCATCTGGTTTCCAGGTACTTCCGGCTACCAGCAGCAGCTTACCAGCGCAAAACTTTTCAACAAGGGGCAGGGGTTGTGAACTTTTTGACAGGGTAGCCACCCGGTCAAAGCGGGTATCTCCGGTCACGGTGCATTGGTTGATATCAACGCTGCGGAGCAGAAGGGCCGAGGCTTCATCCTGCACAAAGAGATGCGTGAAACCGGCCAGCACCTGCCGGTACCAACAGCCCCAGGGCGACTCCTCAAAAAAGGATTGGTTTTTCCGGAAGATGCCCGAAACCAGGTAAACAGGAATCCCCGCCTCATGGAGGGTATTGAGGTGATGAAACCAGAATTCATATTTAACAAAGAAGACCGCTTCGGGCTGAAGCAGGTCAGCAAAAATGCGGGCATTGCGGCGGGTATCGAAGGGGAGATAAGTGACGATATCGGCCAGGGGGTAGTTTTTACGGATCTCATACCCTGAGGGGGAGAAAAAGGTCAGGGCGATCTTCAGCGCAGGGAGCTCTTTCCGCAGTGCTTCGATGAGGGGCCGGCCCTGTTCGAATTCGCCCAGCGAAGCACAATGGACCCATACATACTTTTCGCCGGGGAGCCGCTTTTGACGGAGCTGTTCCTGCCAGTTCCTTCTCCCGGCCACCATCTGCCTGGCCTTCAGATGAAATGGTGCGGCTGCCCTGATGGCCAGATGGTAGAAGAAGAGGGCAATATCATAGAGTAAAGTCATAGCCGGTTGATTTGAGTGCAAAATAATAAAGAATAATGCAAATTGTGTCTGTCAAAGCGGAGGGAATGGCGGGAATCTGAAGAAGGGGGCCCTGCCGGCGCCCTGAGGGAGGTCAACCTGCAGCGAATCGATTATCTTTGCACCTCTCAAGTGTTGCGATGGATTTGGACAGGAACATAGAAATCATGGCCCCGGTGGGCTCCTATGAGTCGCTGATGGCGGCCATCCAGGGGGGGACCGGGTCGGTATACTTCGGGGTGGAACACCTCAATATGAGGGCCCGTTCGGCCCATAATTTCACGTTGGCCGATATGAGCCGCATCGCCACCACCGCGGCCTCGCATGGGGTGAAGAGCTATCTGACCCTCAACACCGAAGTCTTTGACAATGAGACGGAGCTGGTGGGGCAGATCTTGAAGGCCGCTAAGGATGCCGGTATTTCAGCCGTCATTGCGGCCGATCCGGCGGTCATCCTGCAAGCCCGGGAGATCGATCTGGAGGTCCATATGTCAACGCAGGTGAACATCACCAATTTTGAGGCGGTGAAATTCTACTCCCGTTTGGCCGACGTGATGGTCCTGGCCAGGGAGACCAACCTGGGCCGGGTGCACGAAATCGCTGACAAGATCAGGGAACAGGGGTTGACCGGTCCCTCAGGCCGGCCCATACGCCTGGAGATGTTTGTCCACGGTGCCCTCTGCATGGCCATCAGCGGCAAATGCTATCTCAGTCTTCACGAGATGAACGCCTCGGCCAACCGGGGCAACTGCCTGCAGACCTGCCGGCGGGGTTATACCGTCACCGACAAGGAGACCGGGGCGGAGCTGGAAGTGGACAACGCATACATCATGTCACCCAAAGACCTGAAAACCATTCACTTTCTCAACAAGATCCTGGATGCGGGGGTATCGGTGCTCAAGATCGAGGGGCGGGCCCGTGCACCCGAGTACGTGAAAACCACCGTAGTGTGTTACCGCGAAGCCGTGGAAGCCTGGAAAACAAGTACCTTCACCGACGAAAAGATCCGCGACTGGGATGCCCGCCTGGCCTCTGTCTTCAACAGGGGTTTCTGGAACGGTTACTACCTGGGACAGCGACTGGGCGAATGGAGCCACAACTATGGCTCCCAGGCCACGCGGCGGAAGATCTACCTGGGTAAGGCCACCAATTACTTCCCCAAAATCGGAGTGGCCGAATTCAGGCTCGAATCAGCCCCCCTGGCTGCCGGGGAACAACTCCTGATAACCGGCCCCACCACCGGCGTAGTGGAACTCACCGCCCACGAAATTCGTACCGGCACCAACCCGGTGGCCCTGGCCCCGAAAGGAAGCTACGTCTCGGTGGCCGTCCCCGTCAAAATCAGGAAAAATGATAAATTATTCAGGTGGTCAGATGCTAAAACCACCGACGGAAACGTTCATACCTAAAATTTTCATACCTTTCCGCTGCTTTCTGGCGATTTTAAAACTTCATTTATGAAACGAATACTGACTTCCGGCACGATGATTCTATGGTTTCTGCTGCCCGCCCTCTGGGTATCCGGTCAGAACACCCTCAAGCTAAGGATCAGTGGTACCTCCACCCGTTTTATGAGCGAACCTCAGGGCACCGAAATCGCCCATCCTGATATCGCCACACTGCTCGTGGGCGGAACCAGCACAGTGACCGAATTTGTGCACAAAGGGAACATGGGCTTTGAAGCCGAACTGATGATGTCGCTCACCGACAAGGTTTATGTGGGGCTGGAAGTAGGGCAGGATTTCTTATCGGGCCAAAACGATGCTCCCGGCCTTTATAATTTTCAGTTTACCGACCAGCTTCAGCTCTTCAAGGAAACCGCCATTGACGATCAGGTGATCACACAATATCTTCTGACGCAGGCCCCTTTGAAATACAACACCAACCTGCTCAACTTTATCGGGAACCTGCGTATTTACCCTGCCCCCGATGGCCGGTTCAGGCCCTTCATCAAGGTGAGTGCAGGGATGGCCCTGGTGGCCACGGAGCTCGCCCTGAAAACACCCCCTCAACTGGAGGAAAACCAGAATGGGATCACCCCTCTGCCCACGGTCCTCTTCTCGCGGGGTACCCAGGATGCCCCCAAGGGACGGGAAGCAGCCCTGGTGGTGGGGGCCGGACTAGGATTCGAGTTACAGGTGACGGACCGGATTGCCCTCTATGCCGATGGCTCTTACCGGCTGATTAATTCGGCTATCCTCGACGGAAAACCCAACTTCGACTGGAAACCAAATCCCGATTGGAACGAAACGAATCCCGACTATGATCCCGACTATCAATGGACATACGGAACGGAGGATAAGCGGGGTAGCCTGGAGTCATTCAATACCCGCACCAATATCGGCAAGCTCTCCTTTGGCATCGTCTATACTCTTGGCAATAACCTCAGTGTCACCGGAGGTGGTGGTAAAGGACGCCAGATCGGCGCTGGTTCCAGTAAAAGCCTGCCCTACCTTCCCTTCTTCAAGCTAAAAAGGCTCTAAGGGGCTTGCCCTACCCTCTCTTCTTCAAGCTAAAAAGGCTCTAAACGACCTGCCCTACCTTCTCTTCTTCAAGCCGAAAAGGCTCTAAGGGGCCTGCTGTTTGACGGTGGTCAATGGGTATTTCCTATCTGAAGGCGTGCGTTGGATGCGCTGTACCAGGCTGCGGCTACCGCGGCATAGGAATAGCATTCCCGGGGCCTGATCACACCCGTGTGAAAGGCAGCGACTTCCATTTGCCGGAGGATCTGTGCTTCAGAATGCATGAATCCGCTGTTAAAGGCGGTAGCGTAGAAACGAAGGCGTGACAGGGGTTCAAGGCTGGAAAGTTGGGGAAACCGGTGGTCAAGAATCCTGAGGATGGCCAGAACATACTGGTACTGGGAGCGGGAGTCTTCGAGTTCACTGAGAATAGCCTCCCGTTTTTCCTTTTCCTTGAGGCCACGGTGAAGCCTGTGGAAGCGGAGGTCCAATTCCCGGGGCCCATGTTTATGGAGTTCCCGCAGTACCGCCTCCGCACAGGAGGGTTTGATCTGAAACCGGCCTACTGAGAAATCGGCATATTCATCGCCATAATGGACATAAAGGGCCTTGAGGAGGGTGATCTCCATGCGGTTACGGAGGGCGTCGTAGCGCACCAGTTCGGGAAAAACGACCGCTGCTGCCAGATGAGGATCAACGCCGGCTTCCCGGGCTGCAGCATCCATCCAGGAGGCATTTTCCTCCATAAAAGCAGCAGCCTTTTGCCAGTGCCTGTCAAAAACAACCCTGAAATCAGGCGCCGCCCCAGAATCGGGGGGGCTGGAAAAAGAAGACACCCGCCGCTGAGGCCCCTCCTCGGGCAAAAAGACAGGGGGTCTTCCCCAGGTGAACCGGTCAACAGACAAGTGACGAGGATGGGCCATGGAATGGAGGGGCAGAAAACCTGACAGAAGAACACAGGCTATCCGGCAGATCCACCCTCTTCCCTTCATCTTCCGGAGATCAGAAGGGGTGAGAAGATTTCAGAATGGCGTTTCTCTGGGGTGAGAAATAGAAGAAACTGATCACCTCCCTGCCATCAGCCACCTCACGATAGGGCGAAAAGATCCCGTTACATTCCCTGCCGTCGCTGAATTTCAGCGTTCCGTTGTCATAAGAGCAAAAGATCTTGTTATCACTGGAAAGCCAGAAGTTCTGCATATCATAATAGCCAGTCAGGTTGGCCTTATCAAAGATTTTGTTTCCGGCCAGGTCGGTGATGCCGTTCAGGGTGACCCATACAATCATGTTTCTTTTGATGGTGGAGGAGAGTTCAGCCCCCATGGGGACTTCCTCGGAAGCTCCGGCCACATTGGTCACCAGTTTGGGCGTCATGTCCATATTGGCAATCTTCATCGCCTCAGCAGCCATCTTTTCCTGATTGGCCATGGCAATGGCCATCTTCTCCTGGTCGGTTTTGGCTTGCTCCATTTTCCTGGCCAGCTCAGCCATGCCGGGATCCTCTTTGTAGACCTCCGTGACCACCAGTGCAGCGAACTCCGTCGCGGCATCATTGAGGACAAAAGAGTGAATGCCGGCATAGGGACCATAGCTCTTGCCCCCTGCCCTGATGGTTAAGGCCTCACCCGACCGGCTGATGTATTGGGGATAGGTCACGAGCAACTCATCCTCGCTCATCGTACCGCCGGCATTCAGGCTGCCAAAACCCTTCACCGCAGGATCATCCCCCTTGAAAGGGCCCTCCGTGGCTCCGCTATTTCCCCTCCTGATATAATATTTGCCTTCAGCCTTATGGTATAACAGGATATTGCCGTCGCGGATGTGAATAGAGACCTCATTGGCGGCCACTTTAAACCCTTTGCCAAATTCAAAGACCACCGGGTCGTCGTCGGAAGCACAATTGGATACGCTCCCGGAGCCTCCCTCTCCTTGGCTCCCCTCCTGCTCCACACCCAGGACTTTCTCAACCATCTTGTTCTTCACCTTGTTCATGAGTCCCCCCAGCTGCGCTGAAGCTACAAAACCGGAACACAGCAAAATCCCGGTCGCAAGGACAAAAATCACTGATTTTTTCATATCGCCGAGTTTATATACTTAATGATAAGTCATTTGAGGTATCAGGGGCTGCCGGAATGATCTCCCGGCAGCCCCTGCTGTTGCGCAGTGGTCTGCCGCATGCGGGTAAGGTGAGCTGGCTGCTGCAGGCCGGTGAAGTGGCAACTGCATCAGTCCGGAATCAGAAGGCTCCCGGTCAGTTAAAGACGATATCAGCCGGAATATCAAAGCGGCCGGCAGGCATCTCCGCGTTCTCGGTAAGCGTGACGGCTTCCATAACCATACGGGAAGTCGCCATTTCAAGTTCCATTTTCAGGGGAATACCCTTGTAAACCCAATAATCCCCCTTTATGTTAAACTCCTTATTGTCGACCGAATAGCGGATACACTCCCTCTCCAGGAAGGTCTCCTTGCCCTGTTCCTTCAGGTTCCAAGCTTTAATCACCTCATCGGAGAGCTGGCTGAAATTGAGCTGACTGGAACCCGCCAGGGCCGGCGCCTTGAAACCGGTTTTCATTTTGGGATCGAAATTCCACGTCTGCCCTTCTTTGGTCACACTCAGATTACGGGTGGTGGTCCCCATGACATCCATGGTAGTTTCCGTCGCCTCCATCTGACCATGATCATCAAACCAGAGGGTTTGGGAGGCCCCGAAGCCCATCATGTCGGACTTGTACTCAACAATGGCCGACTTCAACTCATACTTTCCATTGATTTCACTCTTGGCTGCAGTCTCCTCCTTACCGGCAGGAGCAGGTTTTCGGTTGCAGGAAATCACCACCAGCGCGAGGAGAATTCCCATCAGTGTTGCTCTCATTAGAAATGTTATTTGGTTAATTATTATGTAAATATAAATAAAATCTCAATTCCGGCGTCTGACTCCATTTTTCACTTGTATAATTGTTTGTTAATGACTTGCTCTTCAGTTGTATATCGATATGAAGCCAGTTTATGCGCTTCATGCCCGTGGAAGTCGCATGGAGCAAATATACATGTCCTTTTGTGGTCGGAGCACCATGCGACTTTCATGGGTTTTTCGGTGATCTCAAGAAATACACCCTATGGGAACCCTGTTTCCCGGGAGGGAAGATAAGGCCAGGGGATGAACAGGCAGCAGGGCCAGGCTGAACTAGTAGAGAACGCCTCATTCCAAAGGGGGACACGTTGTTGAGAAGGAAGCCGGGCCAGGCTGAGCCGGTCCCGGCTTCCGGAGGGGTCATTTCAGGATGGTTTCGATGATGTTAAGTTCCTCATCGGAGAAAACGAGGTTCCGCAGGCATTCCACATTGGAATCAAGTTGGCTGACGGAGCTGGCACCGATCAGCACGGAGGTAATCCGGTGGTTGCGGAGGATCCAGGCCAGGGCCATCTGGGCCAGGGACTGGCCTCTCTCCAGGGCCAGGGCATTGAGTTTTTTCACCTTTTCGAGGGCGGGTTCCACCTGGCCGGGCTGGAGGAAGCCCCAAGCTTTGGCGGCACGCGATCCTTCGGGAATACCCTGGAGGTAACGGTCGGTGAGTAGCCCCTGTGCCAGTGGAGAAAAGGGAATGCAACCGATGCCTTCCTCTTCCAGCACATCGAGGAGTTCTGCTTCCACCCACCTTTCGAACATGGAATACTTAGGCTGATGGATCAGACAGGGGGTTCCCAGGTCCCACAGAATGGACGCGGCCTCCCGGGTCTTTTCCGCTGAGTAGTTGGAGAGCCCTGCATAAAGGGCTTTTCCTGAACGTACGGCCTGGTCGAGGGCCATCATGGTCTCCTCCAGGGGCGTGTCAGGATCGGGCCGGTGCGAATAGAAGATGTCGACATAGTCGAGGCCCATGCGGCGCAGGCTCTGGTCGAGACTCGAGAGCAGATACTTGCGGCTGCCCCACTCCCCATAGGGCCCGGGCCACATCTGGTAACCCGCCTTGGTGGAGATGATCAGTTCGTCACGGTAGGGCAGGAAATCCTGCTTCAGCAATCGACCGAAATTCTCTTCTGCGGAACCCGGAGGGGGACCATAATTGTTGGCCAGGTCGAAATGGGTGATACCCCTATCAAAAGCCCTGCGCAACAGAGCCCTCCCATTCTCCAGGACATCCACTCCTCCGAAATTATGCCACAACCCCAGCGATACGGCAGGCAGCTTTAACCCCCAGTTGCCGCAACGGTTGTAGGTCATGGAGGCATATCTTTCTTCATTGGCCTTGTACATCTCTTTAATATTTAAGAATTAAGGGTTCAAAGGGTGGGGAGCTTCCACGGCAGGCGGTAGACAGGCGTCAGTAAGGCATTGGCTTCGGCATCGTTGACAAACCGGTGTTTGTCGTTGTCCCAGTAGAGGCGGCGCCCGGTTTTTAAGGCGATGTTTCCCAGATGGCAGACGCGGGCCGTATTGGCGGCCACCCCGACCGACGTGGCAGGGATCCTGCTTTTATCCTTTATGCAGGCGACAAAATCCACCAGGTGGTTCTCGAGGCCCTTGCCGCTGGCCGGCTGGAGGTCCACCCTTTCCATCTGGGGCTTGCCACTGAGCACTTCGGGGATCACCTCCCAGCCATTGCGGTCGACGACCAGGGTACCGTTGTTCCCTACGAAACCCACACCGTGGCTGCGGCCGTAATACCCGCCGTTGATGCCGATCCCATGATCCCAGAGCAGGGTGAAGCCGTCGAAGTCATAGAGGGCCTGCTGAGTGTCGGGGGTTTCGGTGGCATCGTCAGGATAAGCAAACTTGCCTCCCATGGCCATGACAGAACGGGGAGCCTGCACGTTCATTCCGAAGAGGGCATAATCAATGATATGAACGCCCCAGTCGGTCATCATCCCCCCGGCATAATCCCAGAACCAGCGGAAGGTGAAGTGGAACCTGTTGGGATTGAAAGGCCGCAAGGGTGCAGGACCCAGCCAGAAGTCATAATCGACACCGGGGGGTGGTGCTCCGTCGGGCTTCACCGGCACCGACGACATCCATCCCTGGTAGGACCAGGTGCGCACCGTCCTGATTTTGCCCAGGGCCCCCGATCGGACGAACTTCACGGCCTCCTGCCAGTGTGGATCACTCCGCTGCCACTGCCCCACCTGAACCGTCACCCCGTACCTTTGGGCGGCCCGCTCCATGATGTCGATCTCCTCAATCGAGTTGGCCAGCGGCTTCTCACAATAAATGGCTTTCCCCTCCTGGGCAGCATAGACAAAAGGCAAACAATGCCAATGGTCGGGAGTACCTATGATGATGACATCTAAATCCTTATCTTCTATTAACTTCCGGAAATCCTTATAGCTCCGGGGCCGGTATCCCTGTAGTTTTTCAACTTCAGCCAACCGTTCCTCCAGCACATTTTCATCCACGTCGCAGATGGCTCCACAGGCGGTTCCCGGGATCCTGAGAAAGGCCCGCAGGTCGGTCATCCCCATCCCTTTGGCCCCGATCAGCCCGCAGACCAGCCTTTCATTAGCCCCACGCAGGTTGGCATACAGCCTGGAGGAGATTCCGCTGGCCATTCCGATACCGGCAGTGGCCAGAACGGTTTTCTGAATAAAACTTCTCCTGTTTGTCATCGCATAAATTGTTAAGATTCGAAAGTCAAAATTTCACTTTTCCGATATG
This sequence comes from uncultured Prolixibacteraceae bacterium, assembly GCA_964552955.1. Lineage (GTDB taxonomy): Bacteria > Bacteroidota > Bacteroidia > Bacteroidales > Prolixibacteraceae > UBA1413. Next base: position 67,696 of record CAZKIU010000015.1, read on the forward strand.
CCGTTCCCTTGAAATGGGCGATCAACTCCCCGGCCTCACTCACTATTTCTACAAGATAGGTGGCCAATCTATTGTGCAGGGAGATTTCCCTGGCCACTGCGGTAAGCGTTCCGGAATTTACCCCCTTAAAAAACGATATCTCAGCTTCGATGGCCAAGGCAACCTTACCATGTGCGTTAGAGGCCACCGCAAAGGTAAAATCAGCGAGGGTGAACAAAGCCCCTCCATGCAACACACCTACGCTGTTCATGTGTTCAGGGAGTATTTTCATCCGGCATTTGGCATAACCAGCCGATGCCTCGATCAATTTAATTCCGGCATTTCTGGCAAAAATATCTTTGTCAAACTGCTTAAGAAATTTGGAAACATCAGCATTTCCCATATCTATTCGTTTTTCTTCATCGCATCATCAAACCTTACCTTCGAAGGCTCGAAGTCGGAATAACGGACGAATTCGCACGATTCGGCCGCGCCAGCCTCCCGGTCCATGCCGCTGTCTTCCCATTCCACCGAAAGAGGTCCCTGGTAGCCGATGTCGTTGAGGGCGCGGATGATATTCTCGAAGTCAATTTTTCCGCGGCCCAGGCTCCTGAAATTCCAGTAGCGCCGGTTGTCTCCGAACTCCATGTGCCCCCCGAAGACGCCCACCGTCATCGGAAGGTCGCTCCAATAGACATCCTTCATGTGGACATGGTAGATCCGGTCGGGAAACTCATAGACGAAGCGGACATAATCGACGCCCTGGTAGCCGAAATGGCTGGGGTCGAAATTGAAGCCAAAGGCGGGGTGGTAGTTGACGGCCTGGAGGGCAAGGCGGGCCGTATGGATGTCAAACGCTATTTCGGTCGGGTGCACCTCCAGGGCAAACCTGACGCCCAGTTTCTGGTATTCATCGAGGATGGGCATAAAACGGCGTGCGAAATCCTCATAACCCCGTTGGATCATGTCAGGGGGAACGGCCGGAAAGGAATAGAGCAGGTGCCAGATGGGGCTTCCCGTAAAACCGACAATGGTATCGATGCCCAGCCGGTGGGCCACCCGGCCTGTTTCTATCAGTTCCTGTGCAGCCCGCTGCCGCACCCCTTCAGGATCTCCATCGCCCCACACATAAGCGGGAAGAATCGCCTTATGCCGCTCATCAATCGGGTCACAGACGCACTGGCCCACGAGGTGGGTGGAGATGGTGAACAGCTGAAGACCATGGTGGCTGAGAAGGGCCTTTTTGGCATCGCAGTAGGCCTGATCGGCCTTGTCGATCTCCACGTGATCGCCCCAGCAGCATAGTTCCAGGCCATCATAGCCGAAAGATTTGGCCTTGCGGCACATGACTTCCAGGGGCAGGTCGGCCCACTGTCCGGTGTAAAGAGTTACTGGTCGGGACATATAGTTTCAATTAGCGGTTAGAGTTTCTTAACAGGTCAGGACTGCATCACGATATTCGATCATCCCAGAGCCTCTTAACTTATTTTCAGCCATTTTGGCGCGTCACTGCTGCCTGCTTTGACCACGGTATCGATGAATTGCATGCCTCTGACGCCTTCGTCGGCTCCCGGGAAGTCGAGCCATTCGGGCCGGGGCGCGGTGCCGTCGAGGCGTGCCATCAGGGTAAGGGCAAAATTACGATAAATATTGGCGAAGGCTTCCAGGTAGCCTTCGGGGTGGCCCCCCGGGGTACGGGTATTGGCAGCAGCCACACCCCCCATGAAACAGGTGCCGGTACGGTACACCTCCATAGGCCTGTCGAGCCACTTCAAGATCAGCGTGTTGGGGTCCTGCTGGGCCCATTCGAGCCCTCCCTTTTCACCGTAGACCCTGATCTTCAAAGCGTTCTCCTCACCCGCAGCAATCTGCGAGGCCATCAGCACGCCACTCGCCCCATTGTCAAAGCGGAGCAGGGCTGCCCCGTCATCATCCAGAAGCCGGCCGGGAACAAACGTCCTCAGGTCGGCACAGAGTTCCGTGGTCTTCAAACCGGTGATGTATTCAGCCAGGTGATGGGCATGGGTGCCTATATCACCCATACAGCCGGCCTTCCCCGACCTGCTGGGGTCGGTACGCCATGAGGCCTGTATATTCCCGCGATCCTCCACCTTCTCGGAGAGCCACCCCTGGGGATACTCCACGTAAACCTTCCTGATCTGCCCCAGCATCCCTTGTGAAACCATCTCCCGGGCCTGCTTCACCGCCGGGTAACCCGCATAGGTGTGGGTCAGCGCCAGCAATAATCCACTCTCCCTGACCTTCGCCCTGAGCTGTAAGGCTTCTTCCAGCGTAAACGTAAAAGGCTTGTCCAGAACAACATGAAATCCCTTTTCCAGAGCCATCATGGCCGGACCGAAATGAACATGGTTGGGGGTTACAATGGAAACAAAATCCATTCTTTCCCCCTCCGGAAGGGCCGCCTCCTTATCGATCATCTCCTGCCAGGTCATGTACACCCTGTTCTTCGGGAGAAAAAGGCTTTTCCCTGTGGAAAAAGAGACCTCCGGATGGCTGCTGAAACAACCGCAGACCAGCTCTACCCGGCCATCCATGATGGCCGCGAGGCGGTGGATGGCCCCTATAAACGCATTCAGACCACCACCGATCATTCCCATTCTTAGTTTCCGGTTCATCATGTCAGGATTTTTTAATCAGAAAACTCCTAAAAATAACACTCTTTTGGTTACCCATCGCCTTATTGGCCTACTTAATTGTGCATGGAGCCTGGAAATAGAGTGCTGCCACAATGGGCCGTTCTGCCCGGATGAATCAAATAAAAAAGAAAATAATGCTATCACTCAGGATGATAGCCTTCATCCTCGTGCAGAAAGGGAAGATGGGAAGCTTCCACGGCCAGTTGGTCACAACGCTCATTGAGGGGGTTCTCATTGTGCCCTTTGATCCACACAAATCTGACCTGGTGTTTCTTATATACTTCCAGGAAACGGAGCCACAGATCGGGGTTTTTCTTCCCTTTAAAGCGTTTGTTCAGCCAGTTGAACACCCACCCTTTGTTGACCGCATCGGCCACATAACGTGAATCGGTATAGATGGTGACCCGTGATCCTTCGATCCGGAGGGCTTCCAGGGCTACGATGACCGCCAGGAGTTCCATCCTGTTATTGGTCGTCAGCCGGTAGCCAGCCGAGAGCTCCTTCCGGAGGTTCCCCGAGAGGAGCACGGCTCCATAACCTCCGGGTCCAGGGTTTCCACGGGCCGCCCCGTCGGTATATATGGTTATTTCAGGCATGTCGTACTATTACGGGCCCCCACACAGAGGCTTCCCCGCAAAGATATAAAAGTGCCGGGGATCGTTCAGGCTACTGCGATCTAAAAGCAGCCGGAACATAGACGGCGCTAAAAAAAGCAGGTACCGGGGGGTGTTATTCCCGGTACCTGCTGACCCGCCGGCAAGCTATTTTTCCACCGGCAGTAATTATCTGGTAATCCAGAAAGTCGCGCAGTAGCAGCTGACTGGCGGCACTCCAGATGGCCCGTCAGTCACCACCCCGCAGGATGCCCCCGGGAAACTAATCCACCAGGGTCATTTCATCAATCAGATGAGTCGCTCCCGCATATTTGTCGACAACCCAGAGGACAAAACGGATGTCCACGCTGATGGTCCGTTGCAGCCCGGGTTCGAAGGCAATGTCACCACTCATGGCTTCCCAGTTGCCATCGAAGGCAATCCCGATGAGTTCTCCATTGGCATTGAGGACAGGACTGCCCGAGTTGCCGCCGGTGATATCGTTGTTGCTGATGAAGCAAGTTTCCAGTTCGCCGTTTTTGCTGGCATAACGACCGAAATCACGGGCCTGGATCAACTGTTTCATCCGTGCCGGAACATCAAATTCATCATCTCCGGGGATCTCCTTCTCGAGGTAACCCTGTACTGTGGTGGTCTCCTTGTAGAGCACCCCGTCGCGGGGCTGATAACTGCCCACCGTACCATATGTCAGGCGCATGGTGGAATTGGCATCGGGATAAAAGGTCTTCCCGGCATGCATCTCCATCAGTCCGGCCAACAGCAGGTGACGCCCCTCCTCCAGCTGGAGGGCGTATTTCTCATTCTCGGAACCTATCTTGCGCATCATGTCGAAAATCTCTCCCGAAGCCTGGAAGGCCATATCCTTGTCGAGAACCTTTTTCGATGGATTTTTCAGAAAGGCCTCCATTTTGGCCTGGTCACTGAAGAGGGTGCCGGCAAACATCTTGGCCGCATATTTGGCATAATCGCCTTTGAATTTTGATTTGATCGTGTTATAGAAGGGAGGGTAGTACTTCGGGTCAACCCTGTCGGCATAGAGTTTAAGCAGGGTAGCGGCCAGTTTCTGGTCGGTAGCGGCATCATAGTCCTTGAAGAATCCCTGAGCCATCTCCCGGAGGTTATCAGCGGCCTGCTTTATCTTATCGCCGTTTTCGGCGGGTTTCTCCAACAGGTTGTAAAAGGCGCGGGCCCGGTATGCCGTCAGAAAAATCTCAGGCCCCTGCAACAACGCCTCAGTGAGGTAGTTCTGTGCCACATCATCACCGGTCTCCAGGTAGGCCCCGTTGATCATTTCCAGGGCCTTCCCGTATTTGGCCTTTCTGGCCTGATCCTGGTTGACCCATTGGGTGAAAGCCTCCTCTTCAGCCTTTTTCCTTTCAATCACATTCAGATTGTCCAGACCGGTATTCTGACCAATGCTATACTTGTAGTAATTGGAGCTTCCGGCATGCTTGCTGGCATACTGAATCCTGGCTTTCTGGCTGGATTCCATGTATTTGCCGATGATGTCGAGTTTCTTCTCCCTGACATCAATACGGGTTTTATTGGTGATATCCATGGTGGCCTGAACCTCGGTGGAGGTACGATAACGGATGGTACGACCGGGATAACCCATGACCATGGCATAATCCCCATCTTTGACGCCCTTCAGGGAAATAGGGAAGTAGTGACGGGGATGGTAGGGTACATTCTCTTTGGCATAAGGGGCAGGTTTTCCATCGGGCGCACAATAAACCCTGTAAATCGAGAAGTCGGCGGTATGACGGGGCCACATCCAGTTGTCGGTATCGCCGCCGAACTTACCCAGCGCTTGCGGGGGTGCACCCACCAGACGGACATCACGGAAGGTCTCATAAACAAAGAGGAAGTAACGGTTCGACTCAAGGAGGCTGGTCACCTGGGCCTGGTAGTGGGTATCCCCAATGGCTTCATTTTCAATCTTAGCGGCTGCCGTGATCACGGCCTTCTGGCGATCGGCAAAACTCATGTCAGCGGTCACCTGGGCCAATACCTTGTCGGTCACATCCTCGGCACGAACCAGGAAGCGGGCAATCTTGGAAGGGTTGGGAAGCTCCTCCTCCCGGCTCTTCGCCCAGAAACCATCGCGCAGGTAATCATGCTCCACGGTCGAATGGCGCTGGATGTCACCAAAAGCACAATGGTGGTTGGTCAGCATCAACCCGTCGGGAGAGATCATCTCTGCCGTACAACCCCCGATATGCGCCACGGCATCCTTGAGGCTACTATGGTTGATACTGTAGATATCTTCTGCGGAAAGCTTCAATCCTTTGGCCTGCATATCTCCGATATTCAACTTATGGATCAGCGCGGGCAACCACATGCCCTCATCCGCCTTTGCAGGTGCCCCCAAAAAAGCCACCAGCACAAAAAGAATAAAAATCTTCCTCATTTGTAAAATTCAGTCATTTAGTGATTTGAAAATACTCTGTTTTGCCATCCTCCTGACTGGCAGGGGCTGACCTGCGAAAGTAGCAGATGTTTTGGCTTGTAACAAATATTTTTATGAAAATTAACCATTGCCGTCAAGGGGTTAGGAATCCTGTTGTTCAAAACTTGTTAATTTTGTGCGTTCTTGGAAACAGAGATGGCAGAAAACAAAAAGAGAAAGCAATGGGCAGCCCGGCTGCGTGATAAATACCGGTTCATTCTATACAATGACACCACCCTGCAGTCGGTGTGGACCTTTAAACTGACGCCACTGAAGGTCTTCACGGCGGTAAGCCTCTTTTCGGTGTTTATGATTTCACTGGTCGTATTTCTGGTGGCCTCCACCCCCTTGCGGGAGTACATCCCGGGGTATCCCGGAGAGGAGTACCGCGAAATGCTGCTGCGCAATGTTCTTATTGTCGATTCCCTGGAAAGGGAACTGACCATCAGGGATAAGTTCTTCAATGACATGAGATCGGTCGTTTCCGGAGAGATCCCCGAAGACAAAAGTGCCGGGAAAGAGGTCACTGAAAAGAATACCCGCATCGAATACAAGCCTTACAATACCGATTCGGTCTTTCAGGACAAGATCCTGGAGGAGCGGTTGAATCTGTCGGCCGGTGCCACCCGGGAAAAAGGGGAGTCACCCGAGAAAATTCATTTTTACATTCCCGTGAAAGGTCTGATCACCAATAAGTTTGATGCCCGCAAAGAGCATTACGGTGTTGATCTGGTGGGGCAGCCCAATTCCAGGATTTCGGCAGTATTGGCGGGGACGGTTCTTTTTTCGGGGTGGACGCTGGAAACGGGCAACGTGATTTATATCCAGCATGAGAATAACCTGACCTCGGCTTACAAGCACAATGCGGAGTTGCTGAAGCGGACGGGAGAAGCGGTGAAGGCCGGCGAGGCCATCGCCATTATCGGCAATTCAGGAGAGCTCAGTACCGGGCCACACCTTCATTTCGAGTTGTGGTACAATGGCAAACCTGTAGATCCCATGAATTACATCGTATTCTAATGAGCATAAAAAGGATAGCCCTTTTGGGGTCGACAGGGAGTATCGGGCGGCAGACCCTTGACGTGGTGGAGAGAAATCCCGGCCGTTTTGAAGTGGAGGTGCTCACGGCATACAACAACACGGAACTGTTGATTGCGCAGGCCCGTAAGTTCCAGCCCAACATGGTGGTCATCGGCAATGATGCGAAGTACCAGGAGGTCAGGGAGGCCTTGAGCGACGAGCCGGTGAAGGTCTTTGCGGGGGCCGGGGCCATCGGTGAGGCAGTGGTCCTGGAGAGCGTTGATATGGTAGTGACGGCCATGGTGGGCTATTCGGGGCTGCTTCCGACGCTCAGGGCCGTGGAAGCCGGCAAGGACATCGCCCTGGCCAACAAGGAGACCCTGGTGGTCGCCGGTGAGATGATCACCCGCCTGGCCCGGGAGAAGGGCGTCGACCTCCTCCCGGTCGATTCCGAGCACTCCGCCATTTTCCAATGCCTGGCCGGAGAATTAATGAATCCTGCCGAAAAGATCCTGCTGACCTGTTCTGGCGGCCCCTTCCGGGGAAAAACAGCCTCCCAACTGGCGCGGGTCACTCCCGCCGACGCCCTGGCCCATCCCAACTGGGACATGGGGGCCAAGATCACCATCGATTCGGCTACGCTGATGAACAAGGGGTTTGAAATGATCGAGGCCCACTGGCTCTTCGGGCTGCCCCCTGCCGCGATCGAAGTAGTCGTCCATCCCCAGTCCATCATCCATTCCATGGTGCAGTTCCGCGATGGATCTGTCAAGGCCCAGCTCGGCCCTCCCGACATGCGAATGCCCATCCTCTATGCCCTGGGATGGCCCGAACGCATCGCCAATGATTTTCCGCGCCTTGACTTCAGCCGGCTGGCTGCCCTGACCTTCGAAAAACCCGACAGGGAGAATTTCCGTAACCTGGACTTGGCCTTTGAAGCCATCCACCAGGGGGGAAACCTTCCCTGCGCCCTCAATGCCGCCAACGAAATCGCCGTGAGCGCCTTCCTGGCTGAAAAAATCAGCTTCCCCGCCATCCCGGAAATCATCACCCAAATCCTCGGTAAAACCCCCTTCGTGAAAAACCCCGGCCTCGAAGAACTAATTCTGACCAATGACGAAACCAGAAACCGCACTGAATTGTTAATCAAAACCGGTAAATTTGCAAAATATTAAAATCAGGAAATGGAATCAGCACTCATAAAAACTGCACAACTTCTTCTCAGTCTCTCCTTGTTGGTGATCATCCACGAGCTGGGGCATTTTTTCTTTGCCCGGCTTTTTAAAACCCGGGTGGAGAAGTTCTATCTCTTTTTCGATCCCTGGTTTTCGCTGTGGAAGACCAAACGGGGCGACACCGAGTACGGGGTGGGCTGGCTTCCGCTGGGGGGCTATGTCAAGATAGCAGGGATGATCGACGAGTCGATGGACAAGGAGGCGATGAAACTGCCGCCCCAACCCTGGGAATTTCGTTCGAAACCGGCCTGGCAGCGGCTGCTGATCATGGTGGGTGGGGTGCTGATGAACTTCCTGGCCGCCTTCCTCATCTATGTTGGCGTCCTTTATGCCTGGGGCGAAGAGTATCTCCCCACAGCGAACGTCAAATACGGGATCGTGGTTGATGAGACAGGCGAGAAGCTGGGTTTCCGCAATGGCGACAGGATCCTTGCCGTAGACCACCATGCAGTGGAGAACTTCGCCAAGATCGTGCCTACCATCGTCCTCGACAAGGCGACCTCGGTCCAGGTGGAACGTGACAGTCAGAAAATCGACGTCCCCATCTCCAATGAGTCGCTGGCCCTTCTGCTGAAGAGCAAAGGGGTCTTCGGCCTGCGGTATCCTTTCCGGTTTACCATTGGTGATTTTGCCAAAAATTCACCCGGGAAAACGGCTGGTCTGCAGAAGGGAGACCAGATTACCTCCATCAATGGGGCACAGTTTGCCTGGCACGATGAATTCCAGAAGGCGCTGGCAGCCAGCAAGGGACAAAAGATCACGGTGGGGGTGCTTCGCCAGGGAGAGCCCCTGGAACTCCCCGTTCAACTGGGTGAAGATGGGATGATTGGCATTTCCAACAGCGTCTCCTTCAGCGACCTCTTTGAGTTTAAGACCATCCGCTATGGCTTTTTTGAGTCCATCCCTGCCGGAATCACCCGGGGTGTGGAGACTGCCGCCAACTACCTCAAGCAGTTCAAGCTTTTCTTCATGCCCGAGGCCAAGGCCTACGAATCACTGGGAGGGTTCATCACCATCGGGAGTATCTTCCCCGGGACCTGGGACTGGCATGCCTTCTGGAATATGACGGCCTTCATTTCGATCATTCTGGCTATCATGAACCTGCTGCCCATCCCGGCCCTCGACGGAGGACACGTCATGTTCCTGCTGTTTGAACTGGTTACCCGCCGCAAACCGAGCGAGAAATTCATGGAGTATGCCCAGATGACAGGCATGTTCCTGCTGCTGGCCCTGGTCCTCTATGCCAATGCCAACGATATCCTGAAACTTTTCCGCTGATCACAGGAACTACTAAAAAAAAGCTATTTTTGCATCAAATAAAAAACTCAGTACTATGAATCTGTTTGTTATCGCCGGTGTCATTGGTCCCTGGCAGATCGTTCTGATCGTCGCACTTGCCCTGTTGCTTTTCGGAGGCAAAAAAATTCCTGAACTCATGAAAGGTTTGGGTCAAGGCATGAAGGAATTCAAGAAAGCGACGAAGGACGAACCTGAAATCGAAGATAAAAACCAGGAGAAATAAGGGCTGAACCAGCGGTTCACCCGGCTACAACCCCGCTTTCTGCCCCCCGGCAGGAAGCGGGGTTTATTGCATTAATCCCCGCTACTTCTGAACCGGCTCACCAGCCACCCCCCTTCCGTATTGGTCCACCAGCCACTCCCTTTCCGCATTGGTCCACCAGCCACTCCCTTTCCGGAAGGAGGAGAGAGATGCATCCAACGGTTATCAAC
>CAZKIU010000016.1:0-22316 GCA_964552955.1 uncultured Prolixibacteraceae bacterium
CATATTGGGGATCTCCCATTCCGGCATTTTTCCCTGCACCAGGAAGCTAAGGTATTTCTCCATTACCTGACCAAAATGGGCTTCATGCCCTACCTTGTATTCGGCGGGAACCTCCACCGACCAGCGGTTTTCACCTGCAGGAATCAGCTTAATGCCGGGGTAGGCCGCTGCCAGTTGCTCTGTTACTCCCTTTTCCAGGTCAGCGCCAAAGAGGGCGGCATCTACGCCCGCGGCCGGTTCGATGTAGAGTATGGGTTGATAGTTCTCTTCGGCGCCCTGCCTGATCACCAGATTGCACCGGCTGCCCCGCATGATGCTGTAATGGGTATCGCCGGTCCCCTCCGGGGCACTGTAATTCCAGATCACCGACACCCGGGCATGAATGCCCTTCAGGGTATAGTCAAAAGCCCCGTTGCTATATACTTTCAGCAAGCCATCCTGCACACTTCCCTGCAGGAACGCCGGAAAGGAGTCCAGTCCGGTCACCCCGGCAAACTGCTCCGCGGTCAGGTCGGTACTCCAGCGGTTGGCCTTGAGCATCGTCACATCTTCCTTCTTAAGGGTCACCTCAGGAAAGGCCTCCCACTGGATCAGGTCAACCAGGTGAGTCGTCACATCGACCACTCCTTCGCCCTGCTGGGTCGTATCAAAAAACCAGGCCGGCCGCCGCAACGGACTCCCTGAGACCATTTTGCTGAAATGGTGAACACTCTCCTTGGTGATGGCCGGCTCTTCAGGCGTACCCGGGAGCAATTCCCCGAAAACCTCCTTCATCATCGACAACTCCTTCTGCAGTATCGAAGTGATCTCATACCGCTCAGTCATGATGTCATACAACAAAACCCCCTTCTCACCGGCCACCCGGAATGCCTCCTCCAACTGCGGGTATTGGGCGGGAGCGATCACCATAGGCTTATCAGCCAGCACGTTGAGGCCCGCCTCTACCGATTTTAGAATATATTCGGTCTTCCGGGCGTTGTTGCCAGCCAGAACCACCATATTGCCCGGTTTCTCAGCGAGCATCTTCTCCAGAAAATCCTCTCCTGTATAGACTTTCTCCTCCCAGTGGGTGGGCTGATCGCTCCTTTTGTTAAATCCTTCAATCCGGGCCAGGTGTTCCGTGACATCGCTGCCCGCTGGAGCAAAAACCTGTACCAAGGGGTCAATCTGCGGGTACATCGATTTCTGAACCAGGGCCGCATGGAAATGACCGGGATCAAGGGTGATCAACTTCACCTCCCCGGCCGCTCCGGTAAACGGGGATGGGGTTTCTTTTTTGGGACCGCTGCCCACACATCCTGATAATAAAACCATCAGAATCATAACTAAGGGAAATTTCATTTTTTCTGTTGTATTAGTTAATAACTTGAATTTTAAATACATATCCGATTAAAGCCGGGTTAATGGGCTTCACACCCGTGGAACCTACCGCAATTCCGCCGGGACTCTTCTTACATAATCACTTATTGTTTTACAAATGAGGATAATGTTTCATATGTGAAGGGATGCCATTTAAAGTTTTACGTAATTGGTGCCCCAGGGAAAGCGTTGTGGCCGGCTGAGCATGGTGTTGGCCAGGTCGTGGTTTCTGAACCGTTCGGCCCTGGGGTCCCATTCGAGGCGTCCAGGGATTTTCATGGCAATATGGCTGATCAGACAGACCGAACAGGCACGGTGGCCTATTTCCACGGGAGAGATGGGGTCCTGGCGACTCCTGATGCAATCGAGCCAGTTGCCGTGCTGGTTGTCGCTCTGGACCAGGTGAATCTCCTGCGGGCCGGGGAAGGCGGTGAGGATCGCCGGGTTGCTGGCATCGAGGGCCTTACGACTGGCATCACGGGCCACGGGGTCGCTGGCGGAGGCCACATAGTCGCCCCGCGATACAAAAATCCACCCGTCTGTTCCTTCATAGCGGATGCCATTGGGAAAGCCACCGCTGGTATACATGGTGACCCCATTCTCATATTCGGCCCTGACCATAAAGTCACCATGCACATTCCACCACCCTGATTTGGGGAATTCGGCCACTGCCTCCACGGAAACAGGCCCTGTGAATTCGGTATCCATGCCCCAGGCGGCCGCGTCGAAGTGGTGTTGGCCCCAGCCGGTGATCATTCCCGCGCCATAATTTTCATGGCGGAGCCATCCCGGGCGGTCATAGCCCTGGCGGGGGTGAACTCCCATCTCGGAGTAGGGGACCACGGGGGTGGAGCCCAGCCACATGTCGAAGTTGAGTTCGGGGGGCACCTCCTGTGGCAGGGCATCAGGGCCGGAGGGATCGCCAGGAAGCCCCACCTTAACGGTATGGAGCCGGCCGATGCGGCCATTGCGGACCAGCTCAGCCGCTACCCTGAACTGGGGCATAGAGCGCTGCTGGGTTCCCACCTGGAGTATCACCCCCTGCCGGTGAACAATATCGCTCAGCAGCCTTCCCTCGGCAATAGTCAGCGAGGTGGGCTTCTGCAGGTAGATATCCTTGCCAGCCAGCGCCGCCTCAATGGCCGGTTGGGCATGCCAGTGGTCGGGAGTGCTGATGATCACCGCATCAATGGAAGGATCAGCCAGCATCTCCCGGTAGTCACCGTACATTTTCACGCCAGCATAATCCTTACTGCCGGTCTTAAGCCTGTAATAGTCGTCCACCAGTTTTTTGCCGTCGGCCATCCGCCGGCGGTCAACATCACACACCGCGACGAACAAGGCCTGCTCGTACCGGATGGTCTCCCCGATATCATGGCCCCGGGCAATCCGGCCACAACCTATCTGCCCAATCCGGATACGGTCGGAAGGCGGATTCTGACCCATCACCGATGACGGGATAATCACCGGGGTCACCATGGCCCCCGCCGTGGCTGCCACCGACGTGCTGATAAATCTCCTTCGCTTCATGACACTATTTATTGGTCCTTAACGTGCAGGCCCGGGGATGCCCCTGGTTTCCCCAGGGTTTCGGGGCACTACAGCCCTCCGCCACCACCGTCCAGCCCCTGTCATTATTCTACTCCTATCACCCTGGGGGGTGCGGCAAATGCGCTCCAGTAATTCTCGGCCTCCCCGGGAGAGAGGGTGCCGTCAAAGATAACCATCCTGTAGCGGAGGGTATAACTCTTCCGGGGTTCCAGCTTCCAGGGGGTATGCCTGATGGGACAGAATTCAAAGAAAAGATCTCCGCGGCCGCCATTGGAATCGGGAGGCCACACGCGCATGGGTTCGGGGTGGCTTCTGTTGGCTGGGTGGCTCATGAAGAGAATGCCCGACCTCCCCAGGGGCACTGCCGACTCTCCCTCGTTGATACACCAGCGGGCGGCCGTCCCGTCGGCATCCTCCCTGCGTTTCCCTTCGGAAGTGAGCACGGAGCAATTCTCTTTCTGCCACTTCTCCGTAGCCCGGAATCCCAGTCCACCGCCATAACGGTACGCATCGAGCAGAATGCCCTCCCGCAGAGGCGTATGAAGAATGGAGATAAAATCCACCAGAGTGACCTTCTCGTCGGGTGTATTCCACACCCTGACTTCCCATACCTCCTGCATGGCTGTTTTCGCCCGGTTGCGCTCTCCGAACCAGAGATGTTCCTGAAGCACCTTGAACCCGGCATACAGCGGCCCCACAACGGTTTCAAGGCAACCGCCATATTGCACGGTGCCCTGCCCTTTGTATAGATTCCAGAAGTCTATTTCCCGGCCGTCGACCAGGGTCTTAGTCCATGGGTTCCAGATCCCGTAGTGGTGATAGTGATCGGGAGGCTGGATACGGGTGAGGACCTCCCCGCCCGGTGACCAAAGGGGATGGATAAACCCTGACCGTTTAAAGAGGGGGTCTACCCCCTCGGGGGGCCACACCTCGGCATGGTTATAGCTGAGCACCGGAGATCCCCTTTTCAGCAGGGTGATCGCCTGCTCCGTGATGTCCAGGGAGACCCCACCACGACCAGTGGAAGGTGCCTGGGCAGGGCCGATGGTGGAGCCGGCCCCTCCCACAGGAGGTATACCGGTCGCAGGAGGGGCTCCGGGAGGAACCATCTGATCAGCAATCCCCCGGGTGCGTACCTCGAACGTCCGCTTCTCACGCATGGGTTCCGCCAGGAACCAGATTCCCGAAAGTGGAGTGGTGACCACCTGACAAGGGATCTCCCGTTCCCCCCGGCGGGTGACCTCATAAAGAAGAACACTCCCCTCTTCTGCCGTTTCACTCTGGAAATCCAGGGGAACAAATACCGGCAGGGCCAGGGCGACGGGTTCCGGGGAGAGGGTAAAACGTATCGCCTCCTGCGCCGGTGAACCCAGGGGAAGCAGAAGCCCCATCAGCAGTATCCAACCCAAAAATCTGACCATATGGCATTGTAATCAAAAGTAAACCATTAAGGGATCAGGCGGGCGCCAGACCTTCGAGGAAAGCCCTGATATTGGCGGAGGTGACTTCCGGGGGCATTCCGCCGCCCACCGACCAGAGGATACGGCTATGGTCGTCGATGGAGGCGACCATTTTGCGGGTTTCCCGCAACACTTCTTCCGGAGTGCCGGCAGCCAATACATCGCGGGGGGGCAGATTGCCCAGAAGGGTGACAGTCGGCCCGGCCAGCGTACGGATCTCCTGCAGGGAGTGCTCAAAGCTGAAATTGAAGAGGTTGACTCCGATCTCCTGCAGGTAGGGGGTACTCACCAATCCCTGTGCATCATTGTGAAAGAATCTCACCCTGGCGCTGAAGGCATTGAAGATCCTCTTGAGGTAGGGTACCGCAAACTCCCGGCATTCGTCGTCACCGACAAACCCCACGATATCGTCGAGCAGAAGGATCCCCTCGATGGAGGGAAATTTCTCCTTCTGGAGTTGCAACCAGTTGATGGAGAAACGGGTGATTTTCTCCAGGAGGTGGTGGACCCTTTCGGGTTCCATCATCATACCCATCATCAGTTCGGTGGTGCCCATCAGGAAAGAGGCGATATTGAGGGGACCGCGGGCGATGGCGAACCGGATCTTATGGCCGGCGTTGATCATAGCCGGCTGACAGTTCTCCAGCCGCTGGATCACAAAGGGGAGCAACCCATCGGTGCGGGGATTGGGCTCTTTGATCGCTTCGGCTTCTGCCAGAGAGGTCATGATCCTGTCGGCATGGGGCAGGGCGTGGGGCGTCCAGATGGTCTTAGCCCCGAAGGCCGAGGGTTCAGTGCACATCCCGTACTCCGACCAGAAACCTGGAAGAAAGAGCACCTCCGGGAATTCAGCCTGGGCCTTCAGATTGGCCTCCAGCCAGAGATGCTCGGAGGAGTAATACTGTAAGGTGGATATTCCCGCCCATCCCGGTAACCAGGGACTATCGATAATAAAACCGGCTACGGGCGATGGCAGTACCTCTCCGTCGAGGATATTCAGCAGGGTCTGCCATTGTTGTTCTGTCATATTGATAGGCTTTGGTTAATAACTTAGCGTATTCTATACTCTCCGCTTTCCGGCCGGGCCAGAAGGGTGTGCAGCTCGTGTGGAGGGATACGGGTCAGATCAGGTCTGCTTCCAGCAGTTCTTCCTCCATGTCGACCTGGAGGTTGAGGGCCTCATTGCGGGCGGCCGTGTCAAAATCATGCTCCCCGGAAGCATAAATGATATTGCGCGACGAGTTGACCAGGAGTCCGCACTGGTCATTGATTCCATAGCGGCAGACCTCCTCCAGGCTGCCTCCCTGGGCCCCGATACCGGGGACCAGCAGGAAATGACCGGGGATGATGGCCCTGATCGCCTCCAGGCTTTCGGCCTTGGTGGCCCCCACCACGTACATCAGATTATCCTCACCTCCCCACACCATGGAACGCTTCAATACTTTCTCGTAGAGTTTCTCTCCTCCTGCATCCGCACTCAGCTGGAAGTCGGCTGCCCCTTTGTTGGAGGTCAGCGCCAACAGAATCGCCCACTTGCCCGGATACTCCAGGAAGGGCTTCACCGAATCCTCACCCATGTAAGGGGCGACCGTCACCGCGTCAAAATCCATTTCCGAGAAAAAGGCTCTGGCATATAGCCCTGAGGTGTTACCAATATCCCCCCGTTTGGCATCGGCAATGACGAACATCCCCGGATAGTGGTCCCTGATATGGCGGAGGGTCTTTTCCAGACTGGCCCACCCTGCCGCTCCCCGGCTTTCATAAAAGGCCAGATTGGGCTTATAGGCCACACATAAATCGTGCGTGGCATCAATGATCGATTGATTAAATTTGAACAGGGGATCTTTTTCCTTGCGCAGAAACTCCGGAATCTTAAGGATATCGCTATCGAGGCCGATGCAGAGAAAACTCCTTTTTTCCCTGATCTGGTTGTAAAGTTCCAATTTATTCATGGCAGGGTATTTGCTATGTTGTTTCAAATTTTAAAGATACAATTTAACGAGAGATAAAATCTCTACCTTTGAACAAAACAAAAGTTCACCATGGAAAAAGAGATCATCGTAGCCATTGCCCTGGGCATCGGGTTAAGTGCCAGTACGGGGTTCCGGGTTTTCCTGCCGTTGCTCATTGCCGGTATCGCGGGGCGGCTGGGATTTCTGCCGCTGACGGAGAGTTTCTCCTGGCTGGCGGGGAATACGGCACTGGTCACGTTGGGTGTGGCCACGCTGGTCGAAGTGGGGGCCTATTATATTCCATTTGTCGATAATCTGCTCGACACTATATCGACGCCCCTGGCTATCGGGGCAGGCACCCTGATCTCGGCATCGGTGCTTCCTGTCGATAATGAGCTGGCCCGTTGGATCACGGGTTTTATCGTGGGTGGAGGGGCTGCTGCCGCCGTCCAGGGGAGCACCGCCGCCCTCCGGCTGGGCTCTACAGGAACGACTGGCGGCACCGGCAACTTCCTGGTATCCACGGCTGAAAATATCGCCGCCGTGGTCACCCCCATCGTCACCATTTTCATCCCCGTGATCATCGCCATCCTTATCCTCCTCACCCTTTTCATCCTCTTCCGGCTGATCTTCCGCAGAAAAAGAAAGAAAACAGCCGCCACCGCCTGAGACCGCCACCTGAAGTCTCCCCTGAAGCTTGGGCGGTACGCCATCAGCGATGGCGACAGTTCCGCCGGGATGGCCATGTTTACACAAAAATTACGTCCGGGATTACCGTGTTTCCGCAAATACTAAGCCCGGAATTGCCTTGTTCTCGCAAATGCAACGGAAGTGATTGCCTGGCTTTCGCAAGTGCTAAGGCAGGCAAGAGTGGAGGCATTGGTCAGATTTCGGCTTCCTTGAGTCGCTCGGCATTCTCCTCAATCATCAGCTTTTCGATGATTTCATCGAGGTCTCCGGCAATGATGGCCGGCAGGTTGTAAAGGGTAAGCCCGATGCGGTGGTCGGTGACGCGTCCCTGAGGCCAGTTGTAGGTCCTGATTTTGGCCGAGCGGTCACCCGTGGAAACCATCGTCTTGCGCCTGTGGGAGATGTCGTCGATGTATTTCTGGTATTCCATATTGTAGATGCGGGAGCGGAGCTCGGTCATCGCCTTGGCCAGGTTTTTCAACTGGGATTTCTCATCCTGGCATGTGACCACGATACCCGTGGGAATATGGGTGAGGCGAATAGCCGAGTAAGTGGTATTCACCGACTGACCCCCTGGCCCCGAAGAACAGTACGTATCCTTGCGGATATCGCTTTCCCTGAGTTCCACGTCGAACTCCTCTGCTTCAGGTAGCACCGCTACCGTGGCGGCCGAGGTGTGGACCCTTCCCTGGGTTTCGGTTTGCGGCACCCGCTGCACACGGTGAACCCCCGACTCATATTTGAGAATCCCATACACGCCCTCACCGGTCACCGTGGCCACCACTTCCTTGAAACCACCGGCCGTCCCCTCACTTACATTGGTGACCTCCAGCCGCCACCCCTTTCTTTCACAGTACTTGGAGTACATCCGGAACAAATCGCCGGCAAAAATGGAGGCCTCGTCACCCCCTGTGCCTGCCCGGATCTCCAGAATGGCATTCTTCGAATCCTCCGGATCGGCAGGTATCAACAACAGCTTGATCCCCTGCTCCTTCTCAGGAAGCAAGGCCTCCGACTTCTCGATCTCCTCACGGGCCATCTCCCGCATTCCGGGATCACTCTCCTCCTCCAGAATCTCCTGGCCCGATACGATGTTATCTACCGTGGCCTTGTACTCCCGGAAGGCGGCCACCAAGGCCTCCATCCGCTTGTACTCCTGGTTAAGCTTGATATACCGCTTCATATCAGCCATCGCCGACGGATCGGTGATCTGCTGCGAAATCTCTTCAAAACGATTGCGGATCGATTCGTATTTTTCCAGTAATGGGTATTCTGAATTCATAATGGGATGGATTTACTATTACTAATATTGGATTTTCTTATACTGATGACAGATCAAATCAATCGGTGATGGTTCTGCTTTAAAAAGGGTTCCCGGAGCATGGCCGGGCCGGTTCGGGGTGTACAGGGGTTCCAGGCGAGGCCCATAGAACTGAGAATACCGGAATGTTGTCCCTTCGCTGATCCGAACGGTGCATCTGCCTTTGCGGTCCATCCAGGGCAGCCGTCAGCCGCAGCCCTGCTGCAATTCCGGGGAGCTAATATTCGAAGAGGCCCGCTTCGGTGTGAATGGTCAGCTTTTTCCCCGGGTAAGCCTCCACATGGCCAATGATGCGGGCGTCGATATGAAAGGAGGCGGCAATATCAATGATTCTTTGAGCGGTGGTTTCGTCGGTATAGATTTCCATACGGTGGCCCATATTGAAGACCTTGTACATCTCTTGCCAGCTGGTTCCCGATTCTTCCCTGATCATACGGAACAGCGGGGGCACTGGGAAGAGATTGTCCTTGACCACATGGGCCTGGTCCACAAAATTCATCACCTTGGTCTGGGCGCCGCCTGAGCAGTGGATGATACCGGAGATATTGCCACGGGCTTCAGCAAGGATAGCCCTGATCACCGGGGCATAGGTTCGCGTTGGACTAAGGACCAGCTTTCCGGCATCGAGACCGGTTTCTTTCACGGGGGTGGTCAGGTGATAACTGCCGGCATAAACCAGATCACGCGAAACAGCAGGATCAAAACTCTCGGGGTAGCGCCCTGCCAGCGCATGGTGGAAGATATCATGGCGCGCCGAGGTCAGGCCGTTGCTCCCCATTCCACCGTTGTAAGCCTTCTCGTAGGTCGCCTGCCCATACGAGGCCAACCCCACGATCACATTCCCGGGAGCGATGTTGCCGGCATCGATCACCTCACTCCGTTTCATCCGGCAGGTGACCGTCGAATCCACGATGACCGTACGCACCAGATCACCGACATCGGCCGTCTCCCCTCCGGTCAGCCATATCCCGACACCCAGGCCGCGCAACTCGGCGCACAGCTCCTCCGTTCCCGAAATGATGGCCCCTATGACCTCTCCCGGAATAAGGTGTTTATTGCGCCCAATCGTCGACGAGACCAGGATTTGGTCCACAGCCCCCACGCAAAGCAGGTCATCGAGGTTCATCACCAGGGCATCCTGGGCTATCCCCTTCCATACCGACAAATCACCCGTCTCCTTCCAGTACAGGTAAGCCAGCGATGACTTGGTCCCTGCCCCGTCGGCATGCATGATGTTGCACCATTCGGGATCGTTGCCTAAAATATCGGGAATGATCTTGCAAAAAGCCCGGGGATACAAACCCTTGTCGAGCCGTTGAACAGCCTGGTGCACCTCCTCCTTGGAGGCCGACACCCCACGGGCACTGTATCTTGAACTCTTTTCCATGATTGATAAACCGCGACAAAATTAACATTTTCCACGGTTTCCCGGAAAAAGAGCATCAAGCTTATTTCTCCTTGGCCTCGTTTTTCTGAAGATAAAGGAATCGCTTGATTTTCTGGGTAGGCGTCTTCTCAAAGGGATCTTTCTGGAAGAAGACCTGTTGCAGTTTGGAAAACTTGTTGACCTGGGCATTGACTTTCTCCTGTATCTCCTTCAGGATCTCATCCTTGCGTTCGCTGATCTTTTCGGTAAAAAGGGAGGCATCATTCCGCATCGACTGGTACTGGTGCTCGATCTCCTCCATGTTCAGGTGGATCAGGGCCACCAGTTTTCCCTTTTTCTCGACCACAAGGGATTCAATGACATATCGCATCCTGTTGATGACCGATTCGATCTCCTCGGGGTAGATATTTTCTCCGGAAGCGCCAACGATGGTATTTTTAAGCCGTCCTTTGATCCGCAGGAAGCCGTCCTTGTCGAAGGACCCCAGGTCGCCCGTCCGGAACCATCCGTCGGGGGTGAACACCTGGGCTGTGACCTCCGGATTCTTATAGTATCCTTTCATGACGTTGGGCCCCTGGGCCTGGATCTCTCCTTCTCCGGTCACCGGGTCTGCATCGGCCAGGCGCAACTTGACGCCCTTCAAGGCAGGTCCTGTGGAGCCGATCCGTGGGGTACGCGGACTAGTGCCCGCCAGCAGGGGACTGGTCTCTGTCAGTCCGTAACCGATGGCGTAAGGGAATCGGGCCTCCTTCAGAAACCGCTCAACCGTTCCGTCAAGCTTGGAACCGCCCACGCCAAAAAAGGTAATCTCCCCCCCAAAGGTCTTCATCAGCTTCTTTCCGGCCACACGGTGAAGGATTTTTCTGACCGGCGGTAACTTATACAGGGTTCTGACCACCGGGCTCTTCTGGAACTCAGGATAGACTTTCGACTTGAAGATTTTCTCGATCACCAGGGGGACCGACAACAGTTTGGTGGGTTTCACCTGCTGGAGCGCAGGCAGCAATACCGGGGGAATCGGCGGTTTCCGCAGGTACCATACCGAGCACCCGAAAAACATGGGGAACAGTAATCCCAGGGTATTCTCATAAGTATGCGACAAGGGGAGAATACTGAGAAAGCGGTCGGTGAAGGTCAGCGGCTCGATATTATAGGACTGGAGGGCATTCCAGGTGATATTCTTATGGGTGAGCATCACGCCCTTGGAGCTACCAGTGGTTCCGGAGGTGTAAATAATGGTGGCCAGATCCTCCTCGCGGGTGGTGATTTCCGGCAGGGTAACCCTCGTTTCCTGGGCAAAGGGAACCAGAGCGGCCAAACCGCTGACGGAGGTTCCCGCAGGAATATGTGCCATCCTGTCCATCAGTATCATGCCGGCAAGGCCAGGGAGCTCCTCCTTTTCCACCTTGTAGTAGAGGTTCTCGGAAACAAAGAGCCATTTGGCTTCGGCATGCTCCAGGATGATTCTGATCTCATTCGAATGAAAATCGGGCAATACGGGCACGGCCACAGCTCCCAGCCGGAGGATGGCAAAATAGGCTATGCCCCAGTTGGGCATGTTGCTGCTCAGCAGGGCCACCTTATCCTCCGGCTTCACCCCTTCGACCATCAGAAATGAGGCCACCTCATTGACCTTTTCCCTCAATTGGGCGTAAGTCATGGGGTTCTCACCGGCAAACCCCAGGGCCGGCCGGCTGGCAAATTTCTCATAACTTTCTTCCAGCAATGCCGGAACCGTGTATTTTATCATTATGGTAATATCCCTTTGAAAATCTTTTTTTGATATGCTTCTGGCACAGGGGGTAAAACTAATCATTTTGAAGCTACCCTGAAAACCCGCGCTTAAGCTGTTTCGGACCTTTTCAGTACTGCCCTGCATTGGGTATTTTATAACAAATTTAATACCAGACCTTTATCATATTGAAATCCTGATCCAAAAGCGGATCCAGGGTTCAGCAGGTCAAGCCGTTAAAAGTTAATTTTACTTAAGTCACCCTCTGCTGCCGACTTTTTGACATATTTAGTTTAAAAAATGATTTCCCGAGGATATAACCATCTGAAAAAACTAGCGTAAACATAATCGTTAAACGAAAACATAACCCTATGACGATTGATCATATAGCCATCTGGACCTACAACCTGGAGGGGATGCGTAATTTTTACATGCACTATTTTGATGCTTCCTCGGGGCACGCCTATTACAACCATTCAAGGGAGTTCCGCTCCTATTTTCTCTCGTTCGGAGGGGGAACGAAGCTGGAGATCATGGAGATGCCCAATGTACCACTGAACAAGAACAACACCATGAAGCAGTATACGGGATTGATTCATTTTGCCATCAACCCCGGAAGCCGGCAACGGGTGAATGAGTTAACCGATGAGCTGCGCCGCGACGGGTTCAGGGTCATCGGGGAGCCCCGGGTGACCGGTGACAACCTCTATGAGTCGATCATCCTGGATCCTGACGGCAACCGGGTGGAACTGATGGCCTATTGATTATAGCAGGCAGCAGTTTCCAGGAGGGCGGGCGCTCTGGTCAGAAGGGCACAGCCGTGAATGGCTTATTGATTATAGCGGGCAGCAGCCTCCAGGGCGAGGAACCACTCCTCACCGTACCTGCGGATCAGCGGTTCCCTGAGGAATTTCCACAGGGGAAGCTTGTTTTTGACCCCGCACTCCCTTCCTGGCCGGCAAATATCCAGTTTTTGATAGTTGACGGCGTCAAAGTGCCGGTATTCACTGATTCTTACGGGAAAAAGATGGCAGGAAAGCGGTTTGCGGAAAGGGGTTTTTCCCTCCGCCCAAGCCCGCTCTACAGCGCATTTAAGAATCCCCTCTTCGTTATACCAGGAGAAGGCACACTGCCGGTTATCCACCAGGGGGGTCACCAGGTCACCATCGCTGTCAACGAGAGAGAATCCCTCCTTTTCAATTATTTCGCGATGGTTGAGGGGAAGATAATCACGGTAGGCCGGGTATTCCTCTTCCAGGGCTTGGGCTTCCTCAGGAGTCAGGGGTGCCCCTGAATCTCCTTCGACACAACAGGCTCCTTTGCACTTTTCCAGGTCGCAAAGAAAATACTCCTCCAGGAGATCCCGGCTGACAATGGCATGGCCAATCTCAAACATAGGAAAGCGAAGGGTTAATCTTCTATGAGTACCTTGCCGGTCATTTCGCGGGGTACTTCCAGTCCCATCAGGGTGAGGAGCGTCGGGGCCACATCAGCGAGAATACCATTCCTGAGCCGAATGCCCTGGCGGTCTCCCACGTAGATGCAGGGCACAGGGTTGAGCGAATGGGCAGTATTGGCTGAACCATCCTCGTTTACGGCATTGTCGGCGTTACCATGGTCGGCAATGATCAATACCTCGTATCCATTGGCACGGGCGGCTTCCACCACCTCCCTGACACAGGCATCCACAGCGGTCACCGCTTTATAGATCGCTTCATAAATCCCCGTATGGCCCACCATGTCGCCATTGGCAAAGTTGAGGACCACAAAATCGGCCGACTGCTTGTTGAGCTCGGCCACAATCGCCTCTTTGACCAGTGGGGCAGACATTTCAGGCTGCAGATCGTAGGTGGGAACCCGTGGCGATTGGATCATGATCCGGCTTTCACCCGGAAATTCCGCCTCACGGCCGCCACTGAAGAAAAAGGTGACATGGGCATACTTCTCCGTCTCGGCGATGCGGATCTGCCTTAAGCCTGCGGCGGCAACCAGCTCTCCCATCGTATGGGTGACATTGTCCTTGTCGAAGATCACATGGATCCCCCCGAAATCGGACTTATAATTGGTCATGGTGTACCATTGCAACGGCATGGTGTGCATGCCGAATTCGGGTAACTCCTTCTGCGTGAAGGCGATGGTCGTCTGCCTCAAACGGTCGGTGCGGAAGTTGAAACAGATGACCACGTCGTTTTCGCGTATCAGCCCCAGGGGTTCCCCATCGTCGCCGGTCACTACGATGGGTTGCAGAAACTCATCGGTGATTCCTTCATCGTAACTCTCCTGAATAGCCTGCAGCAGGTCAGTGGTTTTCTTACCCTTGCCGGTAGTATAGAGGTCATAGGCCAGTTTCAACCGGTCCCAGTTCTTATCGCGGTCCATGCCATAATAGCGGCCAATCAGGGAGGCAAAACGGCCGTTGGTCCCTTTGAGGTGCTCCAGGTCGTCGGCCACGAAGCCGTATCCTGAGCGTGGATCGGTATCCCTGCCGTCGGTGAGGCCATGGACCAGGATTTTCTCCACGCCCATGTCGGTACCGATCTGGCATAAGGCAATCATATGGGAACTCAGGGCATGAACCCCGCCAGGGCCGATCAGGCCGATCAGGTGAACCTGCTTTCCGTGTTCCCTGGCAAAGGTGAAGGCCTTGACAACCTGGGGATTCTCCCACATTTCACGGTCTTCAATCGACTTGGTGATCCTGACCATGTCCTGGTAGATGATCCGGCCGGCACCAATATTAAGGTGCCCCACCTCCGAATTGCCCATCTGTCCGTCGGGCAACCCTACATTGCGGCCGCAGGTCAGCAACTGCGCATGAGGATGGTGGGCATTGAGATAATCCATGTAGGGCGTGGGCGCCTGCGTGATGATATCACGGGCACTGCCATCACCGATACCCCATCCGTCAAGAATGACCAGTATTGCTTTTTTCAATGTTTTCATTTTTTAAATTTTTAAATTGACAGGGCATCTGGATGCCCGTCCATTCCCGGGTGGTGACCCCCGGCTCAAACATCAATAATCGTCCTCATCATCGCCCTCATCCTCAGGCTCATCCACCATGTCGTCCTCCTCTTCCTCATCACTGGCGGCCAGCTCCATGTCGGCATACTTATCCTCGTATTCCTCTCTGACATGATCCTTGAGGAAACCGTCATCATCGTAATCGTCATCGTCTTCGATAATGCGTTCGGCCTCGCTGAGGGTCATCCTGATCAGATAGTATTTATCTTCCGTTTCAAAGGGCAGTGCGCTGACATTCTTGCCATCCTTGTCAAAATAATAGATCAGGTGGTCGCTGAAACCAGCCGGGTAGACCAGCTTGATCTGTTCCTGAATTGCGGGATCGAGCTTGTCATAGTCCTTAATGACGCGTGGTTTGTTTTGGTTCATCATTTACCGTTTACTCAATAATAATCAAATGGTTTTATACAGGCAAGATCACCTGTAACGACGGGGTGAAAATAAAAACTTTTTAATAAAAAACAGGCGCTGCCAGAAATAATGGATTTATTTTTCCGCAGTGGCTTCAGGGATGGACCACTAATGGGGCAGAAAGGTTGTGGAGGGAGGAGACCAGGCGGACCAGGTAGGTTCCTGCGGGCCAGCCGGTGAGGGGCAGGAAGGCCGTTCCGGTCAGGGCGTCAGCGGCATTAAGCGGGCGGTGGATCATCTTGCGGCCCATCAGGTCGAGAACTTCCAGAATCCCGTCTTCTCCCCTGAAAGGAATCCACCCTACCCGGCATCCGGAGGTGGCAGGATTGGGATAAACGGCCAATCCGGGGTCTAAAGCGGGCCTTTCAGAAAAGCTTGAAGAAGCGGTATAGCCTCCGGGAACCTCCACCGAGGTGAGTGAAAGGGGAGGCAACAGCAGTGTAAATCCCGCATCACCTGCCGGAATGGCTCCCGTAATCAGGGCGTTTCTGGAAGCACTCACGAACGTTTCCGTAGCGGGAAGGCTTTTGAGCTGCCGTGTGGTCAGAGCAGCCGCAGAGGGAAGGAAATTCCTCAGCTTCACGTTGACCTGCCGCGATGCCGTCAGGGAGCGGTTGACCAGGACTACGGTCATGGTATCGCCCTCCCCGCTGAGGGTGGGATACGCCGAGACCATCTCCTCATCGGACGAGAGCCCGGGAATGGACCACTTCTGGTTGTAATGCGCAAAGAGGTGAACCACCTCATACATACCCACCCTCCAGTCCCAGGGTGTGAAGACCTCCACGCCGTGGCGGGTAAATTCACCCAGCAGGGAAGCATACCAGAGGGCGTTCACCATCACCGGCAGATTCCCGCTGACCGATGTCTCGGTCACCGAAAAGGTCACGCCATGGCCGGGTCCCATGTATTTATCGAGCCATTCGCGGCACCGCTCAAAAATATACTCCTTATTTAAAGAGGTGTTCCAGCCCCCTCCTACCCGATGGACCCCATTGTGCCCAGGATAGACATAATTCCGGTCAAAATAGACCCGGTGCAACTGAAGGACCTGGGCCGGGTCGGTCTCTCCCGGGTAAAAATGAAGATCCAACACGTCAAGGAGCCTGATACCCGAGGCTTTCTGTTCTTCGGCTACCCTTTTGATGAAATACTCCAGCCAGACGTATTTTTTCCCCCCGGAACTCACTGCATCGTTGTTCCAGTTGTACCATTGCCATTCGTTGGCAGGGATTGGCCCCATGAGCTTAATCTCAGGGAAGAGGGCGCGCGCCTTTTTGGCCGTCTCAAAATAGCGCTGCATAAAAGCCTCTGCAGCCGGTTGCACGGGCATCACATCATCATGCGTACCGCTCCAGATCTCCGGTTCATTGTCCATGTTCCAATAAAGAAGGCGGCTTCTGTCTAACCCAAGCCCCCCTTTGCCCATCCATTTTTGCAGGATCCCCACCACCGAATCGGCAGGCCACTCCCTGAGATAGAGCGAAGGATTACCCTCGCTGAGGGCCTTGCCGCCTCCGGCAGGATTGACCGTACCCCCACCGGCCAGATTCTGGTGAACCCCGTCCCACCACTTCGACTGGTTATACCCCCAGTCCCCGAAATTGTGCTGCGTGGTGGAAGCGGCCCACCCTATCAGGGAAAGGGTCCACATCCCCTGCGCCTCCGGCAGGTTCTCCTGTAACGACCGGGCGGCATAATCCCAGTCATGGGCATAAACATTATTGTACCAATCAGGATGACTGGTCAGCTTCTTACGCCAGTTGTACTTCGTCGAATTGTTCCCCCCGCTCTCCCTGAACATGGTAATCCCTGCATCCCGGTAGCGCTGCCAGTTAAGAGCCGTCACCGGCGAGGTGGAATCGTCGGAAAGCGAATTGTTCCGGCCGTAAATCCAGGGCGATACGGGCGTGCGCTCTCCCCTGACATCAATGTTCACCTCCACGGCCGTCTGGGCTCCTCCCTCCCTGCATAACACCAATACAAAAATCAGCAGCAGGTACCCTTGCGTTACGGTGGATTTAAGCTTCATCGTCTCGATCTATTGAAGTAACCTATCAAAGATAACTCAAACTGTATTACATACAACAACCAAAGCCATATTTCCTTAAACGGGAGGAGTCGCCATTTTTAGGATGGAGCATTGACAGGGATGAGAAGAGAGGGAGGCATGCGAAGAGACCCAGGGGCCAACCTGGGTTCAGGGGGTTGTATTCCGGATGCGGCGGTAAATACAGGTTTTATCGTTGCAGATATCGCAGTGGTATCCCTTTCTGTTCAGGCCGGGTCCCAGGCCTATCAGGCCGCTGACCGACTTGACCGGGTGCATCAGGGAAGAGGGTGAAAGCGTGACGCCACAGAAACCGGGAGGGAAAAAGGAAAAGAGCATCTGTTGTTGAGCGACATCCCAATTGCAGTAACCCGGGCTATAAGATTCGGAGAGGTGCCATCCTGAGGGAAGTTGGGATTCCAGCATCAACATCATTTTTTCCAGGGTTTTTTCAGC
Organism: uncultured Prolixibacteraceae bacterium; assembly: GCA_964552955.1. Classification (GTDB taxonomy): domain Bacteria; phylum Bacteroidota; class Bacteroidia; order Bacteroidales; family Prolixibacteraceae; genus UBA1413. The sequence goes on from CAZKIU010000016.1 coordinate 17,394, forward strand.
CACCACGGTACCCAGCGTGTCAAGGACGTAGCTGTAAATGGTATCGCCCGCCCGGTTAAGTTCCAGGCAGCGTTGAGAGACGGCTTCTCCTGCGGTGGTCACGAAAAAGAGAAGGGCTTCGGCATGGCGGATCTGGTTGAAGATGGTTTTCCCCGGGGAGAAGAGATGCTTGCCGGCACGGAATTGGCGCAAAGGAGTGTCGAACTCAATATCAGGCACCAGGGAATAGCCGGCACCAGGCGTGAAGATTCGCGGGCCTTCCGCAATAGCCTGCTCCGTCAGGGAAGAAAAGGGTTCCGGGGAGGCTCCCCCGGCAAATCCCATCATCTTCTCTATGTCAGCAGTGACGATGTCGAGCGCTTCAAAAGAAGTGCTGCAGGAGTAAACAGGAGAGAGAGAATGTGGCATCGGCATCCATCATTGGCGGTTCATATAACCCGCCACGGGGAGCAGGTTTCCGTTGAAATCAAAGAAAGCAGCGTTTTCCCAGGAGGAGCCAGTGCCCCAGGGGTCTTTCATAGTAGAGGTGATCCAGGCGGGCTCCCAGTAAAAGATGCCGTTACACCCCGCCTCTTTCATATCCTCAGTGAGTTTCACCATGAAATCCAGCTGTCCCTGAGGGGTGAAGGGGAAGCCCTCCAGGGGAGGCTGGCTGCCGAAAAGGTTGGTGTAGCCATCGTTCCCCAGGTTCGTCCAGGGGTAAGCGGTTTCCAGGATCATCACCTGCCGGTCAAGGCTATTCCTGAGCCGGGTCACCAGGGCCGGCAGGGAGGCCAGCGATTTCTCGGTATGCCAAAGAGGATAGTAGGAAAAACCGGCGATGTCAAAGTCGAGGATTTTTCCCTGTGAAATAGCCTGACTGAACCACCATTCCACATTTTTAGGATCGGCCACATGAAGGGCAATCAGGGGTTTCACGGCAGCGTTGGCAGAGGCATCCCTCACCGCCTGAATGGCCGAATTGATTACACTTCCCAGATTGGACCACTGGTTGTTACAGCCATTCAGCCCGGGAAAACCGGCACTGGTTCCGGTCATCATCATTCCGCAGTTGATTTCATTGCCGATCTGGACCATGTCAGGCATCAGACTTCTGGCATCCAGTTTCTTAAGCACTGAAAAAGTATAGTTATACACCGAATCCCTGAGGACACTGAGGGAGGTGATGGCCGCCCAGGCCGCAGGAGGCACCTGTTTGGAAGGGTCGGCCCAGGAATCGGAATAGTGCAGGTCCAGCAGGACTTTCATCCCCTGGTTTTTCGACCGCTGTATCGTGCGGGCCACGTCCTCGAAACCACTGTAGAGCGGGGTCGATGGATTGCCGTAAACGGTACGCACCCACTGCGGATGATGCCACAGACGTACTCTTACCGTGTTGGCTCCGTTGTTCTTCATGAGGGCAAAGGGATCGGTCACTACCCCCTTATCGCGGTATACGGCTCCATGCTCCTCGAGCTGGTTGACATAAGAGAGATCGACGCCCATGGTAAAAACAGGCTTTGTGGGTTCCCCCTTTCCCGGCATTTCAGGCTCATTGTTCCTGCCACAGGAAAACGCCGCTATTCCAGTGAAAAAAAAGAGCAACAGAGCCACTGACATAAACGGTCTCATAGCATAAGCATTAATAGTCCTCAGGGCAAATATACCAATTAATGCACTCCTGTTTGCAATAGTTCAGCATGATAGCCTGCCGAATGAAGGGTATTGATGATTTCTTCTGCGGAAGCGGTGGATACCCTGACGGTCAGGATCCGGTCGGGGTGGGTCAAGTCGGTCTTCCACGATTCGACTCCTTTGAGATGGTCGAGGAGCGGGGTGATGGTGGCCACACAACCGCCACATTTCACATTGGTTTTAAATTGAAGTATTTCCATATGGATGAGCATTAAGTAACGGTTCAACGGAATATTTCAGCCGGAGGCTGTTGCTCACGACCGACAGGGAGCTGAGGGCCATGGCGGCGCCGGCGATCATGGGATTCAGCATGAAGCCGGTCAGGGGATAAAGGACCCCGGCCGCCACCGGGATGCCGATAATATTGTAGATGAAGGCCCAGAAGAGGTTCTGACGGATGGTTCTGACGGTTTTACGGGAGAGGAGGATGGCACGGGCGACGCCTTCGGTGCCGTGGTGGAGCAGGGTCATCTGGGCTACGCCGGCTGCGATACCTGTGCCGCTGCCCATGGCCATGCTGACATCGGCACGGGCCATGGCCACCGAATCATTGATACCGTCTCCCACCATGGCCACCACCCTGCCCTGTTGCTGCAACCTGCTGATATAATCTGCCTTGCCGGCAGGAAGAAGAGCAGCCCCCACCTCACTGATGCCCGCAGCCCGGGCTATGGCCTTTGCTGTGGGGGCATTATCACCCGTGATCAGATGAACGGCACATCCCAGCTTCTTCAATACGGTGACGGTCACGGGGGAGCAGGGGCGCAGGGTATCGGCGAGGGCGGCCACCGCCAGCAGGCGTCCCATCCCCCCGAAATAGATGACGGTCCGGGCTTCCTCTCTGAGCTGCCGGGCCTCCTCCTCCACCTCCGCCGGAATGGAAATTTCCAGTTCATCCATCAGCGCGGGTGTTCCGGCGGCCACCTGGTGCTCCCCGAAGTAGCCCATCACCCCCATTCCGGGGAGGGCCGTAAAGGTATCGGGCGAAACGGGGGCCGTACCCTGTTGCTGCAGGTGATCCGCCAGGGCCTCCCCCAGCGGGTGTTCCGACCGGAGTTCCAGGCCTGCCAGCCACCCCGGCAACCGGGGATCACCCGTCTTCCAGCTCAGGTGCGTGACTACGGGCCTCCCGTGGGTGAGGGTGCCGGTTTTATCAAAGACAACGGTATCGACCTTTCCGGCCAACTCAAGACCATCGGCATTACGAATGAGGATCCCCCGGGAAGCCGCTTTCCCTATACCTACCATGACCGCCGTTGGCGTGGCCAGTCCCAGCGCACAGGGACAGGCTATAACCAGCACCGAAACCATGGCCACCACCGCCCGCGGCAGTTGTTCCATACCCCCTGCGAGGAGCCAGACCACAAACGTCACCAGCGCGATGACCAAAACTGAAGGGACGAAAATAGACGCTACCTTGTCGGCCAGGCGCTGCACGGGAGGTTTGCTGCCCTGGGCTTCCTTTACCATAGCGATGATCTGTGACAAAAGGGTGTCACTCCCCACTTTGAGGGCCGTCATCACAAAACTCCCCTTCTGATTGAGGGTCCCCGCCCATACCTGGTCTCCGGCTTCCTTGCCGGCAGGCAAAGACTCACCCGTGATGGAACTCTCATCAATATGGGATGAACCGGTCAGTACCGTTCCATCGACAGGAATCCGCTCTCCGGGTTTGATGCGGAGGTGATGGCCCACCTCTACCTGAGCCAGAGGCACTTGCACCTCTCTGCCCTCTTCCTGAACCAGGGTGACGGCAGTGGGACGGAGCGCCATCAACGCCCTGATGGCTGAGGCGGTACCTGCTTTAGCCCGCTCCTCGAGCCATTTACCGAGAAGAATCAGGGTGATAATCACGGCTGAAGCCTCGAAATAAATGTGCTGGTGACCACCTGTTCCAGCGTGGGGAGCGGTCAGTGCCGGGAAGAGCATGTTAAAAAGGCTGAACAACCAGGCGATACCGGTACTCATGGCCACCAGCGTGTCCATGGAAGCACTGCCGTGGCGGAGCTGCCTGAAAGCCCTGATGAAAAATCCACGGCCAAAGAGAAAGAGGACGGGGGTCGTGAAAAGCAGCATCAGCGGGGCTGCATATGGGCGGTCCATGAAACCCATGCCCAAAACGACCACAGGGAGCGTGAGCAGTGCAGCCCACAGGGTGTTGCGCTTCAACTGCCGATAGGCCTGGAGGTGCGCCTGATCAGCAGCCCCGGGCGTTTCCTCCTCCGCCACCAGGTCATAACCGGCAGAACGGAGTGCTTCCCGAAAAACCATGGCGTTGTTATACAAGGGATTATAGGCCACCTTCAGTTCATGGGTGGCGAAATTTACCGATGCCCCGGCAACCCCCTCCAGGTGAGCTATGGTTTTCTCCACATTCAGGGCACAGGAGGCACAACTCATCCCGGTCACCCTGAAGTTTTTCTTGATCACATGTTCTGCCATGATCCACAGTTCTAAGGGGAGTGTCAGTCCGTCCATAAAAGCCTGAAAGCAGCCACGTTCCGGACTGGTCCCTTGTATCGTCCGGAAATTTCATTCTTCCGGAGTCGCAAATATAACAGTTGAGAGGGGTCTAATGTTTCCGGAAGGGTGCAAAAAGGCCGCCCCCGGAAAAGGAGCGACCTCATCGCCATGATAGGGTCTTAATGCCTCACTTCTGCATCGATCAGTAGCCGGGGTTCTGGTAGGCGGCCTTGGCTGCCGCATCCAGGGAGTTGCCCTTTTCGTCGGTCAGCAGGTCAAGGAAGGACTGGGTCCAGGGTTTGAAACTGTGGTATTTCTGGAGTTGTCCTTTGCCTACGCCTTGGGCCCCAACGGTTCCGGTGTTGACGCTGTCGTCTGTGGGGAAGGGGAAAGCTGCCGTTCCCGTGGAGGTAGCTGGGGCTCCCATGATATCCCTGTCGCGGACCCGTTCATACCAGATGCCGGCGTTGTGGAGATCTTCGACGGTCAGCAGTTCGAAGATCAGTTCACGGGCCCGCTCGTTGTAGATGAAGTGGATAAACCGCTGATCGTCGGAGGTGGCTTCCGCGGGATAGTTCTCGCGCAGGGCCCTGGGGGAGGCTCCCTGCCATTCGGTGCCGTCGATCATGATTTTCGCGTAGGCGTCGGCCGTGACCTTGTAGGGGGCCACTTTTTCTGCCGCGGGAACCTCCAGCCGGCCGGTAAGCACCCCCGGCTCATATTTCACCAGCACCTCGGAACGCGATTCCCCGGCATGGAAGGCCGCTCTCTTTCGCAGTACATTAA
>CAZKIU010000016.1:22416-67746 GCA_964552955.1 uncultured Prolixibacteraceae bacterium
ACCTCGGAACGCGATTCCCCGGCATGGAAGGCCGCTCTCTTTCGCAGTACATTAAGGTCATCTTTAGCGGGCCCATAGCTCCCCTTGCGGCCATAAGCCTCCGCCCTGATCAGGTAAGTCTCCGCCAGACGCATCAGGGGCACATCGATAGCCCCGGGGTTGTTGGGCAGGGTACCCGTTCCACGGTTGACATCGAGCCACTTACGCGGACTAAGGTACCACTGGGCCACGCCTGTGCCCCGGTCGAGCCCGTAAGGCTCCCCGGCATCCCCGCTACGACGGTAATAGATTTTGCGGTTCTGTTGTTTGTAGTTGAGAATCACCGCCGGACTCTGCGGATCGACCGCCCCCGGCTTGAAACCGGTCACCGTACTCCCCTCTTTGGTGACATACCCGGCATTGTTGGGACTCCCCACCATCCAGCGGACCATCATAATAAAGGGCTGACTGACCACCCACAACGAATCCAGAGGCTCCTCCTTCGAATTCTCTATGTAGACCAGTCCGGTCTTCTTGTACAGGATCTTAATCTTCCCGCTGACGGCCGCAGGATCCGAAGCCCCTTTAATTATATTATTATAATAGTAGGCGGTCACAGGGTCCCAGGTTTTACCACCGGTCACCTCCAGGGTCGTGGCATTGTAGGAGGTGTTGTTGGCGAAATAGTCGGTCAGGAAGGTCTTATAATATCGGGAGTCATTGGCCCTGTCGGTGTACATATCGGCCCCCCAGTCGGTAATACCCGCCGTGGCATAGGGCCTGCCATAATCCATGAGGTTACGGGTGACCCCGCACTTGAGGGTGGTGTAGTTGCTGTTGTAAAGGTGGACCAGGGTATTGCCGTAGCGGTCATTGTAGGTCTGCGTGGGCTCATACTGGGCCGAGAGAAGAATCTCCTTGGCATTATCGCGGTCGTAGTTGCCGGCCACATTCTTCCACAATTCGGCGAAGTCGGTCTGTAAGCCCCCATAAGCCGCATTGTTGCCCTTTTTCAGGTCGATGACCAGGGTGGAGTAATAAATGGCCGAGTCGAGGTCAGAGGAGACATTCCCTTTGTAGAGCATTTTCAGGTGGGTTTCGCCGCTGTTGGCCCACCCGGCCGCCTGGGCCCGGTGGAGGTAGAGCTTGGCCAGGAAATGGGCGGCGGCGGGCTTGGAGATCCTCCCCAGGTCGGCAGCAGCCACATTGTCAGGCAACAGGGGAATGGCCGTCCGCAGGTCACCGATGATCTGTTTGTAGATGGCCTCCAGGGTAGCCTTGGGAAAAGCAAAATTCTCCGGCATCCCAGAATAACTCTTCAGGATCAGGGGCACCGGCCCCAGCGTGTTGGTAATCAAATAGTAGGCATAACTCCTGAGGAAAAGAATCTCTCCCTTGCGGGGAGCAAGGGTGGTTTTTTCACTTTCAGTCAGTTTGTCATAGTTTTCAAGAAAGACATTACACCTGCTGATGGTAGGGAAGGCCCCTTCAGTGCGCGACCCGCCCTGGGCCCCGATCAGCATGCCCACCTGGGCCGAATAACTCTGCCCTGTGGTGGTGGCGGCCCATCCCGCTGGAGAATAACTGCCCATGTTGATGCGGTCGGCATTTGACCAACTGTAAGCTTCCACGTCACTCCCCACGCCACAGATGTAATGGCCCTGGTTGTAGTCGGGTTTGAAACGCAGAATCTGGTAGGTCCCCTTAACCAGGATATCTAAACCTTCAGGGGTTTTATAAAAATCCTGCGTAAGGGTGGTCACGGCTTTCTCCTCCAGAAAATCCTCGCTGCAGGATCCGAAAGCCAGCGTCAATGCGATGATCAGAATATATTTCTTCATTTTCTTTGATTTTAAAGTTAATTAGAATCCTACCCTCAGGCCAAATACCGTGCTCTTGATGATCATGGTATTGTTGTTGGTTCCTCCGGTGAGGTCGCCCACAGAGTTGGTGGAGATCCAGCCATTGGTATCGTCAGGATTGATCCCTGCTTTGACCACTTCACCACCAAAGAGGAAGGGATTGAGGAGCTGGCAGTAGACCTGGAGGTTTTTAATATGGATTTTGTCCAGGACCAGGGAGGGAAGATTATAGGCCAGGGAGATATTCCTGACGGCCACAAAAGAGCCGTTGTTGATCCAGGTGGCCCTGTTGACGGCATCCACCGACACCTTGGGCGCCGTTGTGGGCTGAGGCCATTTGGCGCTGTTGTTACCGGGCGACCAGAAATCAGAAGGATCGGCACTGCGGACATACCCCACGAAATTGCCTCCGGTGATCCCTCCGGGTATCAAAGAAGAGAGGTAGGACTGGCCGATGCGGGCATACATAAAGAAGGAAAATTCAAAGTTCTTGTAAGAGAAGGTGTTGGTCATTCCGGCCACCCATTTGGGGCGGATGGTACCACGGATCACCATGTCGTCGGACGTTAGTTTGTAATCAGGGGTGCCCTGCTCCACCGGCTTATACTGGCCGGGGGCAAAATTGACCCCTGCAGCCGCCCATTTAGCGATTTCTGCCAGATCTTCAGGGGTATCCTGCCACAACCCGTCCACCTCATACGTGCGGAAGACCTGCAACGGATGCCCGATAAACCAGCCACTGGTCACCATATCCTCTTTGCCGTTGACCAGTTCGACAATCTCCTCCTTGTTGGTCGACCAGTTCAGATCGGTGCTCCATCTGAATCCCCGGCGGTCTATATTGACACTCGAAAGGGAAATCTCGATCCCCTGGTTTTTCATCTTTCCGATGTTGTACCAGATGCTGGAATAACCGATGACCGGCGGAATGTCACGGGTCATAAGGATATCGCTGGTATTGGACTGGTAAAGGTCAACCGACCCCGACAATCTGTTTTTCAGGAGGCCGAAATCCAAGCCGGCATTCCACTGGGCGGTTTTTTCCCAACCCAGCTCGGGATTGGCCATCATCATGGGGATATATCCAATGGCCGGTGCCGTTCCGAAGACATAATTATAACGGGTCAGCGGCCCCATGGTGGTATAAGAGCCCACCCCACTGTTACCAGTGACCCCCCATCCCAGGCGGAGCTTCAGCTCATTGATGGCTTTGACGGGCTTCAGGAAGGACTCCTCCTGCAGTTTCCAGGCCAGGGCAAAGGAGGGGAAGAAGTCCCACTTGTTACCGGTGGCCAGTACGGAGGAGCCATCCCACCGCCCGGTGGCCGTCAGCAGGTAACGGTCGAGCAGGTTGTAATTGAAACGGGCCATGTACGACTGAAGGGAGCTTTCATTGAAACCGGTGCCGTAACTATCGGGTTTTCCATTAAGGTTGGCCCCCAGGTTATACCATTTACTTGAATTATACAGGATCTTGGAAGCTCCCAGGTTGGAGGACTCGCTGGTATAATATTGTGCCGATTGCATGAGGGTGGCCCCCAGGGTATGAACACCCACCTTTTTGTCGAAGAAGAGGAGGTTCTCAATCATATACTGCCATGATTCGCCGGATTCATATGAGGCCGTGGAGGTGGGGGGCGTCGACCGGCGCAGGAGCGTCGACTGGGATCCCTGGAAGGCCGCATCACGGTAATGGCGTAGGCCGGTTCCGAAATTCAAGCGGTATTTGACCCAGGGAGCGAACTTGATTTCCGTGTAGAGGTTGCCATTGAAATTGGTGGCCTGCCGGTGGTCTTCGGCATTATCGATGTCGATCAGGGGGTTCCACACCGGAATCGTGGTGTTGTTCCCCGGGAATTCAATCAGTTTACCCTGGTCATCATAGGGCTTGGCCATCAGATACTGGCTCAGGGCATTCCCATAGGCATCCCTGGGATAGGTGGCCGTTCCCGTGCGGTTACTGGCGCCATACTCCTGGATGGAGCGCGAGGCACTGATGGAAGTCCCCACGTTTAACCATTGGGTGGGGGTGATATCCCCGTTCATCCTGAAGGTGTAACGTTCATAGGACTGGTTTTTCTGGGTGCCGTCGTTATTGAGGTAGCCCACCGACATATAGATCTTGGAAACCGGTGTTCCGGCAGTGAAGGAGAGCAGATGGTTATGGGTCTGACTGGGCTTGGTCAGCAGGCCGATCCAGTCGGTGGTCGGAATATCACCGGCATTGTAAACGGGCACCTGGTCGGGCCACCCCAGCGCTTTCTCTTCTGTGGTGGCGGCCCGGGTCTTCACAGAGGCAAAGGTGCCGGGATCATTCCACTGGTACCCGGCCCGGATGGCGGCCAGGGTCATGGGATCGCTGTTCCCGAACATCTGAATGTCGGCAAAGGGATCAGGATATTTCAACGCATTGGCCCCCGATTTATAAGTCCCCCCGTTGACGTGAGCCAGCCTGAAGCGGTCTATGGCTTCCCCTGCCGAAGCCCAGTCGGTCACCGAACTGATTTTATCGATCGACAGGGTGGCATCATAATGGACCGATACCGTCCCCTGACGGCCCGACTTGGTGGTCACCAAAACCACCCCGTTGGCCCCGCGTGATCCATAAATGGCCGTGGCCGAAGCATCCTTCAGAATCTCAATGCTGGCAATGTCATTGGGATTGATATCATTGATGGTCCCCATCAGGATGATGCCGTCCACTACAAACAACGGCGAGTTGGAACCATTAATGGAACGGGTCCCCCGGATATTGATGCTGGAGGTCTCTCCGGGCCGCACATTGGAGACAATGTCGACCCCCGCGGCCTTGCCCTGCATCGCCTGTATGGCATTCTGCACCGGCCGCTCCTTAATGGCCTTCTCGGTCACACTGGTTAAAGCCCCGGTCACATCACTCTTCTTGACCGTGCCGTAACCTACCACCACTACTTCATCCAGGCCAATGGTCTCCTCTTCCAGAACAATATTGAAAACCGTCTGGCTCCCCACAGGGATCTCCTGCGTTTTCATACCGACAAAGGAAACCAACAGAACAGCCGCATCAGGCGGAATCTGCAAAGAGAAATTGCCGTTCACGTCAGTGGTGACTCCAATGGCAGTCCCCCTGACCACCACCGAAACACCGGGTAGTGGTAACCCCATCTTATCGGTCACCTTCCCCCTTACCGCTTTCTGCTGCTGCTGCTCCAAAGGGGCCACCCGCTGCATTCCACCGCTGTTCATGGCCCATTGCGCCCGCAGATGACCCCCCGTAATAAAGGTCATCCCCATGACCATCAAAAGAATAACAAATATCCTCCCGACGGACTTTTCACACACACCCCCGAAAATGGGAATGTTCAAACTACGGTTTTTTTTCATAGGATTTAAATTAGTAATACTTAAATACTGTGAATCTGAAAATTAGAAATAATAGGACTTAAAATTTCTGCCCATCAGAATCCTAAACAAATTAGTAAAAAATACTCATAAAAAAAAGAGCTTATGATTAATTATTGGCTGAGAGTGATGATTCTATGGTAATTTATTAAATTTATCATGACAATCTTAACAACCAGGTTTATGGCAAGAGTAGTGGTCATGGGAGCTGGCGTGGCAGGCCACACGGCGGCGCAGATATTAAGAAGGAAATTGGGGAAGGGGCATGAGGTGATGGTCATTGCGCCCAATGCCAGATATCAGTGGATTCCCTCCAACATCTGGGTTGGCATCGGGCAGATGACGGAAAAGCAGGTGACATTTGAATTGGCGCCAGTGTACAAAAAGATGGGGATCACCTTTGTCAGGGCCAGGGCGGTCTCCCTCCATCCTGAAGGGAGGGGAGAGGAGATGAGGCCTTTTGTGACGGTGGTCTACACTGCCGAAGACAAAAAGGGGGAACAGGGGGATATCGGTTATGATTACCTGATCAATGCCACGGGGCCGAAGCTCAACTTTGCCGCCACGCCCGGACTGGGGCCCGACGGGTACACAGAATCGGTATGCAGTTATGATCATGCGGCCCATGCCTGGGAGCAGCTGCAACGCTCGCTCGACAGGATGGCCCGGGGTGAGCAGCAGCGCTTCCTGATCGGCACCGGCCACCCCATGGCGACCTGCCAGGGAGCCGCCTTTGAATATGCCCTGAATGTGGCCTTTGAAATCAACAAAAGGAAGCTCAACCACCTGGCTGAGATCACCTGGATCTCCAATGAATATGAACTGGGTGATTTTGGCATGGGGGGCGCCTTCATTAAAAGAGGGGGCTACATCACCTCCACCAAGGTTTTCACCGAATCGATCCTGGCGGAATACGGTATCCGCTGGATTAAAAGAGCCGGAATCACCAGGGTGGAACCGGGTGTGGTCCACTATGAGACCCTGGACGGGGAGAAGGGAACCGAGGCCTTTGATTTTGCCATGCTGATACCGGCATTTGCGGGGGTCGGACTGAGGGCGTTTGCCCGAGATGGCAGCGACCTCACCTCCCGACTCTTCGCCCCCAATGGACTCATGAAAGTGGATGCCGACTACACCCCCCGTCCCTTTGAGGAGTGGTCGGTCAGGGACTGGCCTTCGGTCTACCGGAACCCCGATTACGATAACCTCTATGCGGCCGGTATCGCCTTTGCCCCACCCCATCCCATATCAAAGCCCATGACCAGCAAAAACGGGCTCCCCATTTACCCCACGGCACCCCGCACCGGCATGCCCTCGGGCGTCATGGGAAAAATTGTCGCCCTGAACATCGCCCATCAGATCAAAACCGGAAAAACAGCGTGGCCTCATAAAGCCTCCATGGGCCAAATGGGGGCCGCCTGTATCGTCTCATCAGGATATGGCTTGCGCGATGGCATGGCCGCCACTATGACTGTCTTCCCCATCGTACCCGATTATGAAAAATACCCCCAATGGGGCAGGGACATCAGCTATACCGTTGGCGAACCCGGACTGGCAGGGCATTGGATCAAGCTATTGCTCCATGTGATGTTTATCTACAAGGCCAAAGGCCATCCCTTCTGGTGGCTCATCCCTGAATAGAGGAGATTGAAGTAAGAAAGGCCCACCCATAAAATGAGAAGGCCAGGAAGGCCCTTCAATCGTATTTACCGGGCGGAGACCTGTCAGATCAGCAGCCTGCCGAAAAAATAAAACAATCAGAAAATAAAATAGTATGCTCAGAAAAAATATCGCCAAGGGATACAAGGATGAAGCCTATCCACCCATCCCCACCCGGGCCACCCGTTTCTGGAGGAAAGCCTTCCTCTGGCAGGTCGTCCGTTTTTTCGTACTGAACCTGAAGATCATGCGCATCGTCGTAGGCGGCCACAACTGACCAGGGCTGGCCGCACTCATAACCCTCTGGTACTGGTCCACCAGTATTCTATTCAGCGAAAAGCCATAGTGTTACAACTGGCCGCACTCAGAAGCCACTGAGGTACTGGTCCACCTGGACAAGCCGGTTTTCCATCCAGGAGAGCATGTAGGTGGTTTCGGTATTCAGGTCAGAGACTTTCTCAGGCCATTTGCGTTGTTCGCGGGCGTAAGCCCCGGATGTGAGCAGAAGCTGCCGGTAGGCTTCCACACGGGCCGAAAGACGGATCATGGACAATTCTCCCTGCCGGAGTTCCCCCCACCGGGTTTTCAGTTTGCTGCGGAACCCTTCGGGATTGGCTTCCATCATACGGATCAGGAAGGCATTTGGCCGGCAATAGCGCGAGTCGGTACGGGGAATGCCCGTGACTCCGATAAACTCACCGGCCCGCAGGTCGATTTTAGAGCCATCCCACTTGCGGCCCCAGGAGGCATCCAGGTCCCACGGGGTGATGAAGAACTTCTCCCAGCCATTGCCGGCAAAAGAAAAATAGGTGTTCTTGCCGGTATTGTCATCAGCCCCGATGGCATTCATAAAAAGCAGATAATCGACCAGGTTCGTCATATCGATCCGCGAGGAGATATTGGTCACGAAATCAGACGTCCCTGACAGCGAAGTAAACCGGATAAAATTGCGCAGGGGTTCCCATTTCACCTGTGGGGAGGAAGTTGCCCCGTTTTCGGCCTGGTATTCCAGTTCCCACCCGTCCCATGTATCAACACCGTTATTATAGGAGGCATCGCCGTTGATAAATTCGGTGGAAGCACTCCACTGGCTGGCTTTATAGGAGTAACCCTGTTTTTTATTGAGTTGCAGTTGTTTGCGGTCGACCCGTTCGGTAAGACAATAGAGTCCCTGATAGCTGTTGTTGAGGATGAGTTCCACGAAGCGGCCTCGGGTACCGTTAATCGCCCCCGGCTCCTTGGAGATGTGGGGCACCTTGTTGATTGCCGTCCATAAGTCGGTGGAGAGGCGGTTGCGCATCCTGGCATGGTCGACATACATGGCATCCAGAATCCAGTCCCCGTCATCGCGCAATCCCAGCAGCCGGGTGCCGCCATCAATCTCCTCCTCCCCGGTGGCCATCCTTAGTTCCACACTGTAGGACTTCTTGGGAAACTGTTGTGCCAGTCCGCCCCTGAATTCGATGCCTGCCCGGTGGGGCGGAAAATAATAGAGAGAATCGTTGGTAGCAGCCGTGGGATCCAGCAGCGACAGGAAACAAGGGGTTTTAGGATTGTTGACAATGGTACCCTGGACTTCCACATTCACCAGGGGCAGCGAAGTCAGCACCAGCTTTACGGGGTCTCCCTTTTTTCCGGTTTTTCCGGAAGGTATAATTTCCAGGACAGCCCCCGGGGCCCATCCGGGCAACGTAACCCGCGCGTTGTTGGTGACCGAGACCCCGCCTGCCGTGTAGGAAGTGATGTTCTGGCCGGCCAGGAAAAGGGTTACCTGACGGGTATCACCCGGAGAAAGGGAATAGTAAAAGGTCCCTGAAGCGATATCGGCTGGACAGGGGAAACCATTGATGCGGACGGAAGTGATAATGGGAACGGCAGCAGGAGAACTCACCGATACGGTGTAAGTTTGGCGGGCCCCCGAGGCAGCCGTCACCGTATAGATCACCGGCTTGGCAAAATCGACGGCCGTTCCTGAGGCCGGAGAGACTGTGGCCCCGGGGGAGACCTCGATCACGGGCACCAGCATGCCCGAAGGATCATCTTCGTCAAAAAGCAAGGCCACATAGAAATTGGGCTTGTCAATCACACCGCTATAGTCTTTGGAAAGCCCGGGATTGTTGCTTTTGGTGATCCTGAAGGAAAGAAGGTCCGCCGCATCACTCAACTCGGGAGGATCATCCTCATGGCACGAGGGGAGCACCAACACCAGCAGGGATACCAGCCATAGGAGCGTATATTTTGCTTTTTGCATCACAGATCAGTTTTTTAAAATTTATGTTCTTTCTCTGTACAAGGTCCTCCGCAGAGGGTATTTTATATTACGGTTTTTAGTAAGTGAGGTTTCCCTTCGGTTCAGCAACACCCCATGACGGCTTCCAGGAAAAGCGCCGGTTGCTCGGCATGGAGCCAATGGCCAGCTCCGGGGATATCAATGATCCTGGCTTCTGGGTAAATTTCCCTGATGGCCGGGAGGTCGTTATCGGTGATATAGGGCGATAAAAGGCCACGGATAAAAACCACCGGGTAGGAGGTGATGGGAATGCGGTCGTCGAGCCAGCGTCGGTTGACGCCTGAAACGATCTCCTCGAGATGGTCGTAGAGGACAGGAGCGTTCAGCCGCCAGATCAATCGGTGGGTATGGGCGTCGCGGGCGGTATTCTTCATCAGAAACTGAATGATGCGGCGATCTCCGATTTTCTCGGCCAGCCGCTCCTCCACCTGGTTGCGCCCGGTCCACTGCGAAATAGCGGTTTCCTGGATCGCCAGCAGAATATTGCGGTGCAGGTAATACTGGCTTTCGTCCTCCTGTTCGAGATAATCCTTCGGGGCAATGTCGGCCACGATCAGTTTCCTGACCTTTTCAGGATAATCGGCCGCGAAGTACATAGCCACCTTCCCTCCCATGCTGTGCCCCAGAAGAACGGCCGGCTCCAGATGGTGCTCTTCAAAGAATAAGGCCAGGTCATCGCGCATCTCCTTATAGGTATGCCCGGGATCATGCGGCGACCTACCGTGATTCCGCAAGTCGACCGCCCATACCGTATATTTTTGCGACAGCCGCCTGGCTACCGTCAGCCAGTTGTCTGAAGCGCCGTAAAGGCCGTGAAGAATGACCAGAGGGGCACCATTCCCCTCCTTTCGGTAAAAAAGCCTGACCATCAATTCAACCCATTACATAATTAATCTCTCAGACAGGCCAGGTATTTCCCGATGGTCTGTTCCAGTCCGTAATAAAGGGCATCGGCAATGAGGGCATGCCCGATGGAGACTTCATCGAGAAATGGAATGGTGGTTTTGAGAAAGCCGAGGTTGGCCAGATTCAGATCATGCCCCGCATTGAGCCCCAGTCCGAGTTGGTGGGCCTGGAGGGCGGCGGCCCGGAATGGGGCAACGGCGGCTTCACGATCATGGGGATACCCTGAGGCATAGGGTTCGGTATAAAGTTCGATGCGGTGCGCCCCTGTCAGGGCGGCGTGCTCCACCATCTCAGGATCGGGATCCACGAAAAGGGAGGTGCGGATCCCTGCTTCCCGCAGGCGGGCGACCACGTCCTGCAAAAAGTGAAGGTGGTGGCGGGTATTCCATCCGTGATCACTGGTGAGCTGCCCCGGGGCATCGGGAACCAGGGTCACCTGGTCGGCCCTGACGGCCGTCACCAGATCAAGGAATTCCGGCGTGGGATAGCCTTCAATATTAAACTCAGTGGAGATAACCGGTTTCAGATCAAAAACATCCTGCCGGCGGATATGACGCTCGTCGGGACGGGGATGAACGGTGATGCCCTGAGCCCCAAAACGCTGACAATCAATGGCCACCTGAACTACGTCAGGGACATCCCCCCCCCTGGCATTCCTCAGCGTGGCTATTTTGTTTATATTTACACTAAGTCTCGTCATTTTGTTAATTTTGGAGCTGCAAGTTACAACTTTGAACACAAATAGAAAAATCCTTCCCGGTGGAACCCTTGGCTGAAAACCTGATTGCAGATCACTTGCCGGCAGTGCGACCCGCCGATACCGGTCAGCAGGTCTTAAACCTGATGGATGTTTGCCGGGTGACCCAGTTACCCGTCGTCAAGGAGAAGGAATACCTGGGGATGATCACCGACAAGCTGATCGATGATCTCAACCTGGCCGGTGAGCGGATGGAGGCCCATACCCTTCATCTCCACACGCCTCATGTGCATGCCGGGCAGCACCTCTTCGAGGTGGCTGCAGTGATGTACAAACTCAACCTGGAGGTCATCGCCGTTGTTGACGATGAACATAACTACCTGGGTGCCATCCTCTTAAAGGATATTTCGGCCAGGCTGGCCCGCCTCTTTTCGGTGACCGAACCCGGAGGAGTCATCATCCTCAGAACCACCTGGAACAACTACTCCTCCAGCCAGATCAGCCAGATCATCGAAGGCAACGACACCCGCATCCTCAGTCTTTTTGTCAGCCGCTCCGAAAAAAGCGACCTCATCGATGTGACCATCAAACTGGATAAAGTCGACCTCTCGGCCGTCATTCAAACCTTCACCCGTTACAACTACGAGATCGCTGCCGTCTACATGGACGACAGCATGCTCGATGACATGTATGAAGACCGGCTGGAACAGTTCCTCAAATATCTGAACATGTAAATCGAAGACCAGGTCAGGAGACTAGGATTACGGGCGTGAAGCGCATAAACTGGTTCACATCGATATACAACTGAAGAGCAAGTCATTAACAAACAATTATACCAGTGAAAGTTGCTGTTTTTGGTACCCAGGTCCAGCAGGAGTACCTCCCTGTATTGAGACAGTTTTTCCACCACCTGAACACCCATGACGTGGAAACCATCATCTACCGCCCCTTCGATACCTTCCTCACCCGGGAAATGAACTTCACTCCCCATGTCGACGGCTTCTTCAGCTCCCATGAGGATTTCAGTCCCGACACCAGCCTGGTTTTCAGCATCGGGGGAGACGGCACGTTTCTCCACTCCTTTCTGACGGTCAGAAACTCCAATATCCCCATCGCGGGGGTCAACAGCGGAAGGCTGGGTTTTCTGGCCGATATCGGGAGGAACCATGTCATTGACGGGCTCACCAGCATTCTGGAAGGGAAGTACACCATCGTAGAACGAAGCCTTCTGGAGGTGAATCTGTTCGGGGCCCCCAATTTTGACTTCAATTATGCCCTGAATGAAATGACAGTCCTCAAAACCGACAGCTCCTCGATGATCAACATCACCACCTGTATCAACGGGGAATTCATGAATTCGATCTGGGCTGACGGACTGATCATTGCCACCCCAACGGGATCAACGGCCTACTCGCTGAGCGTGGGGGGGCCCATCCTGGCGCCTGATGCCGCCAATTTCGTCATCAACCCCATTGCCCCCCACAACCTGACCGTCAGACCAGTGGTCGTTCCTGACCATTACGAACTGACCCTGAAGGTGGAAGGACGGGGCAATCAGTTTCTGACCTCCCTGGACTCCCGCTCCATTGCCGTGCCCCTCTCTGCTACCCTGACCATCCGCAAGGCGGACTTCAGGGTGAGAACCCTCCACCTGCCCGGACAGACCTTTTTCCAGACCCTCCGCCATAAGCTGATGTGGGGCGCCGACAACCGTAATTGATAAATTTTCAGGGCTTAACAATTTTTAACCTCACTTAGGGTTTTATAAGAGCGTCCGGGTGCGGAAGTTTTTAAATTATATTACTTTTGTACCACTCTTTTACGTTTATGTTTAAGAGATTTTTTCTTGCAGTTCATTGATTTATTGTAAGTTACAGAAGGCCAAATCAGAAAGTCCTTCCAGTGAAAATGGCACATACCCGTGGCTTTTCAGTGGCAGGCCATTCCGGTCCGACGGCTTACATCATCCAGTGAATAAATGACTTACCACGACCCGGTGCAGCATGGATAAATGAAAAGGAAGATCCGATGAGGAAGTTGGTTTTATGGCTATTAATGTTGATGCCGGGGGGAGTGGTTTATTCGCAGGTGACGGCCGATATCGGGTTATGGGGCGGGGCTTCGGGCACCCTGGGGGATCTCAGGGGCAACACACTGTTTCCCACCACATTTCCCACACTGGGAGCCTATTTCAGGTACAACTTTAACCAGCGCACCAGTGCGCGGTTGATGTTTCTTTCGGGGAAAGCCGCCGGAGAAGGGACCATCCTGGGGCAGCCCTGGGCCTTTGATAAGGCCGTACAGGACCTTTCCCTCCAGGTGGAGATCAACTACCTGAAGTACATGCTGGGAAACAAAAAGAGTTCCTTCACCAGTTATCTGACCGCCGGCGGAGGGGTGATGTATTACAATTACGAACCGCGGGTGGGGGGAACCACGCCTGAGGAGACGGGAATAGGGAATATCAATCCCTCCCATCCTGATGCCGGGATCGGAAGTACCCAATCGGTGATCACCCCTACCCTTCCTTTCGGAATAGGAGTGAAGTTCAATATGGGCAAACGGGTGGGACTGGGTGTGGAATACCAGATGCGCAAGCTTTTCAATGATGGATTGGATGATCTGGATGATCCCATGGGGAGCGTAGTGAGAGATCCTGCCGACCCCACGAAGATCACCCAAACCAGCAGTTTCACCGACCAGCTTCATAACAACGACTGGATAGGATTTCTGGGGGTCCATCTGACTTTCAAGGTATACATGGGAAGTAAGCCTTGTCCCGCTTACGATTCAAAATATTAACACAGAGTGTCGATTAAAGAAAAACTAAATTTCAGCAAGATACCCAGGCATGTGGCCATCATTATGGATGGCAACGGCCGGTGGGCCGCACGCCATGGCAACACGCGGAGCTTCGGGCATGAACAGGGGATTGAGGCGGTCCGCTCGACCATCGAAGGGGCCGGCGAGATCGGGATCTCCTGGCTGACCCTTTTTGCCTTCTCCACCGAGAACTGGTCACGCCCCAAAGAAGAAGTGGAAGCCCTCATGAGTCTGCTGGTGTATGCCATAGAAGCCGAAACCGATAACCTGATGGAGAACAATGTCACCGTCAGAGTCATCGGCGACACCGCCAAGTTGCCCGGCCCTGTGCATGATAAACTCTACAGTTGCATCGATAGACTGAAAGACAACACGGGACTGACGGTTATCCTTGCCTTGAGTTACAGTTCCAAATGGGAGATTACCGAAGCCGTCAAGAAAATCGCGGCCGACGTATGTCATCATACCATTGACTCCTCCGATATCAACAACGAACTATTTGAAAAATACTTGTCCACCGCCGGGATCCCCGATCCGGAGCTGTTGGTCCGCACCAGCGGCGAATACCGCATCAGTAACTTCCTTTTGTGGCAAATCGCCTATTCAGAACTCTATTTCACGGATATCCTGTGGCCTGACTTCAGAAAGGAGGATCTCTTTGAAGCCATTGCCGATTTTCAGGGCCGTGAACGGAGATTCGGAATGACAAGTGAACAAATAGCCGGTTAAATTAATCAGAACAGCATGCGAAAGAAAATTTTGCCCATACTCCTCTTTTTATTGGTGGGTGTCACCGGTGCATGGGGACAGGTTACCGACAGTACTCTTTTTTCAGTTTACTACGGGAGCCCCAAAAAGCTCACCATTGCCGGCGTCGACATTTCCGGCATCCGTTATCTCGACCGCGACGTACTGATACAGCTCTCCGGACTGAGTGTCGGGCAGGAGATTGACGTACCCGGGGAAGAGGTGACCGCCGCCATCAGAAAACTGTGGCAACAGGGTCTCTTTTCTGATATTAAAATCAGCGCCGCCAAAATAAGTGGCAACGAGATCTGGCTGGACATTTATCTTCAAGAACGCCCCCGCATGGGCGATGTGAACTACTCGGGGATTTCCAAATCGGAAAAAGATGACATCACCGCCAAGGTGCTGCTGCTCAAGGGGAGTCAGGTGACCGATAACCAGATCAACAACGCACAGCGCCTGATCCGCAATATCTTTCTGGAAAAGGGATTTCTCAATACGGAAGTGAACATCATCCAGCGCGACGATACGACACAGGCCAATACCATCATCCTGGATATCAACGTCGATAAGAAGGAAAAGGTAAAAGTCCAGGATGTGATCATTCACGGGAATGAAGAGGTGAAGGAGGCCGTTCTGGAGCGGGCCATGAAAAAAACCAACGCCAAAAAGCTGACCAATTTCTTCAGGACCAAGAAATATCTGGAAGATAAGTTCCGTGAAGACAAGGTGAACCTGGTCAAGAAGTACAACCAGAAAGGCTACCGTGATGCCGTAGTGGTCAGGGATTCGGTCTATGCAGCAGACAAGAAGAACCGGGTCAACGTGGAGATGTGGGTCGAAGAGGGGGACCGCTACTATTTCCGTGATATCCGCTGGGTAGGCAACACCATATATCCTTCAGATTACCTGAGTACTTATCTGGGCATCAAAAAGGGGGATGTCTTCGACCAGAAGCTGTTGAACAAGCGACTCAAGGAGGATGAAGATGCCGTACTGAATATTGCCTATCAGGACAATGGTTATCTCTTTTCTGACATCGAACCGGTGGAAGTGAACATCGACAAAGACAGCATCGATTTGGAGATGCGGATATATGAAGGGAAGCAGGCCACCATCAACAAGATTGGGATTGTCGGGAATACCAAAACGCACGAGCACGTGGCCCGGCGGGAACTGCGGACTTACCCGGGAGATTTGTACAGCAAGACCAACATCATCCGTTCTGTCCGTGAGCTGGCGCAGTTGGGCCATTTCGACCCGGAGGCCATCTTGCCCGATGTGGTCCCCCACCCTGAAGATGGGACGGTAGACGTCAACTACGAACTCGAGGAGAAAGCCAACGACCAGATCGAACTTTCGGGGGGCTGGGGTGCCGGTATGTTCGTAGGTTCTGTGGGGTTGAAATTCGCCAACTTCTCGGCACGTAATATCCTGAATAAGGAGGCCTGGCGCCCCCTCCCCAGTGGTGACGGTCAGACCCTGAGCTTGCGCTACCAGACCAGCGGCCAGTATTACAAAACCGCCAGCCTCTCCTTCTTTGAGCCCTGGCTGGGAGGTAAAAAACCCAACTCCTTCTCCATGTCCTTCTCGTGGTCACGCGTTAACTTCAGCGCCAACAACTACTACCAGAATTACTACAATAATCCCTATAGCGGCTATGGTGGTTATGGCGGATACTCCCCCTACGGTTATGGCGGGTATTCCCCTTATGGTTACGGCGGATACGGCTCGTATGGTTATGGCGGCTACGGCAGCTACTATGGCGGTTATGGCGGTTATTACCCGACCTACACCTATGACTACGATTCGGAAGATTCGGATGAGGCCAATGATGAGATCTGGGAAACCCTGGCCTTTTCCCTGGGGTATGGCTACAGGCTTAAATGGCCCGATGACTACTTCACCATCACCCATGAAGTAGCCTTCGAACACTACAATCTCCAGAATATGGCCACCTATTTTGATTTTCTGGCCGACGAACAGGGTAATGTAAATGGGACCAGCAACAACATTAGTTTCAAGACCGTCATCGGCCGCAATTCGGTCGACAATCCCCTCTATTCAAGAAAGGGATCGGCATTCTCGCTGACCATGAAGTTCACTCCCCCCTACTCCTGGTTCTCAAAGACCGACTGGAGCGACCCCGATGTTTCCAATGCCGACAAATACCGGTGGATCGAATACCATAAATGGCTCTTCAAAGGGCAATCTTACAATGCCCTCAGCCGCAATACCAACCTGGTACTCCGCACTGCCTTTGAAATGGGTTTCCTGGGCTATTTCAACGAAAACCGCCAGTCCCCCTTCGAAGGATTTATCGTCGGTGGTTCGGGGATGTCGGGGTACAGCTATTACGGCACCGATTACGTCTCACTGCGGGGGTACAAGGATTATAGTCTGAGTTACCGGCGCAACGGCTCGAAGATGTACTCCAAGTTCACCATGGAACTCCGCTACCCGGTCACCCTGAAACCCAGCGCCACCATCTATGCCCTGACCTTCCTGGAAGCCGGAAATACCAACGACCTCTTCCGAGACTACAACCCCTTCAAGTTGTACCGTTCAGCCGGCGCCGGGGTGAGGATTTACCTGCCGATGTTCGGACTGATGGGTATCGACTGGGGGTATGGTTTTGACCAGATTCCCTGGTCGGGTGACTCCCACGGCAGTAATTTCCACTTTGTTATTGGACAGCAATTCTGATCGTTGTGAGTTTGGCGCGCTATTTGTAAAAACAATTCCGGAGTAAAAAATTAAATTGAATAAATCATGAAGAAAACCATTCTGACCCTGGGAATTTTGCTGGCCTTCACGACCGCAGGGCTCGCCCAGAAATTTGCCTTCATCGATTCAGAGTACATCCTGAAAAACATCCCGGCTTTCAATGCGGCCCAGGAACAGCTCGACCAGTTGTCAAAACAGTACCAGAAAGAGCTGGAGACCATCTACGCCGGCATCGAAAAGATGTACCAGGATTTTCAGGCAGAAAGTGTGTTGCTCTCAGAAGATATGAAGCGCAAGCGTGAAGATGTGATCATCTCCAAGGAGAAAGAGTACAAGGATCTGCAGCGTCAGTATTTTGGTCCCAGCGGCGAACTCTTCAAGAAGCGGGAGGGACTGGTTAAACCATTACAGGACGATATCTTTGCTGCCGTAGAGGAGATTGCCAATGAGGGGGCTTACGCCGTGATCTTTGACAAAGCTGGAGGAACCTCGCTTTTTGTCACCAACCCCAAATTTGACCTGAGCGATCAGGTTCTGCAGAAACTGGGCTATAAATGATTTTAATATCTATATTTGTGACCAAAAATTAAAAAATTTCAACATTGATCATGAGAAAATTAACCGCAATTTTAACATTTGCAGCCCTTTTAATGGTTGCTGGTTTTGCCGGGGCACAGGAAGCTAAATTCGGCCATATCGATCTGCAGGGGTTGATCCAGGTGATGCCCGAAAGGACAACCGCCGAGACCGCTTATAACAAGCAGGCCAAGGAACTGGAGGATCAGATGGGGACCATGCAGCAGGAGCTGGAAAACAAATACAAGGAGTATGTGACCAAGCGCGATTCGCTGTCTGACTTTGTGCGTTCGGCCAAGGAAACTGATATCCAGGATCTTCAGCAGCGGATTCAGAATTTCAGTCAGGTTGCTCAGCAGCAGTTGCAGCAGAAACAGGCAGAAATGCTCAAACCCATCTTCGAGAAGGCTCAGAAAGCCGTGGCCGATGTAGCCAAGGAAAAAGGACTCATTTACGTCTTCGACGTGAGCGGCGAACTGGGCACCGTCCTTTACCGCTCCAATGAAAGCCTCGACCTGTTGCCCCTGGTGAAGACCAAACTGGGCATCAAGTAAGTTTGACCACTCTTTCCGCCGGTAACGGCGGGTCACCATAACCCTATGGTATGAAAGCTGCCGGGCCTACCCCGGCAGCTTTCTTTTTGAGAATGCCGTATAACATATCCTGAATTTTATTCCACCATTTTGTATACCTTCATTTATAAAAATGATTAGGTTTATAGGGTGATTTTAGCAAAGAGGGATCTCTTTCAGCAGCTCCGGGCCCCGATTCCGGGAGGAGTTCCGGGAAGAGGACCATAAACATATGTTGACAAATAAAACTAACGATATGCAAAGCGACCAAATATCAAAGGGAAACGATGAGAGCGGTGTTTACCAGGGGGTAAAACTGTTTGAAATAGCGTGGGAAGTATGCAATCAAGTGGGCGGCATCTACACCGTGATCAGGTCAAAGGTTCCGTCGGTGATTGAGAAGTGTGGCAAGGAGAATTACTTTCTCCTGGGGCCTTATATTGAGAACCAGGCGGCGGCCAACTTTGATCCATCCAGCGACTATTCAGGGCCGGTAGGACAGGCCGTCCTCAAAATGAGGGAAATGGGTTATCAGGTGCACTATGGGCAGTGGATTGTTTCCGGCCGGCCCAGGGTGGTCCTCTTCGATCCTTTTGCGGTATACAACCGGCTGGGAGAAATCAAGTATTTCATCTGGGACCACCATCACATCACCCTCCCCGAGGAGGATCCCCTGCTCAACCAGGTGGCGGCTTTCGGCTGGCAGGTCAAGGAGTTTTTCAGGATCATGTGTGAACTGGGAGGGTGCGAAGAAAAGATCATCGCCCATTTTCATGAGTGGATGGCCGGGTTGCCCATTGCGGGGATCCGCCGCGATAACCTCAACATCAAAACGGTCTTCACTACCCATGCCACCCTCCTGGGCCGTTATCTGGCGATGAACGATAATGAGTTCTACGAACATCTCGAATTCTACAACTGGGAAAAGGAAGCCAATTATTTCAACGTCAGGGCCATCGTCGATATTGAAAGGGCTGCCGCCCATGGGGCCCATATCTTCACCACCGTGAGCAGCGTCACGGCCCGTGAATGCAAATACCTCCTGGGAAGAGAACCCGAGGTCATCCTACCCAACGGCCTTAATATCACCCGGTTCGAGGTACTGCACCAGATTCAGAACATGCATGCCGAAAACAAAAATAAAATCCACGACTTCGTGATGGGGCACTTCTTCCAGAGTTACTCCTTTGACCTGGATAAAACCATCTACTTCTTCACCTCCGGAAGGTACGAATACCACAACAAAGGGTATGACCTGACCCTGGAAGCGCTGGCGCGCCTCAACTGGAAGATGCAATATGCAGGAATAGACCGTACAGTGGTCTGCTTTTTCGTCACTAAGCAGCCCTTCCACTCCTTCAATCCCGAGGTGCTGGAAGCCAAGGCCCAGATTGAGGATATCCGCAGGGCCTGCGAGGAGATCGAAGAGCAATTGGGGGACAAACTCTACCGCAAAATAACTGCGGACAGTGGTCCCTATCAGTTTCCCGATCTGACAGAGATGGTCGATGACTACAACAAGCTGAAACTTCGCCGGTTCGTGCAGAGCTGGAAATCGAAAAGGCTTCCCAAGGTGGTCACCCACAACCTCATCGATGACCAGAAGGATGACATTCTCAATTTCCTGCGTACCGCCAACCTGGTCAACAACCAGCACGACAAGGTCAAGGTGGTCTACCATCCCGATTTTGTTTCGGCTTCCAACCCGCTCTTTAAGATGGACTATTCCCAGTTTGTCAGGGGTTGTCACCTGGGCATCTTCCCCAGTTATTATGAGCCATGGGGTTATACGCCCCTGGAGAGCCTGGCCAGTGGTATTCCTTCGGTGACCAGTGATCTGTCGGGGTTCGGCGATTACATCCTGCACAACTTTCCCGATCATGACAAGGCGGGGATGTTCATCGTGGAGCGGAGGTCGCGCGATTTCAATCAGGCCGCCAGCCAGCTGGCCGACATCTTGTTCCGGTTCGTACAGCAGAACCGCCGTGAGCGCATCGCCATGCGTAACAACTGCGAGGCAGCATCGCCCCATTTCGACTGGACCAACCTGGGCCGCTTCTACGACCAGGCCTACGAACGGGCCCTGAACGCCTGACCCGCGCATTGCCCACCACTGCGGGAGCCGGCGGCACAGCCTCCCTGCTGCGAAAAAGGCGGCCCTGCCCCCCGTTGTGGAAGAGGCAGCCCGGCAACCCAGCTACGGAAACGGCAGCCCGGCACCCATTGCAGGAGTGATGGCTCTGTTTTCTGTTGCAGAAGAGACAGCCCAACCTCCCTGCTGCAAATGCGGTGGCTCAGCCCCCTGCTGTGGAAGCGGCGGCTCAGCACCCTTGCGGAAGCGGCGGCTCAGAACCAGACCAGGAAAAGAAAAAAGTATTTACAGAACAGAAATGATTAGAATGACAGACAGATGGATAAGCCCTGGGGATGACTTCCCCGGGCTACTAATGGATAGGGTATGTCACAACTAAGAGATCATAGCGTCCAGGCCCCGGGAACGGGGCCTATCGGGGTTTTCGACAGCGGCTACGGGGGGCTGACCGTCCTCCGGGAGATCCGCAGGGCCTTGCCCCGGCCCGACCTGCTTTACCTGGGCGACAATGCCCGCACGCCCTATGGGACGCGTTCCTTCAGGGTCGTCTATGAATACACCCTGGAAGCCGTCCGCTACCTTTTCGAGCAGGGGTGCCCACTGGTGATTCTGGCCTGCAATACGGCTTCGGCCAAAGCCCTGCGGAATATCCAGCAACAGGACCTCGAAAGGATGGCTCCCGGGCGGCGCGTCCTGGGCGTCATCCGTCCCAGCGTGGAAAAGGTAGCCGATGTCACCCGCAACGGCCATATCGGCGTGCTGGGAACCCCCGGAACCGTCAGCTCCCTCTCCTACCCTATAGAACTGGAGAAATGGGCCCGGGGTAAAGTCCTCTCGACCGTCCAGGAAGCGTGTCCCATGTGGGTTCCCCTGGTCGAAAACAATGAAATGGACTCCCCCGGCACCGATTGGTTTGTGGAGAAAAACATCAGACAACTACTGGAAAAAGATCCCCTGATGGATACGGTCATCCTGGGGTGTACCCATTATCCCCTGTTATTGGAGAGCATCCGGAAATTCATGCCGCCGGGCATCACCATTATTGACCAGGGACCGGTGGTGGCGGTCAAGCTTGTGGAATACCTCAGGCGCCACCCCGAGATCAGCCGGCAGGTCACAGAAAACGGAACCACCCGTTTTCTAACCACCGAATCAGCCAGCCTTTTCGAGTCGCGGGCTGCCCTCTTCCTGGGGGAGACGGTGGTGGCAGAAACGGTGACCATCGACACCCGCCAAGACCTTCCGGGATAAAAGCGATTCCCGGAGCGGGACGATAATTTTCCGGAACAGATAAAAGACTTTCCGGAGGAGATAAACAACTTTCCGGAGCAGATAAACAACCATCCGGAGCGTACAGCTTACTTGGCGGAGCAGGCTGTTTACCTTATGGACCGGTCAGCACCATTTCCGGAGCGGTCAGCTTACTTACCAGACCAGATAACTTACTTTACGGAGGAATCCTCTCCCCTGATAATCCTCATTCCCAGAGGGATAATCGAAAAGGAAAATGGCGAATGGCCGAGTGATTCGCCATCGGCTTCCACCTGTAGTTCAGGCTGTGAATCAATCTGAATATTCCGTGTTTTGAAGGAGATGACCTCGGGCAGACGGGTATAGGAGCCATCGAGGAGTTTGAGGATATTGCGCATCACCTTGAACTTCCCGATAGGACGGATGACTGTCAGGTCAAAGAGGCCATCGTCGGCCACGGCCAGGGGAGCCTGTTTCATACCTCCGCCATTGTACTGGCCGATGGCTACAGACATGCTGAAGACCTCGGGCTCGATGGTCTGGTCATCGGTGGTAATGGTGGTGTGGGTGGTTTTAAAAGAGAAGAGACTGGCGAAGATATGCACGAAATAGGAAAGGGGGTTGCCTTTGCCCAGTTCCTTGTCGCGGTTGGCTTTTTCCAGCACCATGGCATCGAAGCCCATGCCCGCGATATTCACGAAGTAACGTTGGGCCGTTCCCCCGTCGTGGTGGTGATACCTGAGCAGGCCCACATCCTGGACAAAGATCTGGTGGCGCACGATCAATGCGATAGCCTTTCTGTAGTCATTGGGAATCCCGAACATCCGGCACCAGTCGTTGCCTGTGCCTACAGGAATCATGCCCAGGAGAATTGTGGAAGGATCAGCATGATGCTGGGTAAAAATGCCGTTCACCACTTCGTTGAGGGTTCCATCGCCTCCGACGACGATGAACTTACGGAAACCCGCCTGGATATATTTCCGCGTGAGCTCGATGGCATGGCCCCGGTGGCGGGTGAAAAAACTCATGTAATCCAGTCCGGCCTCAGCCATTAAACCGGTGATTCTTTTCCAGTCCTGCTTGCCTTTTTGTTTTCCCGCGTTGGGGTTGACAATGATAAACCACTTTTCGGAAGTCTGCGCCATGTTACCTGATTAACCGTTGATCCCGCATACAGTGTCAGCCCGTTATTTTCTGCATGAATTCATAGTTCTCATCCATCACCTCCAGGTAACGGAACTGGGCCAGACTCCTGACCTTATTATGGCCGGGATAAGCCGTTTTGTAGTAGGTATCCCCGTTGAGGTAATCGGCCAGGAAGCGGATGGTCTGTTCCCACACCATATAGCGGCAGCCGAAAGCCAGGTGGCTACGTTCCTCCTGCGTCAGGAAATTACCGCTCCCGGCAAGGTAGCCTTCGGCAAAAGCCGCATAGTACTCCCGGTTAAAGCCGATTTTCGTCAGGTCCGGTTCATCTTCCGGGGCGGTGTTGCCCAGGGTACGGATGGCATCCCCGAAATCAAAGAGTGCCGATCCGGGCATGACGGTATCCAGGTCGATGATGCAGAGGATCTCCCCGTTTTCATCGAAGAGGACATTGTTGATTTTGGTATCGTTATGGGTGATACGCAGGGGAAGGGTCCCTGCATCGAGCCACTCCTGGAGAAGGGTCATCTCTCCGGCCATCGCCAGAAGCCGGTCGATATAGGGTCTCATTTCGGCCACCCGGCCCGCCAGATCCTGGTTGATCGCTTCCTTGAACTGTTGCAGGCGTCCTTTGCCGTTGTGAAAGCCGGGAATGGTCTCTATCAGCAGTACCCCGGGAAGATCAGCCAGTTGCCGCTGGAAATGGCCGAAAGCCTTGCCTGCACTGAAAGCCTGAGCAGGGTCTGTCACCTCTTCGATCCCCTGGCTCCCCCTGACAAAGAGAAAAAGGGTCCAGAAGTTGCCCTCCTCATCGTTGACAAAATAACGGCCATCGGGCGCCGGAATATAATGCATCACCTTCCGGTCGATCTCGGGTTCCCCGGCGGCCATCAGCTTCTTCCGGATATGACCCGTCACCTTGACGATATTGTCCATCATACCCTCCACATTCTTGAAGATCAGATGGTTCTTCCTTTGCAGGATCAGGTCGGGAACCCGCTCGGGAGTAGTAATCAGGAAGGTATCATTGATATGGCCGTGGCCAAAAGGTTTCCATGAGGTCATCGGTACTTCCATGCCAAAACGACCAAGGAGATCTAAGATTTTAGTTTCGTTCATACGTTAGTTTTTATCTGAAAGGAGGACCGGAGTCGTCCCTCAGGTCCGATACATTTATAATTATATTTTTCCATTCGCAACCCAGGGCCCCGTGAGCAGTCCGGCCCGGCAGGTCTGACGGATCAGGAGCAAGGAGCCCTGAAGGTCAGGCGCAAGGAGCAAGGTGTCCTGAAGGTCAGGAACAAGGAGCCCTGAAGGTCAGTAGGTCAGTGTTTTACCACAAGACCGGAGGATACTCTCCGGAAGCGACCAGTGCCCTGATTTGCTCCTGGGCCATGGGTTTATCTTCGCGGTAGGTCACGCCAAACCAGGGAGAGTCACAGGAGAGTACTTTCGTGGATATCCTTTTATTGAGGATGTTTTCGTTGATCAGCAGGGGAATGAAATATTCCGATTTGGGTTCGTCACCCTTTTCCTGGAGAAAGCGGGTGAATCCTTCGTGGAGCAACCCGAAAACAGGGGGTTTCAGTCCCCAGAAGTTCATGCTGACAGGAGTATCCTCCTCCAGGGGGAAGCGTCCTTCAGGTTCATAGAAGTGAATACCGTCGGGGTCGCGCTGTATTTTCGTCCGTTCGACCACCCCGGTGAGGTATCCCTGTTCATCGGAGATGCAAACGCCCCGGCTGACGGAGCCGTATTCGGAGAGGGTATTGCTGACCCGGTAACCGATCATGGCATATTCCGATGCATCGGTTGAGTTTTCGAGGAAGCGGGCCATCACCTCATAAGCCTGGCGGCCATAGAAGTCGTCGGCATTGATGACGGCAAAGGGTTCATGGACCAGTCCATCGGCCATCCAAACGGCATGAGCGGTTCCCCAGGGTTTTTCGCGGGTAGGGTTCAGGGAGAACTCTGCGGGGATTTTGTCTAGCGACTGGTAGGCATAGTCAAAGGCGATTTTACCGGTCAGGCGGGGCTCAAAGCGGGCCTTGAACTGGTCGGCAAAGTCAGTACGAATAATAAAAACCACCTTTCCGAAGCCGGCGCGGATGGCATCATAAAGGGAGTAATCGATAATGGCCTCACCATTGGGGCCGATTTCGTCGAGCTGCTTGAGCCCGCCGTAGCGGCTGCCCATGCCGGCGGCCAGGATGACAAGGGTGGGTTTCATAACGGTCTGTTTTAAGGAAGTTCTGATTTTCTGGCGAATATAGTTTTTTTTTAACGATCGGCCCAAGTTGGAAAAAATTTTCAAAAGTCACCTCCACCTTTATAAAATAAGCCCTATTAAACCGGCGGGAGCTGGGTGTCCATCCGGGATGCCCAAAGGAGGAGGAGGTGCAGGAGCACAGGCTACTCTTCGCTGCCGGTGGCCTCCTGCTGATACCAGGAGGCATATTTCCCATAGGAGGCAGCGATCCGTTTCACCTCGCCTTCGAGGAGGTCGGGACTGATGTCCTTGACTTTTTTGGCGGGTACGCCGGCCCACACTGTGCCTCCCGGGATGAGGGTTCCTTTGGTAACGACGGCTCCCGCGGCAATGATGGAGTTGCTTTCCACCACGACATCATCGAGGATCACCGCTCCGATGCCTACCATGACATTGTCATGAAGGGTACAGCCATGGACCACCGCCTGATGAGCAATGGTTACATTGCTGCCAATATGAGTGGGGGACTTCCGGTAGGTGGCGTGGATCACCGCATTGTCCTGGATGTTGGTATTGTTGCCAATAGTAATGGAGTGGACATCTCCGCGGATGACCGCCCCGTACCACACACTGCAATCGTCACCCATCACCACATCACCAATAATGACGGCCGTTTCGGCCAGAAAACAATGGTTGCCGATCTGCGGAACCTTTCCCGGAAGGGGTCTGATTAATGCCATAACTACTCTGTTTTTATTATTCCGGACAAATATACAAAACCCTAAAGAATAACTTTAATCAGGGTGGACATTACAAATATTGGTTATTTTTACGCCGTTTAAATCCACATTCATGAAGGAAACAAAAGTCATTGAACTGGATGAGGTGGCCATCCGGTTTTCAGGGGATTCCGGTGACGGGATGCAACTCACAGGAACCCTTTTTTCAGATGCTTCGGCCCTTCTGGGCAATGATATAGCCACTTTCCCTGATTATCCGGCGGAAATCAGGGCCCCACAGGGGACGGTTGGAGGAGTCTCAGGATTTCAGGTGCAGTTTGGCAAAAAAGAGATCAACACCCCGGGTGACTTTGCCCATGTTCTGGTGGCCATGAACCCGGCTGCGGTCAAAGCCAATGCCAAATTCATGAAACCTGGAGGAACTATCATTTATGATGAAGACACCTTCGACGAAAAGCACTTCCAGAAAGCAGGCTTTACCACCAATGATCCCTTTGCGGAACTCAACCTGATCGATTACACGAAGATAGGGGTGCCGGTAACGAGCATGACCCAGGAGAGCCTGAAGGATATGGGACTTGACAACAAGAGCATCCTGCGCAGCAAGAATATGTTTGCGCTCGGACTGGTATGCTGGATGTTTGACCGGCCGCTCGATTACATTGAAGAGTATATCCATGCGAAATTCAGCCGGAAACCGTTGGTGGTGGAATCCAACCTGCGGGTGTTGCATGCGGGTTACAACTACGGGATGAACCTGCAGCATATGACGCCTCAATATGTGGTGCATCCGGCCAGGATTGAGCCGGGGCTCTACCGCAATATCAACGGGAACCAGGCCACCGCCTGGGGGCTGTTGGCTGCCGCCGAGAAGTCGGACCGGCCTTTATTTGCCGGCTCCTACCCCATCACGCCCGCCACGGAGATCCTGCAGGTCCTGGCAGAACGCAAAGACCTGGGCGCCAAAACTTTCCAGGCTGAAGACGAGATTGCGGGGATCACCACCGCCCTGGGAGCCTCCTTTGCCGGCCATCTGGCGGTGACGACCACCTCCGGGCCAGGGTTTGCCCTGAAGTCGGAGGCGATAGGGCTGGCCGTGATGGCTGAGCTTCCGCTGGTCGTGGTCAACGTGCAACGGGGAGGCCCCTCCACCGGGTTGCCCACCAAGACCGAACAGTCCGACCTGCTACAGGCCCTCTACGGGCGCAACGGGGAGAGCCCTGCCGTGGTGCTGGCCGCCAGCACCCCCTCCGATTGTTTCTGGTTCGCCTTCATGGCCGCCAAAATAGCCCTCGAGAGGATGGTCCCGGTGATCCTGCTCACCGATGGGTTTCTGGGCAACGGCAGTGAACCGTGGAAAGTGCCATCCATGGCTGAGCTTCCGGAGATCACACCCCGTATCGCCCTCAACAGGGAGGAGTACCAGCCCTACCGGCGTGACCCCAAGACTTACGCCCGCTTCTGGGCCTGGCCCGGCATGGAAGGATTCGCGCACCGCATCGGCGGCCTCGAGAAGAATATCTCCGGTAATGTGAGCCACGATCCCGACAACCACCAGAAGAACTGCGAAATCAGGGAAGCCAAGGTACAGAAGGTTGTCGATCTGGTGCCCGACCTGGAAGTCTGTGGCGACCCGGAAGGAGACCTCCTGCTGGTCAGCTGGGGAGGAACCTTCGGCCATACCATCAATACCGTCAGGGAACTGCGCAAAAAGGGTAAGAAGGTGAGCCTGGCCCATTTCAACTATATCAAGCCGCTGCCCGCCAATACCGCCGAAGTATTCAGCAAATTCAAAAAAATTCTGGTCTGCGAAATCAACCTGGGACAATTCGTGGCCTACCTGCGTGATAAGGTACCCGGAATGGCCTATTACCAGTACAACAAGGTCAAAGGGTTGCCCTTTACGGTGCAGGAACTGGAAGAAGCAGTCATTAAACATCTGGAGGCTTAAATCATGAGTGAGTTAAAGTATACCGTCAAGGATTTCAAGAGTGAGAATGAAGTACGCTGGTGCCCGGGATGTGGTGATTATGCCATCATGAATGGGATTCAGCGGGTGATGGCTGAAATGGGTGTGGACCACAAGGACTATGCGGTGATCTCGGGTATCGGCTGCAGTTCGCGCTTTCCTTATTATATGAGCACCTACGGGTTTCATACCATCCATGGCAGGGCGACCGCCGTGGCCTCAGGAGTGAAGTGTGCCAATCCTTCCCTGAATGTTTGGGTCATCACCGGCGATGGCGATGCCATGGCCATCGGGGGCAACCATTTCATCCATCTGGTGCGGCGCAATATCAACCTGAATGTGATCGTCTTCAACAATAAAATATACGGACTGACCAAAGGGCAGTATTCGCCCACTACCGACCGGGGGTTTAAAACCAAGACATCTCCCTACGGAACCATTGAGGATTCATTTGTGCCCGGGCAGTTGGTGATCGGCGCAGGGGGTTCCTTTTATGCCCGGACCATCGACACCAACCTGAAGATGAGCCAGGAGGTCTACCAGGCGGCCGCTCTTCACCAGGGAACTTCCATCGTGGAGGTCCTCCAGAACTGTGTCATCTTCAACAACGGGGTGCATGAGCAGATCACCGACCCGGCCTTCCGCCAGGAACGGCAGTTGATGCTCCGGCACGGGGAACCCATGCTCTTCGGCGAAGATAACCGCAAGGGGCTGATATTTGAAAAAGGAAAGCTCAAGGTGGTAACCATCGGCGAAAATGGGGTCACCCTTGACAATATTCTGGTTCACGATGCCGAAGATCCCGATCCCGGTCTCCACCTGGCCCTGATCAACATGAAGCTTCCGGCATTCCCGGTGGCTTTCGGTGTCATCCGCAGCGTTAAGGCTCCCGTCTACGACCAGGAGATGGAGCTCCAGATCGCCGGGGTGAAGAAGAACAGCAAAATCACCTGCATGGATGACTTGCTCCGGTCGGGCAACACCTGGGAGGTGAAGGAGAACGGTTTTGAACCCGGCCCGGAGGGATGCCCCGGCCGTAGTGCGATCCTCTGACCTGGTCATCAGGGGCCTCCCTCTGATTTTCCGGATGCTTTCCTGCACATCCCCCCAACAAAGCACCTGTAATAGGAATCTGACCAAAAAAAACCCTGCCTGCCGGGCAGGGTTTTTTATTTATTGCTATTTTTCACCCAAAATGGAAGTATGACCGACCTGGATAAAATCACGCTGTCGGCAGTTTATAAAAACAGGAAGAGCGACCGCGACATCTTCCACGAACTGATGCCCACCAAGGTCAAGGAGGTCTTGCTGGTGGCCACGCTCTACGACTCCTATAATATTGTCAGGGAAGGGCAGTTCAGTGACAAGATCTTTGGCGAATACCTGCAGCTCAACCTATACGCGGCACCCCGGTTCACGAGTGCCAACACCCGGGAGGAGGCACTTCAACTCCTTGAAGCCCGGGATTATGACCTGGTCATTGTCATGGCTGGGGTGGACAAAAAAATGCCCCTTCAGACCGCCAGGGAGATCTATGACAAGAAGCCCAATACGCCCATTCTGCTGCTGGCCAACAACAATGCCGACCTGAAATATTTCAAGACCGAAGTCCAGAAGATTGACTTTATCGACCGTACTTTTGTCTGGAACGGCAACTCCAATGTCTTTCTGGCGATGATCAAATACGTGGAAGACCGCAAGAACATCGCTCCAGACACCAAGTTAGGGAATGTGAGAGTGATCCTGCTGGTGGAGGACAGCATCCAGTATTATTCGAGGTACCTGCCCACGCTCTATGCCACCATCATGAGCCAAACCCAGAACCTGGTGGAGGACGATTCCAGTGATGAACTGCATATCATCCTGAAGATGAGGGCACGCCCGAAGGTGATTCTGGTCAGCACCTATGAAGAGGCCGTCGACATCATCAACACTTACAAGGATTACCTGTTGTGCGTGATCTCCGACGTCAAGTTTGAGAAGAACAGCTTTGATGACGAGGAGGCCGGGGTCAAGCTGCTCCAATACGTCAACAGTGTGATGCATT
This sequence comes from uncultured Prolixibacteraceae bacterium, assembly GCA_964552955.1. Lineage (GTDB taxonomy): Bacteria > Bacteroidota > Bacteroidia > Bacteroidales > Prolixibacteraceae > UBA1413. The sequence goes on from CAZKIU010000016.1 coordinate 52,090, forward strand.
TCCCGATCCCCTTGCTGTTGCAGTCGCACGATATCGTCAACGCCGAGAAGGCCCGTCAGATCGGGGCCGACTTCATCGACAAGAATTCAGAAAGCCTCTCGCTCGACATCCTCAATTTTCTCTACCGGAGGTTGGGATTTGGCAATTTCGTTTTTAAAGATCCCAGTGGCACCCCTCTGATGGAAGCCCGTAACCTGCAGGAATTCGAGGAGATGTTCCGCATCGTTCCAGACACGGCCCTGGAATACCATGGCAGCCGCAACTCCTTCAGCACATGGTTAATGGCCCGCGGTGAAATCAACATGGCCGAACAGTTGAAACCTTTTCAGACGGCTGATTTCAAGAGTACGGAAGAGCTGCGGCGGTTTTGCCTTGATGTTTTCCGCCAGGTGCGGATCAAGAAACTTCAGGGGAGGATCATCCGGTATGAGCCCGATCTGGCCCCTTCCAACCGGTTTGTAATCCGCATTGGCAAGGGTTCTCTGGGAGGCAAAGGGCGCGGGATGGCCTTCATCAGCAATTTCATCGAGAGCATTGACTTCCGCAAGATCATCCCGGGAATCAACATCAGGATACCTCCTACAGCAGTGATCGGGGTGAGTGAATTCGACCGATTTCTGGAGTACAACAATCTCTACAGCGACATATACAGCAGCAACGACTACCATCATATCCGGAGTCAGTTTCTGGAGGCCCGTTTTGACGATGCCATGAACGAGCATCTGCTCAGCTACCTGAAGGTGATGACCAAGCCATTGGCCATCAGGTCGTCGGGGCTTTTTGAAGATTCGCTGGTGCAGCCCTTTGCCGGGGTCTATGCCACCTACCTGATTCCCAACAACCACCCTGATCTGGCGATACGGTTCGAACAGTTGGTCACGGCCATCAAGCTGGTATATGCCAGTATTTTCACCGAGTCAGCCCAGATGTATTTCGAGGCGATCAGTTACAAGATCGAAGAGGAAAAAATGGCGGTGATCATTCAGGAGGTGGTGGGGCATGAGTTCAACGGCAAATTCTATCCCCACATTTCGGGGGTAGCCCACTCCTATAACTATTATCCTGTGGCTTATATGCAGCCTGAAGACGGGGTGTCGGTGACCGCCCTGGGGTTGGGGATGTATGTGGCCGGAGGGGAAAGTGCCTTCAGGTTCTGTCCGAGGTACCCCTCTATCAACTCGGTATCGCTGAAAGACCAGATCAGGGAATCGCAGCGTCATTTCTATGCCATTGACATGAGCCGTACCACCTTTGACCTGGCTCAGCAAGGGGAAGATGCCGCCATCCGCCGCTACCGGGTCAAAGAAGCCGAAGCCGATGGCACCCTCGACCTGTGTGTCTCGACTTATATCATAGAGAACGACTATTTGGTTCCGGGGATGACCTTTCCGGGGCCCAGGGTGGTGGATTTCAGCAATATATTGAAATATAACGCCATTCCGCTGGCCGACACCCTCAAGGTGTTGCTCAAACTGTTTCGCGAAGCCATGGGCTCCCCTGTGGAAATGGAGTACGCCATTGACCTTAAACCCGGCGACCACCGGCACCCCACCTTCTATATTCTCCAGATCAAACCCCTGATCAGGTCAGAAGAGCAAATCGATATCGATCCGCTGTCACATGACCCCGACAACCTGCTGATGTATGCAGAGAAAGGCATGGGCAACGGAATCATGCGCCACATTACCGATGTGGTTTACGTGGAACCCCATCGTTTCAGCTCGGTCATCACCCAGGAAATCGCCCGGGAGGTAAGTGAGTTCAACAAGTATTTCGAGGAGACCAAAACCGAATACATCCTGATCGGTCCGGGCCGGTGGGGGACGAATGATCATTTCACAGGCATCCCCGTTTATTGGGCAGGTATTTCCAGGGCCAGGGTGATCGTTGAAATAGGCATGCAGGATTTTCCCCTCGAAGGCTCCCTGGGGTCCCATTTCTTTCATAATGTCACGTCCATGAACGTGGGTTACTTTTCGATTCCCTACAACTCAGCCAGTTCCTTTCTCAGGATGGAACTTCTGGAGCAACAGGAGGTGGTGCGCACGGCAGGCTATATCCGCCATGTAAGGTTTGAAAAGCCGCTGACGGTGATGATGGACGGTCGCTCGCGGCAGGCCTTGATCAGGATGGAATCCTGATCCAAAAATCATGTTCAGGGGAAGAACGGTGTATTCCAGATCTCATAGGCGCGTTCCGCCTGGAAGATCAGCATATCATGGCCGTTTTGAACGGTAGCCCCTTGCTGGCGGCCCAGGGCCATAAAGCGGGTTTCTGCAGGATTATAAACCAGGTCGAAGAGGAGGTGACGGGGTGTCACCAGGTGATAAGGCAGAGGAGGAGAATCCTCTATCCGGGGGAAGGTTCCCAGGGGGGTGGCATTAATGATGATGGAATACTCCTCCATGATTTGAGGGGTGAGGCCGGCATAGCTGATGCTATTCTGCTCCCGGGGCTGGCGTGAAACCAACAGGAATTCTATTCCGGCTTCATGGAAGGCATACCGCACGGCTGCGGAAGCTCCACCGCTGCCCAGGACCAGGGCTTTCCGGTGCCCCGGCCCCAACAAGGGGGAGACACTGGCCCAAAAACCATAAACATCGGTATTAAAACCCTCCAAAAACCGCTGGTCCCCGCTCCGGATCACCCGTACCGTATTCACTGCCCCCGCCCCTGCAGCCACGGGGTCAAGACGGTCGAGAAAGGGAATCACCTGCTGCTTGTAGGGAATGGTTACGTTGAAGCCCGCCAGGTCAGGATGAGCCTCCAGCACTTCCGGCAACCGGCTGATCGCCTCCAGCTCAAAATTAAGGTACTGCTCCTCCTTCCCCTCCCGGAGGAATTTTCCCGTGAAATAAGATCTGGAAAAGGAGTGCCCCAGGGGAAAACCGATCAGTCCGTAGGTTCTCATACCTCCTATTTCAGGGGAGTGTATGACTTGATGAGTTTGCTGACCGAATCGTTCTGTGCTGCTTTGGGGAAAACCCTGAAAAGGTTATCGTGCCTGTTGAAATCGAGTTTCAGGGCAGTCTCCAGAAGAAGGGCGGCTTCTTTCTCGTCGTTGGTCTCAAAGAGATAACCGGCAAGATGATACTTGATGACCGCATCATTGGTATTGTGGCGGATTCCTTTTTTCAGGGTGCTGATGGCCTCGCTCACCATTCCGTTCTGGTGGAGGAATTCAGCAAAATAGATCCATATTTCGGAATTGCCGGGATTGAGGTGAGCGGCCTTTTTGAACGCCTTACGGGCTTCCCTGACCTGGCCGGCATCGGCTAGCACCCGGGCATAAGTGAACCAATAATCGGGCATCTCCTCTTCGATAGAGATGGCTTTGCGGATCAGTCTGAGACTTCCCCTGTAATTTTTCTCCACCCAAAGGACAATGCCGTAAGAGAAGAGGGCAATATCGTTGACGGCATTGATCGACAGGGCTTTCTGGTAATAGCGGCCAGCCATTTTGTACCGCCCCTGGTTGAGATAACACTCTCCCATGTAACACCAGGCGTCATCATTTTCAGGATCAGACCTGAGGTATTCGCGGTAGGCAGCGATCGCTTCGCGGTATCTTTCGAGGTTAGCCAGGGAGTTGGCCTTGTTAAAAATGGCGTGGTAGAAGGTGTCATTCAGGGCCAGGGTATACTCATAAGCATCCAGGGCCTTATCGAAGCGGGAAGTACGGTTGTAGGCGATGCCCAGATTAAACCATACGGCCGGGTTGAAGGGGTCGATATCGAGGTAAAGGTTATAGAAGCGAATGCTCTTTTCGGGGTATCCGAACTGGTCATAGAAATAACCCAGGTCATTGAGGACCATTTCATTTTCGGGATCGACCCTATAGGAGCGCTCGAAATAGAGCAGGGCCATTTCGAGGTTACCGACTGAAATATAGGAGGTCCCGATATGATAAAGGACATCGGCCAATTCCTCCCCGGCGAGGGCAACGGCTTTTTTGAAACAGGATTCGGCTTTCTGTTTGTCGTCTAAAAGGAGGTGGCTGGTACCCTGCATGAGGTAGAGATCGGAATTATCACCATCGATCTGCTCCAGAAAGGCCAGTTCATCGAGGGCTTGGTCCGGTTTTCCCTTGTTGATTAGGTACTGGACATAGCGGATGCGTACAGGCAAGGCAGAAGGATGGATCTTCATAGCCTGTTCAATGGCCAGATGTCCGTTCTCATAATCTCCCTCATCCATCAGATAATCGATGATGGCCTCGAACTCACTGACATCAAAATATTGGGGATTGCCTGTCCGGAGCGATTCCCTGAACCTGTCATAAGCTGCCAGTGCGTCCTGTTCATCGTAATAATCACGGGCGTCTTCGCTCATACTTACCTGATTAATGCTGCAAATGTATAAAAACCTTTTAATATCAAACTAAAATCTACTTTTGATGCTGAACCCTCAACAAATCATTAACTGTTTTAACCGGGTTGAAAGTCTCTACGGGCACTTCCACGAAGAGGGTGTTCCAGTCACTCATCGCCCCGTTCCATAGTCCGGGCAACTCCTGGGCCTTCAGTTCTCTGCCGTCCTTTGATTTGTGGGAGATAAACCCGGTTTGGGGATCTCTGAAGGCCATCAGGTCGTATTTTTCACCTTTATAATTCCGGAGTCCGCAGACCAGATCGACCGGGTTGAAATGGGTGGCATTGCTGGCAATGGCCAACTGTTGCGGATGTTTCTGGTCGATTTGGACGCTTTCGGCAATCTGGAGGGAGGTCGTGCCATCCTGATTCAGGGCCCAGAAGGGGCCACCACCCGGTTCACCCAGATTGCGGACCATTCCGCAGACCCGCAGGGGACGGTTGAACTTCTCACGCAAATACTGCACCAGATCTTCCTTTTCGGTATAATAGTGGTCCTGGTCGGGTCGGGTGTTCAGGGTATTCTCCAGGAAGCCGGCCGCTTCAGCCAGGAATGCGCTCTCAATGGAATGGGAATACTTCTCATTCAGCGCTTTCTGGTAGCGGAACAGCTGCTCCTGTGTTTTAAGGAGCAACCCGGCCAGGGCCATTTTGTAGGTATAGGTAGGTTCCTTCAGTCTATCGGGGACCACATTGTCGATATTCTTGATGAAGACCAGGTCGGCCTCCAGATCGTTGAGGTTTTCGAGGAGGGCACCATGGCCGCCGGGGCGGAAAAGCAGGGATCCGTCATTCTCCCGGAAGGGCTCATTATGGAGGTCTACGGCAATCGTGTCGGTCGATGGTTTCTGATGGCTGAAGCCCACTTCAAAGGTCACGCCGAATTGGGCTTCGTAGCTCCCTTTCACCCGGGTCAGCAATGCCCTGAAAGCGGATTCATGTTCCGGAGAGACGGTGAAATGGAGCCTGACCACCCGGTGGGCATCGCAGGCATAGTGGACCCCTTCCACCAGGTGTTCTTCAAAGGGGGTACGGCAAGCGTCGTCGTACTTGTGGAAGAGGAGCAGTCCTTTAGGCAGGTTGCCATACTGGAGCCCTGCGGGGGTCAACAGGTATTCCAGCAGGGTTTTGAGGGTCACCCGGGCACCAGCCGCGGCAATGGTTGCCTTGAGATCGGCGGCAAAGGCAAAATCATCGATTCTTTGCAGAAACTCCCGGGCATCCTTGTTCGCTGCCAGCACCTCCGTTTCCTGTTTTCCGGCACGGAGGTCATCGAGCGCCGTAAAGAGGGCCTTGAACATGCGGCTGGCGGCACCCGAAGCTGGGACGAACTTCATGATGCGGGTCCCCGTGGCGCATTGCTCCGTGAAGCGTACCTTCAGGCGATCGATCTCTTTGGCGTCCAGGGTGATGATCCCGTTTCCGGGAGAGGCCGCCTCCACCACCGGAAGGAATGGAAACCCGGTGCGGAAATAGCCGATCTGCCTGACTACTTCTTCCAGATCGTTTCCGCGGGCAGCGATTTGTGCTTTATCTTTTTCAGTAAACATAATCGTCAGGTTTTTCTTTTAAAAATAGGAATTTTACCATTGAAAAGCACCTTTATTGGGGTGATCCGGCCAAAAGTTTTCACTGGATTTTTCAACAGGCAGAGAGCAGAAGCGGAATACCCTGAAAACCGCATGGCGGGCAGGGGAATTCTGTTATTTTTGGAGCATCAAAGGCGAGACAGGTATGGGGGCATTTCCATGGGGGCATCAGGGGAGGTATAACAGCTTCGGGCCGCATTTCCGGAAGATTTTCGGAGGGGAGAAGGTTCAGAAGATCAGCATTGAGGCAGGATTTACCTGTCCGAACCGTGATGGGGTCCGCGGAAAGGGAGGGTGCACCTACTGCAACAATGCGGCTTTTTCGCCGGGATTGACGAAGGAGAAGCGGCCTGTGAGCCGCCAGCTGGAGGAGGGAATTGCCTTTTTTGCGCATAAATACCAGGGGATGAAATACCTGGCCTATTTTCAATCTTTCAGCAACACCTATGCTCCGGTAGACCACCTGCGGGCACGCTACAGGGAGGCGCTGGCCTTTCCCGGGGTGGCCGGACTGGTCATAGCCACGCGGCCCGATTGTCTGGAAGAAGAAACCCTGGATGAACTGGCAGCCTTGTCCGGGCAGACCTATGTGATGCTGGAACTGGGTGTGGAGTCACATCTCAACCGGACGCTGGAGGCCATCAACAGGGGACACACCTTTGAGGAGTCGGCCAGGGCGCTGGAAAGGGCCGCCGCCAGGAAGATCCGGACCACTGCCCATATGATCCTGGGGCTTCCGGGGGAGAGTCATGCGGATTTCCTCGATCAGGCCTCCGTGATTTCACAACTGCCTGTGAATAACCTGAAACTCCACCAGATGCAAATCCACCGGGGTACGGTGATGGCCCACGAATACCGGAAAGATCCTTCCCGCTTTCACCTCTTCACCGCCGATGAATATGCCTCCCTGGTGGTCAGCTACCTCGAACGGCTCCATCCGGCCATTTCAGTGGAACGCTTTACCAGCCAGGCCCCGGCATCCTTGCTGGTCGCCCCTTCGTGGGGACTCAAAAACTACGTTTTCACCCATAAAGTCGAAAAACTTCTCGAGGAGCAACAGACCTTCCAGGGTGCGAAATATAAATCCTGAATGAGGAATATTGAATCTTGAATGTGGGAATCTGGAATGAGGGAAGTGGGCTCAATAGGTGCATTTTGAGATCCGTTCGAAGGCCAGGTTAGCTGAAATAATCGCCATGGGGAGGCCGGCACCCGGAATGGTAGAAGCCCCGGCGTAGAAGAGGTTTTTGAACTCCTCGTCGAAATTCCTGGGACGGAAGGCACCTATCTGCATGATCTTATGCGACAGTCCGAGTCCGCTACCGCGGTGAAGGTTGAATTGCTCCTTCCATTCCAGAGGGGTGTAGATGGTCTTGGTGACGATATCGGCGGTGATATCCTGGCCGATCCGTTTTCCAAAATCGGTGATGATGCTCATGGCAATCTCCTCACGATCCGACCAGTCGGGTTTGTAGCGCAAGTCGGGAACCGGGCATACGAAGAAAAGGCTTTCGCACCCCTCTGGGGCACAACGGTCGTTGTATTTGGAGATGACGTTGACGTAGTAGTAGGGTTTCTGGAGGGTATCGGGATTGACACGAACATCGCGGGCGTACGCTTCGAAGTTATCGCCCAGGAAGTAGTTGTGATGGTTGACATGGGGGAGCTTCCCGCGGATCCCCACATAGATGGTCATGTAGCCCATGGTCCACTCCATCCGGTCCAGTTTTTCAGGAGAGAAGGCCTTGCGGTTCAGAACACTCCCCCTGAAGACGGCCGCATCGGCGTTGGCCAGGAAGAGGTCGGCCTTCCATTCCTTGCCGTTCCGGTCGGTGAAAGCCTCCAGCCGGCCGTTGGCGCCCCTGAAGCCGGTGATCTCGGTGTTGCAGGTGATTTTTACCCCAGCCTTGTCGAGTTCGCGCACCACTCCCTCCACAATGCCGTACATCCCTCCTTCGACATTGTAATAGCCATCGTGCATGAATTCGGTATAGGAAAGAAGGGTATAGACAGCGCTGGTGTCAAAAGGGGTTCTGCCCAGAAAAAAGGCCACCAGGGAGACCATTCTGCGGGCTTCGGCCGACTGAAAATAACGGTTGACCTGCTGGTTGAATTTACGGAAAAGAATGGGCAGGTGGACCGGGTTGACCCGCATGAGCGCCAGTCCGAAATCAAAAAGAGAATCGAAGTTCTGCTTAATGACAATATCGACGGTATCGTGGAAGATCCTCCGGCATTTATCGAGGTAACGCTTCATTTTCTCCCCGAAATCGGGTTCCACGCCTTCAAACTGGGCTGCCAGACGGTCAATATCCTTATAAAGGTACCAGGTCTTGGTACTATTGCTGAAGTTGACCGTATAGAGGGGGTCAAGTTCGACGTATCTAAAAGGCAGGTCAATGCCGCAATAGTCGGCAAATTGTTTGAATTCGTAGGACATGCTGAAGAAGCTCGGGCCGGTATCAAAGATGAACCCCTCCTTTTTAAGCTGGTTCAGTCTGCCCCCGGGCTGGCTGTTCTTCTCTACGATTTCGACGCTATAGCCGCTTTTGGCTAGCCGCAGGGCAGCCGCCAACCCGGCCAGTCCGGCCCCCACTACCAGTATGTGCTTTCCCATTCCGTGATGTTGATTTAATTGGTCTTTGACAGGTTAAGGATTCTGATCCTGATACATGCACAGGACGCTGAGCCATCCCCTGGAAATTCCCCGCAATGGGACCCCGGTTAACCGGCTCACAGCTATTCAAAGGTAAAAAAGTAATGGATATCCCTGAAGTTTTACCATCCGAAAAATGGCCCCTCCCCATGCGAGCCGTTCTTCAGAAGAAAACCAGCAGTCCGGGCCGGTTGACAGGATCGTTATTTATGACGGGCAGGTTCTGGTTAATGGGTCATTTTTTTGGTGATCGCGGGGCATATTCCATCTCTCACCCAGGTGAACCCGGGTTCTTTGGAAAGGATCAGTTCGCAGGTGCGTTTGGCTTCAGGCAGGTCGCCCAGGGCTTCACAAGTCTGGACGATCAGGGTGAGCAGGCTGAGGTAATTCCAGTTGCCTTGTGTGAGCCGGCTTTCTTTCTCCATCAGTTGACGGGCCTTTATAAGGTAGCTCAGGGCTTCCTTTTTGGATCCCCCGAAGGCCGGTGGCATATAAAACTGGATGTTGGCTTTCTGGAGCAGCGCGAACCAGTTGGCGGCATCGCTGTTGACGGCCTGGTTGGCGGCTCTGAGGCTTTTAAGTCCATTGAAAGGGGCCGAGGAGGGATTCAGTCCGATCCTGAATCCATAAAAAGCTGCCCTGTAGGCATGGGTCATCGAGGGGCGGTAGCGGGCTTTTTCCAGAATCTCAACATTCTTCTCGGCCAGGGTAAGCAGCCGCGATGCGGCGACCTTATCCCCTTTGCCAATGACATACCCTATATAGCCATATTGGTAGTTGACGAGTTCAAGCAGGCGTGAATGGTCCTCTTTGCCAGCCTCCTCCATTCGATCTATGACGCCTTTCCACTCTTCCATGTGGCCCGTCACATAGGCCTTGTAGATCACTTCCCGGGGGGTGGTGGAGGCAAAACTTACATCCGTCAGGGCAGGCCAAACCATCATCATCACCACTAAAAGCCGGCAAGCTCTCCTCACGCTACATTTCTTCCTTTCCATTCGAATCCCCGGTTGATTCTGTTTCTAACCGCCTTAAAAATAAACATTACCAGCGATATCTGGTGGAGAGGGAGGAGTCCCAGGTGCAAAAGAACATTCTGGCGGCTGGCCAGGGCCACCAACACTCTGGTCGACAGAACAAAAACGAGCCAGAGCATGGCCGGAAGGAGGGGTAACATCCCTGGTGGAAGCTGGAACATCCCTGATGGAAGGGTATCAGCCAGCAGGGCATTCAGCCTATCCGGGGCCAGGAGAAGAGGGAGGAATCCCAGGGTGGTCATCATCAAGTAAATCAGAGCCAACAGGAAGGAGTTTCCGAAGAAAGCAGTAACGCTGCGTGAGAAGCCGCGGACGGCCTCGCCAAAGCCATGGTACATGCGGCAACTGATCCGTTGGTCGCCCAGGAGGCAGGCCACCTTTTTTTTCTCTTTTTTCATCCAGCGGGCCATAGCGATATCTTCGACACGGATCTTCCGGAGGTGGTGGTGAGGGTGCATCTCCCGGTAGACGGGAGCCCTGAAAAACATGAACTGGCCATTGGCAGCGGCCAGGGAGGGCCGGGAGGAACGCAGGACCAATGGCAGCGGGAGCAGGGAGACCAGGATATCATTCATCACCGGAACCGTGCATCGCTCCCCGAAGCTTTCCATGATCTGGAGGGGGAAGATGGTCATCAGGTCGATGTGGTACCGGCGTGAGGCGGCCACCGCATTGCCGATGAGGGTTCCGGAGATGCGGACGTCGGCATCGAGAAAAAGAAAATAATCACCCTGGGCAGCGGCCCCCAGGGAATGGCACCCGTAATTTTTGCCGGTCCACCCGTTGGGAAGGCCACTCGAACGGATCAGCCTGATGCGTTGGTCGCTAAGGGCGGCTCTTTCAATGATGGCGGCTGTTTCATCTTCCGACTGGTCGTCAAACACCAGGATTTCGAGGTGGGTCCAGGGCTGCCGGGAGAGGTCCTCCAGCAGAGCACCGATATGGGCCGCTTCATTGCGTGCGGGAATCAGCACCGATACCAGAGGTTGGTCGCCGGGGATAAGACGGGGCAGCCAGGGGCGTGACAACAGGTTAACCAGGGCCACCAGGCACTGCACCAGAGCCAGCACCAGAGCGCCGGCCCCAATACCCGTCAGCACCAGATCAGCCCCTATACCCGTCAGCACCAGCTTTGCTCCCATACCCGTCAGCACTATAACGCCAGCCCCCATTATCGTCAGCACCAGATCATCGCTTCCCGGCCCATGACCAGCCATCCACAAAAAGAGCAACAGGGACCCTGCTTTCATCCCTCCCTCCTTCCGGTCTGCATGCTCAGGCATTCCTTGTAAAAACGGGTGTAGGCTGCCTCCGGGGTTTCTCCGGAACCAGGCAGATACTCCCTGAGATAGATATAGAGTCCGGGTTTCACCTCAGAGAAGTAGTCGACCAGGGCAGCCATCATCACCACCTGGATGCTCTCCCCTGCCCTGCCGAGGAGTAACTCCAGCCCCTTTTCAAAGTGAAAGTCACTCACATAAAGCGACTCCAGCCGGCCCTGGGGGAAAAGCAATACCATATTCCGGGGGTCCTTCAGCAACTCCAGGGTATAATGAAGACTTTCAAGCACTTCACGGCTTCCCTTCTTCACCGAATAGCCTCCCGTATATCTGAAAAAGGCGTATTTCCGGAGCTGTTCCTCCAGCATCATAAAATGAAATCTGCGCCTGAAAAGACGGGTATTGACACAACTGGCCCAGAGTCCATCCCACCAACTGTTGTGGTTGGCAAGGAGCAGGATGGGCTTTCCGGCATCCTTGACTTCTCCCGATACGACAAAACGCGAAAAATGGCGGTTGACCTTCAGCATCACATAGTGCTCGAAGAAATTGTAGATGAGGATATTTTTCTTGTTTTTAAGCATCATTTCAGCCCATTAAAAAGGAGAACCAACAGAAGGAAGAAGAAAAACTGGCAGAGGAGAAGGGTGAGAGAGAGGGGATGACGGACAGGAATACGGAGGCGTTTCAGGAGGATCTGGAAAAAGAGGGCCAGGAGGAACCAGGCGAGGTAGTTCCGGAGGGGGACTGAGGCATCCTGCCACGACCACATATCGATGAGGGGGGCAGCCTGTTCGAGGACCAGGTCATAGGCCACCATGCCGGCCGCAGCCAGGGGGGGAGCCCAACCGCCTCTTATCCCGGAACGATGGATCAGGTCGGCAAAGAAAAGGGTAAGCATCAGCCAGTTGACGCCTATCATCAGGGGAGTACCGTGAATTTTCCATCCCAGTCCGGCCCCGTAGGTGTAAACCCCGAAGATTTTTCCCGTTTGAACGCCGGCCATCTCGACCAGGAAACCGGTCATTCCTACGAAAAGAAAAAAGAGGAGGGTCTTGGGTCGGTGCAGGGAAGGATAAAAAGCGATCAGTGTGCCGAAACTGAGCAAAAGGGCCAGGGGGATGAGTTGCTGAAAGAGTTCCCGGCTGAAGGGTAGGGAGAGTCCGGCCACCCCTACCGTGTAGAAGAGCACGAAAAAGAGGCGGAGGGGTCGGATATATCGGCCGGGAATGGGCGCTGCCGGCCACCTGACGGCCTGCTTAGGCGTGGAATCCGGTCTGGGAGTGGGATCCTGCATCCGATTAAGATCCGGCATTGCATTGAGCTCCGGTCTAAGGGAGGAATCCGGGCTAAGGGAGCCATCCGGTCCGGGGCACCTATCATATTTATGCGTCATGGTGGTTCGTTTGTCTGGGAAATGCGTTCCCTTTACCCGGGGTCCTTTTTTCAGGACCTCTCTTTTGCATTTTTCTGAAGAGCGTTTCCGAGAGGAGGAGGTTGCACAGGATAAGGCTGAAGGCATAACCGGCATCTTCGGCGGGGATGGTAAAGATTCTGAAGCCCATGAAACCTGCCGGGTTGTACCAGACCACCTCTCCGGGGATCAGGCTACCGGTGAGGATGCCATTGACCACCATGAAGGGGACCAGGATAACCAGGAAGGTAAGGTAGAAGCGACGGATCACTTCTGACCCCGACCAGCGGGCCCACAATAGCGCACCGGTCAGAAAGAGGCTATTGAAGAAGGTATAGAGCCTGTTGGGGAAGAGGATCATCAGCAGGAGGGCGCAGGTTCCCAGAACCAGGGTGATGATATGGGTGAGGCGGGGGGTAAGAATCCAGCCTGGTTTCAGGTAAACCACGGTTTCATGCAGGAAGATACTGGCATAGGGGATGATGATGAAGAAGAGCCATTCTTCGAGAGGAAGGCCGGCCAGGCGAATCCCCAGATCATATTCGGGGTTAAAACCCCAGAGGCCCAGGCGCGTGAAAAGAATATCCTTCAGGATAAAGGGAATGGCCACGATGATCAGGGAGAGCAATACAGCGGGCAGTTTCGGGTAAAACCGCAGTTTCGGGGAGCAGGTCCACAGAGCGGGTACCATAACACTTCCGGCAAGTAAAGAGATATAAAGCCACTTCATACCACCCTGTCATTAAGACGGAACCTTAACCCTGCTGCACTCCATTTCACAACTATCATGGCAAGCGCTTATAATACCCCTATAATAGCTCATTTTCCTGGTCTGTACCCGAGTTTCCACAAAACGAGCGCTTTGACCAGCAGCAGGAATTTCCGGCCATCAGAGACCCTGATTCTGCGGCTGATCAGAACATCAGCGGGGGTGCGGCTGATTTTTCGCAACAGTTCCAGATAATAGTAATAAGCCACGAGGACTGCTGTGCCCACCTCCTCCGGAAGGCGGCGGATGCCCTCATAGGCCGCATCGAAGTCAGATTTGATCTCCATGATCAGCGCCTGTTTGGAGGCTTCCGTGAAATGATGCTCATCATAACCCGGAAAATAAGAGCGCCCCAGACCATGGGTATCGCTGCGCAGGTCGCGCAGGAAATTGACCTTCTGGAAGGCCGTCCCCAGCCGCATGGCAGGGGCTTCCAGCGCATCATAGAGGGACCGGTCCCCCCTGACAAAAACCCTGAGACACATCAACCCCACCACATCGGCCGACCCATAGATATACTCCTTCAGTTCGTCATCGGTCCGGTATTCCTGTTTCACCAGATCGGCCTTCATGCTCTTGAGGAAAGCCCTGACCAGGGTATCGTCAATACCATATTGGGAGACCGTCAACTGAAAAGAATGCAATACAGGGTTCAGGCTGATGCCGGTGGCCAGGGCATGGTCATAATCCTGTTCGAATTTTTCGAGCAGCGCCGGCTGGTCCTGCTGATGGAAGGTGTCAACAATCTCATCGGCCAGCCTGACAAAACCGTAAATGCTGAAGATGGCCGCCCTGAGATCGGCCGGAAGCAATCCTACTGCAGAAGAAAAAGAGGTACTGTACTCCCGGGTGATCAGCCTGCTGATTCCAAACGATACCTTATCATACAACTTCTCCATTCCACTTCTTTCTTATTCCAGATTCAAGATCCCCACCTATTCTGATATTCTGCCCTTCCGGATTATTTTTTCTTATCCAGAAACTCCTCCAGGAATTTTTTATCCAGCGCTTCGGAATCCCCGTATTGGGTTCGCAGTTCTGTCAGTTTCCTGTGGAGGTCAGCCTGTACCTGTGCATAAGCCGGATCGCCATAGAGGTTTTTCATTTCATCAGGATCGGACTGAAGATCATAGAGTTCCCATTCGTCGATATCATAATAGAAATGAATCAGTTTGTAGCGGTCCGTTCTGACGCCGTAATGACGTTTCACCATGTGTTCGGCCGGGAACTCATAATAATGGTAATAGACGGCATCGCGCCATTCTGATGTTTCCCCCGACACCAGCTGACGGAAAGATTTTCCCTGCATATCTTCAGGAATGGGCACGCCGGCATAATCGAGGAAAGTAGGGGCGAAATCGAGGTTCATGACCAGGTGGTCATCGGTTTTTCCCGGCTGGATCTCCTTCGGGTAGCGGATCAGCAGGGGGGTACGCAGCGACTGCTCATACATGAAGCGTTTGTCGAACCAGCCGTGTTCTCCCAGGTAAAAACCCTGATCGGAAGTGTACACCACGATGGTATTTTCAGCCAGTCCGTTCTTATCGAGGTAATCGAGCACCTCTCCCACCCCGTCGTCGACCGATTGGATGGTGCGGAGATAATCCTTGATATAGCGGTTGAACTTCCAGAGGGCCAGCTCTTTCCCCTGCAGGTTGGCTTTCAGGAAGGCCTGGTTCTCCCCTTCATAGGCTTCCATCCACTGCGCCCGTTGCTGCTCGTCCATTCTTTTCAGGTCGTTGATAAAATGGGTAGAATCGCCATTGGGGTCGACGATGAACTTGAAATCATGGCCCCACTGCCCGTGACGGGCAATTTCCATTTCCTGCTCGCGGGCCGCTCGCCCCCGGCCGGAATAGTCATCAAAGAAATTGGCCGGCGGATCGAAGGTTTTGTCATCGAAGAGGTTAAGATATTTGGGCGCCGGTTGCCAGTTGCGGTGGGGCGCTTTCTGGTGAAAGAGCAGGCAGAAAGGTTTGGATGGATCGCGTTTGTTTTCCAGCCAGTCGAGGGCAAACTGAGTGGTGAGCTCGGTACAATACCCCGGCACCCGCTTTTTAACCCCCATCTCAATGAAATCAGGATTATAATATTGCCCTTGTCCGGGCACAACATTCCAATAGTCGAAGCCCTGGGGGTCACCATCGAGATGGATCTTACCGATGAGGGCGGTCTGATAGCCTGCCCCCTGTAGCAATTTGGCAAAGTTGGGCTGGTTCCAGTCAAAAGGTTTGCGGTTATCCACTTTTCCATTGAGGTGGTTGTACTTTCCGGTAAGGAGGGTAGCGCGGCTGGGGGCACAGATCGAATTGGTGACACAGGCGCTGCTGAAGATCACCCCTTCGCGCGCCAGCCGGTCGATGTTGGGTGTATTGTTGAGGCCATGCCCATAGGCGCTGATGGCTTGGTAAGCATGGTCATCACTCATGATAAAGATGATGTTGGGCCGGGAGGGCTCCATCAGCTTTTCCTTCTGGCAGGCGGTGCATCCTGCGCCCAGGGCTACCAGGGCCATAGATCTGGAAAGCAGCGTATTCATAAG
>CAZKIU010000016.1:67846-72799 GCA_964552955.1 uncultured Prolixibacteraceae bacterium
AACTCACGGGGAGTGGCTCCGTCAGTGATCATTTCAGTAAAGTCACCCCCGCCGATGACGGAGAGATCCAGGGTGAGGGTCAGAGGCTCGCGGGTGGCGTTGATGCCGGCCAGAAACCATTTCCCCGCCGATTTGCGGGCCAGCACCACATATTTCCCCGGAAAACCGTCGATCAGCCTGATATCTTCCCACTGGGCCGGGAGGTTTTTCATGTAATCGATAACAAAGTCGGGCTGTCTTTGCATGCTTTCAGGGGTTTCGACGATGTGCTGAATCCCTGACTGGAAAAGAACCCCCAGGGCCAGTTCGAAGGCGTTGGAGGTATGACGCGCGATGCGTGGGATCTCACCGAAGCAGACGGGTGTGAAATCCATAGGCCCCACCACGTTACGGGTGAAGGGAAGGATGGCGCAGTGTTCAGCGGCCTTGTTGGCATTGGCCTGTTCGAAGGTGATGAATTCGAAGCCCCTGACCGATTCCATGCTCACCAGGTGGGGGAAGGTACGTGACCAGCCCCGGGGTACCGTAGTCCCGTGGAAATTGACCATCAGCCGGTAGCGGGCGGCATCGCGCAGCAGATCATAATAATACTGAATGGCAGAAGGGCCATCGCCCGGCCAGAAGTCCACCTTAATCCCTTTAACCCCCCATTCCGAAAGCTTCTGAAACTCAGCCAGCCGGCTCTCCCGGTCAAAAAGTTTGGTTTTGGGCGTGTATACCGTCGAATTCCAGGGGCCTGAAGAGTTGTACCAGAGGATCAACCCCACATTTTTGCTGCGGGCATATTCCAGGAGTTCAAACATTTTGGCTTCCCCGATCTGGTGGTCCCAGTTGACATCGACCAGGCAATAAGACCAGCCCATCAGCGCGGAGTAGTCAATAAACTGTTTCTGGGTGTCGAAGTTGACCGATCCGTCCTTGAGGAGGCCCCAGCTCCAGGAGGAGATGCCGGGTCTGACAAAGGAAGGGTCTTCCACTTCGGAAGGGAGGGCCAGGGCGTCGACCAGGGAAGATTCCACGACGGTAGAGAGGGAGCCGGTGATGATGATCCGCCAGGGGGTGGCAGCAGGCCCCACGGTGGTGGGCGTTACCGGATCCCCGGCACCGGTGGTTTCCCCGGGTTGCGGAAAGGCGATATGGTATGCGCCGCCTGCCGACTCGCAGGCCAGGCGCGTGCCACAGAAGGGAGGCGCCACACCGCTCTCGGTGACCAAAGCCCACTGACTCCCCACCTGGAAAAGCGCAGGGTAAGACCACCCCGCTTTCTGAGGCGCTGCCGTACCTACGGGCACACCGGCATAATAGTACTCCTCATAGGAAGGCTGGGTCTCGCACCATCCCGTTTTGACGTCGGCATGGGGATGGAGCCAGGCCCTGGTTTCCGCAGGAAAACAATAACTGGTGGCCTCGGAAAGCAGGACCACACTATCGCCCTCTCCTCCCGGGATCTCATAACGGAAAGCCACCCCGTCGTCGGAAACCCTGAACACGACCTCCAGGGGTTTACCCTCGCGGTTGGCCAATACCATTCTCCATTCATGGGCCTGGTATGCGTTAAATACCTTTTTCCCGGCCGGAACATCAAACTGCTCACTGATTACTTTGATCTCCGGTACCTCCTTTACCCTTAATCCTGTGGCAAAATCCCCGTCACTGCTCTGGAATCCCAGACACGACGGCATCAGGACAGTTACTCCTTCGACCTTCACACTGTAGAAAAGGGAGTCCTGATCCCCTTGCGAAACCGTCACCTCCACCTTTCCCGATGGTGAAGTGAAGGTATACGATGCAGGAGAGGAACATGCCAACAGGAAAGTGGCCAGGAACAAAAAGAGAAAATTTCTCCGGGATTTCATAGGAAATGAGTTTTCCCAAAAATAAACAATTCAGCAACATATTAAAAAATAGAGTATCTTAGAAAACAATAATCAGGATATGCTCACCCTCTTAATCTTGATATCACTGCTGGCGGGCGGTTGCGCGACCGTGTCAGCACAGCCTGATCAGGCCAGAGAAATGATCAGGAAGGCCGATGAAAAGTTCAACGGCGAGAAATCAGGGTATTCTGTCATGTCGATGACAGTCGTCAGGCCATCATGGCAGCGCACCATTGAGTTTAAATCGTGGTCGTTGGGAGAAGAGCATGTCCTCACCCTGATCACGGCTCCGGCCCGCGAAAAGGGGCAGACCTTCCTGAAACGGGGTAGTGAGATGTGGAGCTGGAACCCCACCATCGGCAGGCTGATCAAACTGCCCCCCTCCATGATGTCGCAGGGATGGATGGGTTCCGACTATACCAATGACGACCTCCTCAGAGAATCGTCGGTGGTCACCGATTACACCCACTCCCTGAAGGGGGAGGAAGTGATTGACGGGGTTCCCTGTTACAGGATCGAAATGGAAGCCCGTGAAGAATCTGACGTGCTATGGAGCCGGCAGGTTTGGTGGATTGAAAAAAAGGAATTCATCGTGCTGAAAGCCGAATTGTACGATGAAGATGGTTTCCTGGTACGCACCGAGAAAGCTACCAACCTAAAAATGATGGATGGACGGCTGTTGCCGTCACACATCGAACTGCTTCCTGCAGAACATCCGGGAAACAAAACCATCATGGAAATAAAAGAGATGAAATTCAACATCCCCATTCAGGAAAGCTTTTTCTCTCAACAAAATATGAAAACCGTCAAGTAAACCATAATTGTGGGATAAGGATTCATCTGACATCTGACTTCCGCATTCCGCATTCCACATTAGTCATTCCGAAATCTGAAAACCGACATCCCATGAACGACTGGAAGCTTGCCTGGAGGAACCTGTGGCGGAACCGGCGCCGGACGCTGATCACCGCTGCGTCGGTCTTTTTCGCCATCTTCTTCGCGCTGGTGATGCGGTCGTTTCAGCTCGGATCTTACCAACAGATCTTCATGAACGTGGTCGAGTCCTATTCGGGATACCTCCAGTTGCAGCACCGCGACTATTTCGACGAGCCGGTCACCGACAACAGTTTTGAACTCACCCCTCCCCTGGAGCGTCAGATCCTTTCCGATCCCAATGTGGAAGCGCTGGTTCCCCGTTTTGAAGCCTTTGCCCTGGCGGCCGCCGGCAGCACCACGCAAGGAGTCCTGGTGATGGGGGTGGATACCGGAGGAGAAGACCGTATTTCCGGAATAAGAAACCGGCTGGTGCGGTTCAGACTAACGCCGGAAGCCGTGGACCGACTGAAGAGGGAGCCTCTCCCCTCACGGACGAAAGCTTTTCTGGACCTCTTTGCCGGCGAATCCTGGACGGGAACGGGCCGGTTGTTCGCCGACCTGGATATCGATAACGGGGATTCAGGCTTAGTGATGCCTGCATTCCGCCGGTATGCCTCCTTTTCCAACTGCTATTTCGATGCCACGGAACCCCGGGGAGTGCTCATCGGCAACGGCCTCTCGCGCTATCTGAACGCCAGCCGGGGCGACACCCTGGTATTGATCGGCCAGGGTTATCACGGTACTTCCGCTGCCGGAAAGTTTGTGGTGGCCGGAGTGGTCAAACTCCCGGCACCCGATATCGACAACCGGATCGTCTACATGCCGGTGGAAGCCGCCCGTGAACTCTTCGCCGCTTCCGGCATGGCCACTTCCGCGGTGATCATGATCCGCAATAAGGACGACAAGGCCATGCTGGCTACCGCGGAGAGGCTTAACAGGCAGTTGAAGGAACCGATGACAGTCGTCACCTGGCACAAGCTGAATGCCCTGATCATCAATCAGATGGAAGCCGACAATCGCAGTGGCGCCATCATGATCGGGATCCTCTACCTGGTCATCGCCTTCGGGGTCTTCGGCACCGTACTGATGATGCTGGCCGAACGGCGCAGGGAATTCGGGATGCTGGTGGCCGTCGGGATGCAGAAGACCCGCCTGGCCAGGATCTTTGCCCTGGAGATGGTCATGACTGGCTTCCTAGGCATCGTGACGGGGGTACTGGCCTCTCTTCCAGTGGTCATCTGGCTCCATTTCCGCCCCATCCGGTTCACCGGCGACTGGGCACGCATGTACGAGGATTATGGTTTCGACCCTGTCATGCCCACCCTGCTGCCCGATACTTATTACCTCTGGCAGGGTGCGGTGGTGCTGCTCATCATCCTCATTAGCCTCATGTATAGTATCCGCAAAATCCTAAACATCAAGGTTATGACCGCCCTGAGGGCATAATGCAACCCACTATGATCGCATCCATCGCCTGGAAGAATGTTTGGCGCAACCGCGCGCGAAGCTTGACGGTGATCTCGGCCGTGGCCATAGGGGTCTTTGCCGGTGTGTTCACCATTGCCGCCATGAACAGCTCGGTGGTGCAGCGCATCCAAGAGGCCGTGGACCTCGAACTCTCCCATGTCCACATCAACAGCAAGGATTTCAGGAGTGACAACCGCATCGATAACCTGCTGCCGGCACCCGACGCCCTGAGGAACCGGCTGCAGGCCTTTCCTGGGGTGGAAGAGGTCACCGGACGGATCATCCTCAACGGCATCGCCTCAACGGCCAATAAAAGCGTGGGTGTGGTGATCAATGGCATTGACGTGGAAAAAGAAAAGGGGATGTTCAGGCTCCACGAGAAGGTGATCCCCGGTACCGGGAATTACTTCGAGACCGAAACCCGCTTCAACACCGTTCTGATCGGCGAAAAACTGGCCAGGGAGCTCAACATCATCCGGTACATCCTCACCCCGGAACAACTGGAAAGCTATGACAGGGTCAGATTCCCGGTGTCAATAAAAGAGAAACTGGCCCCTCTCTTCGGAAGGCGGTTCATCACCGATAAGAAGTTCACGGCAGCCCTCGACAGCCTGCTGACCCCGAAGGAGATCAGGAAGTACGGCTATCCACTCAGGGAGGCAGCCTGGTCATTCCGGGAAGGGTCGCGGATCGTCCTCTCCTTTCTCGATGTGAATGAAGTGCAAACCAGTGC
>CAZKIU010000017.1:0-45810 GCA_964552955.1 uncultured Prolixibacteraceae bacterium
GGGCCAGCGCCGAGGCCAGATTCGGATCGAAATGAAAGGGAGGCCCCAGGAAGAGTTTCCGCACCATGGGGGCTTTCACCGACGGGAAAAAGCGGAACAGGTCCATGCTGATGGTAAAGATTGCGAAACAAAATCCTCATGCGCTGTGGTGAAATGATTCGTGCTCATGGTCTCCGGCAGCGGATATTCTTAAAACGGGGGGTCGGCGCCCCCTTCCAGCGTGTTGAAACGGTCGAGGTACTCCCGGTTGTCATACTCCTCAAAGACGGTGACGGCCGGGATTCTCTTCCGGAAGGTGAACTTCATGGTTCCCGTGCGGCCATTGCGGTTCTTGGCGACAACCACCTCCATGAAGTCCCTCATGCTGTGGCCTTCTTCGTCTTCGGTGATTCCGTAATACTCGGGACGGTGGACCATCAGCACCGCGTCGGCATTCTCCTCGATCATCCCCGATTCGCGGAGGTCGGAGAGAAAGGGCGTCCTTCCGTAGCGGTGTTCGACGTTCCGGGAGAGCGACGAACTAACGATCAGAAGCAGTTGGTGCTCCATGGCCAGTTGCTTCATGTCGCGGGTGATGCCGGCGAGTTCCTGGTCGCGGTTGGGGTAGGGGGATCCGGAATAGATGGTCTGGAGCTTGTCGATGATGACGATGCGGCTGCCCGCCCCGGCCGCCGTCGTAATCTGCTCCTTCATCTGCTCCCAGATGCGGTCGCCCTCCGTGATGGAACAGCGGTCGCTCACCAAATGGTCCATGTGATCGGCCAGGACTTCCGCGGCTTTTCCGCGGAGCTCTTCCACGGGAATGCCCGAGACCGTGGCCGCCAGCTTTTTGTAGAGGAGGGTTTCTCCATCCTCGGTGGAAATGAAGAGCTGCGGAAGGTTGTTCATCTGCCACAACTGCTTGTAGAGGAAGAGCAGAAAGGGGGTTTTGCCCATTCCCGGACGGCCACCCACGACGATGAACTGTCCGGGCGAGAGCCTGATCCGGAGCCGGTCAAATTCTGCGAGCCCCGCGGAGTAGAGCCCCTTCTCGCTGTCGGACAGCGATGCCGCCAATTGCCTGAGTGTTGCCATGCGGTTTGGGTTAATGGTGCAATTTAGCGAAGATGGTCGTAATTTCGTACCTTTCCGGCCTCAAAATCGCCTGAAATACCTGTGTAATGATTTTGTACCAACCGTAATTGCTGAATAAACTTACATATTTCGTCATATTGCTGACCTTCCTCCTGGCAGGAGCTTGCCAGTCGAAGAGCGGACAGTTAAAGAAATCGGGTGATACACCGGTTCCTTCCTTGAACCAATGGGCGGGTAACCTTATTGAAGATCAATCCGGCTCAACCGATATAGACGCTGATTCACTGCAAATATTGCCGGACTCCGGAACTCCGGGCGTTTCTGAAACCGGTGCTCCTTCCATTCCGGCTCAGGCAGCACCACCATCCACTGAAACCATGGATTCCGGCGGAATCATCGAAGGAAAGGTGATCGGCATTATAGACGGCGATACCTTCGACCTTCTGAACGACAGCAATAAAACCTATCGCATACGGATGGAAGGTATCGATGCTCCGGAAAAGGGAATGCCCTTTTACCTAACCCGATGTGTTCAATGGGATATAACCGAACAACAGAGAAGATGAGTAAAAAGAAAATATTCGTGTGTGTAATTGCCATTATTGTCATTGCCTCAACAGCTTTTTGTCAATCAGATAATCAAGATAAGAGCCACAAGACTTATATGATTATGGGAGTTGATTGCAATGGTAATATAAAAGATGTGATTGAGAATTTCAAAAGAATTGGTTATGACAAGGTTTCACCACTGAACGAACATTATGTTTTAGCAAGTTCTGAAAAGTCATTATCAAAAATTGTTCTCTTTATAGCGAACGATCGGATAGATCACATTGCATTGTATCAGTATTATGGGTCAAACTATGCCTACTATCCAAGTTGGGATGCTTTAAAAAATGGAATCATTAACTTAGGAAATATGCTGGCAGAAGAGTACAGTGTTGACCATGTTAATCATTTTGAATTCAGTAATCCATATACAGAAGGCGATGGAAAAGAATTTGAGGCAATCTGCAGCAAGAATGCTATTATTTTTTCTTATATGGAAACCCCTAAACAAGATTCAGATTTAGGGGCAATAAAAATACGAACTTCAACAGCAGATCCTAAAAAAATGTGGATCATTACGGAATTCTTAAGGCTTGATAACCTGTATGAGAAATGAAGTTCATTTCTATGAACACTCGTGGTTTTATCTGAGCAGAATAGGATATAAAAACTATTCTCCTTTTTTATGATGGCAGTGTTTCTAAATTGGCAACAGACCAT
The DNA here is from genome assembly GCA_964552955.1 of uncultured Prolixibacteraceae bacterium. Taxonomy (GTDB): domain Bacteria; phylum Bacteroidota; class Bacteroidia; order Bacteroidales; family Prolixibacteraceae; genus UBA1413. The sequence continues at coordinate 2,344 of CAZKIU010000017.1, forward strand.
AGCGCGATTCGTTATTTATAGTATCCTGGCACGTAAAATAATTGTAACTACTCAGGTTGGTACCTGAGTAGTTACAAGAAAATAGCTGAAAATGCATTGATTGAAAGTGAAGAAAAGAACCGGCTGATCATGGATCACAGCCTTGACGCCATTTTGCTCACCAAACCCGATGGCAGCATACTGTCGGGCAACAGATCGGCCTGCAAATTATTTGGAATGACTGAGGATGAAATCCGCAAAGCAGGAAGAGCTGGTATCATCGACCCGGATGATCCTCGTGTGGATATGCTTTTGAAGCAACGTGACATCACCGGATTCGCTGAAGGAGAGGTCACCTTCATCAGAAAAAATGGAACCAGACTGACCGCCGAGATAACCTCATCTTTATTTAAGAACAGTAAAGGAGAGACCTTCTCCAGTATGATCATCAGAGATATCTCGGAACGCAAAAAATGGGAAAGAGACTTGTTGTTCGCCAAGGAGAAGGCTGAGGAGAGCGACAGGTTGAAATCTTCATTTTTGGCCAATATGAGTCATGAAATTCGCACCCCGATGAATGGGATCCTCGGGTTTATTGATGTTTTAAATTCAGAAGACCTGGATGAACAGAGCCGGCATGAATACATGGAGGTGGTTAATTTGAGCGGACAGCGGCTGCTGGATACCATCAATGACATTGTCGAGATCTCAAAGATTGAAGCCGGTGAACAGGAAGTAAGGTATTCGGTGGTGAATATCCGGGAAATAATTCAATTTCATGTTAACTTTTTCCGGCTCCAGGCCAGACAAAAAGGTATTGAGCTTTTTAGCACACTCCCAGCTCACGATCTCAATATGGTTGTTGAAACCGATAAATACAAACTGGACAGTATTTTAACGAATCTGATCAAGAATGCGATAAAATTTACTGTGAAAGGGACAATAGAAATCGGGAATTATGTTAATAATGAGCTGCTTGTGTTTTATGTGAAAGATACTGGTTGCGGGATCCCTACTGATAAACATAATGCTGTCTTTGAGCGGTTTGTGCAAGCCGATATGAGTATGTCACGACCCTACGAAGGTTCGGGGCTGGGATTGACCATCTCTAAAGCTTATGTTAATCTGCTCAAAGGAAATATTTGGTTGGAATCTGAGGTGGGGAAGGGGAGTACCTCCTATTTTTCCATCCCTTACAAACCGTTTACAGAAATTGAAAAAAGCATCCGGGTGCATGTTGATTTGCCCAAGGCATACCGGAGTGAAAATACCATACTGATCGCTGAGGATGATGATACCAGTTACAGGTATCTGGAAGTGATTCTGAAGCAAAAGAATGTCACCCTGATCCGCGTTTTCAGCGGAAACGATGCCATCAATGTACTAAAGGAAAACCCTGAGATTGCTGCGATATTGATGGACATCAAAATGCCGGGAATGGATGGGATAGAAGCTACAAAGGAAATCAGGAAGTTTAATAAAACTATGCCTATCATAGCTCAAACTGCTTATGCCTTTTCCGGCGACGAAGAGAAGGCTTTGCAAGCAGGATGAAACGATTATATCGCCAAACCGGTGAATTCCGCTGTTTTGTTTTCTGTTTTAAACAAATATTTGATTCAATAGGAGAGAGTCCTGGTAGTGAATCTGTCGCGTAAATTCCTTGGTAAAGAAAATTTTCCGGGCGGACTCCTTCTTGTAAAAATTTTCACTAAATTTATTCAGAATCAGAACCATTCTTTATTCGTTCATTCTTCCCGCCATCGCAGAGCCCGAAGCAAATCTCAGAAAAGCAAATTATTAGCCAGATTGGTTTGTTAAACAAATTAATATATCTGTGTTATGAAACTAATGTTAAAGTTCCTTTTCGTGTTTCTCCTTATGGGTTTGGCTTTTAACTCAACCGGACAGATCAAAGTGGATCTTAAGAAGAAACTGGAGAATAAAGTCAATCAACGCATCAACCAAAAAGTAGACAAGGCCATTGACAAGGGACTTGATGCCACAGAAGAGAGCATTAAGGGGGGTGACCCTAAGAAGGATGCGTCAGGGAAGGAACCAGCCGGAAACCAGACCGTCAACAAGCCTGAGGGGGGGAATGCTTCCGGAGGAACAAATGCCGGGGGTGGAGGTAATCAGCCGGCGACAGAACCACCAACCATGCTTGAGAGCTATTCCAAATATGATTTCATTCCGGGCGAAAAAATAATCTTCTATGATGATTTCAGTCAGGATGCCGTAGGTGACTTCCCGGCGCTTTGGAATACCAATGGTTCCGCAGAGGTGGTGACCACCAATCTTTTCCCCGGGAAATGGATGAAATTCGTGATGAACGAGTGTGTGTGGACCGATGAATTGCTGAAGCTGCCTGAAAACTATACCATTGAATTTGATGTCATCCCCCTCGGCGGGTTGGAAGGTGAAGGGATGTCAGGGTGGCACATGAAGCTGATGCAAGCGAAGAATGCCAAGGCATGGGATGGGGGCTCTGCCCCGGGAAACGGCGGTTTCCAGTTCAAGGTGGAATACTTCGGCCGGCCAAGCTATCACACGTGGCTTTACGGGCAGGAGTGCTCCGCATCCAATTTAAGCGGGTTCGTTCAGGATGAAAAATACAAACAGAAGATCAACCAGAAATACCATATCGCCCTCTGGGTTCAGAAAACAAGAATCAGGCTATACCAGGGCGAAAACAAAATCATTGACCTACCGAGGGCCTTTCCTGCTGGCTGCATCAAGCCCGACAGAATCCGTTTTGAATACGGTGCTGCCATGATCAGCAACTTCCGTGTTGCCGTAGGCGCGCCCGATATGCGCAACAAACTGATGACGGAAGGCAAACTGATTACTTATGGCATCTATTTCGATGTAAACAAGGATGTGGTCAAACCCGAATCCTATGGTACGCTGAAGGAAATTGCCGCCATCCTCAACGAGGTCCCTGATGTGAAGGTGAAAATCGTCGGTCATACCGACAGCGACGGACAGGATGCTGCCAACCTCGACCTTTCCAAACGCCGGGCTGCTTCGGTAAAAGCTGAACTGGCAAAATCTTTTGGAGTGAATGCGGACCGGCTTGTTGCCGATGGTCTGGGTGAAGGTCAACCTGTGGCGCCTAACGATACCCCAGCTAACAAGGCCCTGAACCGCAGGGTGGAATTTGTCAAACAGTAAATCCAGAATTCTTAAACCTGACTCATAATGAAACCGGTAGTTTTAATGTTCGTAGCGGTTTGCTCAATATGGTTTTTGCCTTCATCAACACTCCCTGATGGGAATAATGGAGGAAGTGCTTCTACAGGTTCCAATTATGCCGATGGAATCAGTGTGGCTGGGATCACGGCCAGTGGAGCCGTTTTCAGCTACCTGGCAGGTGGAACAAAAATCACCGAACATGGGGTGGTCTATGGGAAGACCCAGCATCCTGCGGTCGGAGCCTCCACCAGGGCCGCATTATACCAGGGTGCAGCGAAAGACATTCCCGCAACTAAAACCTTCTTTAAATTATCGGTGAGCCGCTTTGTCCCAGGAACCCTCTATTATGCCCGGGCCTATGTAAAAGACAATGCCGGCGATGTGAATTACCGTAACGAAATCAGTTTTACCACGCTGAAAGCTAAATAAAACTGATGTTGGAGTGAAGCATATAAACCGGCTATTCTTCGAATTACAACTCAGGGAAAAGTCTTCCGTTACCAATAATACCCGTTAAAACAGGTTAGTTGCAATCGTTTCTATAGTGCTGACGGCATTTTATGCTGTCGTAAAACGACAACAGATGAATAAATCGAAACTAGCCATGAAAAGCACAGTTTTACTCATTGGCTTTATGCTTCTTGCTGGAATTTTGCCGGGTCAGGTGCCCAAACCTGCCAAGCCTGCCTACGTAGTTAACTATGAACAAAAAGGAAAAAATGCAAACGATTCCTGGGAATACAATGCAGTCATCAAGTTTTCGTTGTCAAACTGGAACAGTTCTTTGCAGGTCAGGGAGCTGATTACCGGGAATAGGATACCCCAAAGGGTATTCAATCCGGGCGCATTTTTAAAACTAGACCCTGGAGAGAAGGTAATTTTCTACCCTAGCGAAATTGATGAGTCAGGATCAGGAGGGGCGGGCAGTTATAGCCATACCCTGACCACTGACGGAGTGGAGACCATCACAGAAAGTTCCTCCTCCGGCACAAAGACCGAAATTATCACCGATGCGGATTATCGGGAAAAACATAATATTCCCCTGAACGAGGTGTACAATATGGAAGCCCGGTTTTACCAGCTGGGCAATCTGGCGGAATTGGAGCGTACAGCGACCGGGGGCATTTTATGGGCCTATACAGCCGTTGGAAATAATATGGGTGAGTGGTCTGTTCCCGATGAAGTCTGGGACCAGGTTTACCCTGAAGTGGCAAAGTTCGTACTCACTGAAAATGAGATCAGGAACTGGCCACAGATATCCAAAACTAACGTGAAGTCGGAGAGCAATGATGAAGACCAGCTGACCATCCGTTTAAGCGTGAATATGGAAATTCCGGAGGAGGCAAAGGTGCCGGAGGTCACCCTTGAGGGTTGTTCCGAAATGGGAGTAGGCGAGAAAGGTCAGGTGTCGGCCACCGGAAAGCCTGAAGGCGGCCATAACCGCTATTGGGTGGAACCATCGGATATGTTTCAGGTCACTTCAAATAGTACCTCTGCCAGCCTGACCGGATCATCACCCGGAAGGGGTACCCTTTTTGTCGAATACACGAGCCCTGAAGGCAAGACTGCCCAGACCAGCCAACCGGCAACTTGCATAAAGATAGAATCTTACAACGGGGGAGAGGCTATCCCCGAAATCGTCTTTTACGACATTAACGGGAAACGACTGCCCAACGTCCTGAAAGTTGCGGTGGATATTCAACCCTCTGAAGCTGCCGATCTGGTCAGGTTTGAACCGGCTGACCCGGGCGTGATCACGGTTCAGGGCTTGGGCTCCCAGGTCAATATCCAGGGTATCCGTGAGGGGAAAACGACCTTTCAGGCCAAGTCCCCCTGCGGTTCTGTCATTGGTCCTGTCGCAGAAGTCGAGGTATATGTATGTTCCGAAGAGACCAGGGCCAGAATTGCAGCAGAAGAAAAGGCTGCCCTGGAAACCCTGAAAGAAAAAACAGAACGGTATCAAGATCTGATCAACTCTGAGGATTTCAAAAACGGGACTACCCGGACTGCAGAATCTGCTGCAAACCTGACCCTGAAACTTTCCGCCCTGATCTTTGGAACCGTGGGAGTTAGCCCCGGAGCAAGCGCAACGGTAGAAAGTGCCAGTAAGGTTTTCGGGGTAGGATCCAATGTGCTGGATATCTTCAAGGGAGGTGATTTCAGCAAGCAGGCCATGAACAGTGCCCAGCTGGCTGTTGAGCTTTTCGGAAACTATGAAATGCAGGCCCTGGCCGGAGCCTGGGAGACCATTGATGCTGCCCAGGATTTTGGCAATGACCTGCGTGGTCTCCAATGGTCTCTCGATAATCTGAAGGATGTTTATCAGGATTTTGAGCAATTCAACAGGTATCTCGATGACCTGGTCCGGCGCAAGCGGTTATGCGAGAATGGCGGTGAACAACCCCAGGGACAGGAACAAGCCCAGGCAGGGGCCGACGGGCAACCTGCCAAAACTGCTCCTCCCAAAGAATCCACATCAAAAGCCGGGGAATCATCGGGGGAAGTGACTTCTGTTGAAACTCCTGATACAGGGGAAGCGAATGATGGGGATCCGGATGTTACAGATCCACCGGCTAAGGAGACGCCGCCAGGCGAGACACCCCCGAAAGGCACTGAAATTCCACCAACCCCACCCACCACTGAAGTGGGCTTTTCCGGTCTTCCTTTTCAGTCAGGAGAGTGCGGCTGCAATAATACAAGAACGGTAACAGCAGGAGAGGATGCCTTTGTAGTTTTGCTGCCGGGAGTGAAAAACCTCGGCGAATGTACCGGGAAATTTGCACAGGGACCTTTGGCAGATTACACCAAAGCCCTGGAAGAATGGAAGGTCGTCACTGAGAAACTGGACTCTGTCCTGAAGGCAGGAGCTGAAGAAGCCCAGAAGAGTGCTGGCACGGTCATCCCCCTCCTGGAATCTCTGCTTGGTCGCACCAAATCCTTCGACGAGGCAGGCCAGTCTTTCCTGGGTGAATTTGAAAAATGCCCCGAATCCCTGAAAGCCGGAATAGGGGAGATCCAGTCGGCTATCAACGTCACCCTCGATATGATCAAAACCAAGTATTGAAGATTGTTTTTCACCGCAGTCAACGGGGTACTGCCGTTCAAAGGGCCGGGCGCACTGAGAAGCTGTATTTTCCCTGTCCGACCCGGTATACGGCATACTCCCCTTTGATCCCTTCAAAGCGGGGTTTCCCGGAACTCTTCACAGACGGTTTACGGGAAGCACTCCTTTCCAGCGGAATATCTACTTTGTGGTCTGCACCCAGCGGCACGTAAACCTTGCCTTCAGCACCTACCGGAACGGTCACCTCCATCCGGAACCCCTCCTTGTCCCTGGTCCAGGAGGAGGCCGCCAGGCCATAGGGGGTTTCGAGGGAGTAGGCGGACTGGTTAAGGTCACCGGCAGGCTGCGGGCGGAAGATGATATTCCGGTAGCCTGGAGCTGCAGGATCGGCACTGAGCCCGGCCAGTGTGCGGTAGAACCAGACAATTCCTCCGCCGAACATGGGATGGTTGCGCGAGTTGCCGCCGTCCCACTGTTCCCAGGTGGTGGTAGCTCCCTGGCTGATCCACCAGCCGAAGCTGGGTTGGGTGGTTTTCTTCATCGCCTCCCACGCCAGGTCATGCATGCCGTTTTCTGAGAGCACCTCGAAGAAAAACTGGGTGCCGAAGATCCCGGTGTCGAGGTGGCCGCCATTGCGGGCGATATCCTCCCTCAGGGCTTCCAGCACACGCGCTTTACGCTCCTCCGGAATCCCTATTTTTAGGGCGAAGATGTTGCCCCCGTAAGGGCCATAGCTCCCCTTTTCTGCATTGTAGAACTTCCGGTGGAAGGCTTCCTTAGTACGGTCAGCCAACTGCTGGTATTTGTCAGCCTCTACGGCTTTACCCAGCACCCGGGCCGACTGGCTGGTCAGTGCAGCACACCGCCAGAGAAAAAAGGTGTGGACCATATCGGCAGGCGGAAGCTCCCCGGGCGCCACCCAGTCCCCAAGGTTGATCCACGGATTGGGATGGGCCGGATCAGGTGCCTGCGAATGCATGATCCCCTCGGCGTTGGTCCAGGTGAGCATATAACCCACATAGCCCTTCATGGCTTCGTAGTTGTCGTGCAGCATGGTGGTGTCGCCGTAGTGCGTGTAATACTCCCACGGCATGATGCAGATGGCAGCACCCCAGGCGGGCCCACCGCCGCATCCAGGCTGCCAGGGCGCCCCGTTGGGCACATAACCGTTCTCCTCATTCCGCGCGCCCCGCATGTCGCCGATCCATTTGGTGTAGAACGCCCGTGCATCATAGTTGTGCATCACCGTCACGCAGGACACCTGCCCGTCGCCGGTGTAGGGCGATCGCTCGCGGTGCGGACAGTCGCTGGCCACACTCCCGTGCATGTTGTCGGTCTGGCTGCGCCGCCAGATCCGGTGTATCTTGTTGATCAGCGTGTCGGAAGAGGTGAAATGACCCGAGGTGGGGACCTCCGAATAGACCGCCTCCGCCGTGATATCGCCGGGTTGAAGTTCCCCCGGCCAGTTGATGATCTCCGCCTCACTGAAGACAAACCAGGTGAAACGCGCTGCATAGCTTTCACGACCCCCTCCGCGCAGGGTGTAAGAATTGTCGCCCATGGCCGACTCGCAGCGGTATTTGAGGTCGATTCTCCGGCCGGCTTCGCCCTCCACCCGGTTGATGCGGATCCACCCCGAGATCTCCTCCCCGAAGTCGACCAGGTAGTGGCCCTCGCCCAGTTTCTCGGTTCTGACGGGCTGTAGCCGCTCCATCACGCGGTCACCAGGGGCCAGCTGTGCCTGAAGTTTGCCGCCGGGGGCTTTTCTTATAGCTACCTTTTCCCATCCGGAATCATTGAATCCCGCTTCACACCAGCCGGGCTGTTCCAGCCGCGCATCATAGTGCTCGCCATCATAAACATTGTCGAGGAGGATGGGACTTTTTGATGCTTTCCAGTCGGGACCACTGGCGATCACCTCTTCGGTGCCGTCGGCATAGGTGAGATGGATCTGCCCCAGAAAACGGGGGGTGCCATACCCTTCACACCAGGAGCTGGCAGGGTTGTAAAAGCCGTTTCCCAGGATGACCCCGGCCGCATTGGCCCCTTTTCTGACCAGGGAGGAAATGTCGTAACAGAGGTAAAAGACCCGGTATTCGCTGAAGTTGTTGCCCGTCATGATGCCGATATCCCCGGCACTCTTGCGCGGGCCATAGAGGGAGAGGGCAGGGGCCATCACATCGTCGCTGACCTTCTGCCCGTTGATGTATAACTCGAAGAACCCCAATCCGGTGACATAAGCCTTGGCCGACCGGAGTTCTTTCTCCAGGGTAAAGCTCTTGCGCAGCAGTGGGGCCGGAGGGGGCATCTGGTCTGCCGGCCGGTGTTTAAAGCCCCCATTGGCAGGTCCCCGGTGAGGGGAACGGGGCAGGGGATTCTCTCCTTGCCAGGGAGCACCAATCCACACCCCTTTCCAGTCGGCGGCATCCAGCAACCCCATGCCCCAGAAGGCTGGCTCGCTCCAGCCACTAGCCTTGCCCTTGCGGTTCCACACCCTGACCTGCCACCAGCATTCCTGGCGCGAAAACAGCGGTTTTCCCCCGTAGGGAATATTCAGGGAGTTGGAGGAGTGCACCTTTCCGCTTGACCAAAGCAGGTCACGGCCTGCCAGAAGCCCCTCACGGCTTCCGCTGACCCTGATCTCCCAGGCGGATTGGGCCTCACCACGGTCGCGCTCCCCGGGCTGGTTCACCCAGGAGAGCCGTGGACGACCGATATCGACGGCCGAAGGATTGCTCCTGTCTTCGCAGGTCAGCTTCACAGGCCGCAACGTGGCGCCGGCTACCAGGGGCATGGCCACGAAAAGGATGGCCACGAGTAGCCACACGAGAACCCTCCCGTTCCCGGATATCCCTCGAGTCAGACCTCTTCCTGCCTGCAATGGCCTTTCCCCTGCAGTTAGAGCCGATGTCTGGGCTGATATCAGAACGGATGCCTGAGCGGATGTACTGAATGGAACAGGTACGCTGTCATGAGCGGACCATGGACGATCAAAACTGAAAAGAGTAGTTCTCATAGAAAAGGGTGTATAATAGCTGAATCAGCAAAAAACAAAGATACCGATTTAACATATTGAATGAAGCGCAGGCCCGGAAAAAGGCCGAGGTCATCTGCCATGAGTATGCAGCCACGTGACCACAGCTAACTGCCAACCGCCAATTACCTACCATCAGTTACTAGACGCCATTTGTCAGGTATTAGCCGTTAAATGCAGCCGCCAGCCGCCATTTACCATCGGCTATGTATCAGCAACTAAGCGCCACCAACCATGTATCAGCAGCAAGTCCAAGCCGCCAATTACCCGCCGCCCGCTGCAAGAGGGCTCTTGTTAGCACATCAAACAGTAATCCACACGATCCGATGGAAGGTGGAATACGAAAATGACGTCCCAGTAACTTGGGATTCCCTTCATACAAGAATGTCCGCACAAGGGGGCCGTCATTTCCGGGCCAGGGCTTCGAGCACCCTTTCGGGGGTCATGGGCATCTGGTAGAGCCGGGCGCCGCAAGCGTCAAAGATGGCATTGGCGAGGACCCCGCCCATGCAGATGATGGCCGGCTCACCCCCTCCCTGCGGGGCTTCCTTCTTGTCGAGGATCACCGTTTCGATCTTCGGAAGCCATGAAAAGAGCGGTATCTTATAGGTGCCGTAGTTGGTGGTTTTGATATTCCCGCCATGGAACTCAATATCTTCGGTAAGGGCATACCCCATCCCCATGGTGATACAGCTTTCCATCTGGATCACCGATCCCTGGGGATTGACACAGAAGCCCATATCCTGGGCACAGACCACCCTGATGACTTTGATCTTTCCGGTGCGCTGATCCACTTCCACTTCGGCCATATGGGCCACATAACTGCCGGCATCGAAGCCGCAGGCGATGCCCCAGCCCCGGCCAGAGGGAGCAGGGGCCGGTTTCCAGCCGAACCGCTCCGCCACAGCCTTGAGCACGCCAATCATCCTTTCGTCTTTGAGGTTTTTCAGCCGGAATTCCAGCGGGTCCATGCCGGCTGCCGATGCCATCATATCTATCTGGGATTCCCTGGCAAAGGTGTTGGTATTGTTGGCAGGCGCCCGCCAGGCCCCCGTTCCGAAGGGATGGCCATTGCGCCCCGACCAACTGGTGGTTTTGCGGTGCGGCACATCATAAATGGTGTCGGAACCACGGGAACCGGCAAAATATTCATTGAAGTTCCACAGAACGATATTCCCCTGATCATCGATCCCTGAGGTGATCCTGACCACCGCGGCAGGGCGGTATGTGTCGTAGAAAAACTCCTCGGCACGGCTAAACTGGAGCATAACCGGCTTGCCGGTCATTTTGGCCAGACGGGCAGCCTCTGTGGCCTGCGGGGCCGGAGCTTTCCCCCCGAAGGCTCCCCCCAGAAAGGGCGTGATGATCCTCACATCCTCGAGAGCCATCCCCAGCTCACGGGCGATGGTCTCCTGGTTGCCAAAGGGCGACTGAGTGCTCACGCGGGCCACCAGTTTATTCCCTTCCATCCAGGCCAGCGCCGTGTGTGGCTCAATAGGAGCATGGGCCACATAACCGTCGTAAAACTCACTCTCCATGATCCGCGCCGACCGGGACTGGCCTTCAGCCAGCTCCCCCTTGATCTCCACCACCCGGCTGTCGGTGCCGGCTTTCAACAGATGAGTGAAAATCGTCTTTTCATTCACCTCCATCTCGTCAACGGCGTACTCTGCCTTGATCAGGGCCAGCGCCTGCTCAGCCTTCTCGGGGTTCTCGTGAAGAACAGCGATGAAGTTCCCGTCACGCACCACCTGTACCCCGTCGGCTTTTTCGGCTGCCGAGGTGTCGACCGACGTGAGCTTTGCAAAATGGGAGGGCGGCCTCAGAATTTTGGCATACACCATCCCGGGCATCCTAAAGTCGCCGGCATATTTCGCCCTACCGGTCACCTTTTCAAGGGCATCAGCATGGGTGAGGGGTTTCCCCATGATTTTATATTCCGAAAAATCCTTAGGCTTCGGCTTCTCATCGAGGTGTTTTTCAATCTTCTTACCCTGGGTGAGCTGGCTGTAGGTCACTCTCTTCCGTTTTTTGCCCCTGGCAGAAATGACACCGTCGCTGATGGTCAGTTTCTCCACCGGGGTCTTGAGATGTTCAGCTCCCAGGGCGAGGAGGATCGCCCTGGCTTCGGCAGCAGCGGCCAGCATGGCCGGACCGAACTGCCTGGTGGTCAGCGATCCCCAGGTGCCCGCATCGTACGGACAGAGTTCCGTGTCGCCCAGCACCATCGTTACCTTGTCAAGGGAAACGTCCAGCTCATCGGCCATCATCTGGGCCAGTGAGGTGATGATTCCCTGACCCATCTCGATCTTCCCCGAATAACAATAAACGGTACCGTCTTCGGCCACCCGCAGGAAGGCGTTGTAGTCTTTGGACAGACTTCGCCGTTGTTGTATGGTGTCAGCAGCCACCGATTCCAAGGTGTCGCCGAGATTGAAAAGGATGTATATTCCTCCTCCCAACAGCTTGAAGAAATCACGCCGCCCAAGGCTGTGCGTCCCGGTTTCTTCTGGTTCATGGATAGTATTGGATTCCATAGGGATCTGCTTTATAAGTGAAAATGAATGGGTGACAGCTATTATTTCTTTATTTTTTGGGCGGCCTCTTCGATGGCGTCGATGATGCGCGTGTGGGCGCCACAGCGGCAGAGGTTATCTTCCATGCCGTCGATGATCTCCTCCCGCGTGGGAGACGCGTTGCGCAGCAGCAAGCCAGCAGCATTCATGATCATCCCCGGGGTACAGTAACCGCACTGAAGCGCATCATGGTCGATGAAGGCCTGCTGCAGCGGATGGAGCTGCTCCCCCTCAGCCAACCCTTCGATGGTCGTGATTTTGTGACCGGCCACATCCTCCATATAAATACCGCACGATCTCACCGGCTCTCCGTCCATCAGCACCGTGCACGAACCGCAATAGCCCATCCCACAGCCGTATTTGGTCCCGGTAAGGTTGAAAACCGTCCGGAGAGCCCACAACAGACTCTGCGACGGGTCCAGGGGAATTTCCACCTCTCTGCCGTTCAGTTCGAATTTGATCTTCTCTTCCATATCCTTCAGAATCTATTAAAATGACATGAATAATTGCCTTCTTGCAAGTCAATAACACCTGCCGGCAGGAGGTTTATACTGGCGGGTGACTATGGCGATCTGGCGTTTCGGTTTTATTCAGCGCATTAATATACTCATTTTTCGTGTCAATATCCCTGGTGATCTCCGCAGAATTCACCTCTACTTCCAGAATATCCTCCGGGTGAAGCACTGAAAGGGTCCGCAGTCCGCCTTCCGGAGGAAGGGTGAGGATTTCCCCGAGGTATTTCAGGTCGAAGAGGGTAGGGTGGCCCCGCTTCCCTCCGGAAACTGGAATCACGATGCTCTTTTGATTCCTCCGGAAAGCTTTAATGACCTCAAGGGTCACTTCCGGAGGAATGAAAGGCTGGTCGCCCAAGAAAAGCAGAAAAGCATCTGTCCCTTCCGGAAGCGCGGTGATGGCGCAGATCACCGAGGAGAGCATGCCTTCGCTGAACTTTTCGTTGTGGCTGAAATGGAGCGGCAGACCTCCCAGGGCCCCCACAACTTCGTCGCGATGCGATCCGGTAACTACCATGATTTTTTCCACACCTGCGGAAAGGATGTTGTCAATGACCTGCCTGATCATGGGCCGGTCAGGACAGGGCAGAAGCAGTTTCTGCGTGCCCATCCTCCTGGATTCCCCGGCAGCCAAAACCACTGCCCACAGGCCGGCAGGTTCCCTGGTGATGGGGGACTCCTGGCTGATGCTGACACGCTCTCCGGAAGTAGTCCCCTTTGTGTCAGGGGAATAAATGCCCGTGATCACTCCTGGATTGTCCTTTTCCGGATCATCCTCCTGGTGCCTGCCTGAGGTTGCGTTGGATTCAATATCCTCGTACCTGTTTGGATCAAATTCTTTGTCCATAGCCCTGGTTTCTGACCTGGATGATCTGTGCGGCGATGGCCACGGCAATCTCTTCCACCGTTTTGGCGCCAATGTCGAGCCCGATGGGGGTATAGACCCTGTTCCACTCTTCAGGGGTGGCCCATCCCTGCGCCAGAAAATGGCTCCTCATCTGTGCCACCTTGGCCTTACTGCCGATCATACCGATATAGGTGGCTTCCGTATGGATGCAATATTTCAATACAGCCCCATCGTTGCGGTGCCCATGGGTGACGATCACGATCCAGCTCTCCCGGCCAGCCTTCCAGTGCGCCAGTGCTTCCTCCGCCGGACCGGTGAGCAGATGATCGGCGTGGGGAAGATTTTCGATGGAGGCAAATGCAGGGCGGTCATCCCAGACCGTCACCTCAAAACCCAGCATCTTGGCCAGGGGCGTCAGGGCTTGCCCGATATGACCAGCCCCGGCTATGAACATGGCGGGCGAAGGAAGCACCATCTCCAGCGTAACCAGACTCCTCCCCCGCGGGTCAGGGGAGAAGTGCCGGAAATCACCCCGCACGGGATGCTCCAGCATCCTGATCATCTCATCCCTGATGAATAAGGGCAGTGCAGGAGCAGAAGTTCCCTCCTGTGGGCTGGCCTCCTCTTGCAAGGCTCTGACCCCAAAGGTTCCCCGATGTGGCCCAGGACCCTCAGATAAATAGTTCAATCCTGCAGGGTATTCTGTTGTCGTCCCTGCCAGGAACGTCCCACCCTCCCTGATGAGCCTCACGTGGCCTGCCGGTATCCACTGGCGTTGAATGGTCTCCCCTCCGGAAACAGACCAATCGGCCAGGGTAACCAGTATCCCGGGTTCACGCTGTGCAAGGGAATGGGCCATCTCCCGGAAAGGAGTGGCATTGCTCTCTGTCAGGGGCTGGAGCAGAACGGTCATATCGCCCCCGCAGATGGCCTCGCCGGAAACGATATCTCCGGCCAGGTTGACCCGCACCAGACGCGGCCCTGGGGTGTCCTCAGCCACCGCCGATTCGCGCAGCACCGTGAGTTCTGCCAACCCGCCACCTACCGTACCCGCCAGCAGCCGCCCTCCTGCCATCAGCGCCGAGGTGCCCGCTCCACGCGGTGTCGATCCCCGGGCCTCCACAACCGTCGTCAAAACAACCTGTTTATGCTCCCCGAGAAGCTCCTCTATGCGCAAATACACCATAATGTCAGCCATCACTTCGAGTTTTTAACGACCGCAAAGCATCGCCTTGTCGTTTCGTTGGGGTTGGTCCCGCCTCTGGCGAGTTGGATATTACCGGCGATTGTAGATCCATCTTCATATCCGATTCAGTGCACTAATTTAACGAATTCCGGCTTAAAAAGAAAAACAGCAAGCAATTGATTGACAATTACTTGCTGTTTTGCATCATCTCTGGGTCGGGGTGACTGGACTTGAACCAGCGGCCTCGTCGTCCCGAACGACGCGCGCTACCAACTGCGCCACACCCCGGAGCCTTATGCATGGCCTGACCACTTTTGAGGCCGGGCCATCTGATCCATGGCTGTACTTCCGAAGAAGCCGCGCCATTTCCCTCAGGCGGCACAAAAATAATATTTTCATTGATTCCCGGAGCAAATATTTTCTGATTTTCGCCAAATGGCGTAATTTGGGCCTTCCTTTAAATTTTCTGCTTATGTATCGTAAATTAATGTTTTTACCGGCGATAGTGTTTTTATCGCTTCTCTCCCTGAAGGCATCGGCCATTGAGGACGCCAGGCTCCTGCGTTTTCCCGATATCCGGAAAGACCTGGTCGCCTTTGTCTATGCCGGGGATATCTGGAGTGTGAACGCCCAGGGCGGCGATGCCCGCAGACTTACGAGCCACGAAGGACTCGAACTCTTCCCCAAGATTTCACCCGACGGACAATGGATTGCCTTTTCCGGTGAGTATTCAGGCAGCCGGCAGGTTTTTGTCATGCCTGCGGAAGGGGGAACACCCCGCCAGCTTACCTGGTACAACTCCGTTGGGGTGATGCCTCCCCGCGGTGGGTTTGACCATGTGGTCCTCGATTGGACCCCTGACAGCAAACAGGTGCTGATCCGCGCCAACCGCACGACTTTCGGCGATCGCAATGGCAGGTATTACCTGGTCTCCCTCGACGAGGGCCTCGAAGAACCCCTCCCCATCGTCAACGGTGGCTTCGCCGTTTTGTCCCCCGACGCTTCCCAGATCGTCTTTACCCCCGTCGATAGGGAATTCCGCACCTGGAAGCGCTATCAGGGTGGACGGGCTTCCGACCTATGGATTTATAACCTCAAAAACAATACTTCGGAGCAGATCACCGACTTCAAGGGCACCGACCAGCACCCCGCATGGTCGGGCGAAGAGATCTTCTTCGCCTCCGACCGCGACCTGAAACTTAACATCTGGAAGTACAACGTCAAGACCAAACAAACCTCCCAGGTGACTACCCACAAGGAGTTCGACGTGATGTGGCCATCAGGCGGCGACGGCTGGATGGTTTATGAAAACGGGGGTTACCTCTATAAACTCAACATGGCCTCCGGCGCCTCCGAAAAACTGACCGTCAACATTCATTTCGATAATCCCAACCTGCTCCCTTACTGGAAGAATGTCAAGGATGACATCCACAGTTTCTCGGTTTCCCCCACCGGCAAAAGAGCTTTATTCGACGCCCGCGGCGATATCTTCTCGGTTCCGGCCGAAAACGGGATCATCGAAAACCTGACCCAGAGCCAGGGCATCCGCGAGATCTTCCCCGCCTGGTCACCCGACGGGAAATACATCAGCTACATCTCCGATGCTACCGGGGAATATGAAATTTATCTTCTCGAGAATAAAAAGGGAGCCACACCCCGGCAGATCACCTTTAACTCCACCGCCTGGAAATACCAGCCCCTGTGGTCACCTGACAGCCGCTATCTGCTCTATTCCGACAGAACCCTGAAACTCCGGCTTCTGGAGGTGGCTACCGGGAAAATGACCGAAATCGACCACGCCACCCAGAATGAGATCCGTTCCTATGACTTCTCCCCCGATTCCCGCTGGATCGCCTACACCAGGGAGGGGAGCAACAGTCAGCCTGTTATCTGGATCTATGATATCCCCTCCGGAAACAAACAACAGCTCACTGACGGGGTGTTCAGCGATGATGAACCGGTCTTTTCCCTCGACGGAAACTATCTCTTCTTTACTTCCAACCGCGATTTCAACCTGGCTTTCTCCAGCTTTGAGTTTGACTACCTTTATAACAAGGCCACCCGGATCTATGCCCTCACGCTGAAAGCCGACGGACCAAAGCTCTTCAAGGATAAGAATGATGTGGAACCCATCAGGGAGGAAAAGGCAGCTTCCGCGAAGGAGGAAACTGCTCCCTCCAAGGGAGACAAGAAAGAAAGCATTTCCAAAGGGGATAAAAATGGGGCTTCCGCCAAGGGAGCCGGTGGGGCTGCCACCTCTGCCTCTTCAAGCGCTGCTGATAACGGCAAAAAGGCGGTGAAGGTTGAGATCAGTTTTGAAGGAATCAACAACCGCATTGCCGTCCTTCCCGGAGAAGCCGGTGAATACCGGTTGGCCGGTGCCGCAGAGGGCGGAATCCTTTATTTGAGCAATGGAAAGCTGATGCGTTACAACATCAGTGAAGAAAAGAGCGAAGAGATCCTCGACCGTGCCATGATGACCATGATCACCGCCGACGGAAAAATGATCATGTACCGCTCTGGTCCCGATTTCGGGATTGTCAAGGTCGCCCCAAACCAGAAAAGTGGTGCCGGAAGAATCAACCTCGACCAACTGGAAATGAAGATTGACCCCCGGAAGGAGTGGAACCAGATCTATACCGACGGATGGCGCATCTTCCGGGACTATTTCTATGTGGATAATCTGCATGGGGTCGACTGGAAAGGGGTCAGGGAGCGCTACAGCGCCCTGCTGCCCTTCGTCAGCCACCGTGCCGACCTCGATTATATCCTGAATGAGATCGTCTCTGAGAGCAATACCGGCCATTCTTATGTCGACTGGGGTGACTTCCCCAATGTAAAGCGCATCGAAGGTGGTCTCCTGGGCGCTGACCTGGTGGCCGATCCCTCTGCCGGGCGGTATAAGATTGCCAAAATCTACCAGGGTGAAAACTGGAATCCTGCCCGCCGCTCTCCGCTGACAGAAGGGGGCGTCAACGTGAAGGAAGGGGATTACCTCCTGCGTATCGATGGCAAAGAGATCACCCTGAAGGAGAATCCCTATCTTTTCCTCGAAAACAAGGCCGGCAAAAAGGTGGAGCTCACTATCAACGGCAAGCCTGACGCGAAGGAGGCCCGCACGGCCGTGGTCCAGCCCATCGCCAGTGAACTGGAGTTGTTTGCCTTTGACTGGGTGAAGCAACGGCGTGAAATGGTCGACAGACTCTCGGGTGGCAGAATCGGCTATATTTATGTGCCCAATACCTCGACCGATGGCAACCGTGAACTCTTTCGCGGGATGTATGCCTACCATGACAAGGAAGCCCTGATCATCGACGACCGTTACAATGGCGGAGGCTTTATCCCTGACCGGATGGCCGACTTGCTCGACCGCAAAACCCTGGTATGGTGGCACCGCAATGGGTTGGAACCCACCGCCGCCCCGGGAGTGGCGCACGACGGCCCCAAGGTGATGCTCATCAATGGCTATTCCTCTTCGGGTGGCGATGCTTTCCCCTATTTCTTCAAGAAGATGGGACTGGGAAAATTGATCGGTACCCGCACCTGGGGCGGACTGGTCGGCATCTCGGGGAATGCCCGCATGGTCGACGGCGGCTACATCTCCGTGCCCCGGTTCGGTATCTACGATGAAAACGGCCAGTGGATCATCGAGGGTGTCGGCGTCTATCCCGACATCGAAGTGGTCGACAGGCCCGAACAACTCGCCAAAGGCCAGGATCCCTGCATCGAACGCGCCGTAAAGGAACTGTTGCAGGAACTGGAGAAAAACCCGGTCAAACGGCCTGCTACCCCGAAATCGCCCGACCGCTCCGGCTGGATCGAGCAGGAAATTAAGTAACAACCGGTAGGGACTAACCCTCTCCCCGGCTGGCTAGCCTTAGAATGACTAGTCCAAAACCATAATAAAAAACATCCGGTCAAAACATTGACCGGATGTTTTTTTTGCGCTCAAGATCTTGTCCCGGGAGTGTTCATCCTTATTCAAGACTTAAGATTCCTATATTCAGGACTCTAAATTCAGGACTCACGTAGCGAAGCGGAGTCTCGACTCAGTCGGGAAGATTCCCGACTCCCACATTCAAGATTCTTGCATTCAGGATTCAGGATTCCCACATTCAGGATTCCCGACTTAGGATTCTTATTCTTCTTTCTCTATGGTGATCACTTCCCTGAAAAGATCTTTATTCTCCCTGATTTTGGCTTCACTGCCATAGACGCAATAGATGTTTTTAGCCAGAATGTCAGCCACCATGGGTTGCATTCCCCTGATGTCCTCTGCCGTGGTTGAGAGGATTTCCCGGCGCTCCTTGTTGAGCATGTCGGCAGTGGTCTTCTCAAAATAGTATTGCATGGCCGTCCGTCCTTTCTGTGAAGCCGTTTTAGGCTGGTCGTTGCGTGCGATGGTCCCGATGATATAACGGGTCATGGCCTTCTCGTCGGCTTTGAAGTTCGTCAGGTAAACGGCCGTCGAGTCGTAGTTGACCAGAGTCTCCTTCAGGTTGGGATCGCGGTACGACATGAAATATACGCCTCCGGCAGGGGAGATGGAGGAGTATCCGCCATAGGCACCACCCATGACCCGGATGCGGGTTTGCAGCCAGTCGGTGCTGATGACCTGGTTGAGAACGCTCATCTTGCCATTCCAGTCGTAGCCCAGCATCTTGAAGTTGTATGCCTTGATCACGTATTGCACCTTGGAGGCCGAGAGAAGGGCTTCGTTGCCCTGGTTGAGCGGCAGTACCCAGGAGTTGACTTCCTTGCTTCCTTCAGGATATACCTCTGCTGTGCGTCCCAGCTCACCCGTGAAGAGGGGAAGTTCCTTGGGTGAACAGGTTACGGCAGCCATCAGGTTGTTCCGGTTGAAAAGCAGGGCAGCCGTCTCTTCCAGGTTGCGGCTGATCTCGGGAGCGAGCTCATCGAAGTGAGTGACCAACCGGGTCAGGAAACGGTAGTAATCGAGTCCGCCCGTCAGTTCGTTGAACATGCCGCTTTGTGAATAATAGGAAGAGGCCCTGATGCGGGCGTAGTTGAGTCCATTCTGTTTGATGTCGGCATCGACATTGGAGAAGTGACGGGTTAGCACGGACTTCAGCCGCAGCGTATCCTTGTAATCTGAGTGGACCAGGATTTCGGCCAGCAGGTCTGCCATCTTCCCTGTTTTCTCATCGGTCGCCTTGGCCGACACCAGCAGCTTGGGCTGCATCCCTTCGTCGGTGCGGTTTTCGAGGAAGGAAGAGATTTCACTGCTGAAACCCCCGGTGTGGAGATTCAACTGATTCTCCAGTTCCCCGAAGCTGTAGTTCTGCGTATTCATTTTTCCCAATATCGCCGAAAGCAGGGCGGCATAAGGGATCTTATCCTGAGGAAGCTTCTTCAGGTCAAAATAGTAGTCGGCATAGACAATACCATTGGTGAACTGGTCACAGTGCATCACCGGGATGGCCGCCGTTTCCGAAGCATTCACGGTGTAGAATTCCGTCTCGGCCGGAATATCCGACAATTCAAGCATCGGGATGGTGGCCAGCGCTTCGGGTGTGTCTTCCCTTTGCTGGAACTCCATGAGGGTATTGGTCTCCTTGATGATGGAGTCGAGCTGAGCGTCTGAGAATGAGGCTTTCATGCTGGCCAGCGCCTGGTCTACTTCGGCATCACGCCGGGCCTGGAGCCCCGGATCGGGTTTCAGCGTCAGCAACATTGCATGGGGATTCTGAATCAGGTAACGGTCGACCAGCGACTCCAGAAGATGGCTTTCCACGCCCTTCTTGACTTCTGCCAGCGGTTTTTCAAACTCCAGCCCCAGGAAAGGATCTCCCGAGTAGATCCACGGCTGTTGGTTCCTGAACGTGTACATCAATCCCTTATGGGGGGTGTTCCCTTCCCTGAGGTTGAACTCTGTCCGGTTGAGCAGTCCCTCTATCATCGTTTTATCAAACCCTTCGTTGACTACTTTCTGCATGGTCGACAGGACGACCTCCCTGAAGCGGTCACGGTCACCGGGATTGGCATTCTGAACTACGATAGCAAAGACATTCTGCTGAAGTTCCATAAACCATCCCATCACCTCGTGACCGATACCCGCCTCCTGGAGGGCCAGCCGCACAGGCGCCGACTCGTGGTTGACCAACGCGTTGGCAATGAAATCAAAAGCCATGGAGGTGCTCCTGTCGGTATTGAGGTTGGTCACAAAACTCATAGCCAGGTATGTGTTGTCTTTAACAGGACTCCCCTCAGGCACCGCATAGCTCTCTTCGACCTCCTTCATTTCCTTGAAGGGCTCCTGCAGAGGAATCTCCGTAAGATCATCCGATACCTCATAATTCACCAGATAGTTGTCATTGAGGAATTGCAACTCCTTGTTCAGATCGGCATCGCCGTAAAGGGTGATATAACTGTTGGAAGGATGGTAGAACTTATTGTGGAAGGCCGTGAAATACTCCTGCGTCAACCCCGGTATCGCCGACGGATGTCCTCCCGACTCCTTGCCATAGGTGTTGTCGGGAAACAGATTCTTGCCCGTCTGGTAATACAATTCCGTCATGGGATCGGAATAAGCCCCTTTCATCTCGTTGTAAACCACTCCCTTGTAAATCAGTGGACTGTTTTTGTCGGTGAGTTCCAGATGCCATCCTTCTTGTTTCAATACTCTGGAGTCTTCCAGCATCACGGGATTGAACACCGCATCAAGGTATACATGCATGAGATTGAAATAATCCTTTTCGTTCATGCTGGCCACCGGGTAAGTGGTGTAGTCAGAGCTGGTCATGGCGTTCAGGAAGGTGTTGAGCGATCCCTTCAGCAAGATGTCGAAGGGACTCTTCACCGGGAAGTTTTTAGATCCGTTGAGCACCGAATGTTCCAGGATATGGGGGGTTCCGAAGTCGTTTTCCGGAACGGTCTTAAAGGCGATATTAAAAAGTTTGTTGGGATCGTCAGCGGCAATCTTGAGCAACCGGGCTCCACTCTTCTCGTGGACAAAATAGAGGCATTCGGCATTCACCTCCTTGACAAACCGCTTTTCAACCAGTTTGAAACCATTGTATACTTCATTGATTTTGAATTCTCCCTGCTTCGCGCAGGAGGTGATCACCGTTGCCAGAGCAATCACCAGAATGGACGGAAAACTCTTGTTCATATTCAATTTATATTTAGGGCCGTGAATTTACGATTTATTATCATCAGGAAAGAAATTATGATGCGTGAATTATGGATTCCTGCCGGAATTTCATCACATTTGCGCAACTGAACTCCTGCAGGATGGCTCTGAACTATCTTTTCATATTCTTTTTTCTGATCGCTTTCGTCATCGGGCTGGCCAAGCTCCTGTTCCTGGGCGATACGGAAGTGTTCAGTCAGATGGTCACGGCTACCTTTGACAGCGCTAAAACGGGGTTTGAGATCTCCCTGGGGCTGACCGGTGTGCTGACCCTCTGGATGGGCATCATGAAAGTGGGCGAAAAGGGTGGGGTGGTGAAGCTTTTTGCCCGGGCTATTGGACCTTTTTTCAATAAGCTGTTTCCTGCCCTGGGCAAGGACCACCCGGCTTATGGGTCGATCATCCTCAATATCGCGGCCAATATGCTGAACCTCGACAATGCGGCCACCCCCGTGGGCCTCCAGGCCATGAAGGAGATGCAGGAGTCCAACCCGAAAAAAGATACCGCCACCGACCCGATGATCATGTTCCTGGTCCTTAACACCTCGGGACTCACCATCATCCCCGTGAGTATCATGGTCTACCGGGCTCAGCTGGGAGCCGCCAATCCATCCGATATCTTCCTGCCGATCCTGATTGCTACTTATTTTTCTACGCTGGCCGGACTGATCGCCGTGTCGCTTTACCAGAAAATCAACCTGCTGAACCGGACCATCCTGGCCTATCTGGGCTCCCTTACCCTGGCCATCGCCGGACTGATCTGGTATTTCTCGACTCTCGAACAGGAACAGATTACCCATATCAGCGCCCTGGTCAGTAATGTCATCCTGTTTTCGATCATCACCGGGTTTATTCTTGCGGGTTTTATCCGGAAGATCAATGTCTATGAGGCTTTTATAGAAGGCGCTACCGATGGTTTCAAGACGGCGGTCAAGATTATTCCTTACCTGGTAGCCATCCTGGTGGCCATCGGGGTTTTCAGGGCTTCCGGAGCGATGGACTGGCTGCTGTCAGGGTTGTCATGGGTGGTCTCCCTGTTCGGACTGAATACCGATTTCATCCCGGCCATGCCCACAGCCCTGATGAAACCCCTGAGTGGGAGCGGGGCCCGCGGCATGATGGTCGACGCGATGACCACTTATGGCGCCGACTCCTTCGTGGGGCGCCTGGCTAGTATCTTCCAGGGAGCCACCGACACCACCTTTTACATCCTGGCCGTCTATTTCGGCTCCGTGGGCATCAAAAATACCCGCTATGCGGTCGTATGCGGTCTCCTGGCCGACCTGGCCGGCGTCGTCGCCGCCCTCTTCCTCGGTTACCTCTTCTTCCACTGACCGGCTGCAATTCCTGCCTAAACGGGGAGTCTCCCATTTTTCACAGTCTCTGCCCTGGTCTGCAGATCACCTCATGAAGTTCCCTTACCTTCCCTTGCCCATGGCCTGCCTGAATAGGATACCATTCTCACTGCATCTGCTATCCCATAGTCATTCGGGCTCCAGTCCCATGGTCATTGCCGGCCTGGTCCCATGGTTACGGCACCCCGGATGGCTTCCCTTCAGAGGGCCCATCTGACTTTCCGGTCTCCTCGGCCTTCTCTTTTCTGACGGAAGCGACATCCCAGGCATAGTCGGTGTCATGGATGGAGAAGTCCCTTTCGGCTTGCAGGGTTTCACTGAGTTGTTCCGAGAAACGGCGCGATTCACGGATAAAGTGGGTCTCGTCCTTGAGCCAGTGCTCATAGAGTTCGCGCATGATGCTGTTTTCGTGGTGTTTGAAGGTGAGGGCGGCACGGGTGGCCTGGTAACGGTTGAAGCCCAGGTAGTGAAGTGAGCGGCTGCCCAGTTCAACGGCTGAGTTGAACGTTTCGCGCTGTACCATCTCCACCCCCAGCTTATAGAATTCAAACTCATGGAAGGTATCCCTGGCCCGGGCGGCGATTTTGAGGCGGGGGTAGTGTTTCTTGAGCCAGGCGGCGATTTTCAGGGCTTCGTCATCTTCGGCCATCGTCAGCACCAGCAGCCGGGCATCCTTAACGCCTGCCGCCTCGAGCATCTCGGGGCGGGTGACGTCACCATAGAAGAGTTTAAAACCATATTTACGGAGAATCTCCACGTTGGCGGGGTTGCTGTCGAGGATGGTCACTGTGAAACCGTTGGCCATGAGCAGGCGCCCCACCACCAGCCCGAAGCGGCCGAAGCCGGCGATGATGATTTTATTGCCTGTTTCAGGGATCTTGTCGGGTACCTCCTTGTTGCGGCGCCTGACGTACCAGGGGCGCACCAGCTTCTCGTTGATAATCAGCAGCAGCGGGGTGAAAGCCATGCTGAGAATAATGACCATGATCAGCAGGGAGGAGGTCTCATGGTCGAAGATCCGCAGGGTGTCAGAGAAGGAGACCAGCACGAATCCGAATTCACTGGCCTGTGCCAGGGCCAGGGCAAAGAGGATATGCCGGCCGTGCCGCAGTCCGAACGCCCGGGCGATTACCCATAGTGCACCAAATTTTAAAACAATCAGGAGCAGCACCAATCCAAGGATCAGCAAAGGCTTCTGGTAGAAAAGAACGAAGTTGATGCTCGCGCCCACCGAAATGAAGAAAAGTCCCAACAACAACCCTTTGATGGGTTCGATGGTGACTTCGAGCTCGTGGCGGTATTCGTTTTCGGCCAGCACAACTCCTGCGATGAAGGTTCCCAGGGCGGGGGAGAGGCCTATTTTCGCTGTTCCATATGCACTGCCGATGACCAACAAGAGAACCGAGGCGGTGAAGACTTCTTTCATTCCGGAGCCGGCCACAAAACGGAAGATATGACGGGCGATGAACCTTCCTGTGATGATGACGGCCAGTCCGACCGATACGATCAGCAAGAGCTGCACGGTTCCCGGCAGGGCGGCAAATCCCTCTTCCGGAGGAGGTACCTGGTTTTTAACGTCGGTGATGCCTCCTATGACGGCCAGCAGGGGCAGCAAGGCCAGGATGGGGATGACGGCCAGGTCCTGGAAGAGCAGCACTGAGATGGCTGCCCGGCCGCCGCTGTTTTTTTGGAGCCCTTTTTCGGAGAGGGTCTGCAACACGATGGCCGTGGAGGAGAGGGAGAGGATCAGCCCAATGGCGACGGACTGGTTCAACCGGAAGCCCATCAGCCAGGCTGCGGCCCCGATGACCAGGGCGGTGGTGGCCACCTGCATCCCTCCCATCCCAAAAATGGAATGCCTGGTTTTCCAGAGCAGCGAGGGCTGCATCTCCAGCCCGATCAGAAACAGCATCAGCACCACACCAAATTCGGCAAAATGCATCACCTTTTCACTCTCCTGGCCGACCCACCCCAACACAAAGGGGCCGATGATCACCCCGGCCAACAGATAGCCCGGCACCGATCCCAATCCGGCTTTCTTGGCCAGCGGTACCGTCATCACCGCTGCCAGCAGGTATATCATGGCCTGCAAAAAGAAATCCTGGTTATACATACCGGTTCAACTGGGAATTCTGTGATTGATATATTCCGTATCCTGCCAACTGACCTCCGGAAGGGTTCCATCGCGCAGGGCGATCAGCAGTTTCCGGTAATCGGTGGCATTTTGTTCAATTTCATCCACGGTGAGGAGATGGGAGCCATGGACGACAAAGGGGGCCAGGTATTCCATGCCGCAGAGTCGGGTAGTTTGGTGAAAGGGGGCCAGCAACTCCTTGACGGAATAGTGGTGGTCTCCTTTCCGGGAGTAAACAGACTGGCTCCCTCCGGTGCTGAGGACCGTCAGAGCCTTTTTGCCGTGAAGATGGGTCCCCTGCCGCCCATAGGCAAAATTATGCTCCAGAACCAGGTCCATCCATTCCTTCAGGAGGGCCGGACAACTGTACCAGTAAAAGGGGTGCTGCCAAAGGATGATATCGTGGTCCAGCAGTTGTTGCTGCTCACGGTGTACGTCGATGAAGAAATCGGGATAGCGGTCGTAGAGGTCGCAGAAGGTGACGCCTTCCACGTCCCGCGCCACCCGGGCCAGGGCACTATGCACCCTGGACTTTTGCAGGGCCGGATGGGCAAAAAGGATGAGTATCTTATTCATAAGCCTGTTTGAACATGGTACCCCGGGGCGCGTTATCTGACCAGGATACCGGCGACCAGTCCGCCTATCCCCATCCCTCCTGAAACGAACATCAGCAGGATGGATCCCGGAAGAAAAACGAAAGGCTGACTTGCCCTGATAAAGATAAAACAGTTTTCGGGATCGGCGTGTTTTACCGGGAAAAGTGAGGAAACCACTTTTTCAATCCAGGAGATGCTGCTGCCGGGGACCAGCTCAAGGGGGTTATGGCCGGCATTGGCCCTAAAGGTGAACATAAAGAGGCGATTACGGGAGTAGACGTATGTTGTAATGAGAATTTCAGAAGAGTTGGTTGGGTGGAGCCCAGGAGTAGGGTTTTTTGACTTCAGGGGTGTTGGTATTGGCCCCGCGGGCGGTGATCAGACTGCTGATGGTCCAGGCTTTCATGGCTTCCTCCGGTAAGGGGACCATCAGATGCTCCACCTCCTGACGGGAGAGGTCCTGCCGGAGCCAAAGTTCCTCCTTTTCGGGGGGCAGGATCAGGGGCATTCTTTTCTTGGAATTGTGGATTTCGGCCATCAGGGGATTGGCATCGGTGGTGAGCAGCGAAAAGGTGTGAAGGGGAGCGCTTCCGGGGTATTCCCAGGTTTCCCAGATGCCTCCGAAGGAGAAGATCTCCACATCGCGGAGGGTGATGAACCAGGGGATTTTCTTGTTGCCTGTGGTTTGCCATTCGAAGAAGCCGTCGGCCGGAATCAGGCAGCGCTGGTTGGCCACAGCCTTGCGGAAGGAGGGTTTGTCGAAGGCCGTCTCGGAGCGGGCGTTCAGGGTGATGGAGCGCATCTCTTCGGCCTGCTCCGGGTCACGGCACCACGCGGGCACCAGACCCCACTGCACCAGGGCGATCACCGGCTGCCCGGCTGCCCGGCTGCCCGGCTGTTCGGCTGTGGTGATGGTTGGATGGCTGCCAGCCGTTGTTGCCGACTGCCCGCCTGGTGTCATTGTTTGCGGCCCGCCTGTCACGGTGGTAGACTGCCCAGCTGAGGCGATGATTGGCGGTCTACCGGCCGTTGTTGCCTGCTGGCCTGCTGGCACGGTGGTGGACTGGCCTGCTGCTATGACCGTCCACGCTCCCCTAACCATGACCACCGGCATCAGCGGAAAACTATAGCCGTTGACATGGTGCCGCGGCTCCCAACCTGTGGCCTGAACAAACGGGGCATTGAAGCGGTTCTCCAGGTTTTGGGCCACCTGGCTCATCGAATAGTGAAAACACATGTTCTGAAGCGTTTCTCATCAACAAAGATAGCGCTTTTCCCGCCTGACGCCTCTTCCCGTTCTGGCCACTGCCTCTTTTAGAGACGGATTTCCATAGCCGTAGCCTCTTTTACAGGCGTATTTCCATCAGTTCGCTCCAGCGGGTGGTGTAGGCCGGCGAAAGTTTTTCCTGGCGGAGTCTCCACTGCCGGGTGGTCCCCTGGGTGGCTATCTGGAGCGTCCCCCTCCCGTAACGCCGGTTGAGCTGGTCGAGCGATTCCATCAGTTTGCGCTGCCGCCCCGAATCCTCCCCTGAAAAGAGATCTTTTTGCACCTGTCCTTCCGGAACCAGTCCCATGACGATCACCCCTGCCTTTTTGTAAAGATACCCCTTGCGGTATATGGCCCTGAGGGCTTCGACGGCGGCCTTGACGAGTTGTATGGAGTCGTTGGTGGGGCTGGTCAGGGTGATCACGCGGTTACGGGCGTACTGGGGCTGGTCACTGCGGAAGGCGTTGGTGTGGATGAAAACCAAAAGCTGGGTGGCAGCGCATTTCTCCCTGCGCAGTTTGGCCGCACAGACCGTGGCAAAGGTGGCGGTCGCTTCCTCCAGGGGTTCCAGGGCTTCCTGTGAGGTTCCGAAGGAACGGGAGGTGCAGATCGCCTGGCGGGCCGGGGCAGCCTCCTCCATGGAAATGCAGGAGAGGCCGCACAACTCCTGCCGCGTCCTTAATCCGGTGACCGTCATATTCTTGCGGACCCACCCCTCCGGGGCACGGCTCAGGTCATAGGCCGTAACCATGCCATGGGCCGCCAACAACGCCGCATATTTCTTGCCGATCCCCCACACCTCTCCGGCCGGCGTGGCCCTGAGCAGTTCAGTGATCTTCTCCTCTGTGTCCAGCAAATAGGCCGGTATGTTATTCTTCTTGGCGAAGTGGTTGGCGATTTTAGCCAGGGTCTTGGTCGGGGCCAAACCGATACTCACCGGGATTCCGGTATTCTTCAGGAGGGTCCTCCGGATGCGGTGGGCCAGGGCCATGGCTTCTTCCGGGGCAATGCCAGTGAGGTCAAGGAAGGCTTCGTCGATGGAGTAGACCTCCATGGAAGGCGCCAGCGCCCCGAGCGTCGTCATCACCCGGGAGGAGAAATCACCGTAAAGCGCGTAATTGGAAGAGAATACCGCCACTCCGTGCGCGGTCAGCAACGGTTCGATTTCGAAGGCAGGGACGCCCATCCTGATGCCCAGTTGCTTGGCCTCCTCCGAACGGGCAATCACGCAACCATCATTGTTCGAAAGCACCACCACCGGTCTGTTCCGTAATGCGGGGTTAAACACCCGTTCACAGGAAGCATAGAAGTTATTGCAATCCACCAGTGCGAAGAGCTTCCCACCTCCCTTCGGGGTACCGGCATCTCCTGAAGTCATGGTTGCAAAGAATTATATTATGTATCAGTTGGTGAGTGAATTATAGAAATTGATCAATTCAGTGAGCTCTTCCGCCTTGTTGAAACGGGTTTTGTTCTTTTTAAGGAATTCCTCCACGGACTGGGGGAGTTCCCCTACGATAGCAACCAGCTCTTTTTTATTTCTGACTCTTTTGGCTTCCGCGGGGAGTACCCTGAGATAATAGTCGCTTTCAGTCCGTTTAAAGCGGGCGGGAACCGGATCCTTATAAGCCTGGGCAGGTTCGGCAGGCAACAGGGTGACATTCTTTTTCTGCAGCAGCAGGGCCTTCCCTTCTGAAAGGACCATGAAATACCCTTTTTCAATCCGGTTAGCAATAGTATAGGGGGCATAAATGTACTTCTCATTCCCGATCATGATATGATCGATGAGTTCAGGTATCCCGATGTTAAAAGCCTTTCCTTCCGGGTTCCGGAATTCGATCTGGTCGTTGTAGATATTCAGGCGCAGGGGGACTCCCGCGTAGCGCTGGTTGGAGGTCGTGACGATATCGCCCGTGACAAATTCGGTTTTATCCCAGGGGGAGCCATGCACATCTACCACCTCGCCTACATTTTCATTGTACTGGTATTTTTTGAATTCCCGGTAGAAATCATCGAGCGACATGTTAACGATTTGTTGGGCCCGGGCTCCGGGGAGCAACAGGTTGAGGAATATTACGAGGGTGAAGAGGCGTTTCATTTTATGTTTTTTGGAATTGACCTTTCAAAAATAGTTAATTTTCGGGTGTAAAAGATTAGTTTTGGGGCAAAACGAGTCATTCATGAGCGGGTCAGGCCATCATCATTCCAAAGAAGATGCACATTCCCATCCTCAGAAGAGGTTGGCAGTGACGGTTGTGCTGAACATGGTGATCACGGTGGCCCAGGTCATCGGGGGCATCATCTCTGGCAGTCTGGCTCTGATCTCCGATGCCTTGCATAATCTGAGTGATGTGTTGGCGGTTGTTCTGGCATGGGTGGCCCATTATCTGTCGGGGAAGCCGCGGACCGACCGGTCGAGTTTTGGTCTTCAGCGGGCTGAGATCCTGGCGGCCTTCATCAATGCCCTGGTGCTGATGGGAATCTCGGTTTACCTGGTGGTGGAGGCCGTCAGCCGGTTCCTTCATCCTGCCCAGGTCGATCCCCAATGGATGTTCTGGCTGGGACTGCTGGGGATCCTCGCAAACGGACTGTCGGTGCTTATCCTTCACGGGGGGCGCAACCACAACCTCAATATGAAGGCGGCCTACCTCCATCTCCTGGGCGATACCCTCACCTCCGTGGCCGTCGTCGCCGGTGCTGCCTGCATCTATTTCTGGGGATGGTTCTGGGTCGACCCCCTGGTCACCGTGCTGATCAGCATTTATTTATCGGTCCATACCTGGTCCATCCTCCGCGAATCGGTGGAGATCCTCATGCAGATGTCGCCCGCAGGGCTTGACACAACCCGCGTTGCCCAGGCCATTGCCTCGGTGGAGGGCATCCGCTCGGTCCACCATATTCATATCTGGAAACTCAATGATGCCCGGATCCACTTCGAAGCCCATGTGGTCCTGTCTGGCGATACCCTGGTCTCGGAAACCGCACCTCTCCGCAAAAAGATTAAAGCTTTACTCGAAGAAAAGTTCGATATCAGTCATGTGACCCTGCAGTTTGAGGTGCTGAATAAGGGAGAGTCCGATTGCGGCTGTTAAGCGGGGGAAGTCGTTCAGACTGCCCGAGTACTTTGGGGTGCCGGTAGTGTCCTGCTGGCGGGTAAAGCCCTGCTGTGGGTAGTCTGTCCGGTCGGGGAGTCTCCTGCGTAATGGAATAAGCTTGCTGGGGGTGGGGCGGTCCGGTCCGGCGGGCTCCCAGCAGGATCAAGTGTTCCAGACCCCTGCTATTTTGGTGTGGCAGAAGCTGCACTCTCCCTTCTGGATCTGGTTGGCCAGGATGGAGTACCCCCGCCGCTCCACGACCGTTTTCCCGCATCCGGGGCATACCGTGTCTTCATATCCCTTCCCGGGAACATTGCCGATATAAACATACCGGAGACCTGCCTTGTGGGCCGACTCCCGGGCTTTCATCAGGGTGGTGAGGGGCGTCACGGGCAACTGAGTCAGCTTGTGAAGCGGCGTAAAGCGGCTGAAATGCAGGGGGACCTCCCGGAATCCATGGTCAGCCAGCCATTGACACATGCGCCCGATCATCGCCAGGTCATCACTCCACGAGGGAACGATCAGGTTGGTGATTTCCAGCCAGACCTTGCTTTTCTGCAGGGTGAGCAGCGTGTCGAGGACCGGCTGAAGTTTTCCTCCCGTCAGCTTGAGATGAAGATTGGCATCAAAGACCTTCAGGTCTATATTGGCAGCGTCCAGGTGGGGAATCAGCGCCCTGAGGGGTTCCGCGTTGATGTAGCCATTGGAGACCATCACGTTTTTCACGCCCGCTTTATGCGCCAATCGCGCCGTATCGAACATGTATTCATAGAAGGAGATGGGCTCAGAGTAAGTATATGCGATGGAGGCACAGTTGTTTTTAAGGCTGTTGGCGACCACGGCCTCGGGCATCAGGTCGGCGTTGTCGGTTTTGTCGGGACTGGTCTGGGAGATTTGCCAGTTCTGGCAATTCAGACAGGCGAAGCTGCACCCGGCGGTGGCGATGGAGAAGGCCCTGGACTGGGGTAGAAAATGAAGAAGTGGTTTTTTCTCGATGGGGTCGGCATGGACCGCGCAGGGATTGCCATAAGCCATGGAGTAGAGCTTGTTGTCGATGTTGATACGGTTGTGGCAGGTGCTCACCTCTCCCGGTTTGAGGGTGCATTCGTTGGGGCAGATTCCGCAGACCACCCCACGGGGTGTGGGCGTGAAATAAATCGCCTCCCTGCTGAATTTCCCAAGGCGGCGGTCGCCGTTGGCTGCTCCCGGAAAGGGAAGCAGCATGCCTCCGGCGCAAAGGGCGGAGAGTTTCAGAAATTCCCGTTTTGTGATGTGTCCAGCCATAATCCCTCCCCGGACCGCCAGGAACGGCCCTTGCTGTAAAGATAGCAAAAATTCACCTTTTACCCCGCAGAAGCAGCAACAGAACGACGGCCCCGTTGAGGGCTGCCAGGATCAGGGCGCTGGTTTTAATGCCTGTCATGGGAAGGAGGATAAAAGTGGTGAGGAGGACTCCCAGGGCTGATCCCCAGAGGTCGGCGGCATACACGACAGAGGCGGAGCGGGAGGTAAGGGTATCGCCACGGAGGGTGGCCGAAACATAGATAAATCCGGTCAATAGGGCCGGGCCCAACAAAAAGGGAAGGAAGATGAGCCAGGCGGCGGTTCCCGAAAGGGAGACTCCGGTCAGGCGCCACAGCAGAGGGAAGAGGAGCATCACCACGCCCAGGAGGAGCTGTGCCGGGAGGAGTCGTGAACGGGTTGTTTCCATCCTATGCGCTGCCATGGATCCCATGGCCAGTCCGCCCATGAAGAGGGCGAAGATCAGTCCGAGGGCAGAATAGAGGTTTCCGAAGACGATCTGGAACCAGAAAATCAGCATGATCTCGGCCGAGGAGGCGGTGAAGCCAGTCACGTACATGCCTGCGGCCACGGGAGTCAGCAGCAGCAGGGGAAGCAGGAGCAGCAGCAGGGGAAGGGCCATGATCCAGGGATGATTGCCGGCATAGAGGGAAATAAACTGCAGGGAGTGGTAGAAGACGGGCAGAGGCTGATGGTCAGTGTTGAGAAGAGGAAGCTGCACCACCCGTTCCCTGATCTCCTCACCCCGGGCGACCAGCGACGCATCATCCATATAGCCGGGGTTCACATAGGTGGCTTCCACCTTTTTCTCTTCGGTGAGCAGGCCTATCCGGGCCGAAAGGGGCCCATCTGACGCCAGGTAATAATCCCGTTCTCCCGGAAGAATGAGCACCTCCCCGAAATGGGCTTCCAGGGTGTGAAGCAGCGCCGCACCGATGCGTGCTTTTTCAGGGGAGATGTAGTTTCCTGATGGGGAAAGGCTCCAAAGGACCACACTGTTGGCATTAAGCTTTTCCTTCAGTAAACGCATAAAACCATCGGTGTAATAGCGGTTTATCTGCAGGCTGGAAGGGTCGGGAACCGCCAGGATGGCCACATCATAATGACGACTGGTTTGCTGTATGAATCTCCGGCCATCGCCCCCGATGATGGCAACCCGCGGATCGCGGTTCTCCTGCCGGTATGGGGGGGCCATCTTCACCAACGCGGGGTTGAGTTCCACCACATCGACATGGTTAACGGCTGGGTATTTGAGGATCTCCTCTGTCATACCTGCCA
This sequence comes from uncultured Prolixibacteraceae bacterium, assembly GCA_964552955.1. GTDB lineage: Bacteria > Bacteroidota > Bacteroidia > Bacteroidales > Prolixibacteraceae > UBA1413. The sequence goes on from CAZKIU010000017.1 coordinate 34,917, forward strand.
TTCCCCCCGAAACCAGCAGTACACTTCCCGGTTGCGGATGCTGCAGCATGGCGTAATGGACGAACTCTTCATTCCGCACGATATCGCCCGTCGAGAAGAGGAGATTCCCGTTTTCGAAGAAGCTCGATTCACCACCATTGGTAGTAATGGTGATGTTCCCCCAGGGGGTTTCTCTGGTTACGGTGACCTGATGGCCGGGGAAGAGCCACGATTTGATCATCAGGTCGGCTGGACGCAGGAAAAAGAAGAGGAGCACCAGGGTGAGTGGAAGCAGGGAGAGGAGTACTTTCCGGCGTGGTGCGTGCCCCAGCAGGAAGAGGTGGATCCCCAGCGCGATGAGGAGAAGCGACTGGGCGATGGTGAACCAGCGGGTAAGGAGGAAGGTGACGACGATGCCCCCAATCAGGCTGCCAACCGATTCCAGGGCGTAGACTCTGACGAAACTCTTCTTCTCTGCTCCCAGAAGGTGAACCATCAGGGCGTAGGTGTATCCTGAAAGAAGACAGAGGGGAGCCAGCAGGACGAGGATGATCAGGAGGAACCAGAGCGGACTGATCAGTTGTCCGGGCGGGAAGAGGAGGTGACGGGAGAGGTTCATGTGTAGCAGCAGCAGGGGGGGCAGCCAGGAGAGCAGGAGAAAAAGGGGAAGGATCACTTTTCGTGGGCTGGCGGGTTGACGGTTGCGGCCGCTCCAGGTGCCCGCCCCCGTGAGGAACATCCATATGGCCAGCGTCCAGCCCATCATCAGTTCATTGCCCTGGAAAAGGGTGGTGATCTCCCTGATCAGCAGAACCTGGACGACCGTCGAAAAGAAACCGGCGGCCAGGATAAGGGAAGCCAGCCCGCCCTGCCATTCCCCTGATGGCTCACCGCTTTGTGCCGGGCGGGTCTTATCTCCTTCCATCCCCCATTCGAGGCGCTCTTCAGCACCCTTTTTTGCGGAGGTCAGCAGGTCTGCTTGCTGTGGCTGACTTTCCCCGCCGGGCCTTTCCGACTGAGCGTGCTGAGGCTCTGAACTTTCACTGCCGGGCTTCTCTGCCTCTATTCGCGGGTGACCGATAAAAGAAGAGGGGGCATCAGAAAGCCGGTGGTTCCTGTAAGGAGTCGACGGGTTTACGGCATCGGGCCGATCTCCTTTATTACCGCGCCGGAGAAGGTTCAGGTAATAGGAACCATGCCACAGAAAGTGAAACAGGGCCACCAGGGTCATGGCGATGCCCGTATCGACATGCCACTTCATCAGCGGGGTGAGGAAGGCCCATTCCAAACGGTAGTTGACCCGGATCACCAGCAGGAGGCCCAGGATTCCGGAGGTCAGAAAGGTGAGGAGCAGCACTGTATTCCAGATACGCCGGTGAAAGGCCTTGGTGAAGAGCCCGGTGCGGACGAGCATCAGGGTCAGGAGATAGGCCGAAGTCGTACCGATGGTGATCAGGAGGAGGTGATAAGGGCTTTCCATCAGGGCTGGATCGAATTAGGGGCCCGGGTCATCTCTTCTTCACTGAAGACCAGGGCCTGGTAGGTGTATAGTTCGGTATCCTTGTCGCGCCATGCACCGGGAGGCAGTCCGGCCTTGTCGCGGGCGCAGTGCTCCAGGAACTCTTCCGTAGTCCACCCTGTTTCCTCAGCCACCTGGGGGAGGTAGGTCCCCGACCGGTTTCCCTGCCTGATGTAAATGCCGTCGCGCCCCAGCTTGAATTCCGAGGCAGAGGCAATTCTCTTCAGGGGGGAGAGCAGGGATATCTCGATGGTGATGCGGGGGAGTTCGGCCGTGGTGACCGGTGAAAAACGGCTGTCGCTGGTGGCTGCGGCCAGGGCCATATCACGCACCGTGAGCCAGAGGGGTTGCGCTGAGGAGAAATTGCCGATACAACCGCGGAGCTCCCCGTTTTTCCGGAGGGTGACAAAGGCGCCACCATTCGTCGTCAGGGCGGGGGTCAGCTTCTTCGGGGCGATTTCAGGCAGGGGACGGCCTCTCAGATGGGCGGCGATGGCCGAGCGGGCCAGTTCCAGCAGGGCGACCCGGTCGCTCTCCTGAAGGGAAAAAGTCTTTTCCTGGGCCGGAAGCAGGGCTCCCTCTGCTTCCCGGAAGGCGCCCAGGGCCCAGTAGCCCACTACCTTATCCTTGTCACCGTGGGCCGAATCACCGCTGTTGCGGTACATCAACTTCTTGAAAACCAGCCGGTCGTCACGTTCCGTGATCTTCAGCAGGGTCAGCATGGGCATCCATCCGCAGATGGCGGTGACCAGTTCCGGGGCATAACGGTTCTCATTCTCCTCCTTCATCTTCATGAATTCTCCGGAATTGTTGGCCGCAATGGCCGCGGCGGTGAGGTGGTCGGCCTTCAGGGCGGTGGCGTAGCCTGGATAATGCGAAAAATCGGCACTTACAATGAAGAGGTTTTCTTCGGAATAATAAGGCGCCAGCAGGTTGGCCAGTTCAGTGGCGAAGGCCTCTGACTGGCTCCCTACCAGGATGGGGACGATGGTAAAGGGCTTTTTCAGCCAGTACTGAAGAAAGGGGAGTTGCACCTCAATGGCGTGTTCCTGTCGGTGCAGGCCAGGATCGGTGCTGATCTTGCGGCTCCGGGCGGCCAGTTCGGCGCCCAGGGGGTCGACAGGCACCCTGCCCAGGGGGGTGATGAAGCCCCCGGAAGTATAAATGGCTGCGCCCTGGTTGGGAACCCGGTGGGCCGGGGCGAGGATGAAAATGTGGCGGTAACTCTTATCGCGGTCGAGCCGTTTGTAGGCCGCGGCTGCTACCTCCCCCGAAAAAATATAGCCGGCATGGGGCACCACCAGCACCATCGGATCACCAGACTCCTTCAGCTTTTCGGCAGGGAAAAACAGCCCCAGCATAGCCCTGAGCTGCTGTTCAGATGCCGGGTAAAAGCTGCCGGCTACCGCTGGCTGCCTCTCCTTCACGGCGATGGTCGTCTCCTGACCCTGGCTGATAACTGTTAGCATCAGCAATCCCGCGATCCATCCGGAAATTCGCAACATAATAACTTCTTATCTTTAGAAAATAAGCGGCTTGCCTGCACTGCACCTATGCCTGCACTGCTCCTAAAGATAGGACATTATCTCCGCTTTTGACCTTTCCGGAATCAAAAAAAAAGGTTTTGGAGGCAGGGAGCGAAGATGGGCCGGTTGGTTAGATGGATTACTTGCAGTTTTCAGAAAGCCATTGTCTGAATGTAGGGAAGTGGGGGCCCATTTTAATGGTTTGTTTTTCTCCCGTCATAAAGGCAGCCAGCCGGAGGGGTAGGGGTACCGTACCCTGGCCAAGGATCTTCTCCATGGTTCCCGTGAATTTGGCGGGGTGGGCGGTTTCCAGGAAGAGGCCGGTTTCTCCGGCGTTGAGTTGTGCTTCGAGGGCTGCATAGCCACAGGCACCATGGGGATCGCAGAGGTAGCCGGTCTCCTGGTACACCCTTCTGATGGTTTCCCTGATCCCCTGGTCGTCCATGCGGAATCCAGACATAAGGGCCCTAATTTTCTCCCAGGAGTGGCCGTAAAGGTCGAGGATTCGGGCGAAGTTGCTGGGGGTGCCCACATCCATGGCGTTGGCGATGGTTTCGACCGATGGCCTGGGGGCGTAGAGGCCGGTTTTGAGGTATTGGAAAACCACGTCGTTGCGGTTGTTGGCGGCGATGAAGCGTTCGATGGGGAGCCCCGCCTCCCGGGCGAAGAGACCGGCCGTCAGGTTGCCGAAGTTGCCGCTGGGCACGGCCACGACCAGTTTACGGCCGTCAAGGGCCCCGGCTTCCTGCAGGCGCGCCACCGCATTGAAATAGTAAAAGGCCTGCGGAAGAAACCGGGCCACATTGATGGAGTTGGCCGAGGTAAGGGTGACCTTATCCTTGAGTCCCTGGTCAAGAAAGGCCGCTTTCACCAGCCGCTGGCAGTCGTCGAAAGTGCCGTCAATTTCCAGGGCGGTGATGTTTTGTCCGAGCGTGGTGAACTGTTTTTCCTGGATGTCGCTCACCTTTCCGGAGGGGTAAAGGACGACCACACGAATGCCTTCCACGCCCAGAAAACCGTTGGCCACGGCGCTGCCCGTGTCGCCGGAGGTGGCCACCAGCACGGTGACCGGCTTCCCGGTATCCTGGAGGAAATAGCGGAGCATGCGGGCCATGAAACGGCCGCCTACATCCTTGAAGGCCAGGGTGGGCCCGTGAAACAGCTCCAGCGACCAGAAGTGCTCCTTTACCCTGACCACTGGACAGTCAAAGGAGAGGGCGCCGGTGGTGATAGTGTGCAGGGCTTCCTCCGGAATCTCCTGGCCGAAGAAATGGCTGGCTACCCTGAAGGCGATTTCCGGAAAGGAAAGGCGCGCCATTTGACTGAAAAACGAAGGATCCAGCCGGTCGATCCTTTCGGGCATGAAAAGCCCGTTGTCGGCGGCCAGTCCGGTGATCACCGCTTCCCGGAGGGTCACCGGCGCGATCTGGTGGTTGGTGCTGTAATAGAGCATGGATTTCAGTTTACTGGTGATGGAATATTTTGTGGCTTCCAGTATGAGATAAATAAGATGTACTCAAGATATTAAAATACAATTAGTTATTCTTGATGGGCCTGGTCGTCAGGCTGCCGGGTCACTCTTGTTTGGCCAGCAACGCTTTCATGAATGCTTCCCCTTTGAGGAGTCCGTAGCTCCCGTTGATCACCGAGAACTCGTCATAACGGTTCACTGCGTCGGGTGTTTCTCCGGGTTTGTAAATGACGAAGGGGACAGCATCACGGGTGTGAGTACGGAGGGCGCAGGGTGTCGGGTGATCGGGGAGCAGGGCGATGGTCACCGGTTCTTTCAAGTGGGAGGTGGCTTCCATAATAGGGCGCAGCAGCCGCTGGTCGAGGTATTCGATGGTCCTGGTTTTAAGCCGGGGATTGCCCTCATGCCCGGCTTCATCGCTGGCTTCCACATGCACATACACCAGGTCGTGCTCCCTGAGAGCCTCCAGGGCTGCTTCGGCTTTACCCTCGTAATTGGTATCATAAAGTCCCGTCGCCCCCTCTACCCGAATGACTTTCATGCCGGCATAGACCCCGATACCCTGGATCAGGTCGACGGCCGAGATGACTGCCGAAGGGCCGATGCCGTAAAGCGCTGACAACGTGGGCATCTGAGGACGGTAGCCGGGCGACCAGGGCCAGATGCAACTGGCCGGATCCTTACCTTCAGCCACCCTTTTCAGATTCACAGGATGCTCCTCCAGGAGATACCTGCTTCTCACAATCAGATAGTTCAGCAGGCTGGCTGTGGAAGAAGCCTCTTCCACCAGGGGGTGGACCATCACCTCCCGGAAAGGGGTGCCCATGACATCGTGTGGCGGGGTGCAGGCCAGACCCTTGTGCCCCCCCTTGATGACCAGCAGATGGCGGTAGGAGACACCCGGGTAAAAACGGATGCGGTCATTGCCCATCTTCATGGCCAGAAAGGCGATGATCTCTGCGGCCTCCCCGCTGGAAATATGCCCGGCAGAATGGTTTTTGATCCTGTTCTCTTCCAGGCAGATAAGGTTGCAGCGCAGGGCCAGGTCGCCCGGTTCGAGCTCCACCCCCATGCTGGCTGCTTCCAATACCCCGCGCCCTTCAAAGACGGCGGGAACATCATAGCCGAGTACCGAGAGGTTGGCGATTTCGCTGCCTGGGTGCATCCCTTCGGGAATGGTGTCGAGCCTGCCACAGCGCCCCAGGGCTGCCAGCCGGTCCATCGAGGGCTTCACGGCCGCCTCTAACGGTGTCTTATTGCCCAATTCCCCTATGGGCTCATCGGCCATGCCGTCACCGAGTATGATCAGGTACTTCATAAATGAATATCAGAAGGTCAGAATTTCGGAATATCAGAATATCAGAATATCAGAAGGTCAGAATGACGCCTTTAACTGGCCTGGACCTGCATCCTCAGATATTGGAGACGCGGATCAGGTCAGCAAAAACCCCTGCGGCAGTAACGGCAGCACCGGCGCCATAGCCCTTGATCAGCATCGGGAACTCGTTGTACCTTTCGGTCTGGTAAATGATCAGGTTGTTGCTTCCTTCCAGATCGTAAAAGGGATGGTCTTTTTCGATCTCGCGCAGTTCTGCCCGGGCATTCCGTTCATCAAAGCTGGCCACAAAGCGCCATTTTTTGTGGGCGGCAGCCAGGATCTTCCTTTTCTCCTCGAAGGAGGCGTCAAGGGCAGGGATCTTTTCCCAGAACTCATCGCGGCTCCCCTGAAAATATTCGGCAGGAAGAAGCGGGACGACCCTGATATCTTCTTTTTCAAGCCGGTATCCCGATTCCCGGGCCAGGATCAGCAGTTTGCGGACTACATCGGCTCCGCTTAGATCGACCCGCGGATCGGGTTCCGTGAAGCCGGCCTCCCTGGCCATTCTGATGGCCCGGCTCAGGGGGACCTCTTCCGATAGGGTATTGAAGATATAGTTGAGGGTACCCGACATGACAGCCTCAATACGAATCACTTTATCGCCTGAATTGACCAGGTCATTTAAGGTGTTGATGATAGGCAGTCCGGCCCCCACGTTGGTCTCAAAGAGGAATTTGACCCCTTTCTCCTTGGCGGTTCGTTTCAGCAGGAGGTAGTTGTCGAATTCCGAGGAGGCGGCAGTTTTATTGGCCGCCACGATGTGGATGTTCCCACTGAGAATACGGTGATACAAACCGGCCACCGTTTCCGAGGAGGTGCAGTCGACGAACACCGAATTGTAGAGGTTAAGGCTGGTCATCTGCTCCACGAAGCGGGTGATATCGGCTTTTTCCCCTTTCTCCTGGAGGGTTTCCCTGAAGCTCCCGGCATCGATGCCTTCACGGTCGAAGAGCATATGACGGGTGTTGGTGAGACCGGTGATTCTGATTTTCAGATGGCTTTCCCTCAGAAGCCTCTCCTGTTGGGCTGCAATCTGCGCCAGCAGGTGACTCCCGACCAGTCCGGTGCCCACCAGGAAGACGTTCAGCACCGCATTTTCGGAAAGGAAGAACGATTCATGAACCACATTGAGGGTCTTGCGCAATTCTGCGGTGCGCACCACCCAGGAGATGTTCAGTTCAGAGGCCCCCTGGGCGATGGCGATCACGTTGATCCCGTTGCGGCCGATGGTGGAAAAGAGTTTTCCGGCGACACCCGTCGACTGTCGCATGTTCTCCCCGACGATAGCCACAATGGAAAGGCCGGTCTCCACCATGACCCTGTTGATCTGGTCGTGGCGGATCTCCCTTTCGAACTCTTCGCGGATGGCGGTTTCGGCAGGGGAGGCCATCTCTTCTTCGATGGCGATGCTGATGGTGTTTTCGGAGGAGGCCTGGGAGATGAGGATGATGTTGATTTTTTCGCGGGCCAGGGCCGTAAAAAGTCGCATGGCGATGCCTGAAACGCCGACCATGCCGATACCCTGGATCGTCACCAGGGCAATCCCCTGGATAGAGGAGATGCCCTTGATGGGGCGTTCTTTGCCATTGCCTGGCAGCCGGGTGATCAGCGTCCCCGGAGCCTCCGGGTTCATGGTATTGCGGATATGAACGGGAATATCCTTTTTATAGACGGGGAGGATGGTGGGAGGATAGACCACCTTGGCGCCGAAATTGGAGAGTTCCATGGCTTCGGCATAGGTAAGGGCCGGAATGGTGTAGGCGCTGCTGATAACGCGCGGGTCGGCGGTCATGAACCCGTCGACATCGGTCCATATTTCGAGGGCTTCAGCCTTGAGGGCCGCGGCCACGATGGCGGCGGTGAAGTCGGAACCCCCCCTGCCCAGGGTGGTATAATCCCCGTTGCTGTTGCGGGCGATGAACCCGGGCATCACCCTCCGGCCCCGGAAGCCTTCAAAGGCATCCCTGATACGGGCGTTGGTCTCACGGAAATCGACCGTGGCCTTGCCATAATGGCTGTCGGTGATTATCAGGTCGGCGGAATCGGCCAGCCCCGCCTCCAGAAAGGCGGCAATGATCCGGCAGGAAATGCGCTCACCCATCCCCAGAATCCTGTCGAGCGTCTTGGGCGTCAGCTCACCTACCAGGGCAATGCCTGTGAGTACCAGCTCCAGTTCACCCAGAATCGCCTCCGATGTGGCCGAGACATCACTCCGCTGTGGCGCCTCAAAGAGGTCATGGATCACCTCCAGGTGACGCTCCCTGATCCCGCGCAGTTCACTCCGGAAAGAGGGATCGCCCCCGGCTGCCAACCGGGCGGTGCGCAGAATCCGGTCGGTAATCCCACCCAGCGCCGAGACTACCACCACGACGTCTCCCGGGACTCCTGAAAGGATCTCCCTGACTCTTTGGATATTGGCCGCACTTCCTACAGAGGTGCCACCAAACTTCATTACCTTCATTTACCTGTATATCAAGCTGTCATTCTTCGAATGGTCAGTCGGCAGCCGGCGCAGTGGTGATGACCTCCAGGATTTTAGCTTCCAGTTCGGCTGAAAGTTCCGGATTGTCCTTGATGAGTTTACGGACGGCATCACGCCCCTGTCCCAGCTTGGTCTCCCCATAGCTGAACCAGGAACCGCTCTTCTTAATGATATTGTAATTGACCCCCAGGTCAACGATTTCTCCTGATTTGGAAATCCCCTCGCCATAAAGGATGTCGAATTCCGCTTTCCGGAAGGGAGGGGCAATCTTGTTCTTGACCACCTTGACCCGCACATTGTTCCCGGTCACTTCCTCCCCATCTTTGATCTGTCCGGTGCGCCGGATGTCAAGTCGCACGGAAGAGTAGAATTTAAGGGCATTTCCGCCGGTTGTGGTTTCGGGATTACCGAACATAACGCCGATTTTTTCCCTGAGTTGGTTGATAAAGATGCAGCAGGTACGGGTTTTACTGATGTTGGCGGTGAGTTTACGCAAGGCCTGCGACATCAGCCGGGCCTGGAGCCCCACTTTGTTCTCACCCATGTCTCCTTCCAGTTCGGCCTTAGGCGTCAGGGCTGCCACTGAGTCGATCACAACAATGTCAACTGCCCCGGAACGGATCAGGTTATCAGCGATTTCCAGGGCTTGTTCCCCATGGTCGGGCTGGCTGATCAGCAGTTCATCAATGTTGACACCCAGCTTGCGGGCATAATAGGGATCAAAGGCATGCTCCGCATCGATGATAGCCGCAATACCCCCGCTTTTCTGAGCCTCGGCAATGGCATGAATGGCCAGGGTGGTCTTCCCCGATGATTCAGGTCCGTAGATCTCAATGATTCTCCCCTTGGGGTAACCCCCGATCCCCAGGGCTACATCCAGTCCGATGGATCCGGAAGAGATGGCAGGCACATCCTCGACGGGCTTGTCACCCATCCGCATGATGGAACCCTTTCCAAAGCTTTTTTCAATTTTGTCAAGAGTCAGCTGAAGCGCTTTCAGTTTCTCCTTGTTCACGACGATTTGATCTTCCTTTGACATGATTGGTATTTTTAAAGATTAAGGGTTTTCTCGATTTGTACCGTATGGTTCTTGGTGTCTACACTGGAAATAACCTCCGTGATCACCCCTTCCGGGTCGATGACGAAGGTGGTCCGCAACACCCCCATGTAGGATTTTCCATACATCTTCTTTTCTCCCCAGACCCCATAATGCTCCATGATGACATGGTCGGGATCGGAAAGCAGGGTAAATCTCAACCCGTATTTGGTTATAAAATTCCGGTGGGAGGTGGTGCTGTCGGGACTGATGCCCACGACTTCAAAACCCCGTTCCAGCCAGGTAGAATAATGGTCATTCAGGTTACAGGCTTCGGCTGTACATCCCGGCGTATTGTCCTTGGGATAGAAATAGAGAATCAGCTTTTTACCCCTGAAATCGGCCAACGTCACCTTCTGCCCCTCTTGGCCGACCCCCTCAAACCAGGGCGCCGGATCTCCTTTTTTCAGTGTGGTCATGATGTTAATCGTTATTCTGTTTACAAATATAAACCATAATTGTTTCCCCCTTGTCTTTTGTTTTCTTTTCCCGGCAGGGAGGTTCAAAATAAATTCGGGTCCGACATTTGCACGATTATTGTATCTTTAAGGCATCAATAAATCTGGTAAGCTATTATGCCAAGGTCATTCAGTCGTTATCATATGTTCCTGATCTCCCTTTTGTGGGTGGGGGCTGCTGTCATGTCGCAGCAGGCCCATTCTGCTCCCCAGCCTGAAAAACGGGAGCAGGCGGTCAGTTGGTTCAGGGAGGGGGAATTCCAGAAAGCCCTGCCGGTTTTCAGCAAGCTGGCGTATGATTTCCCCTATGATTATATGCTGAAATATTACCTGGGGGCATCCATGGTAGAGACAGGCGATTACGGCCTCGAAGCCGAGAAAAACCTGGTGCTGGCCATGCCCAGTGACGTTCCTGCCAAAGTCTATTATTACCTGGGAGTCATCTACCATGCCCGGAATAACTGGAACGGGGCTCAGCGCTATTACAACCGTTTCCGCAACCATGCTGATTCCGCAGAAGTCATTGACCTGGATGTCGCCCGCCTGACGGAGCTCTGCTACCAGGAGGTGAACCCTTTTGCTGCCAACGGACAGAAGGTGGCCGAAAACAGTAAGGACGGGGATGCTGCCACTGTAAAACCAGGTGATGCAGTTGAAGCAAAACCCAGCGATCCTGACGCGGTAAAACCTGTCGAGCCTGTTGCGACGAAACCTGGCGATCCTGTTGCTCCGGCCTCCGGAACGGAACCGCAGCTACAAACTGTTGCAGTCCCAGCGGGGGGGACGAACGATACCATTGCCTCCGGCAAATTGCCAGCCGCTGTTACAGGAGTGGAGGTGGTTTCACCGGACAGCACCATACAGGAACTCCCTTCAGTGGTTTCACCGGACAGCACCATACAGGAACTCCCTTCAGTGGGTGAACCGGCAGCGGAATCAGAAAAAAGAGCCGTGGAACACCCCAAATTCATCAGTTTCCAGGTGA
>CAZKIU010000017.1:45910-48994 GCA_964552955.1 uncultured Prolixibacteraceae bacterium
GCGGAATCAGAAAAAAGAGCCGTGGAACACCCCAAATTCATCAGTTTCCAGGTGAACGAAAAAGTCACCTATCTGGCCGAGTGGATGTTTCAGATACCGGAGGCGCTTCAGGCTTTCCGGGCCGCCGAAGCTTCCCGCGCCCGCCTTGATTCCCTTCTGGGCAGGGCCAACGATTTACGGAAATCTTACCATGCCACGACCCATCCGGGCAAACGGGATTCTCTGGCCCGGATGATTTCCCGGGTGGAGCGGGAGACGATTCTTCTGAAAGGAGAATCTGACACCCATTACCGGAAAGCGGCTGCACTGGAACAGGAGTGGTGGAAAGATGCTGGTTTTGCTGAGTATGAGCGGTTTGCCGGGATCAGCGATTCCCTGCAAAAAATCCAGAACCCCCCGCTGGCGGTGATTCCTGAACCTGATCCGGCGCTCTTCCTGGAGGCTGCCGGAGCGGTGAGTACCACGACGGCCACAGAGGAGGGGCCGCAGGAAGAGCAGCCCGACCCCGATCAGATCGTCTACAGGATCCAGCTGGGAGCCTATCCCAAGGCGGTCCCGGCCAGCAGAAAAGCCCTCTTTGATAAGATTTCCAAGATCAGGGTCATCGATACCTATGTGAATGACCAAGGCGCAACCGTATACACCACAGGGCTGCTCACCGATTATAACGATGCCCTGAAACTGATGCAACAAGTCAGACTGGAAGGTGTAAAAGATGCCTTTGTCATTGCCCTTCAAAATGGAAAAAGAGTATCTTTACCCAAACAATAGACTTGTCCAGGATGACAGCTAAAGAAACAAGGAGAGATCCACTCCGGCAACCCGATGACGTGGCTGCCGGAAATAAAGTCCTCATTCTGTATAATGACGATGTCCATACCTTTGATTATGTGATTGATGCACTGGTTGAAATCTGCGGTCATGAATACTATCAGGCTTCGCAGTGTGCGACCATCACCCATTACAAAGGGAAATGCGATATTAAAACGGGAAAGTTCGCCAGTCTGAAAGTCATGAAGGATGCCCTGACTGAGCGGGAACTGACGGTGACCATCGATTGAAGGAGCCCCCGATACCTGTCATAAGGCGTTATTGGGGCCTGTTTCCTGATTTGCAACCCTTTTCTGACGACTGATATATGACTATTCTGGTGATAATTTTCCTGGTGATACTGGGGTTGTTTCTGCTCCTGCTGGAGTTTGCCGTGATTCCGGGGGTCACAATTGCCGGCATCGGAGGGGTCATCATGCTCATCGGAAGTGTCTATCTGGGTTTTTCCCGTTTCGGCACTCTGGGAGGAATGATCACCCTGGTGGCTATCCTGGTCACCGGCCCCTTTATGTTTTATTACTTTTTCAAGTCAAAGGCCGGCCGGAAACTGGTACTGGACACCAATATCGAGGGTCGGGTAGAGCAGTTTGATGCTTCGAAGATCGGGGTGGGGGACCAGGGGATTACCCTGGGCCGGCTGGCGCCTTCCGGAAAAGTTAAAGTGGGCACCCAAACGATGGAAGCCCGTTCTACGGGGGCTTTTATTGACCCGAATCAACCGGTGAGGGTGGTGAAAATCCTTTCAAATACAATTATTGTGGAACTCATTAAAACAGAATAAATATGGTTGAATCAGTTGGTATTTTCGGAATGATCGTGGGGATTCTGGTCCTGTTGATCATCTTTTTGTATTTTGTTCCGGTAGGGCTGTGGTTTTCAGCGCTGGTATCGGGGGTAAGGATCAGTCTGATGCAGCTCTTCCTGATGCGTTTCAGGAAGGTGCCTCCCGGGGTGATCGTCAGGGCGATGATTGAGGGGACCAAGGCAGGTATTCCCCTGAACCGTAACGACCTGGAGGCCCATTTTCTGGCAGGGGGACATGTGGCCAATGTGGTGCATGCCCTGGTTTCAGCGGCCAAAGCCAATATTCAGCTCTCCTTTAATATGGCCACAGCCATCGACCTGGCAGGCCGCGATGTCTTCGAAGCCGTTCAGATGTCGGTGAATCCCAAGGTCATCAACACTCCTCCTGTGACGGCCGTCGCCAAAGATGGGATCCAGTTGATCGCCAAAGCCAGGGTGACCGTCAGGGCTAACATTCGCCAACTGGTAGGAGGAGCCGGCGAAGAGACCGTGCTGGCCCGTGTGGGCGAGGGAATCGTCTCCAGCATCGGCTCAGCCCACTCCCATAAAGAGGTACTTGAAAATCCCGATTTCATCTCCCGTACGGTCCTCGAAAAAGGACTGGATGCCGGTACTGCCTTCGAAATCCTCTCTATTGACATTGCCGATATCGACATAGGCAAGAACATCGGCGCCGGGTTGCAGATGGACCAGGCCGAAGCCGACAAGAATATCGCCCAGGCTAAGGCGGAGGAACGTCGCGCCATGGCCGTGGCCCTGGAACAGGAGATGCGCGCCAAGGCACAGGAAGCCCGCGCCAAGGTCATCGAAGCTGAAGCCCAGATCCCCCTGGCCATCTCCGAAGCCTTCCGTACCGGCAACCTGGGCGTCATGGACTACATGCGCTACAAAAACATCATGGCCGATACCTCTATGCGCGATTCTATCGCCACCGAAGAACAAAGCAAACGGAAAAAGTAATTCCTCCTCCCGGAAACGTTTTCAGAAAAATCCCCACCCCTGACTTAAACAGGGAGTGAAAATACAAGAGGCTGTCTTTCAGGAGATAGCCTCTTTTTTTGAAGCCCATGATATTAAAAATATTAAGAAGTGTTAAAAAGATGTGAAAATAATTCAATGCCTGGGCAATGTTAAGCGAATATTAAAAAATGTTTTATGGCAGGTTTTTTCGGCGGAAGGATTTGGAGGGTAAGCTCAGGAGCCTTACCTTTGACACGGTTTTAGTTTCATAGGTTTAGGTTTGATTAGTTTTATTGGTTTAGTTAGGTGAAAAGGGCGAGTGATGACTCGTCCTTTTTTTGTGCTCTGATTTATCCTGAATCCCTGTAGCTCAAGGGAAATGCCGTCACAGACCTCCCCCCCCCCGGAATGATCATAAGAGACTCCACCCGCAGGAAGGCATGCTGGGGAGTGATGCAACAGTGAGCGATCAGACATCACAGGTGTCCC
>CAZKIU010000017.1:49094-72225 GCA_964552955.1 uncultured Prolixibacteraceae bacterium
GTGTCCCCACCAGATGGCATGTAAGGGAATGCTACGATGGTGAGCGGTCAGGAGTCACAGGTGTCCCACCAGATGGCATGTGGGGGATTGCTACGATAGAAAGTGAGCGGTCAGGAGTCATAAGTGACCCCTCCAACAGGAAGGCCTGCTGGGCGGAGCAGGGGAGAATCCGGTCAGTTATTCTGTTCCCTGATTTCCACTCTTCTTATTTTTCCGGAGATGGTTTTGGGAAGTTCGTCGGTGAATTCGATGATTCTGGGGTATTTGTAAGGAGCAGTAGAGTTCCTGACGTGTTCCTGGATCTCTTTTTTAAGTGCTTCTGTTCCGGGTTTGTATTCGGGGGCCAGGACAATGGTGGCTTTGACCACTTGTCCGCGTACCTCATCGGGGTGGGCGGTGACGGCACATTCGACCACGGCGGGGTGTTCCATCAGGGCGCTTTCCACCTCGAAGGGGCCGATGCGGTAGCCTGAGCTTTTAATGACGTCGTCGAGGCGCCCCACGAACCAGTAATAACCCTCCTCGTCGCGCCAGGCCAGGTCGCCTGTATGGTAAACGCCGTCATGCCATACCGAGGCGGTGCGCTCGGGGTCGAGGTAATAGCCCCGGAAGAGCCCGGGAGGTATTCTGTTTCCCGTGCGGATGATGATCTCTCCGGTTTCACCCTCCTCACAGGCTCTCCCCTCGGGGTGAAGCAGTCCGATATCATAGAGGGGATTGGGAAGGCCCATAGCGCCCGGTTTGGGCTCCATCCAGGGCCAGGTGGCGATGGCTACCACCATTTCGGTTTGCCCGAATCCTTCGCGGAGGCGGAGGCCCGTCTGCTGCATAAAGCGGTTGTAGACCTCTGCATTGAGCGGTTCTCCAGCCACTGTGCAGTATTCGAGGGCCGAGAGATCGAAATCACGCAGGTTTTCCCTGATCAGGAACCTGTAAATGGTAGGCGGGGCACAGAAGGAGGTGATCCGGTAACGGGCGATGACCGCCAGAAGGTCGGCGGGGATGAATTTCTCATGGTCGTAGACGAAGACGGCGCACCCCACGAGCCACTGCCCATAAAGTTTGCCCCATACCGCCTTGGCCCATCCCGTGTCGGCCACCGTGAGGTGAAGCCCGTTTTCCCTGGCGTTGTGCCAGCAGAGGGCCGTGGAGATATGGCTCAGCGGATAGGTGAAGTCGTGGGCCACCATCTTGGGGTTTCCGGTCGTCCCCGAAGTGAAATAGAGCAGGGAGATATCGCTGTTGGCGGTCGTCCGCCCGGGGCTCTTCAGAGGTTCGCGCATGATGGTCTCTTCCGAAAAAAGGAGCCACCCGCCGGGAACCACCGGCCCGGTTGAAATCTTCAGTTGAACGGTGGGGGAGTCGGCCATGGCCGTGTCGATTTCGTCCAGCAGGCTCTCTTCGCCCACGGCTACGATGGCCTTGATGCCAGCGGCGTTGTTGCGGTAAACAAGGTCTTTCTTCCTGAGCAGGTGCGTGGCGGGAATGGCCACGGCTCCCAGCTTGTGCAGCGCAATGAGAAGCAGCCAGAATTCATAACGCCGCTTCAGAATCAGCATGACCTTGTCCCCATAGCCTATCCCCAGTCCGCGGAGCCAGGAGGCCGCCGCATCACTGAGCCGGCTGATCTTCCCGAAGGTGAAACGCCGCTCTTCCCCCTTGTCGTTGGTCCACAGCAGGGCCAGCTTACCGGGTTCCTCACGCGCATAGCGGTCCACCACGTCAAATCCGAAATTGAAATCCTCCGGAACGGCAATCCTGAAGTGGGACTGGAAATCCTGCAGATCCGTAAAACTGCTCTTCTCCAGGAATAAGTCAGCTAATCTCATGGGCTAAAGTATGATGGCCAGAAATTTCACCTCTTTGTCGCCAAGGGCTTTCATGCCATGGGGCAAGCCCGCGTCAAACCAGAGGGAGTCACCCTCTTCCATAATCAGCTCCCTGCCGTTGACCGAGATCATCAACCGCCCTTCGAGCACCAGGTTGAACTCCTGTCCTTCATGGCGGTAGAGGGGAATGGGATCGGATGCTGGCCGGGGGGTGACGGTGACCATGAACGGGGTGCCTTTCTTGTGGATAAAGCTCTCGTTGAGGGCTTCATAACGGTATTCCTTCCGTCTTTCGACCCGGGTGCCCTGTCCCCGGCGGGTCAGCGAGTAGCCGTGCATCCGGGGAGATTCCCCCGTGAGCAGGGTGGTCAGCTCCATCCTGAAGGCCGTGGCAATTTGCATCAGCAGGCTCACGGGGATATCCTCTTCTCCCGCTTCCAGTTCCAGATACCGGTCGACCGACAATCCACAGGTGGCTGCCATCGCTTCCGGAGTGAGATCCAGGGCATCACGGAGCCCTCGGAGCCGTTCAGCTATTTGTCTGATCCCGGAATTCATATTTTGGGTTTGCAATAAATAATTCGCTCGTCGATAAATCCGTCGTCAGTAGGCGATGGCAAAAAGTACCCTGCGAGATGAGGGTTTTCCGGAGTAAATGCAAACGCCTTCCTCTTCCTGGGCATCGAGGGGGATACAGCGGATGGTGGCTTTTGTCTCCTCCTTGATTTTGGTTTCGGTTTCGGAAGTGCCGTCCCAGTGGGCGGAAATAAAGCCGCCCTTTTCGTTGAGAAGGGTTTTGAACTCCTCCCAGCTGTTGGCCTGGCGGATGTTCTCCTCCCTGAAGCGGAGGGCCTTGCGGAAGATGTTCTCCTGGATGTCGGCCAGCAAGGTCTCAATGGTGGCGTCGATATTTTCAACAGGAAGGACTTCCTTGGTGAGGGTGTCGCGGCGGGCGACCTCCACGGTGCCGTTTTCGAGGTCGCGGGGCCCCATGGCCAGCCTTACCGGCACGCCCTTCAGTTCATATTCGGCAAATTTCCATCCCGGCTTTTTGGTGTCGTTATCGTCATATTTGACCGAGATGCCCCTGGCTTTCAGCCTGGGTATGATCTGGTCGGCCACGGCAGAGACCCGGTCGAGTTCTTCTTTGCTTTTGTATATCGGAACAATGACCACCTGAATAGGAGCCAGGTTGGGCGGAAGGACCAGTCCGTTGTCGTCGGAGTGGGCCATCACCAGAGCTCCCATCAAACGGGTGGAAACCCCCCACGAAGTGGCCCACACGTGTTCCAGGACCCCCTCCTTGTTGGAGAACATCACGTCGAAGGCTTTGGCAAAATTCTGGCCCAGGAAATGGGAGGTTCCACACTGCAGGGCCTTGCCATCCTGCATCAATCCCTCGATGCAATAGGTCTCCACGGCACCCGCGAACCGTTCATTCTCCGACTTAACGCCCTTGATCACCGGAATACCCATGAATTTCTCAGCAAAATCGGCATATAGGTGGATGATTTTGAGAGTTTCCTCCACAGCTTCTGCCTGTGTGGCATGCGCCGTATGACCCTCCTGCCACAGAAATTCCGCAGTACGCAGAAAAAGACGCGTCCGCATCTCCCACCTGACCACATTGGCCCACTGGTTGATCAGAATGGGCAGGTCACGGTGTGACTGGATCCAGTTGCGGTAGGTGTTCCAAATGATGGTCTCCGAGGTGGGTCTGATGATCAGCTCCTCCTCGAGTTTGGCCTCAGGGTCAACCACCACCCCTTTGCCGTCAGGATCGTTCTTGAGCCGGTAATGGGTCACCACGGCGCACTCCTTGGCAAACCCCTCGACATGCGCCGCCTCACGGCTGAAAAAGGACTTGGGTATGAAAAGCGGAAAGTAGGCGTTGACATGCCCTGTTTCCTTGAACATCTTGTCGAGCTGGGCCTGCATCTTCTCCCAGATGGCATAACCATAAGGTTTAATCACCATGCATCCGCGAACCGCTGAATTCTCGGCCAAATCAGCCTTGTTGACCAGGTCGAGATACCACTGCGAGTAATTGTCACTGCGTGTCGTTATTTCTTTAGCCATTTTCCTATCTTTGGTACAAATTTTGCTCCTGTTTCTGTGTTATTTTAGCACGCAAAATAAGCAAATTATATCTTAAAAAGTAAATAGGGAGGATGAGTAATGAAAACTAAAATTTTCCTGCTTGCAGCGGTTGCACTGGCCTTCAGTGCTTGCTCAACCGGGTCTTTTGTCTCCACAGGCTATGTGGATGGCATTTATTTCAATCCCGGAGATGTCCCTCCTCCGGTGATGGCTGAAGAACCCCAGGTTCAGGAGCAGCCGGAAACCCTTAAATCGGGTGAAAG
This sequence comes from uncultured Prolixibacteraceae bacterium, assembly GCA_964552955.1. Classification (GTDB taxonomy): domain Bacteria; phylum Bacteroidota; class Bacteroidia; order Bacteroidales; family Prolixibacteraceae; genus UBA1413. Next base: position 53,287 of record CAZKIU010000017.1, read on the forward strand.
GGTGATTATCAGCGAAATCACCGACAACGAGGAGGGTGGAAAAACCATGAATAATTACATTCTTGACGGCCAGGAGGCCGAGGAGTACGTCGATGCCCAGCTCTACAACATGGACCAGATGGAACTCCAGGGTTCCGACACCACCATTTATTACGATGACAATGAAGTAAAATATGTCATCAATAATTATTACGATGGGGCCGATGTCGATTTCTCCTACCGGATCCACCGTTTTCACAGGCCTTATTCCCGTTTCTACGATCCGTTTTACTGGAGCAGCTGGTATTACGATCCCTGGTATTATGACTCCTGGTATTACGATCCCTGGTATTATCCCTATTCCTCCCTCTCATGGGGCTGGGGTTGGGGATATGATCCCTGGGGTTGGGGCTATTCACCCTGGTATGGCGGTTACGGCGGCTACTACGGCGGTTACTATGGCGGTTGGTATGGGGGCTGGTCACCCTATTACAGTTACTATGGTGGTGGATATCCCTACGGCCATTACTGGGGTGGCGGTTATATCGACCCCGATGATTACCGTTATGGGCACCGGCGTGATTTCAACACCATGGCTGCCGGGAGCAGGTACAGTTCCAGTGGAGGGGGAGGATCCAAGAGTGCCGATCTCCGGACCGGCAACGTGAATCCTGGGGCCCAGGGGAGGGTCCGTACGATTACCCCCGACGGTACTTCCACCCGTACGCTTCGCGAGGGCACTGACACGCAGGGGCGCACGCTCACCGAGATGCGCAGAGGAACCACCGGAACCACCGGCAGGAGCCTGGAGGGCCAATCCTCCACAGTCCGCAGAGTGGATGAAGGCAGCCTGAGGGGAAGCCAGTCGGCAGGTGAAAACCAGGGCACCCTCCGCCAGCAGGGCACCACTACCCGCCAGTATACCCGTCCCGCCAACAGCGGCACCGGGGTCTCTTCCCAGAGGGAGACCAACAGTTATACCCCCAGTTACAACCAGGAGCGCTCTACCGGCCGGAGCAACTATAATGTGCAGCAGTACAGCAGGCCTTCCACAGGCAGCAGCCAGGAGGGATCGGTGAAAAGCACCACCCGCCCGACTACCGTCTACTCGCGGCCCAGCAGCTCCACCTCCAGCGACCGGACCTACCGTTCTACTTCCACCTACAACCGGAGCTCTTCGTCGGGGACCAATTACTCAGCCCCTTCACAGAGTACCTACAGTGCTCCCAGCCGGAGTTCCTCCTCCTACAGCTCACCCTCTTACAGCTCACCCAGCCGGAGTTCTTCTTCCGGATCGAGCTACAGCGGGGGCTCCTCAGGCAGCTCCTCGGGTGGCGGACGCAGCGGCGGCGGAAGTTCTTCCTCTTCGGGAGGGAGCGGTAGAAGGTAAACACCGGATGGTCGCAAAAAGGAAATAACTATGTGTACTATACTATTAACATATTCAAGCCATGAATAAACATTTTTTGATCTCAGGTTTAATGCTCCTCCTTCCATTTTTGGCCGGAGCTCAGAATTTCGAAGACGCCTTGCGCTATTCCTCCGGAAGGATCGAGGGAACGGCCCGCTCCGGGGCCATGGGCAATGCCTTTGGGGCCCTTGGAGGTGACTTCACGGGCGCGGGCATCAACCCTGCCGGACTGGGCATTTACCGGTCGTCGGAATTCGCCCTGACCCCCTCTTTCGGAATGACCGAAATCTCCTCTTCCTATCTGGGCAACAGCATGGTGGAGAATGACTACCGCCCTGGCCTGGGTAACCTCAGCTATGTCGCCGTCATGGACTCACGCAAAAACAACCAGAGCGGATTGGTGAGCGTCAACCTGGGCATCGGTTACAACCGGCTGAAGGATTTCAATTCCTATTCGATTGCCGAGGCCTTCAAGTCCACCTCTTCATTCCTCGACCATATGGCCGCCAATGCCAATAACAAGAGCTGGAGTGAGTATTACGAGGAGCTGGCATGGGATACCTACACCCTGGATAAAACCGACGGCGGCGTCTACTTCAACGACCTGGAGTCGGCCCGCACCAGTGCGGCTTACGATGGCCACAAACAGCGGAAAAGCTATGACCGGGGGGGGACCATGGATGAATATACCTTCGGACTGGGGCTCAACTTCAACCACCGCTTCTACCTGGGGGCCTCGCTGGGAATCACCGATTTCTACTACCGTGAGAACACCACCCTGAGAGAGTGGGATACCGACGGAACCATTCCCTATCTCAATGATTTCGAGTTCAACTCCTCCTTGCGGACTTACGGTACGGGCTACAATTTCAAGCTGGGCGCCATCTTTAAGCCTATTAACGCGCTGCGCATCGGAGCTTCAGTGGCTACACCCACCCTTTTTAAGCTCAACGACAGGTTCGAGACCTCCATGGGATCCTCCATTACCTGGGATGACCAGTCCAGCGAGACGTTCGATTCTTCCTCACCATACAGTGAGTACGACTACGAGATGACCACCCCCTTCAGGGCTACTCTCAGCGGTGCCCTGGTCGTGGGCAAACGGGGCCTGGTCAGTGCCGATATGGAATACCTCGATTATTCGATGGCCAAGCTCCGCAAAGGGGGCGATGGCTACGATTTTGCCGACGAAAACAGTGACATCACCGACCTCTTCCAGCCGGTGACCAATGTCAGGCTGGGCGGCGAATACCGGCTGACCAACACCTTCTCACTGCGTGGTGGTTACGAGATCTACCCCTCCGCTTTCAAACAGGAAGCCTTCGGAGAGAACCAGCCCAATGCCGGCGAAGACCTGACGGTCCTGAGCGCGGGCTTTGGTTACAGTAACGGCGGTTTCTTTGCCGACGTGGCCTTCCGGCACTCTGAAAATACCCGTTTTAACCGGCTCTATCCTGAACCCTCCTCCAACAATTACCCGCTCCCAGAAATGGCTGCCTTCGATGAAGTCTCCAATAAGGTGCTCTTTACCCTGGGATTCCGGTTCTGACATTTGACCAATTAAGATATATGGGCTGTTTCCTCCGGGAAATGGCCCATTTTTATCTTAAGATTAATATTTTGCCTCCGCAAGCTTTCCAATTCCCCCTCATCGTCTACCCTGGTCGTTTTTAACTTAACTTCGCTGCCAATAAAACTTCCAGATGAACGATCCGTTCGGACAAGCCATTTACGATTATTATCACTCCGGAAAGGCAGACCTCCTTCTGGTCGATTCCAATTACACCGAAGGTGAAGAGATGGATCCTGCCATATTCTTCAGAAATTCCGGAGAAATGCCCGACCTGGAACTCAAAGCCCTGGCCTTGTGCAAAGGACGGGTTCTGGATGTCGGGTCAGGGGCAGGATGCCATGCCCTTGAACTCCAGTCCCGGGGCATGAAGGTCACCGCCGTAGAGCGGTCTGAACTGGCCGCCGTGGTCATGCGCGAACGGGGCGTCAAAGAGGTCATCTGCGACGATATCTTTCATATCTCCTCCGGAAGCTTTGATACCATCCTGTTGCTGATGAACGGATCCGGCATCGCCGGAACACTCGAAGGACTGGAAAAACTCCTTGAACACCTGCGGAGACTCCTTGCTCCGGGCGGACAGATTATCCTGGATTCCACCGACATCAGCTACCTGTTTGAAGAGGAAGATGGGTCGGTTTGGGTGGATCTCTCCAACCAGAACTACTATGGCGAAATGATCTACGAAGTCAGTTACAAAAAGCTCAGAAGCGACAAGTTCTTCTGGCTTTTCATCGATTCTGACACCCTCAGCCAGGTGGCTGAGGCCCAGGGATTCCGCATCTCGCTGGAGGCGGAGGGAAATAACAACGAATACCTGGCCCGGCTGACCCTGAAAGTGCCCGCCAGCTGACCCCTGTTTGCCTTTTTTTTCATAACTTACCACACTATGCACTTCACGGACTCCTACCGCTATCTAGAGCCGGAAGAGATCTCCCGGCTGGAATTACAGGGATGCGTGGCCGACGACTGGTCGGGCCTCATGGTCGTCCAGGATTTCCAGGCTTCTTCCGTGCGAAGGTGCCGGTTTACCGGGAAAAACTATCTCGGAGTGTTCAGCGAGGAAATCCTCCTTCCCGGAGGGGTTAAACAAAAGGCGGGTCTTTACAATACCTGGCTGCACGACTGCAGGGTAGGGGACCAGGCCTGCATCACCGATGTCAGGGGGTACATTGCCGGCTATGACATCGGCGACCATGTGCTTATCGACAATTGCAACCATATTTATATGGAGGGGGCGTCGACCTTCGGCAACGGGGTGCAGGTGGATGTCCTTGACGAGACCGGTGGAAGGCAACTGCTCATTTATGATAAGCTTTCGGCCCATACGGCTTATCTGATGGCCTTTTACCGCCATTACCACAACTTCTATGACACTGTTTCGGCTTTGATCAGGGCCTATGCCGACAGCGTCAGATCGGAAAGGGGGGCCATCGGCTCCTGGTCCCGGATTGTCGATACCGGGCAGATCATCAACGTCAGGGTGGGGTCTCATGCCACCATCACAGGGGCTTCACGCCTTCAGGAGGGGTCGGTCAACAGCAACGGACACGATGGCGCCCAGGTGGGGAATAACGTGGTGGCCGAAAGGTTTATCATCTCTTCGGGCACCGAGGTCAGCGACCATGCCGTGGTGACCAACTGTTTTATTGGGCAGGGGTGCGTCCTGAGTAAACACTATTCGGCCATCAACTCCCTCTTCTTCAGCAACTGCCAGGGTTTCAACGGCGAAGCCTGCAGCGTCTTCGCAGGTCCCTTTACCGTCTCTCACCACAAATCCACCCTGCTCATTGCCGGGCTCTTTTCGTTCTGTAATGCGGGCAGCGGTTCCAACCAGAGTAACCACATGTACAAACTGGGCCCTATTCACCATGGGATCGTGGAAAGGGGCTCCAAGACCACCAGCGACTCCTATCTCCTCTGGCCGGCACGCATCGGCCCCTTCACCCTGGTCATGGGGAGGCATTATAAAAACAACGACACCTCCGATATGCCCTTCTCCTATCTGATCGAAAACAAGGACGAAAGCTGGCTGGCTCCCGGGATCAACCTGAGGAGTGTGGGGACCATCCGCGACGCCATGAAATGGCCGCGCCGCGACCGCCGCAAGGATCCCGAACGGCTCGATTCCATTAATTTCAACCTGCTGAGTCCCTTCACCATCCAGAGAATGGTCAGAGGTAAACAGATCCTGCGACAAATCAGCCAATTATCAGGGGAGACCACCGAAACTTACACCTGGAAAACTACCTTTATCTCCCGCCATTCCCTGCTCCGTGGAATCGATCTCTATGAGATGGCTATTGTAAAATTCCTTGGCAATTCCCTGATATCGAGGATGCTGAATGGGAGTTACTCCTCCATGGAGGAACTCTTGAAAGGGCTGAAACCTGAAAGTGACCAGGGCGAAGGGGACTGGATCGATGCCTGCGGACTGATTGCTCCCAAGAATGAAGTCAAGAAACTGCTGCGCAGGACCGAATCAGGGGACATAGCCAATCTCCACGAACTGGAGAACGCCCTGAAATCCCTTCACACAGAGTATTATGAGATGGAGTGGACCTGGGCATCCGCACTCCTGGAGGAGACCCTGGGTAAAAAACTGGATGAGCTCACCGCTGACGACCTGATCGCCTTCATCTGCCAATGGAAAACCTGTGTGACCGGTCTCGACAAACTCCTGTATGAAGATGCCAGGAAAGAGTTTAACCTCAGTGCCATGACCGGTTTCGGCATGGACGGCGACCAGCAGATCAAAGAACAGGATTTCATGAAAGTCAGGGGTACTTTTGAAAACAATACATTTGTCAGGGAGGTCGTTGAACATATCCGGAAAAAGAACGAACTTGCCGACAAAATGGTCGGAACCATCCGGCAACTTGCAGGGGCTTGACTCTGAAGGAGATGGACCTGCAAAACAGCCGGATGCGCGTGTTGCACCGGCCCAGGGAATAGATTAATGTAAACAATAAATATTTCTATCATGAGACTGATTATCCAACCCGACTATGAGCATCTGGCCAAGTGGACGGCCAGCTACATCGCCCGCAAGATTGAAATTTTCAAACCTGCAGCCGGAAAACCCTTTGTTCTGGGACTGCCCACAGGATCCAGCCCCCTGGGGGTCTACAGTGAACTGATCGCCCTTTACAAACTGGGCAAAGTCTCTTTCAAACATGTGGTGACCTTCAATATGGATGAGTATGTTGGCCTGGAACCCGAACATCCGCAGAGCTATCATTATTTCATGTGGAGCAATTTCTTCAGCCACATCGACATTCCGGAGGAGAATGTCAACATACTCAACGGGCTGGCGCCCGATATCAAAGCGGAGTGCGCCCGTTATGAGGAGAAAATCAAGGCGGTGGGGGGTATCCACCTTTTCCTGGGGGGCATCGGCGTCGACGGCCATATCGCCTTCAATGAGCCGGGATCGTCGCTGGCCAGCCGTACCCGGAGCAAGGAACTCAATTACGACACCCGGCTGGTCAACTCCCGCTTTTTTGGCAACGATGTGACCAAAGTGCCCCGCCTGGCCCTCACCGTTGGTGTCGGTACCGTTCTCGATGCCAAAGAGGTGCTGATCGTCGTCAATGGCCATAACAAGGCCAGGGCACTGCGCCATGTTGTGGAAGAGGGGGTCAACCATATGTGGACCGGCAGCGCCCTCCAACTCCACCCTCGTGCCATGATTGTCTGCGACGAAGCCGCCACCTATGAACTCAAGGTGGGGACCTTCAAACATTTTCTCGATATTGAAAACGATAACCTCGATGTCCAGTCCATCTGGAAATCCTCACTCACCTGGTAATTTGTGCAGATTTTTCAGGAAGGGAAGAGAAGAATTGCAAATAAACCCTATATTTGCACCGCAGAAATGAAAATCTCGCGGCATACTCCTACGGGAAAGCACCGTACAGAATAGATCATGATCTGCACTGCGTTTACGCAGAAAAAGGGTCCCGTAGCTTAATTGGATAGAGCATCTGACTACGGATCAGAAGGTTGGGGATTCGAATTCCTCCGGGATCACAAGAAAATCAAAGAGTTGCATCAAAAAAAAATGCAACCCTTTCTTTTTTTGTACAAATAGACCACGAACTGCGTGTAATCCTTTGGAGTTCTAAAAACACGGTAAATCGTTTCATCCAACGCTTCCTGAGGCTCTCTTGACCGAGGAGTTATAAACCCGGAAAACGACATCACTTCCATATGAAGTGTGTCTCCATCTTCCCGAACTATTATTATAAGTTTGGATTGCAAGTGAGCAGTGTCATAAAAGCAATCCTCATGTACAAGCCTATTGTCATTTTCGGTAGATTTTATTTTCATAGACGGCTTCTCCCTCTGATATTTTCCGTGTCCCTTGAAGAATATATTTAAAGGATCCGTAGAAGGCTTTTTGCCAGGACCGGTGCTCGACCCTTCACTACTTGATATCAGTTTGTATATCTTATCATTACAAAATTTCAATAATCAAATTTTTTACACCATTCTACCCTGTTTTTCCTTTTCACTGGCAGATTTTCTGACAGAATTTTGGATTGGGAAAGTTGGATAAATTAATTGTCATTTGTTCAAAAATTGCAGATAATCAATAAAATGGCAATTAAGCTGATTTACTAATCCGGTCAGCGTCTCTCCATATTCTTTACTATTTTAACTTTGTGCTATACATTGCCCGGAACGATACGGTTGTTTACCGATCGTGAGCCTAAAGTGCTAGATATTAGTGTAATACATTCGTCTTATTACATAAAATGATGCTTATATCTAATCTGTCAAAGTAGAAATAATAATCAAATCGATGAAAACAAGTGTGAAATACCAGTTCTCCTTGCAATGGCGATTCCCTGGACTGGTACGTCAACGGGGATGTGGCACCCGGTGCCCGGTTCAATTACATGTGCACGACACCCGAATAAGATGAAGCAGAAAAGTATTATCATCGTTGCCCTTGTGTTGATGACCTCCCTGGTTTTAGGGAGCAATACCAATGAATCAGTGGAAATCTACGATCTCCGCTGTGGCCACAGGATCGATCCAGTGGGTATCGATTCGCCCTCATTCAGTTGGAAGATCCGCACGGAAGAGGAGGGTTTCCTTCAGACGGCCCGGGAAGTGGAAATTGCTTCTTCGGTTGAGTTGCTCGAAGCCGGCAAGGCCGACATTTGGAAAAAGGGCAGGCAGAAATCGGATGAACAATTCAACATCAAACCCGAAGGTGTGGTCTTTTCTGACGCGACAACCTGTTACTGGCGCGTACGGATCTGGGATAATTCAGGAAAGAAAAACAACTGGAGCCCTGTTGCCCGCTTTACGACAGGCCTGAAAAATGAGCAGTCGTGGTCGGCGCAGTGGATCACACGGCCTGAGGGTGAAAGCGAAACCCTTCCCTGTTTCCGGAAGGTATTCCGGCTGGAAAAGGATGGAATACCTCCAGAAAATGTCACCGTTTATTTTTGCGGACTAGGTGCAGGAGAGTTATACCTGAATGGATCGAAAATCGATTCGACCCGTTTTCTGGATCCGGCTCAAACCAACTATGAACACTATGCCCTCTATACCGCGTTTGACATTACCGACCGGATGAAAATGGGGGACAACTGTATGGGGGTGATGCTGGGTGATGGATGGTTTGCACAGGACAAAGCCTGGCACGGGGCCCGCTTTGGTTACGGGAAGCCTATGTTCAGGCTGCAGCTGGTAGCCCTCTTCCACGATGGTTCGCGGCAGGTCCTCGGGAGTGCTGAAGGCTGGACCTGGGCTGACGGACCGGTCGTGAACTCCAATGTTTACCTGGGTGAATCGTAAGATGCCCGGAGGGAGGTCAATGGTTGGAGCAGGGCCGATGCCAACTGCACCTACTGGAAACCTGCAGTGGCTGCCACAGCGGGAATCCCTCCCCGGTTGCAGCCCCAGCTCATCGAACCAATCAGGACCCATGTAGTGATCAGGGCGGTGGAGCTGTGGCAGGATCCTTCCGGAAACTGGATTTTTGACTTTGGTGTCAACCAGGCAGGAATTCCGCTCCTGAAAGTCAGACAGCCCGAAGGTACCCGGCTCTCCATCCGGATGGCAGAAGAAAAAAACAGTGATGGCAGCATTGATTTCAGATCCCTGGGATCGGTACACCATGGCCCCGTTTTCGGACACTTATATACCTGCAAAGGTACCGGCATGGAACAATGGTCGCCCCGCTTTTCCTATCAGGGATTCCGCTATGCGGAGTTGTCGGGTTTTTCGGGCACACCTGATCTTTCGACCCTCAGCCAGGTGGTGGTGCACAGCGATCTTGCACAGACCGGATCCTTCAGGTGTGCCGACCCGCAGGTGAACCAGTTGCATGAAATGGCGGTGCGCACGCTCCTGAGTAACCTTCATGGCATTCCCACCGATTGTCCCGACCGTGAAAAATGCGGATGGCTGGGTGATACCCATGCCTATGTGAAGATGGCCAACCTCTACCTGCAGATGGACAATTTCTGGGTGAAATATCTGGAAGACATTCGCTCCGGCGCTCTGGCGCAGAAGAAAAGAACATCGTTCCACGAACGGCACAACACCACCTTTTACTACACCGCAAAGCCGTCGGGCATACCTTATATGGTTGCCCCCGGGAAAAGGCTCTGCGGCGTGGCCTCCCCCGACTGGGGTACCGCGCTGGTCCAGATCCCCTGGTGGCTTTATGTCTATTATGGAAATAAAGAGGTACTACGGGAATTTTATCCCGACATGAAACAATGGACCGATTACGTGGCCACACTGGCATCCGACACGGCAAGGACCGGGAAATATAACAGCCTGACCCGCCACATCGTTTACCAGGGTCTGGGCGACTGGTGCCCTCCGGAAGGCAACAAGGCTATTGATACCCCCATCGAATTTACCTCCACTTCCTTCCATTACCTCGATGTGAGTATCATGGAACAAACGGCCCTGATATTGGGAGAAAAGAGTGATGCCCGGAAGTATGCCGGAATGAAAAAGGCCATTGCCGGAGAGATGATCGCGCAATTTTATAATGCCGGTGAAAAAAGTTTCGGCAGCCAGACGGACCAGTGACCAGCAACTGGGGAATGGAAAATGGTAAGCTGAAGTGGCTGATAACCATCCCGGCCAACTCCACGGGAATAGTGGTCCTTCCCTCAGCCCTTAAGTATACCGTGAACGGTGAAAAAATGAAGGATAGAAGATTTAAACCGGCCGGCAGCGAAGGAGAATTCACCCTCCGCAGTTTTCCTTCGGGCCAGTCTGAAATCAGACAGGAAGAGTAAATCCGGAAGGTTTCCCTGTGAGCCAATCTAATTAATTTGCATATAACCGGCTGTTCAAAACAGCTACTTCGCGCTGTTGAAGTAAATGCTCATAAACAGCATCTGGTATTTAACAGCGTTGGTCCAATATGGCCATGTGTGTCCGCCCGGACGGGTAATATAGTCGTGTGGAATGTTGCGGTACAACAACTGCTGGTGGAGGTTTTCGTTTACCTCGAAAAAGAAATCATCAGTTCCGCAGTCGATAACCAGAGCCAGAGAGTTTGGCGTAAGCAGGTGAAGCTGGTTAATCACTGTATTTTTTTCCCAGCGTTCGGGTTCCTCTGCATAAGTTCCAAGGCGTTTAGCCATTTCCCAGTTATTGGGGAAGGGGCGAATATCTACGCCACCACTCATACTTCCGGCAGCTCCAAACACATCCTGGTGCCTGATTCCGAGGTAAAGTCCGCCATGTCCCCCCATGCTCAGTCCGGTAATGCCACGTCCTTTGCGATTTTTAATGGTTTTGTATTTCGAATCGATGGCTTTAATCAATTCTGACGAAACAAAAGTTTCGTACTGCGACTTTGGATCGACAGGGCTATCCCAGTACCAGCTACCGTAGCCGCCATCAGGACAAACAATGATGAAGTTATAAATGTCGGCTGATTTCTCAATACCTTTGACTTTGCTAATCCAGTCGAGGTGATTGCCACTATAGCCATGTAAGAGATACACAACAGGCAATTCACTGAACGACGAATAGTTATCCGGAGTAACAACTATCACTTTAATATTTTTTTGCATCGACTCACTGTAAATCTGAAGGGTATCCACAATAGCAGCCCGGCCCGATGCAAGTGCCATGGACAGAATCAGTACAGATAGAATACGTTTCATAATAATGGAATTATTTTGGTTCTTGTGGCGTCAAATGTACATCACTATTCAGAAAATATGGCTGTAATTTTGATTAAAAGTCGTTTTAAGCAAACCTTAGTTAAGTATATTATTGTCTAGTTATCCAAGAACATTACAGGTCCAATTAATCCCATTGATTCATAGGATTGATTTTTTGTCCAATTTTGGCAAGTTTTATTATCTTCCAAACTTTTACAATAATTACCTACAATTGTTGTGATCGATATTTTAATAATATTTTCACCTGGTTTCAAAAGATTCTGGCAGTTATAAAGATGTTCGCCATACCATTTTGTCCCGAGATGTACATTGTTAATATACAATTCAGAGATTCCATGAACCTTTCCTAAATCAATAAATTTAAATGAGTTGACATCATCAAGTTTAATTGTTTTTGTATAAATTGCATTACCGGCAAAGTTTTTATAGTCCGGATTATTTTTGAAATCAAAAAGTCTGATAAAAGTTTGATTTGTATGAGTTCCATTGATATGATGAAACCCTATATTCCATTCACCGTCAATGGGGAAAGCAGATGATTTATTAGCTTTTATTGAAGATAAAAGTTTTCCTTCTTGTTCATTATCAAATACTATAATTTTCGACTCAGCCGGTGACAGTTCGATGTTCAGTAAGTTCTTTTTCTCATTGAAAGGATACAAATAGCGCTCTCCGGATTCAGGGTTCCAAATCCAGGGAGTTTTATCTCCGGTTCTAAATTCTGCCTGAAACTGATGTGTCTTACTCCTGCTTGAATTAATAAAAAAATAAATTTCCTTTTCATCATAAGAGTATTGCACCTGGCTAACATCATATGAAGGATGAGATATTTTCACTGCCGGGGCAATGTTAAACTCAGACTGAACTTGCTGATACCATATTAAAAGGTCTTTTTCCGGAGCTTCAACAACTTTACAAGTTCTTGGGAAATTCCGAATAATTCTTTTTATTTCTTGATTTACTGCAGCATCGTTTTCCTTATGATTTTTCAATCCCGGACTTTTATGTGGTGCAGTTTTTATAAAAATTAATTTTCCTCCCTCTTTAGCGAATTTCAATAACATCTTTGCAGTTTCAGGTTTAATTGATTCTACCTCCATAAAGATGAGAGTATGATAAGCTTGTTGATTGTATACTAATCCTCCTTTTTTTATTTCACCATTGATAATGATTTTTTCAGATATATAATCACAAGTATTCCCATTCTGATGAATTGAATACCATAAATCATATTCATACCACGGATATCTTTCTCCCCAGCCAAATGCTGGTTGAAATTGCGCACCATATTTACTCCATTTATCTGCAAGTGGATGGATAATTGCAATATCTGCACAGGGAGCAGCCATTTGAAACAAGGATGAAATTCTGGACTTATATGAAGTCCACTTTTTAAAGAAAGGCCACCAGGTATTGCGTTCACTGAAATATGTTCCGAACTGAATCCATCCTGGAAATTCTGCTCTTTCAGGACTATAGTTGTATCCGTGTAAAATGGAATGATTTACTCCTGAAACATTACTTTGGTCTCCAATTATTTTAATCATTTCCAGAGATGCAAAAAAGACCTGTGAAATGTTTGTTATTTCTTCACAGCTGACCAGTTTTTTGCCTGCTAATTTTGCGCCGGAAGCAACATATTTATTTACTGAAGTGAAACCATGATGATCTTTTAACCCATTATGATTTCCTAACCAGGTTTCATTTTCAGGTATATCGACAAGCATACTTGCTTCAAGAGGATGATAACCGATACCATAACCTTGAACTCTGGATTTTACATTATTGGCATTACACCAATTATGAAATGTAACTAGAAATCTTTCTGTAAAAAGCTCTTGTTTTGTGATAACATAATCGTACCTGACCCGATTAACTTCTTCTAATGCAGAACCTGTCAATTTTGCTCCAACAGGATTCCCTTCATGTCCGTTATATTCCAGTACAAAAGGTATGTATGGGTTCAGTGAATAACCACGGCGTTTTTCAAATTCTTCCAACATATCATCACACCAGTTGTGTCCACCTAATTCCATACTATCGCAAAACATTGAACGGAATGCAGAACCTAAATCATTAAATTCCGACTCTAATGCATCAGACATCTTGTTCAAATATTTTAAGACTGCAGATTCATTATAATGATTCAGAACGGGGCCTGATGCTCCGGGAGCTCCTCTGGTTACAGATTGTCTGCCCGTAATTTTCACTATCACATATAGCTCCTGTTCAACATAATACGGCACTTCTATGTTTAAAATATCATCTTCAAACTGGTCCGTTAAATCTGTTCCTTCATCAAATATTTCCATATATGAAGGAATCATTCTGACAGAATATAATTCTTTAATACCTGCATTGGAACCACCTACCCGATTAAGCAATTCTTGTTTTGAAAATCTTACAGTCGCAGGACCAACCAATTTATATCGATCAACATTTATGGCCAAAATTTGATTTTGTTCATCTTTTTCCAGAAATTCTCCACCAAAAGGCCATCCCGAACCTACAATAACATCACAAATTATATCGCGTTTTTTAGCTTCTTCTACTGCAAATTTTAGCATTTGCAGCCACTCCCTGCTAAGCCAGGTTAATTCTTGAATGCCAAGTTTATCTACTCCGGGGAATCTGATGGGATTTATCTCAACACCCCCAATTCCAGCTTCTTTAAATATGTCAAGTTGTCTTATTATCTCTTCTTTTTCAATTAAGTTACCATTCCACCACCATCTGAAAAATGGTTTTGATGTGTTCGGCGGGTTCTTAAAGAGACTATACAAAGAATGGTTAGATGATGGTTCGTTAAAGCTCTCTGATAACATGGTGGAACCAAAACTATACAAGGGAATGTTTAATAATCCGATGGAAGAGCATGAAACAGTTTTGATAAAATCGCGGCGTGATTCTTTCATGATAATAACTAAGTACTTGACAAAAATTTACAACACTCTTTAAATTTATCTATATCATTTCTAATTAACATATTAGCAAAATAATGGACAAAACGCTTAAACTGACCACCTACCGGCAGAGTAAACTGACCACCGCCCGGCGGAGTTTCTGGCCACTCTTTTTGCCCCAGTTCAAATCGAACGTTTAAGCTGTTTTTTAGCTGGGGTTAAAGATAACTTTTTTAATACATTTCAACAGGTCATGTTTTTCAATGTGGGCGATTTCCATCAGATATGAACCTTATGCATGGCCCGCCAGTATGCGTTGTTAAGACGTTCCTTTCCTCCCCTGGGCACGAAGCTCAATAATCCCTGGCATGATTTACAGGCCTTCTCGGGATGATGATGACTACTGAGGATATCAATGATAGGCTTTGGTGTCGGATCCGACCTCTACGGCCCGCTGGATAAACGTCTCCGGGTTCCATGCGTTCATGAACTGGTGCATGGAGGCCAAGTGATCCTCCACAGTGGTGTGGCCTGACGGCTTTCTATTCCTCATATGAGATGCAATCCAGCTTCACCTTGTTTGTCAAAAATATGGCTTTCCCCTTCGAGGAAAGAACAGTAATATTTCCCTTTATATTTCACCAAAGAGGTAAATGCACAATGACTCCCATTATCTCAGATTTTCTGCACTTTAATTTCACCGGGTGGATTAATGGACATTGAATCCAATACAAAGGCCATAGTGCATAAAATAACCAACATTAAAGTTTTAGCTGCACATTTTTTCATTTCTCTGAATTATTAAACACGAAGAAATCGCAAATAAGTACAACTTAAACCTAAATTGAGCGATATATGTAAAAAAGATAAAAGATAGTTTGTTTATTAACCTAAAGATGAGTATTTTAGAAGTGACAAAACATATAAAAACTCATCACCTTTTAGGTGAACACAAAACTATCTTTTATGGGTACCAAGATAACAAAAATCAGCGTAACAAACGATAAAATTTCCGGTCGCGGTGGTCTTTTTCTCATCCTCCGGTATCTTGAAAAAACCAACCTCTTTTCTGTGATAATTAGCATTTTGACACCTATTATGAAAGTGTACTCAAAGGGATTGCAATTGGAACAGTTTCTCCTTCAGATATTTGCATTCTTCTTTGATGGCACGGATATGACAATGTCGGGCTTTGATGCAAAGAAAAACGATCAGGCTTATGCTGCCCTGCTGGAAACAAAACCATCTCAACTGGCTTCATCCCACCAAATGAAAAGATTTTTCGCAAAGCTATCCCTGGTTCCCAATAAACTGTTCCGTAAGATTCTGCATACACTTTTCATCTGGCGGCTGAGGATCGAAAAGCCTGGTATCATTCATCTTGGTATTGATACCATGGTGATGGATAACGATTCGTCGAAAAAAAGGGAAGGGTGTGAACCCACCTATAAGAAAAAGAAAGGCTTTCAACCCCTGCATATTAGCTGGGGACCAGTCCTTGTCGATGTCATTTTTCGTAAGGGAAGCGCCCATTCGAATCACGGTACCGATTTTATCGATAGTATCACCGGCATTGTAAACCTCATTCGTTCAAAATATTCGGCTGAGGTTCCCATTATCCTTGCTGCTGACAGCGGTTTTGCAGACCAGAAGGCTTTCTCTTATTTCGAAGAGGTTCTCCATATCCATTATATCGTGACCAACAAATTCTACAATGATACCAAGGAATACATCCGGGATTTATCACCTGGCTGTTTTAGCCGGATCTGTAAAAACAAAACATCCTGGAACATTGCAGAGTTCAGTAATAAACTTTAATCATGGACAAGATTCCGTCGTTGCATTTATACAAAACTTCAGGTCGAAGAAGATGGCCAGTTCATACTTGAAATCGAACAGCCTGATTCCATCATTCCAACCAACATCGGTATTAGCAAAATCGCTGATGAAAAGCTGCTGGCAGCCGGAGGCAAAAGGTATTTTGAGGCAGCCACCATTGTTGAGATCTCACATGCCAGGGGCGCTGATGAACTTATCCATCGTTCGATCAAAGAGTTGGCGACCAAAGAACAACTGCCATTCAAATCCTTTGGTATGAACCAGGCATATTACTATTTGCTTGTTATTGCACATTTTATGTTCGAAACCTTCAAACGGGACATCACTCCCGATGTTATCCCGGTGACGGTTTATCCTGATACTTTTCGAAGAAAGTTGATTGATTTTGCAGTCAAAATAACATCCAAAGCCAGGTACATTGTAATGAGCGTTACACGGACCATTTATGAAACCATTCAAATCGATAGTTTATGGAAAAGAAGCCAATCACCTCCGGCTATTCAAATTGTCTGAGTAAAAAACTGAATTTCATAGCTAAAACCCCTCAAAGACATGGAAAGGTATGCCCTTACACGAAGCCAATAAACATAATATTAAGCCTACCGCACCCAAACAACACGTGCTAACGACATAAAACCTCCGGCCGAAAGTGAAGAACCTCCAAAAAGATGGTTAATTTTGATGCAATCGAACCCAAAGGCCCAAGCGAGCCTAAGAATCGCTCAATTTAGGTTAAAGCATCTTCGCACTCCAAAAGGGCACTCCGGTTGACATCAGAAGTCATTCTTTAATTGTCATCGACGAACAAAGCAACACCTTACCCGCTGTCATATTATTTAAATAAACTTCCATTCCGCTTTTAAACTCTTCCAATGGTATCTTCTTTTGGATGGTAATCTCATTACCTGCAGAAATGTATTTCCGGGCTTTTTTTGCAGTTTTTAATATTTTAAAAATGGATTGCCCTGCTATCCATGTCGATAACCAAAGACCCCTGACGCTCTTCCGCTTAAATATTAAATCCAACACACTTATTGAAATTGATCCTTCATCAGACAAGCCGCCGTAGACGTGCACCTCACCGCCAACAGGCAGGGCGTCGAGGAGCTCGTATGTACTGGTACTGCCTATGAAGTTTTCACCGGCAAGACCTTCCTATAATTGAATTTGAGGAACTGCGTGGTTTGGAAGGGTTAAGGAATGCCATCATCGATTTCAACGGAATTCCCATTAACATCAGAATGAAATGGCAGCGCGCTTTGCTCTGCAATGGTGGAGCCGGCAAAAGGAAAGGGTGGGGGAGCCGTTTATTGGAAATGGGGAAAATCCAGTTCAATCGTATTGGCACACCTCGGTTACAATACTGTTTTTATCGAATCTCTGATGATGATTTTTGGTTTTAAAAGCACCTTGGGGATGTGCATATCTTTCTTTTCCAGTTTGGATACAAGAAACTTGACTGCAATCTGAATAATGTCAGTCACCGGTTGGGAAACGCATGACAAAGGGGTTGAAAGATAATTGATATAAGGATGGTCATCAAAAGTGAGGATGGAAAGTTCTTCGGGAATGCGTATATTTTCCTCTTTTAATGCCTTCAAACATCCCATTGCAATGGGGTAACTAAGGGTCAGAATGGCTGTCGGCCTTACTTTTTGCTGCATAAGCAGTTTTGTTTCCAGATAACCGTTCTGAATGGTAAAATCATCCCCCACAATTGAATAGTCATTCACGCCTGATCCTTCAAGTGCTTCCGTAAAGCCTTTTACACGCAACCGGTTAGGAGTCGATTCCCTGATACCCTGGATACAGGCAATAGAGGTATGTCCGTTGTTCAGAAGATATTTTGTAGCACGAAAGGCTCCTTCGTAATTGTCTGTGGAAACATACGGAAGGTCCAGATCTTCAAAGTACCGGTCAATGCATATAACGGGCAATTGTTGATCATATACATCCTTGATATGCTTCCATTTATTTCCGCAGGGTGCAATAATCAATCCCTCAATATTCATGGCAGTGAGTTTTTCCAGTTTCTTCTTCTCATTTTCAGGGTTCTCGTCACTGTCGCTGATGATCGTAATGTACCCGTATTTTCGGATCTCAGTATTGACCCTACTTGCAATGGCTGCAAAAAAAGGATTGCTTAAAGAGGGAACTATGAGTGCGATGGTTTTACTTTTGCCAGTCCGGAGATTGGCAGCGTAGAGATTCGGAACATAGTGCATCTCCTTTGCGGCTTCCAGAATTTTCTGCTGTGAATCTTTACTGATGCGGAATTGGTCGCCTTTACCGTTAAGTACCCTTGAAACAGTCGTGGTTGAGAGACCTGTCTTCTCAGCGATATCTGTGATTGTTACTTTTTAGTATATTCATTTGAACTGTGTGTTACTGATAACCGGGAATACTCCTCTTTCATCCAAAAGTATACTCTTTTATCAAATAATATTAGGAAAGCACGAAAAAGCTCAAACGTTCGTACAAATTCTGCAGTCCTTGGTTTCCATGGTTTGAGGAATAACGTATAACAAGTTTGATAATAAGTCGATTATGAGTTTTTCGGGTTTTACTGATAACATCCGCTGATTGTCCGGTACCCGAAGGGGGCTTTGTTAAAACCTCAATTGGAATGTAGAGGATAATAGACATATAAACAGTTATTTAACTAATCGTTTTCCTGCCAGTACCATTTTTTCAATAATTTTTTGTTTTTTTTAGAACAAACGTTTGTACAAACCAAATCTTTCATTACTATTGCACCTGAATTAAGAAAACAAGTGTGGAAGAAATCCGGATTCAGCTAAACTTGCCAGGGGCCTTAAGCAAAATCACAAGAACTGATAGGACCCGGCATGCGGGGGGATGGATCTCTTTAATACAAAACAACCAATTTAATTCTAAATGAAATGGGAAGAAAACGTAGTTTAGTATTGTTGATGCTCTTTTTCTCGATGATCGTTCCATTGCATTTGCTGGCTCAGCAAATCTCGGTAAAGGGACGCGTCCTGGAAAAAGAAACCGGGCTGCCTTTGCCGGGAGTGACCATTGTTATTGAAAATTCGC
>CAZKIU010000018.1:0-39819 GCA_964552955.1 uncultured Prolixibacteraceae bacterium
GAACAACAGCCTCAGTACATAATGCCCACAGGAAAGCCAGAAGAGCATCCTCCCGCACACAACGAAAAGAGTGACGAGCTGACTTAAGGAGCGGCACCAGCGATCCTGTATCAGGCTGACCGGTTTCTGTCACCCCAGCCGGGCGAGGGAGCGCAGTTCGTCGCGTACTTTTTCCACTTTCCCGCGGCTGCCGGCGCCCGGGGCATTCAGGGTAGCCTCGCGTGCTTTTTCTCCGGCTGGCTGGTCGAGGAGGGCGTCTAGTTCTTCGGCGAGCTCCCCGGCCCGGGCGGTGACTGCCCGCGACCGGTCGTTGGCGGCGTTGGCCTCATCGCGGGCCCGGGCCGCCTGGGCATCGGCAGGCACCTTCCCGAAATAATAACCCAGCACCACCCCCGCCAATCCCAGCAATATCTGCAGAATATCCTTGCCCGCAGCCAGCTGTGTTTTATCAGGGTTCCCGATCAGCTCAAACGTTTTAAAGACAAGCACCAGCGTGAACACCAGAATAAGAATACCCAGGATAGCCGTCACTCCTTCCTTGACCAGTTGGATGACCTGCTCCTGTGTCCACTTATTTCCCTTAGGAACTTCATCATCTCCCATAGTTTTTAATTTTTGGTTTAACACATAAATCAAAACAATTTACGACATTTTCAGGAATGCAGGCCTTTGGCCTATCTTTATAGATTCAGAAAGCCCCCTTGCCCGACACTATGTTCATCCCATTCATTCTGATAGGATAGTCCACCGAAGGCAGAGTGACCGGTCACTTACCTGCTGGGATCCAAAGGACGGAATTGCCCGTGCCATGTTCGTTTTCCTCAAAGAGGGGATTCCCCGGATCAAGGATCCAGGTTCCGTCGACGATGAACTTATAGGTGTATTTGCCAGGTTTCAGTCGGAGGGGAAATTTCCAGCTGTTGCCTTCTCTGACCATGCGGTAGCCGTCAGGGTTCCAGTTGCTGAAGCTTCCGGCGAGGATGACGCTTTTAGCGCCGGCATGGCCCTTCAGTTCAAAGATATGGTTGGCTTTCAGGGCTATGAAGGAATTTTCATATTCGTCATGGCCTGTAGAGAAGGGGTTGGCGGGGTCGGGCATCCACCGGCCGTCGACGATAAACTTATATTCATAATTGCCGGCAGCCGTCACGTAGGGCAGCCTCCAGCCGGAGGAACTTTTTTCCATGACCAGCTCATTCTCGTCCCAGTTATTGAAGCTGCCGGTGAGAACCACTTTCCGGGCATCGGTGAATCCATTGAGGGTAAAGAGAAAGGGTTCCCCGATTTCCAGGAAGGAGTTGCTGTAGCCCTGGGCATCTTTGCGCATCGAAGGATTAGCAGGGTCGGTCATCCACTTTCCGTCGACCAGGAATTTGTAGGCCCAGGTGCCTTCCCGGATGTAAACGGGCAGGGCCCACTCGTCGCCGGAAAGCTGCATAGGTATCCCGCGCGGGTTCCAGTTGGAGAAATTGCCGGTGACCACTACCGCGCGGGCTTTCGGGTAGCCCTTTAGCCTGAAGGTGTGGTTCGTGCAGTATATGACGGAATTGCGGGTTCCGGCGCCGCTTCGTTCTGTCAGCCGGTTCACCGGGTCGATGGTCCACCGGCCGTCGACGATGTATTTGTAGAGATATTTTCCGGGTGGCAGCTCCAGATCGACCATCCAACCCTTGCCGGCGCGCCGCATGGGGGTGCCGGTGGTGCTCCAGCCGTTGAAACTTCCGGAGATAAAAACGGCTTGCGCTTTCTCGTAACCGGGAAGATAGAACTGGGCCCGCCGGCCAGTGTAAACAAAGGCATTGCGGAGTTCCAGGTTGTTAAAACCAAAAGTGGCATCGGTGGCCGGATCACTCCCTTCGAAATCCATCCAGTCATCGATCAGCAGGAAGAAATCGGAAGGCAGGGGCCCTTTGGTACCGTCGGGGAGAAGCGGCTTCGAGAGTTCGACGATGCCGGGGCTTTTCACCACTACCGACCACACTTCCCCGTCTGCTTCGATGCGCGTTTTTCCACTGTATACGGCCGCCATCAGCGTGCTGTCAAGGTCAAAGAGCTCCATAACCTGTTTCTTCTCCTTATCCTGCCATTTCAGGTGAAGGGTGAAAACCAGCCGTCCCTCTTCCACCCGGCACACCTTGCCCGGGTCGACCTGCGCCCCCGCAGGCCAATGAAAAGCCACCATCAACGGCAGCAACAGCAGGAAAAGCAATAATCTCCTCATTCATCACCTCCTTTCAGAAACCGGAAGCCCACCTCGCGGGTGACAAAATTAACATTCACCTCGCCGTTGCGGAAGAAGCTGTAACCCAACACCCCGTCGAGGGAGGTGTTATAGACCTCATCGAGGGCAAAAAGGGAGGTGATGACGGTTTCCATGTTGTCAATTTTCCGGTCACCCAGGCTAAAGTCGTTCATGGTGCCGAAGAGCACCTCAGAGGTTCCAGAACCTGCACCTTTGAGGCTGGACCTGCGGGTAATGGTAATGGTCGACAATACCGATTTATGGGCTGATTTGCTGATCACGTTGGTTTCGGCAGCGGTATCGAAGCAGAAGTTGAGGGTTTTCCCGGCCACCATCCCCTTCATAAAGACCACATGGCCTGTTCCGGGGATTTTTTGGCGGTGGTCGGCCCTGAAGGGGGGGAGTACCCCGTTGTTTCTGCGGCCTGCCCCATCAAGACGGTAAAGAAAAAGCTGCCCGTTAAGGGGGTCAAAGACCAGGTCGAATTTCTGGAGCAGGCTGAATCCTACCAGACCGAGGATTTTGACGCCCCGCCGGTTTTCGATATGGGCCAGGTCGGTCACTTCGGCCCTCAGCTTTTCATAGGCCAGTCGGGCAAACTCCACCTTTCCGGCGGTGATCAGCTCCACCTGGCCAACGCCGCCGGTGATGCCACTCGAATTCACCCTTCCCGAGGTGACATGGTTCCGGAAGTAAGTCTTGTTGAGCAGCAACTCCCGGGCACCGGTATCGAAGACCAGGTTACCTGCGACGCCGTCGATGACGGCCTCAATGAGGTAAAGGCGGCCGGCGCGTTTCAGGGGGATCACCACCGGGTCGGCATCGGGGAGCAGAGCAGGCACGGGAACTGGAGGGAAGGGAAAGGGCGGAACCGGATATCCGGAAGTGGAAAAGTCAGCAACCGGAACCCCGCCGGCTCTGTCTAAGGCTGTTCCATTATAACTGACACCGGCTCCAGAGACAACGCAAGATTTGTTTATGACAACCGGCAGGGTGTGTGGGCTGGAGGTACCATTTCCTGCTCCCCCGGCAATCAGGAAGAATAAAAGTGCCAGGCCTGGCAACAAATGCATTCCCTTAGTACTTATCATAGAAATCAATCATCCTTCTCCGGAAACGCTCCGGGATAAGCTAGGCTGTTTGAAGCGCCGCCGGGAATCCTGGGCGGACCGTTTCCGATACCCACGCTGTGCAGGAGGCGTGGGTCGTTCCTCATGCAATATACGCTAAAATCAGATGCTCGCCGACCCTCTCAGGGCATAAAATGCGCATGAAAAGGATGGAGACTTTATTATGAAATCATGGTCAGGGCTTTGGCTTCTGCTTGTCAAAGAAGGAGAGGTCCCACTGGTCCATCCATTCCAGAAGGGGGAGGCCATCGCGGAATTGGATGGGGAGCCACACATAGGTGGCGTCGATGGGTTTACGCGGGTTCCACCGGTCGGCCATGAAAATGAAAGCCTCCTTTCTGCCTGCCACGGGAAGGATAAAGGTACTTTGGGCGTGGAAGGTGAGGTCGGCATCGGGGCCGGTGCAGGGGTTGGGGTGACGGGTCCAGGGCCCCCAGATGGAGGAGGCCGTGAGCAGGCGTGCCGCATTGGGATCCCACCCCGTGCATCCCGAGGTGATCATGAAATATTGCCCCTCCTTTTTGAAGATGGCCGGAGCTTCATTATGTCCTCCGGGATCGATCCTGATCCATTTTCCGGTATATCCGAGATAATCATCGGTCAGTTCGGCCAGGTGAAGGGTAAGGTTTTCCTCGGAAGCATAGATATGGTAAGCCTTACCGTCGTCGTCGGCATACAGGGTCATATCGCGTGACATTTGTCCGCCGGCATGGTCACGCCGCACGAAGAGCCCGTC
Organism: uncultured Prolixibacteraceae bacterium; assembly: GCA_964552955.1. Lineage (GTDB taxonomy): Bacteria > Bacteroidota > Bacteroidia > Bacteroidales > Prolixibacteraceae > UBA1413. The sequence continues at coordinate 4,109 of CAZKIU010000018.1, forward strand.
GGCCACGGCCTGGCGCCAGTCGTCGGTCCACCATTGGGGAAAATCACCAGGCACCGTGGCCAAAGTGCGCTGCGCTGCAGTCATGTTAAGGGGCCAGTGGCCGGCATTAGGCCGGAGGGAACGCAGGTAGGTGTAAGGCCCTGTCACCCGGTCACTGACCGCGATGCCCACACGGGCGGCACCGTAGCCCTGTCCCTTCAGCTCCAGATGGAAGAAAAGGACGAATTTCCCGGTGGACCGGTTGTACAGCACCTTGGGCCGCTCCATCACACACCCTCTGACAATATCGTTCTGCGGATCATCGCTCACGGGCAGGACCACCCCCTCGTTCTTCCAGTGGTACAAGTCGGCGCTGGAGTAACAGGTGATGCCTACCAGGGCGGCACTGGAACGTTCGCTTTTATGCTCTCCAAACCAGTACCAGGTGTTGTTGTGAAACAGAATACCTCCCCCGTGGGCGTTGATGTGGATGCTGTCCGTATCAGGCCAGGGTTTTCCAGGCAAGAATGGACCAGATAGTTGGGAGGACTGTCCCGCAACGTTGAAATGACCGACCAGCAGCAGGAGTAACGGCACCCAGGATGAATAAAGCCTGGTGCATCGGGCAAAAAGGGAGATCCATCTGTTTCCGATCGAGCTCCACGAAAATGGAAAGCCGTGTGAATGATCTGAATGCATGTGACTGAATATCATTACATGATTTAATATAACCGATTAAAACGACCCCGAAGGGGGTTCAGAGGTGAGTGTCGGGCATTCCACAGCGCCGATGTCTCATATGTAGCAACTTCGAAGGGTTAAAGTTACCACAAAAGCATCAACCTCCAAAAAAGCCACTCGCCGGGTGGCGGGTGGCTCGTTCCTTTTCTGAAACTTAATTGCTGAATCTATGGAAGGATGGTTATCTGCGACGGCTGCCTGAGGATTCTTCCCTGGAGGATCCGCTGCTGCGGGAGGAACTGCCCGATGAAGATCTCTCCACGGTAGAAGAGCTTTTCTCCCGTGAGGAGCTTCTGGAGACGCTGCCGCTGTTGTTGCTGCGGGATTCGGAAGGCCGGGTGGCCACCTTGGTATTCCCTGAAGAGGCAGGGGCTGAGGTGCGGTTTGAGACCCTTCCGGAGGAGCTGCCGGAGGAAGACTCCTGCCGTACCGTGGTGGTCGTGCGGGGAGCTGTTTCCGTGCGGGTGCGGGGTGCGGAGTAGGTTTCCGTGCTGCGGGTGCCTTCCCTGACCGGGGTAGCCTCAGAACGGGTGGCAGGGCGGGTGGCTGACTTGCCGGTCACCTCGGGAGCAGTTCCTTCACTCTGCCTGGAGCGGTTCTCCCCGTTGACGGCGGGCGTAGCTTCCCGGGTGCCGGTTGACCGGGTGGAAGCAGGCCGCGTATAGGTACCGCTGTTGGCAGGAGCGGAATTCCGGGAGGGTTCCACCGCCTCGTTCCGGGTGCCGGTGGTTCCGGCTTCACGACGGGTGCGAACGGTTTCCGTATCCTGACGACCACCGACGGTGCCACTGCGGAGGGTTCCCGTCGTATTAGCCGTGCGGGTGTTCACGGAGGAATCCGACCTGCGGGCTGCGGCAGTGGAGGTGCTCCTGACTCTGGCGCTCTCAGGCACCGCGTTGCTCAGCCTGGGGGCGGAAGCCTCGCGGGTTCCCCCGTTCACCCGGGTACGGTTGCTTTCGGTGGCCACCCTGGCATGCAGGGCCCGGCCTTGGTTCTGCAGTTCCGGACGGGAGTAGGTCTCCTTGTAGTAACCTTTCTTGATGTTCTTGTGGACGTCCTTTGACCAGTGCCTTACACTGGTGTAGTAGTAGTCGTGATAGCCGTGGTAGCGGATATGATTCCAGGGACGGTAGTGGGCGTAGTAGTCGTTATACCAGTGGCTGTGGTAGCCGTGGTAGTAGTGCCAGTACCAGGGATTCCAGGCGTGGTAGTAGGTAGGCCAGTAGCCCCAGTACCAGGGTGAACGCCAGGCCAGGTAGCCAGGATAGTACATATAGCGGACCACCGGCCAGTTGGCGATTTCCCAGGCAGAGGTGGTGATCACCGTCACCTGTACATTTCCGGAGGGGCGGCCATAGTAGCCGGGGTTGGCAGTTCCGGCGTAGTTGTTATCGTAGTAAGGCTCGATGATGTAATTACGGCCGTAGAGCGCTTCATCACCCACCAACTGAATCTGCACCGATCCGTTGCGGAAACGCTCGACGATGAAGACCGCCACGTCCTGGCGGTGTTTTTTATTCAGGGCAACGCTTAACACGATGTTGTGGACCCTTCCGTCGACATAGTCGGTCACGTTGATGTAATCGACCAGGCGGTCGCCATTGAGATCAAGGTTGTTGATTCCCATGTCTTCGCTGTTGAGGTCTCTTTCAAAGCCTTCGAGGGTTTCCGACTCCTGGAAGAGCTTCATGGTAGCATAGAGATTCAGGTTGTCACCCGGGAGACCCAGGTAATCCTCCCGCCAGTCCTGGGCCTGAACTGTAGTCGCGGTGGCCATCAGGATCGCGAGAAGTGCGGTGGTAAATAAAGCTTTCATTTTGTTTGTTGTTACTGAAGAACCATCTCTTCACAGTTGTTATGTCAAAAGGCGTACCAAACCGATTTTTTCCACCGGCAAAGGGAAGCCGTTCCCCGCTTCCGGGCAATATTTTTCACTCCCTACAATATGATTACTTTTTACATTTTACCCCACTCCCTCCGGAATCGAAGCATTCAAAGTGGAGATCTCCGGTTACAAATATGCCAAAGGGTCGGTACAGTTCCCGCACAACAAACCCCTGCCCCTGGATCTGATCCGCCGGATCACCGAATTCCGGTTCAGAGAAAACCACACCCGATTAGGTAGTTAAAGCGAATTATGACCAACCTTTCCGGTATTCGGGTGTAGATCAATAAATCCCGGAGGTTTCCCCGCCGGGGCTTTGAATACTACATCCAAGTATTCAGAGGATTAGTTGTCCCAATTAACTACATCATCCCATCTGCAAAGATTTACCTGTCTTTATATACTCGCGGAGCTGTCCTCCTCCTTGTAAAAATCCTCCTTATAGTTTTTCTTGTCTCTGATATTCTGGCTGTAGTTCATACGGGCCCGTTTCTCCTTGTCGAACATCTGCTTCATGTCGGCATCGTTGGCCTGGTACGACATGGTGTTGGTGATGGAGATCTTCAGGGCAAAATCGACCACGTCGTGGTTAGCCCCGATGTAAGTAAAGGTCCAGTTTTTCAGCGACAGTTCGTCGACCAGTTTTTTGACGGCTTCGCCTGAGAACTCCCTGCTGGAATTCTCCATGCCGTCGGTCAGAATGGTCACCAGTACATTGTAATCGGAAAGGCTTTCCGTCACCCCCTTCATCTTCAGCAGGGAAAGGCCCATCGCATCAAAAAGGGGGGTCATGGAGTCGGGCTGGTACTTGTCACCGTCTATTTGCTTCAGCTTTTTAGCCGGTTCGTTGAAGAGGAGCGTTTTAATGCCCAGACCGTTGAAAGTGACCAGGGAGATGAAGTGTTCCTGTTCCGGAAATTGTTGCTCCACCCCTTTGACGGTCTGGACCACTTCGTTAAAGCCGCTGATGGTGGCTTGCTTGATAGATTCCATCGATCCGCTTTCATCGAGGATGATAAGGTTGAATACCTTGTGTTTTTGTTCCATGGCTATTAAAATTAAGAGGTTAGTGTTTTTTTTTTGCTTAATGGATAGAAGTTCTTAATAAGGGAAGGAGGTAGTCGCGACAAAGGCGTGGATCCTATGAGGGTCAGGGTCGGGTCAGGTGGCAGATATAAGGGAAACGCGGGGCGATTCCTTTGTAGAGAGGCTGCCTCAAAGGGGCGGCGGGTGGTTGGGGTTCCATTTGAAAAAAGGAATATTGATCAGAACGATGTCGTAAATTTCAATGCAAAGTTATAACGTCGTTTTGACAACTTCTGACAATAAAAAATAGGGCGAAAAAAGAATCAAATCAAGTGAGAAAAGAAAGCGCCACAGACGGGGTGATATTCTCCCAAAAAACCGAACGAGATTGAGGTCTCAAATCAGAGATTCCTGAGTCCCTGAAGGAATTTTACCCTGAGGAAATCGCGGAACTCTTCCGACCCGATTACTTGCACCTCATTGGGGAGCCCGGCCACAAACCGGCCGACTCCTTCGAAGCTGCAGACGCTGGTCTGCAGGAACCATTCGTTGTCTCCCACTTTTTTCAGTTCTTTTTCTGCCAGAGGATACTCTTCGGTGAGCAGAGTGGCTGCCCTCAGGGTGAGCTTCAGCGTCACCTGCAGCAGTTGGTGGCTGTGAATCCTGAAAATATCGATAAATCCTGCCTCATGGAGACTTTTATCCTTCCATGGCTGGTTCAGGATTTTCACCTCGCCGATCCGGGAGAGCCGGAACAACTTATTGCATTGCGATTCGGGCTCCCAGGCCCATACCTGGATGTAGTTGGTGGTAAAGGCGAAAGGTTCCACCAGCCGGTCACGGATCACTCTTGAATGGGCCGAACTGTATTCCCGGAGCACTACCTGTCTTTCCTCTTCTATGGCATTGACCAGCCGATTCACATTCACCGCATTCTTTCCCTTAACGATGGTTTCAGCCAGAATCTTGTAATTGTAAACGGTATACAGTTTCTTCTTCAGGTTCTGCTTGATCAGGTTGTTCTCATCGATGCTCTCAATGGCACTCTTCAGGATATAGGCCTCCTCTTCGGTGAAGTGGATCAACTGACTGATGTCCCGGAAATAGGGCGAAGACTTGTCAATGCGGTATACCTCCCCCTTTTTGCGGATCACAAAACCCGCTTCCCTGAAGGTGTCAATGTAACGGTAAACAGATCGCTCGGAAATACCCAGCCGTTGAGCCAGCTGTCCGATGGTTACCGAGGTATTGCCGGTCAGCATTCTCATGATGCGCAGAAGGCGGTCTATTTTGGGTTGGTCCATGTCATTCAGAAATTAGCCCGGTTTGGGTGTCATAAATGTAACCCTTTTCAGAATATTTAACATCGCAAAACACTACCTTCGCATGCAAAGGAAGGCTCCAGCTTTCCTTTAACCCAAGACAGAAACCTTAATACCTTTAAAATCAGATTTTATGAAAAGAGTGATCAATTTAGCTGTCCTGGCGGTGGCCATTTTGTGGATCGGCTGCAGCACCCAGCCATCAAAAACCGTATGGCTCGATGAGATGGACCTCAGCACCATGGAAACCGGATGGGGTTCGAACCATGTGAAAAAGTCAGTGGACCGGAATCCCCTGACCATCAACGGAACTGTCTACGAGCGGGGTGTGGGAACCCATGCCATCAGTAAATTCATGGTGGACCTGGGAGGAAAGGGAAAGCGTTTCCTGGCTTCTGTGGGTGTGGATGATGAGGTCAAAGGGAAAGCATCCCTGGAGTTTTTCGTATTAGGAGACAAAAAAATCCTCTGGCAGAGTGGAGTGATGACCGACACTGCCGCAGCCCTCCCGGTGGACGTCGATATCCGGGGTATTCAAAAGCTGGCTCTGCTGGTCACCGACGGGGGTGACAACATGAACTTTGACCATGCCGACTGGGCCGATGCCCGGTTTGAGATCAAAGGCGACACGATTCTGGCCCTTCCGCAGACTGAGGCCGGAGAGCCCTACATTCTGACCCCTCCTGTGGGGGATGCTCCCCGTATCAACGGACCATCGGTTACCGGGGCGACCCCCGGAAGGCCCTTCCTGTATAAGATTCCCGTCACCGGCAAGCGGCCCATGACCATTATCGCTGCCAACCTGCCGGCAGGGCTCTCCATGGACCAGGCCACAGGGGTGATCACCGGAAAGGTGAAGCAGGAGGGAGAATACCTGGTCGAAGTACGTGCCAAGAACGATGCCGGAGAAGCGGCCCGCACCCTGAAGATCGTCATCGGCCCCCATAAGCTGGCCCTGACCCCGCCCATGGGATGGAACAGCTGGAACAACTGGGCCTGCGCCGTGGACCAGGAAAAGGTGAAAGCCTCGGCCGATGCCATGGTCAGCCACGGACTCATCGAGCACGGCTGGAGCTATATCAATATCGACGACTGCTGGCAGTCGCGCGAACGCACCAAAGCCGGGGAACTGCTGCCCAATGAAAAGTTTCCCGATATCAAGGGACTGGCCGACCATGTCCACAGCCTCGGGCTTAAAATCGGGATTTACTCCTCACCCGGGCCCACCACCTGTGCCGGTTACCCTGGGAGCTACAAATTCGAATTACGCGACGCCCAAACCTGGGCCAACTGGGGAATCGATTATGTGAAATATGACTGGTGCGGATACAGCCAGGTGGTGGAAGACAACACCCTCGAGGCTTACCAGAAACCCTACCGCGTCATGCGGGAAGCCCTTGACCGCGTCGACCGGGACATCGTTTACAGCCTCTGCCAGTATGGGATGAAGGATGTGTCGGCCTGGGGGGCTGAAGTGGGCGGCGACCTCTGGCGCACCACCGGCGATATCGGCGACTCGTGGAACAGTCTCTCCTCCATCGGGTTCTCCCAGGGGAAACATGCTCCCTATGCAGGGCCTTCAGCTTTTAACGACCCCGACATGCTGGTGCTGGGCTATGTGGGCTGGGGCGCCAACCTCTCCCCCACCCAACTCACTCCCGATGAGCAGTACAGCCACATCTCCCTCTGGTCGCTGCTCGCCTCACCCCTGCTGCTGGGATGCGACATGGAACGTCTTGATGACTTCACCCTCAACCTGATCACCAATGATGAGGTGATCGCCGTCAACCAGGATGCTCTGGGCAAACAGGCCGTCCCCCTGGTCCGTGAAGAAGGCGTGGAAGTTTGGGCAAAGGAACTGGAAGACGGCTCCAAAGCTGCAGGCGTCTTTTACACCGGAACCAACAATACCGATCCCGTGGAGATGTTCAACTGGGGCGAAGGGAAGACCTCCCGCAAAGTCACCGTTGACCTGGCTGCCCTGGGATTCACAGGGAAATGCACGGTTCGCGACCTGTGGCGCCAACAGGAGCTGGGGCAGTTCACCGGCACCTTTGAGACCGAAGTGCCCTTCCACGGTGTGACCCTGGTGAAAATCACTGCCGCTGATTAAAACGGGTTTCCCTTTCAGAATGCACTTTAAACGCTTCTGATCCTTCACGGAAATTCCGGATATGGGTGGCGGCCTCCAGCAGGGTGGTCACCCATATTTTATTTTCATTCTCCTTCAGAAACTGGAGCAACTCCTGGTGGGCTTCCGCGGAAACATTGAGATTGTGCTCCCCGCCTACTCCATGAAAAAGAAAGACCAACATGGAATGGTTTTCCATGGCCTTACGAACCAGGGAGATGAGCTGTTCCCCGCTCTCCCCGTTGATCATGAAGCTGCCCACATTGGAGAGGTCGACGGTCATGATATCCTCCATTTTGCTATGGACGCCCCGGGCTACGGGAAACTCTTTCATCACCTCTGCGGTAAAGGGGACGCCCCCCGCCTGCCGGTCACCGCAGGTATAGGCAAAACTGCGGCTCCTTTTCCCGTCGACGGCACCGAGGATCTGGTTGGTGATTCGGATCTCATCCATGAAACGGGCCACGCTGTAATGGGTCAGGTCATACTCGGGGTTGACCCATGACCGCCCGGGCTGGCTACCGTCACACGGATGGAAAAGGGTGTGGTTACCCAGCTCGTGGCCGCTGGCGGCGGCCCGTTTCCATTCGGCACTCCGGTCCCTGAAGGGCACCGAATTCCCGGGGATGTAAAAGGTACCTTTCATGCCCAGGGCGTCAAGCTGACGGATGGCAATGTCAAGGTGTACATTCAGTCCGTCGTCGTAAGTAAGAACCACGGCGCAGTTCTTACCCTGCCAGGCTTCCCGGTCGTTGTTCACTGGGTTGTGGGTCTGAAAGGGGGAGGCCGGAAGTCCCTCGCGGTTGTAGAGGTTGGCCCCCTCCGGATTGTCAGCCCAGGCGTACCTGACCCTTTCAGGCCGGGCCACACCAGGATGGCGGACCACTACCCGATCACCCACGATGCGGGCTTCGGCAGTGAAGTATTTCCCGTCGGCCCCGGCCACCTCAAAACGGGCCAGCGGCTCCCCATCACGGGAGACCAGTCCGCCCCCCACATGGCTAAAGTGAAGGATGATGCTGTCACAGCTGACGGTATGCGATTGATAGAGAGGTCCCGACCAGATCACCCCCGTATCGCCGTAAGCCAGCCTGAAAGCCCCCCGGGCAAGGCGTTCCCCCACATCCTTTTTGTTAAGCGGATGGATGTCGTTCCACTCGCCCAGGTCAATGGTCACCGCCATGGCGGTTTGGGGTTCGGAGAGGGCCAGCCGCTGGGCTTCACGCAGTTCTGCCCACTGGCTCTCCACCGGAAGGTAATCGACCTCCATGAAGTTGGCCAGCTGTACGAAGAGGAAGGGGAGGTCACCCTGGCCCCACAGCTTCCGCCAGTCGCGGATCAGCGCCGGGAGATAGTGGCGGTAACCCGCGGCATTGCCGGCGTTGGTCTCTCCCTGGTACCAGAGAAATCCTTTGGCGGCATACCTCACCAGGGGGGCCACCATGGCATTGAAGAGGGCCGCCGGCTGGTTCTGGGCACTGAATTGCGGCACCCAGGGAGCAGGCGTGAAGACCTCACCCACCTTGAAATGCCACTCCCCGCGCAGATCAATGCGCTGACCACCCGCCTCCAGAAAATAGGGTTTGTCGGGAACGAAACCCCCTTTGCCCGAGTTGTTGGTGACCCGGGCTACGATCAGGTTGGTCCCCGCCTTGAGGAGGCCAGCCGGAACGGTATACCGGCGCGGTGGATACTGATAAGTGATGTTACCCACCTGCTGGCCGTTCACGTAAAGGAAGTCAGAGTCGACAATACGGCCCATAAAAAGCTGGGCGGGGAGGCCGGCCATGGAAGCCGGAAGTTCTATTTCCCTGCGGAACCAAACCACTCCGTCGAGGTTACGGATGCCCTGGTCTTCCCAGTAACCGGGAATGGTATAGGGTTTCCACCCCACCGGATGGTAACCGGTTGACTGCCACGCTTCCCGGAGTCCCCGGTCAGCCGGAGGAGGAGCTTGAAGTGCCGCGCCCGGGGAAGAGGCAGAGGACCCGCTGAGAGAGCCTTTTTGTGAAGGGAGTGCAGAGGAGCCCGCAGGACCACCCCCCAGGCGGCCTTCCTGTTGCCTGGGCGCCCTGTTCCGCTCAATCGTCTGCATAATGCCGGGAAACGCACTGAACCCCTCTTCGCTGATCCACGCCTCGATAGGAGTTCCCCCCACACTGGCGTTGATAAGCCCGACAGGCACTCCGTATTTTTCATGAACCGCTTTTCCGAAGAAATAGGCGACGGCTGAAAACCCCAGAACATCCTGAGGGTTGGCCTCCTTCCAGCTTCCGGGAGGAAGATCCTTCTGTGGTCCTCCCAGACTGGTGGCCGTGGGGATGAAAAAGTGGCGCACAGCAGGGAAACGGGCCCCGGCAATCTCCTTGCCATACTTCTCCTTTACCCGTTCCATGGGAAGCACCATGTTCGACTGGCCGGCGCAAATCCAGACGTCACCAAACAGGATGTTTCCTACTTTCAGGGTATTCTGTCCCCGGAAGGTCATCTCCCAGGGGCCGCCTGCCTGCTGCGGTGGCAGGGTGATGGTCCAGGTGCTGTCACGCTCCGTGGTAGCCCGGTAGTGCTTACTCCGGAAGGTAAGGGTCACCTTTTCTCCCGGAGCAGCCCACCCGTGGATCTTCAAAGGTACGTCGCGCTGAAGAACCATCCCGTCGCTGACTAACCGGGGAAGCGTGATCTTCGCCCCGGCACTTCCGGGAAACAACAGAAGAAAAGTGATTAGCAGCAGAAGGAACCCTCCTGAACCCTGGCAAAAAGTACGATGCATGGCAGATTACTTTTAAAAACCCGACCGACGAAATTCCTTACTGAAATCTGAATTCCGTTGATACAGGCCTAAAATTAGGTAATTTTTCCTTTGCCCGGAAGCTTTGCTCATGCGTCATAAAAGACATCTAAGTAGTTTATTCCGGGATATTGCTTATTTTTAGGCCGTGATTAGTGGGTTACCATGCGCACACAGGGAGAGAAACCGCTCTGAAAAAGAAGGATTTAATGCGGATGAACGTCGTTAGGATCATATTGATATTTCTGGGGACCTTGTCACTTGGACTGGGGCTGCTGGGGATAGTAGTACCCGGACTGCCAGCGACTCCGTTTTTCCTGCTGACGGCCGGACTCTGGTTGAGGAGTTCTGAAAGACTTCACCGCAAACTTCTGGCCAACAAGGTGGTAGGTCGCTATATCCACGACTTTTACACCCGGAAAGGCATGACCCCCCGCACCAAAATCTACTCCATCGCCCTGATGTGGACGATGATCTCCATCTCCTGCGGTTTTTTTATCTCTTCGCTGCCGGTGATCCTCATCGTCGTGGCCACCGGGGTCACCGGAACCGTGGTCATGGGCTTTATCATCCCTACGGTCCGCGATCCTATAAAAGAAGATGCTCCCGGAGCCCAAAGGATGACTTCCCCGGAAAGCAACCAGGCTGAATCGGCCTGAGACAACACTTTGTCGTGTTTCTCTGCATACTTTCAGGCTGCATGGTTTCATGGGAAAGCAAATCTTCTCCTCTGCCCATCCCGGAAGGCCATGCAGTATCCTGTTACAACATGGGGTCAGGCGATGGTCGCTTGTCTGACGGTGGCCGGGGCTTCCAACTGAGGAATCTGGGTATAATGGCCTGCTTTGAGTTTCGCGCGAACCTTGGTGAGGACCTCTTTACGTGACAGCTGATTTTTGGTAGCGTTCATCACCTGGCAGAAGAAATAGGTAAAGGCCCCATGCCAGGCATTAGCGATATAAGCGTCGGCGCTGGTCTGGTCGGCCCGGCATCCTGCCCAGAGGATATGGTGCACCAATCCCTTGTCGAGGAATTTCTCCTTCAGGGAGCGGGGGCGCTTTTCTTCCAGGTCCCGGAAAGCCTTGAACGACGGTGGAGGCATCCACCGCGGCCGGCGGTTCCCGAACAGATCTATGCTTTTGATGCCGGTCCCGCTGTGGCAGGTATCCAGGTATACTTCCAGGAGAACATTAGGCGGAAGCTGCACAAAGAGGTCGTGGAGCTCATCATCGGTGATGATGAATTGGGGATCCCACTGGTTACCCTTGGCCTTCAGATCATGGGGACAGATGGCCTCATCGGCGCCGTCGGGCTCATCGCCGCTCGTGTCAGGAACCTGGGTTCCATGGCTCGATAAACTGAAAACCAGATAATTGTATTTTCCCGCCTTAGCCCCATCAACCATTTCTTTCAGTTTCCCCATGATATTGGCCTTGGTCGCCTGGGCGTCGGTCAGTTTGGTGATGTCAGCATCGGTGAACTTCAACCACTTCTTCAGCAGCTTCGTCATGTCACCGGCATCCCTGACACACCCCCGCAATGCCGCATCGGGATAGTTTTTGAAATTGTTGATCCCGACACATAGTGCTTTTCTTGTCATAATTACCTCCTTTTTAATTGGTTTCCGGTTACCAGAGCTTTCTGAAACGGAAAGTGATAGAGAGATCTCTCAAGCCGGTGCATTAGTTCAATTGACACAAGTGGCGGATCTTTCAGTTCAAGGGCATTTGTCCATACTTTCCTTCGGAAAAATCTGGCAATCAGTAACAATTTACAGCTTTTTCGCGGAAAGACAACCCCTTGGTCCTGATTAATTTGAAGGGGCCATCTCCCGGAATGTCAACCTACCAGGATGAAGGGGGCCCAGTAAAGGGGGTGGTTAAAAAATCAGGTAATTCTAGGACAATTCTTTCAACCAGACTGCAAGGTTTTTGGCCCCTCCTGATCGGGTGAAATAGCCGAAGTGGTGGTTTTTGGTGCGGATCACCTTAAGGTGGGGCCAGGTGCCGTTGCGAACGCCCTTCATGCTCTTAAGTCCGACCATACCGTCGTTCTCCTTTTCGCCGATGAGGAGGCTGGCCGATTCCCCCAGGATCTTCATGGCGAGGCGGTTAAGGCGGGCACCCTCCCCACCGGCGGGACCGTTTTTCCCGGCCAGGACCAGGTAGGGGAGTGTCGTGGGACTTTGGAGGCCATTAAGGCGGGCCAGAACTTCCGAGGAGGTGGTCATATCCTTCCATCCTTCACCCTGGTCATAGAGTTCCTTGAAGGGCCAGGCCAGCATACCGGCCAGGGGGAGGGAGGAGAGATTGCTGATGGCTCCCGAGAGGAGGTAAAGGGCGGCACGGCTGATGTTGGCGATGGGAGTGCCCAGGTTGGGGGGACCGGCCAGGATCATTCCGTCGGTAAAGGTGTCACCCCCAGAGAGTTCCGTCATGCAGCGGGCCACGAGGGCTCCCGGACCGTGGGCAAAGAGATGAAGGGTGATGCCATCGCCGGGGGCCAGTCCGCATTTCTGGCGGAGGGCCGTGGCCAATGCCGCACCACTGGTTTCCACACCCGTGCCGAAACTCTCATAGTCCCATGTGAGAAACCGGGTGTAGGCCGGGGTCATTCCCGCCAGAAAAGGAATCAGTTCGCGCGCCATGCCTGCCGAGTGGGAGAGGAACCCATGGACGAAGAGGGCCACCCTGTCACCCGAATGAAAGAGGGCTGGAGCAGGATCCCTGTAGCGAATTTCACCATGGGTGAGTTCTGCCAGGCGGAGGCCGCTGTTCTTCTCAGGGCGGCCCAGCTTCCTGCAAAGGAAGAGGCGGAGGGATCCACCGATGCTACGGGTAGGGTCACCGCCTCCGCTCACGGAGGGCGGCAGGGCCACAATATCAACTTGTCCGGGGCCCGTGGAGTAGCCTACGGGCAGGAAATCCTCACCGTCAAAGGCCACCGGAAGATAATCCTCCTCCCCGGAAATGAGGGACTGCCCGGCAGGGAAGGTCCCCCTGGAGGAGATGGTCTCCAAGGAAGAGAAAGGTTGCCCTGTGAGACCGGAAGAGGAGGCTTGTTGCGGGAGACCTGAAGGAGGAGCGACTTGAAGAGCGGTAGGAGGAGTAACCGGGAGGCCAGAAGACGGCATATTGGGGGGGTTGGACCTTGGAGCGGCCGGGAGGTAGAGGCGCAGCGGGTTTTGGGGGGAGACCGCCTGGCGGGAGGCTTCTCCGGCTTCAATGGTAAGGAGCAGGGGTTGTTCGGAGAGGCCGCGGGAAGCGCTGCGGGTCACGGGAGCCAGCCATTCGCCGGTAAGTGCCGCTGGCAGCTTCATGCTTTCCCCGGGGGCCAGTCCGCGACGGGTTCCCTCCAGGGTGTCGAGGGAGATTCTTCCGGTGAAGCCGGCGGGGGTGGCCAGGCTGAAGCCGCGCCCCAGCTCCACAGTGGCCGCATCGCCGTGCAGGTCGGCGGGGGGTGTAAGCCTGACCAACCTGTAGGCCAGTTCTGTTGTGGCCAACTCCTCCCCCGCCGACAGCCTGGCCGGTTTTCCGCGGGTAGAGCCTCCCGAAACCTTTCTGCTGAGGAGCGCTTCAAGGGGCGAAAGGGAACGAGGCCCTCTCCCGCCAGAAACAGGGGGCACCTCCAGGGGGTCCTGCTCCAGCATCGCCAGGTCACAGGGAGAAGTAGTGACCACCAGTTTGAGAACCTCCCGGCTCTCGTCCCACCTTACCTCACCGGGAAGATCACCGGGAAGATAGAGTTCCAGAGGGATCCCTCCGCTGCCCGTCATGCCCGATGTGACCTTATGGCCGGCTTTGAGAAGCTCCTGCTGGCCGGCGGCAGGGTAAAGGCGATAGATGCTGTAATCAGGGTTAAGGATAAAGAGATGCGGATATACATCGGTTTTCGAGAGGTTGGTGATCTCCTGGGCATAGAGGTTGCTGTTCTTCTCTCCCGGGAAATAGGGGATGGAGAGGGTTTCTCCGGGAGTATCGGGTATCTCTTCAGCAGAAGCGATTCCATCGCCCGAAAGTGCAGAACAGCGGAGCAGCCTGAGGGCGAATTTGCCCTGGAGCCGGGAAGAGGAATCTCCACTGAGCTGAAGAACAATGCGGTAGCGGGCGATGCTTTCCAGGGCGCGGACCGTCGTGGCGGGATCACGGGAGGGGTTATCTCCTGGGGAGACCAGCAGTCGACCCTTTTCGTCGCGGATGGTCACACCTGTTTCTTCTACGGCGACCACCAGGGAGGGAGCCTTCTTGGGTTTCTCCGGAAGCTCCAGGAAGGGAGAGGCTTTTTCGTGGCCGCCGAGGCCGGCAATCCGTGCTTTGACCGCCTCCAGGAAAAGCCGTCCGGCTTCCCCGCCGGAAGGCTGAAGAACGACCTGCTGCCTGGGCGGAGCGCTGCTTTTCCTGATAAGCTGTTCGGGTATGCCTGAGGGGGCAGGACTTTCCACCATCGCATCACCGAAGATGGTACGCCTGACCGCTCCCTCGCACTGGGGAGTCTGATCGGGGAAGAGGACCGGCACCTTCTGAAGCACGTAGGCATGCCAGTCGGCATAGGTGGCCCCGGGGGGTTTGCCTTTCAGATATTGCAGGGAGAACCAGGTGAGGGCGCCGTGGGGTTCCTCTCCCGGGGGAAAGTATTCGTTGGATTCTTCGCGGTCGAGGCAACCGGCCAGCAAGACGTGGTTGGGGTTATACACAGCCCATCCGCTGCGTGTAGACGTGAGGGTGGCCTGGGAAGTGCCCAGTGGAGTGCCCCTACCGGGTACAGCACTAACGTCTTCCTCTCCCTGAGCAGGCCCATTGCTTCTTTCACCGGATGCATTCATCCTGCGGTCGTTCCCAGCCATAGTTCCTGGTCTGTCGTTACCGGGGTTTCCTCCTGACGCATTTTGGGTAGATATGCGGTTGAGGGTTTTCAGAAAAGCAGCATCGAGGTGGGCCGGGGGTTTTCTGGAATCGGCAGGAGCCCGGCGGGTGGTAGCTTTCCCTCCGGGGGCAATCATGCGGGTGCCGGATCCGGAATGGCAGCAGTCGAGGATCACCGTGATGTGGGTTCCCTTCTCCTCTGCCAGCCTTTCAATCAGGGTGGCCAGGGTTTTGTCGGGAATGTCAAAGACCTGTCCGGTGCGGCTGTTGTAAGGAACGATGGTTTCATCGAGGCCGTCGGGTTCGGTGCCCGTGGTGTCGGGCATCTGGGAGCCGTGGCCACTGAACTGGAAAAGAAGCTGGCTTCCGTGAGGAATGTCAGGATTCTCTATCAGGAATTCCTTGAAATTCCTGAGGATGGCCGCCCGGGTAGCTTCCCCGTTGACCAGGGTTTTCACCTGCTGCGCAGGTACCCCCAAGGGGCCGGTGAGGAACTCCTGCATGCTGGTCACATCGTTGACGCATCCTGTCAAAGGAGCAATTCCGTAAGATTTATACCGGTTGATGCCCACCAGCAGGGCCCAGATGTTGAGGTTTTCGTTTGCCATGATAATGGGGTTAGATTTGTTTTACCTGCCTTCTTTCCTCGACCTGATAAATTGCATGATTTCAGTTTTTCTGCCCAGAGGGGCGCCGCTGTCGATGTATTCACGGAAGGCCTCCGTGGCTTCGGCCAGCGTTTCTCTTTCCACGAAAGCCCTGATGGCCTGACCAAAATAATAGTTGATCCGGGGATCGCCGCGGTGGAGTTCCCTGGCCTTGCGAAGCTCTTCTACCGCCTTCCCCAGTTGTGTTTTCCGTTCATAGAGGATGCGCCCGAGGTGATAATGGGCCTGCCATCTGACCTCCGCTGAAGGAACACCGTTCAACCCTCCTCCTGTTCCTGGGTCGGGCGACTCATCGGCGAGTTCAGTGGCCTCCGTAAGGTAGCGGCGGCTTTTCTCCCAATCCTCCACTGCAGCAAAGGCCAGACCCAGGTCGAGGAACAGCGATGGATCCTTCTCTTTCCTTTCGGCCATCTTCTGAAGAGCACTTATCAGCTCCAGCAGGGGCAGGTTTTCCAACCGGTTGATCCAATCCAGGATTTCCGCTACCGTTGCATGGGCAATAAAGGGGGGCTCACCGGAAGCCTCTCCGATGATTTCTGGTGTTCCCGACTCCATTTTCCGCTTCATCACGTGTATCCAGTCCGCATATGTTATATCATGGTCCGGTTGGTTCCCGATCTGTTCCGTCAGGGTCCAGGTCAGCTCTCCATGGATCTTGTTTTTGTTCCGGGGGGACCCGGAAAAATCGGCTTCCGCAGGTTTCTTTTTCCGGGGTGAGGATGCCGCCTCAGAGGGCTGATCAAATGGATTAAGGGTTCCTGTGGGGTGGAGCCTGGAATAAACCGTGAGGCAGCCGATCAGCGGTGGGGATTCGTTTTCCCCGTCACTCCCTGCCGTATGGAGTTTCTTTCTCTCCTTACTGCTCTCTTTACTGATGACGCGCAGATCGCTTCTCCAGGTGCGGAGCGCGGGATCAGCACCCGGGGAAAGAGCCAATCCGGCATCCAGAATGGTGACCAGGTTGGTAGGCCCTGCAGGGATCCGGGCGGCCAGTTCCTCTAAACCGATGTCAAAATTCCCGGCATCCCTGCCTTCGTAACTCATCAGGGTCAGTAAACCATCGGCATCACGCGAACCATACCCTGCAAAATAAAAAAAGGCAGCCTCTTCCTTTGCCTTTGCAGCCAACGCATCAAAGGCATCCAGCAGAGCGCCGGCAGTTGCTTCTTCATTGACCAACAGGGTGATCTCTCCGGGAAGAAAACCGCAATGGTTTACCAGGGTCTCCTTCATCAGGTGCACGTCATGGACTGCACCCTTGAGCGGGGTGATTTCCGGGTTTTGGTAGTGGTCGATACCCACGAGCAAGGCGTGTTTTCTGCCTTGAGCAGACCGCTCCAGGAGGGCTGCCAGTTGGGAAACCCATTCGCGGGAAACCTCCTGACCCGCCGATGCGGCAAATTCCCGGAAATGGCTTTCCGCCATTCCAAACCGGCCTAACCGGGCGTATGCCCTGACCAGGTCAAGCCTGATCGCCTGGGAAGCGGGAGTGTCACTCTGCAGGGCCTCCAGGAGGGCACCGGCAGCACGGTGAACCATTTTCTTTTCCAGGAAAGCCCTGCCAAAGGCGTGCATAAAAACAGGCTGGGTGAGTTCAGGTTCTTTCTTTACCTGAGTGTACCAGCTTATTAAAAATTCATCGTTCAGGGCGACGAAGCTCTGCTGGCAGCTTAACTTCCACAAATTCATGAACATCTCTTCCCTGCCGCAAAAGAGCTGCCCCGGATTCCCGATCAGGAAGGGGTTCTGGTCAAATCCTTTCTTCCGGATGCTTCTGATGACCCCTTCCATAAGTTCGCCCAGTGAAATCTTTTCTGAACCAGTGCCCGTCAGGGTTTCGGCAATAGCCCCCGAAAGAAGACCGGCATACACCGTTTCCTCACCCAGGTCAAAAAGGCTTTCATAAGTTATTTCTCCGGGATAGGCGGCATTGATGACGGCATAATTCCTCTCGGGTACCGACAGCTTTATGAAGATGGAACTGGGATGGGTGTCGAGGATGAGGGTTTTTGCGGCAGAGGGGATGGCATTGACCCATTGGTGGAGCGTTCCGGCGGAAATACCGCCGGTCATTTTCTTTTTCCGGGAATCATAAAGGGCATCGTGTGAAACCAGGTAAGGATCACCGGTGTTGACCTGAGTAGGATCTTCTTCACTGGGGATGCTGTGGCCGCTGAAATGGACAATGACGGTATCTCCGGAAGCGCTTTGAGCGGCAAGATCTGTCAGGGCCCCGGTAATGGCCCGGGTCGTGGCCGCCTCATCTTCCAGAAGAGTGATATCCTGCGGATCAAATCCGAATTTTTTCTCCAGGGAAGATTTCACAAGCCTCACATCATTAATGCATCCGTTGAGTTCATGGAATTCCTTTGCTTGGTATTTGTTGATGCCGATGAGCAAGGCCCGTTTTCGGGAGCGTCCCTCCCCGCCCATCCAGGTGATATAATGGTTTATCCAGAGGGCATGTTCAAAGGAGGGTTCAGTGGTGAGGAGCTGGGTGAAGGCAGCCGCCGCGCCGGTATAATCCTTCAGCTGGGCCCTGGCCAGTCCCAGCCAAAACCAGGATTCCGGGGGAAACACCTCCCCCGCAACCAACCGGGTCAGCACCTTCCCGGCTTCCCCTGCCCGGTCGAGATCCAGGAGGGTTTTCCCTTTCCATAATTCAGCTTCAGGGAGGGAGATTCCGCTGTTCCGGGCAAGGTCCAGGGTCATTTCCAGGTAGCCCAGGGCGGATTCAAAGGAGCCTGGAATACCGGTTTTGTGTCCCAGGTGACAGAGCTTGACGGCCAGATCGAAATAATCCCTGGCAGAATAGCGGGGAAGACGGAATATGAAATCGCCGCCCGATTCATGCCCCTGGAGATAGCCGAAATCGGGGGTTTGGAGTTTTCCGTAGGAGTCGATGAGTCTGTTTTTGACGTAGACCATCAGGTCAGTGCCGGTGATAATGTCATCGTTATTCCAGTCGGCCTCCTTTTTAAGGCCCTGGATCACCGTCCAGGTAAAAGTGGAATGGCCTTCGGGGCCATCGTCGTCGACGGCCTGCCGGGCAGTGCCAGCGGTAAGGCATTCCAGGGCCCGGTTCCGGAGGGAGACATCGGTGAAATCGGAAACCGCGGGGGTGCCCCGGGCCGTGGCCAGTCCGCTGTAACAACAATCGAGAAGATAGAAGATATGTTTGGCCGCCGACAGGTTGAGGAGCTGCGTCAGGGCGCTCATCTCCACAAAGGTATGCCACTTACCTGATTCGGCATCGGAAGGGACCAGGTAACCAATGCCCTCTTCCTTTTTGGCCACCGGGCGGCGCTCGCCGTGACCGGCATAGAAAACAAGCAGTCGGTCGTCGGGTTTGACCAGCGCCGGCAGATCGGTAAGCAGCAGTTGCTCTATTTCTGCCTTGGTACCAGAAGCAGAGAGATGGGGACACTCAGGAGGATCGCCAGGGAGCGTGCCGGGGAAACCGGCGGGGAGCGGGTCCAGGATCACAAACACCTGGTTGGCCGGGAAGCCGAGGTGGTTGATCAGCAAGCCGGCCATGCCGCGGGCGTCATTGACGGCATGTTTCAGTGTTCCGATGCCAGGGTCTTTATAGTTGTTGATGCCGATGACCACGGCCCAGCTGTTTTCATACCAGGGATTCAGTTCTGCCGGGCCACTCACCACCAGAGGACGACCCCTGCGCGTCTGCTCCTTCTTTTCACCCATTGCTTGTTTTGCCATACCGCCACCTCCGGAATCGCCTTTCGGATGAGGGTAGGCCGGCAGCCAGGCTGACACCCGGCCAGTGAAAAGGGTTTTGTGGCTTACCCACTCATCCGTAGGGTTGTTCTTTCAGACAATTTACGCTTTTTTTCAGCCATATACAACTGCCAATAAAAATGAACAAAATGGACTACTGGTTGTATTCCTTGAGTTATTTCCGGCGTTTTGTGCAACCGTTCGTCAGACGTTGAAGCGTATATGGAGGATGTCGCCATCGTCGACGACGTAAGTTTTTCCTTCGACGAAGAATTTGCCTTTCTCCTTGCAGGCCTGTTCCGATCCCAGGGTGATGAAGTCGTGGTATTTCATCACTTCGGCTCTGATGAAGCCGCGTTCGAGGTCGCTGTGGATGACGCCTGCAGCCTGGGGGGCGGTCATGCCCTTGTGGATGGTCCAGGCTTTTATCTCCTTGGGGCCCACGGTGAAGAAGGAGCAGAGGTTGAGCAGCGAATAGGCTGAACGCACCAGCCGGTCGACCCCAGGTTCCGTCAATCCGGCATCGTTGAGAAACTCCCGGCGGTCTTCTTCACTGTCGAGGTCGGCGATTTCCGCCTCCAGTTTGGCAGCGATGATGATCCCTTCGGCATGGTGCCCCTTCAGGAATTCCATCACCTTTTCGGTATAGGCGTTTCCGGTCACGGCGGAAGCATCGTCGACGTTGAGCACATAAAGTACCGGCTTGGCCGTGAGCAGCATGAGATCCTGGATATGCCGCTTCTCGTTGTCATCGAGGTCCAGATCCCTGATGTTGCTGAAGGACTCCAGATGCTGCTTCACCTTATGGAGGGCGTCAATAGCGGCTTTGGCATCCTTGACGCCCGCCTTGACCAGCTTCTCGGTGCGCTGGATCTTCTTCTCCACAGAGGTGATGTCCCTCACCTGCAGCTCGAAGTCGAGGGTTTCCAAGTCACGCAAGGGATCGACGCTTCCGTCGATGTGCATGAGGTTCTCATCGTCGAAACAACGGAGCACGTGGATCAGGGCATCGGTATCGCGGATGTCGGCCAGGAAGCTGTTGCCCATCCCCTCCCCTTCACTCGACCCCTTCGCCAATCCGGGAATGTCGACAATCTCAACCACCGCGGGAACCAGCTTCTCGGTAGGCTGGAATTTCTCCAGCACGGCCAGACGCGGATCAGGGACCCTGATCATCCCGAGGTTCGATTTGTTGGATGTAAAAGCAAACCGCGAGGTCTCCGCCTTCACGTTCGACATGCAGTTGAAAAGGGTGGTTTTCCCCGTGTTGGCCAGGCCGATGATGCCGCACTGTAAACTCATATGCTGTTCTTTTTTCTGGTAAACGCTTATCTGATTGGAGTAAGGAGAAATCCTTTCTTCCGCTGCAAAGGTAATCCATATTTCCCATTATCAGGAAGCGTGCTGCAAACCATTTAACCCTTTTATCAGGAGTCCTGCCCATCTTTTTAACCAATGATTAATATCTTATAATACTATTAAGTATTATAAGATATTTATTTCTTTATATATTTGATTACTAACTTCAAAATAACAATGTTATGAAAACGAAATGGAGAATTTTAACCAGCGCTTTGGTCTTTTGCGTCGCGGTAATCGCTTGCGAGAACAATGACCAGGATCTGACGATGGAGGATGAGATCCTCAAGAAGGCCAACAACGGGATGATCAAGTCCTATGGGAATGAAATGGTTTTGAAATGGAACCAGGCATTAAGCATGGCCGTTGACCAGAAGATGCCCATAGCCATGGAAGCCAGGATTTACGCGATGTTCTCCCTGGCGGGTGCAGAAAAATCCTATACCAGCTTTTCTGATTACGCTCACGATGTCGCCTTATCCAGAATTTATGCAGGCTTTCAGTTCCGTAACGATGTGGAAGCCGGTGACAAGATGGGAAGAGAGCTGGCGAGGTTCATCTATTTCCGGAAATTCAGGGACATATAACCTGTTAATATTTTAGAGTTCTGCCTTGTTCCCCTTTACTGCCGGTATGATCCAGACAGTTTCATTGCTTAGGATATCCTGAAAGATCTTATGACTCCTCCTCGCCATCGGTTATACCATCGGTCAGTTCCGGGAGGATTTTGCGGGCTTCGGCGGCGGGCATGGCCTCGACCTTCCGGAGGTGCCGCTGTATCGCCCGGGTGCGGGCACCCACCACATGGTCGAGTTGTCCGAGACCGGTCTGGATGTTGTTCTGCGCCTTGGTCAGCATTCCCCCGAATTTCTCGAATTCCGTCTTGACGGAAGAGAGGATCCGCCACACCTCGCTGCTCCGTTTCTGGAGGGCCAGGGTGCGGAAACCCATCTGAAGGCTGTTGAGCAGGGCCATCAGAGTGGTGGGGCCAGCCACTGTGATCCTGAACTCGTCGCGCAGCTGGTCGACCAGGGAGGAGCGACGGATGACCTCGGCATAGATGCTCTCGAAGGGAAGGAACATGATGGCGAAGTCAGTAGTGTGGGGAGGATCGATGTATTTGTCACGGATGTCGCGGGCCATTTTCCTGATAGTGCCTTCAAGACTGGTGGAAGCTGCGTCGATATCGTCGGGAAGGGCATTCTCATAAGCTTCGATGAGCCGCTCATAGCTCTCCCTGGGAAATTTGGCATCGATGGGAAGGTAAACAAATTCATTCTCCTCCTCGCTGCGGCCAGGCAGTTTGATAGCGAACTCCACGGTATCAGCGCTGCCTGCTTTCGTGCGCACGTTGGCTTCATATTGCCCGGGGGCCAGAACCTGCTCCAGGAGCATGGCCAACTGTACCTCACCGACACCCCCGCGAAGCTTCACATTGCTCAGCACTCTTTTTAGTCCCCCCACATCGGTGGCGATGGTCTGCATTTCACCCAGCCCCTTCTGCACTTCAATAAGCTGTTTGCCCACCATCTCGAAGCTCTGCCCCAGCCGCTCGCTCAGCGTCTTTTCAAGCTTCTCTTCCACGGTGGCGCGGATGGTTTCCAGCCTGGCTTCTGTGCTTTTAACAAGGTCGTTCTGGCGGATCTCCAACTGGCCAAACTTCTCACGCTGCAGGTCACTGAAGTCTTTGATGTTTTTATCCAGGGATTCAGAAAAACCCTTAATAGTCCTTTCCAAAACCTCCCGCATCAGGTTATGGTCACTCAGCGACTGATCGGCCAGTAACTTCAGCTTCTCCTCCACTTTGGAGGTAATCTTCTCCAGCAAGTCAACCGTCCGTGAGGTGAGCTCCTTCAGTTCAGCTTTCAGTGCTTCCGATTTTTTCCCCTGTTCCGTTGCAAACGCCGACAGGTTTACTGCCTGTTCTTCCCGGTTGACCTTGTTGATCTCTGCCATCCGGCTGGTCAGGATTTCCACCCTGTCTGAAAGGGTTTTGTTGATCCCCTGCAAGGCCTGCTGGTTTTGAGTAATTAACCTGTCAAGGGATTCCAGGAGTTCCCTGCGGATTTCAACGAGCGCTTTGCCTTGCTCGAGACGGCTGTCGCGGGCCAGGGAGGCATTCTCTTCACGGCTCATGCGAAACTCCTCACGCAAGCCGTTCTCAAGCCGGGAGAAAGAGGATTCAAATCTTGCCAAACCACCTTGCAGCTCTGAAATTTGACCTGGAAGAGGCGAATGAGCGCTTCCGGCTCTAATCAGAATGAAAAGGCATAAAAAAAGGAGAATCGTTAAAAGTACACAAGCGATAATCAGCAGGATCAATTCCATGGAGAGATGTTTTTTTCGCCCTCAAATTACCACCATTTTCTGTCACTAAAAAATCACCCCCCCGAAAGTGAGGAACAGATCGTAATACTGCCGAATCTTAATTAACAAAATAATATCTATGAAAATTAGATGAAGCCGGATGAGGCGATTTCAATTTTTTTTATTTTGGGAAAAATTTTATCTCCCCATCGATCGGGGGTTTTGACGCTTTTATTCCGAATCAGACATTTTTTAACCTTATATTTTTAATGTGATCTAAATCAGACCGATATGAGAAATCTTCTGACGTTTCTAATGCTATTGTTTTCCGCATCTGTATTTGCCCATTTTTCAGGCCATCCCGACGATTCTGGATCGGCACGGACAGAAGCGAGACTGGAGCAAATCACTTCCATGGCACTGCCGTCGGTTCCAACGCAGGATGCTCTGACTACCCCAAAATACGGGGATAATGTGTATGGGATCCCTTTTAGATTGGGCATCGGCCTGATGTTTGACGTACAGGTTAAGGACTATAACCTATCTGTCAGGAGTTTTGACATGCATTTCTATACTTTTTTTGAGAACCGCCGGATCTATTTTTATTACAAGGAGAGGACCTTTTGGGGAGCCGAGCATGAATCTGGTGAATGGATATTGCATGATTCGGTCGATGTTAACATGTCAAGTTATAACTACTATAATGATGTATACTTGCCTGTCATACTGAACAAACCTCTCCCGTTGCAAGCCGGAAAAACCTACGGTTTATACATCACTTTTGCAGAAATGGATGATCATGGGCTTTTCTGGCATTGTACCGAACAGTCACCCATTTCCAACGGGCAGTTGACACTCTTTCCCGGGACTAAATTCCATTCAACAAGATTCTTCAAAGATGATCCGTATGGTAATGGGAGAGAAGATGGCTTTATGTTCTCTGGAACGATTCACTATGATTACAGTTTTGCCTGTCCGGATGACATCGTTTTAAACAATAAACCAGGGGCCTGCGGGGCTGTAGTGAATTATCCCTCGCTGACGGCAGAAAGTGGATTGAAGAGCGGTGACTTTTTCCCGGCGGGAAGGACTGCTGCTTCCGTATCGGTCATCGATTCAAAAAACAGCACCTCCTACCAATGTGATCTGAATGTGGTTGTGGCCGACACAGAGAAGCCCCATTTTGGTTTAGGGGAGGTAGGTCCCATCAGGGCGGAGTATTATGATGGAGTCTCATTCGATAGAAGCTCGGTCTATTATGGCCACAATCTGGCGGCATTTGCCTTGAAGTTGGAGGAGACCGTTCCAGCCATCCACTTCAATTGGGAGAGAAACCATCCCTATGCCGATCTTTTAGGATACGAATATTTCTCGGTTCGTTTTACCTCTTCATTCACGGCACCGGTGGCAGGCCGTTACAGGTTCAGGACGGTCACCGACGACGGAGTCAGGTTGTATCTTAATGGTCAGTTAAAGATTGACCAGTGGTGGCTCATGAACAACTATTCCTTTGTATGTGAGATAGATTTGGCCGAAGGTCAAACCATCCCCGTGGTGATGGAAAATTACAATTTCAGTGGGAAAGGGGAGGCTTATCTTTGTTATACTTCTCCCGGTGGTAACGAGAAGATCTTCTCCACGGTGCCCGCCGTGCAAACGGATCAGGTGATTGACACTGACCAGTGTACTTACACGGTCCAAGGTACCGAATTTGACCCGAAAGCGGGAGACAACTGTGCATTTACGCTTACCAACGATTACAATGAGGCCGCCTCCCTGGCGGGTGCGGAGTTCCAATTTGGAACGACCCTGGTGACTTGGACGGCCACTGATGCAGCGGGTAACACCTCCACCACCAGTTACACCATCACGATAAACAAGGCCCAACCCCCGGTAGCTGTGTGCAAGGATATTATTGTGCAATTGGACGAAAACGGGGATGGTGTCATAGCGGAAAACGCCATAGACAACGGCTCCTTCGATGCCTGTGGAGGATTGACTTTTGACACCGACAAAACAACCTTCAGCTGTACAGATATTGGCGAAAACCAGGTCGTCATGACCGTAACCGATGCATCGGGAAATTCAGCTTCCTGCACAGCGATGGTGGATGTCAGAGACGTGCTTCCTCCCTCCCTGCAGCTCCATGATTACTGCGTTTTCCTGACAGAACAGGGAAAATGGACCCTGAATGCCGGCGATATGGCCCATATTGTGGCAGGGACAACCGATAACTGCACCGATGCCGCACAATTGAGTTATAAGTTTTCGCGGAGGAGTTTCGATTGTAACGATGCTTCCTCTCCCACAGTGAATGTTAAAGTGTCAGTTACCGATGCATATGGGAACACCGCCTCTGGAACATTTGGATTGACGGTGCTGGATACCATCCTTCCGGTCGCCAAGTGCCGCAACGTAGAAATCGAACTCGATGCCTTCGGACAGGCGCTGGTGGTTCCGGGTAATGTGAACGAAGGAGGTGACCGTGAAAATGTGCCGGAATGGGCAAAGTATTATAAAGACCTGGAGGGGGGAAGCTATGACAACTGCGGCATCGCAGAGATGTATCTGAGCCAGGCCATTTTCACCCGTGAGGATGTGGGAGTGAATGATGTGGTTCTAACCGTGGTGGATCCAAGCGGGAACACTGCACAATGCCAGGCCACAGTCACCATCACCGATCCCTTTGCCGCAGAAGCCGATACCCCGGATCTGAATGACAATGAGCACACTCCGGTCTCGCCCAATACCCCTCCAACCCTTGACGGCATTTCCGATGTGGAGATTCAGGAGGTGACCTCCTCCCTTGAGGTCTCCTTAAGCAACCTCTCCCCCGGATCAGAAACTGACCAGAAAATCCAGATAACCGTCTCCACAGACCGTCCGGAACTGATCACTTCCATGGAAGTCATTCATACAAATGGAACATCCACAGGAAATCTGAGAATCACCTTTGCTTCCGGGATGACCGGAGAAGCGACGGTGACCGTCACGGTAAGAGACGATGGGGGACTGCTCAACGGAGGAGTGGATACCACCGTGAAAAGCTTCAAAGTAAAGATAGCTCCGGGAAACAAGGATGATGAAGAGGCCATTGGGATCACCCAACCTGGGGGGAGTAATGTGATTACCTCATCGGCTGACCCGGTGAATGGTTCGGGATGCAAACTTTATCCCAATCCCACACAGGGTAAAGTGACCCTCGAGTTGGAGGGCTCTGTACCATACGAAAGAGAGGTGAGGGTTTATTCCATCCTTGGACATGAAATCTATCACGATGTTTTCAGTGTGGGTCGTGAAATCACGGTAGACCTGTCAGGCCATACCCCGGGGATCTACCTGGTAAGGCTGACGGCAGGAGAAAATTCCTATCTGAAAAAGGTGATATTAGAAAAACGTTAATAGGTTATTCCTCTTCTTCATCCGTATCGGCTGAACCTGTTTCTCCCAGTCCCGGGAGGATTTTTTAGGCTTCGGCGGTGGGTGGGCATCCACCTTCCGGATACATCTCCAGAAGGTGGATGCCCGGGTGGAGCGAATACTTTGAGAAACATGTGTATATTTACCTTAACTTGGCAGAAGACGGTTATTACCATACAATCTTAATTCCACCTGAGGCGGGACCATGGGATGGGATGAGCCACAAGGGTATTTGTCTGTCATAAGGAATGAGCCATAACAAGGTAAAAGACTAAACACATGAAGAAGATTATCAGGACTTTAAGCATTTTGCTGTTTTCGGTGCTTCTCCTTTCCTGCAACAGGCCCACTGATCCCAAACCCGTAGGACCGCTTCCGACGGAACGGCAACTGGCCTGGCATGAGATGGAATTCTATGCCTTCATCCATTTCAATATGAACACCTTCACCAATATGGAATGGGGCATGGGCAACGAGAAACCTGAATCTTTCAATCCGACCGCACTGGACACCCGTCAATGGGCCAGGGTTTGCAAGGAAGCCGGGATGAAAGGGATCATCATCACCGCCAAGCACCATGACGGCTTTTGCCTCTGGCCTTCAGCCTATACCGAACATTCCGTGAAGAACTCGCCCTGGAAGGAGGGGAAGGGTGATGTGATCAGAGAGTTATCCGACGCCTGTCGCGAATATGGTTTGAAATTCGGAGTGTATCTTTCTCCCTGGGACCGCAACCATGCCGATTATGGCAAGCCCGAATACCTGGACTATTTTAGAAACCAGTTGCGTGAACTGCTGACCAATTACGGGGATATATATGAAGTATGGTTTGACGGGGCCAACGGGGGAACGGGTTATTATGGCGGAGCGAATGAAGAGAGAAGGATTGACAACCGTACTTATTACCAGTGGGACACGGTTTTTGCACTGGTGAGGGAGTTACAACCCATGGCATGTATCTTTTCCGACGGCGGGCCCGATGTCCGTTGGGTTGGCAATGAGGAAGGCTGGGCCAGGCCCACCAACTGGAGCCTGCTGAAACGGGATGATTTTGCCCCCGGGATTGCCAAAGATCTGGAGTGGCTGCGCGCAGGCCAGGAGGATGGAACCCATTGGGTGCCTGCTGAAGTGGACGTTTCCATCAGACCGGGTTGGTATTATCACCCCTTTGAGGACCATAAGGTTAAAAGCCTGCCTCAACTGCTGGATATCTACTACCAATCCGTCGGCCGCAACGCCTCCATGCTGCTTAATTTCCCGGTAGATAGCCGGGGGTTGATCCACGAAAATGATGCTGAAAGGGTGTTGGAACTGGCCAGGGCACTCGAGGCTGATTTCAAAACCGACCTGGCTTCCGGGAAAAAGATCACCGCATCAAACACCAGGGGGAAAGCCCGGAAATTCAAGCCTGAGAATCTGCTTGATGGCAATAAGGAGACCTATTGGGCCACCGATGACTCTGTCCTGAAAGCTTCGGTAACCATTGACTTTGGAGAGAAAATCAGTTTTAACCGGTTTCTGGTCCAGGAATACATCCCTCTGGGGCAACGGGTTAAAAGTTTCGTGGTAGAGGCCCTGGTCGAGGATGAGTGGAAACAAGTAGCCACTGAAACCACCATCGGCTACAAGAGAATTCTGCGGTTCCCCACTGTTGAAGCTACCGCACTGAGGTTTTCAGTGGAAGAGGCCAAAGGATCCCCGGTGATTTCCAATATGCAGATATTCAATGCTCCGAAGATTCTGGAAGCACCGGTGGTCAGGCGTGACCAGCAGGGTAACGTCTCGGTTTCTGCTGCCGATAACGAAGTAGAGGTGTACTACACGCTGGATGGTTCAGAGCCTGATTTGGGAAGTCAACAGTATAAAGACACTTTTCTTCTCGACAGAAAGGCAATGGTCAAGGCCATCGCCATTGATCCGGTTTCCGGATTGAAAAGCCCGGTCGAGATCAAACAGCTTGAAATTCCCAAAACCAACTGGAAGATTATAGGTCCATGGGCAGCATTGCCCGGAGCCGCGAATATTTTCGACGGTGATACGCGTACGGCAACCTGGTTTCCAGGAGAACTCCCTTCTGAAATGGTCCTGGATCTCGGGCAATCCGTTGAAATTTCAGGATTTAGTTATTTGCCGCAACAGGGGCGTGACATCTCGGGCATTGTAATTAATTATGAGCTGTATGTAAGCGCTGACGGCCGGAACTGGGGTTCCCCGGTCATTGCCGGTGAGTTTTCCAACATCAGAAACAGTCCGGTCCTGCAACAGTTATCGTTTACAACCACCACGGGGAGGTATATTAAATTTAAAGCCCTCACCACATTGAATGACCAATCCCGGATAGGGATTGCTGAACTGGATGTGATGACGCCCTAGTCCTTTTTCAGGGAGAGATATTTCCACAGCAGAATAGTCTGCTGATACCTGCCTTTTGCAGAATGAATTGCTGCAATAGTTCAGAACCGTTCATGATTCTGAATCTCAGAAGAAGGTTTAGTTGTTCAGGTAGTCTGAGATAGCGTCGACATACTCTTCGAAGGCCTTTCTGCCTATTTCGGTGATTTTGCAGGTAGTCAGGGGGTAATTTCCCCGGAATGATTTATGGATGACGATATATCCGGCTTCTTTGAGTTTAGTAAGCTGGAAGCTCAGGTTGCCTTTGGAAGTGCGAGTGCATTCCAGCAAGAAATTAAATTCGGCTGCATCCACTCCCATCAGCACCGACACCACAGCCAGGCGTACCTGAGAGTGAAGAACAGGATCAAGTTCCCTGAATCTCATTTCCCCAAAGATTTTCGTGCAAAGAGGATGTGCCCCGGGAGTATGAAGGCCACGAACCAGGCTATCGATTCGAAAAGCAATTGGTTGGTGAGATCAAACCAGGAGGAGACCCAGGCCAGTATTCCGAAGAGGATGCCTGTAAGGATCATAAGCCGGTAACGTAAAATCACTCCCGACACGATGATGGCATAGGCGAAAACCACCATAAAGATGGGGTGTTGTAAATCAAACCTGACTTCATGCAAAACATTCATCTGGATCAGGTTGATCAGCACTATGCACAAAACGACCGAGAGCCACACCCACCTGAGGGAGGTCCCTATCCAGGTTTGTGCCTTTTTCCGTTGTTGCCAGAGATAAAAGAGGGTATACCCCAACACAAAAACCGTAATGATCGCGCCTGCAATTTTAAAGGCCTTGACCTCCATCCGGGAAAAGAGAATCTTGCTGATCAGAAACCGGCTCAGGGCCGAATAAAAAAGTGCCCAACCCCATACCATAAACAAAATCCCGTCATTCTGCAGCTTCCTTCTGGAAATATCAATCATTTCCCTGATCACCTGCAACGACTGTGCCTGGTCAAAATTTTCAGATTCAGTTTCAGATTCACGTGTTTCCATGTTTCACTAGTATAATTGTTTGTTAATAACTTGTTCTTCAGTTATACCCCGGAGTGAGGTCTATGCCAGCTCTTCTCTCCCGTGGAAGTCGCATGGGGCACATATACATGTCCTTATGTGGTCGAAGCACCATGCGACTTTCATTGAGTTAATTCTTAAAACTTGTTTGTATTACAAACTTAAATATTTTTTCCGAATCAGCAAAATTTTCAGTGACAAGTTTTAAGCTCCATTCCGGTAGAATTTTCCGGCATTTTTCAGGCTGGGTATCTCTTATTGGTCTCCCGGGGTGGGAAAGAAAGGATATCTGCCGGACCCCCATAAAAAGCCGGCTGCACAGGAATAATCATGTTGTTAAATACATAACTTTATCCCTTTGTTCTGAGATGTTTGACTTAAAGGCGTAATTACCATGTTTGACATCCGAAAGATTCAGGAACAGGTCATATATGAGGCCGTAAAGGCGGAGAGCGATGCAGCCACCGCAGGGAACATCATAGGCAGTAGCCAGGAAGAGGATGCCGTATGGGTGAAGAACACCATGAAACGGCTGGAAGATTGTTTTGACCAGCCCACCCTGAGGAAGATCAGGAGAAACTGCCAGTGTGGTTACGGTATGGAGGAGAGGCTGGCCCTGTTAAGGGAGATTATGAGCCAGACCACCACCCTGGAGGAGTTCGCCAACCATGAGAAGGCCCTGGCATCGGGAATCTCCTTCCGGGAGGGTGAGCTTTACCTGGAGTTCCCCTTTTGTCCTTGTCCGATGGTTGCCACCGTGGACAGGCTGGAGAGCTCTACCTGGTGTCATTGCACGACAGGTTACAGCAAGGTCCTCTTTGAACAAGCCTTCGGATGCGAAGTGGAGGTGGAATTGCTGAAGAGCATTAAGATGGGAAATGACAAATGCCTCCAAAAGATCACTCCCCTGACGCCGGTACGCTTTTAATCCGCAGGAGAACAAATCCTCCTTAAGGTCTTGGTGCGGGGCTCAAAACTCTGTTATTGAATTCCGGCGAGCGCATTCCCTCTCGACTTAGTCGAGACGGGCTAAGCGAGCAAGACACTTCAAGAAATCCTTGACGGAATCGGATTGACTCAACCATTTCCTTCTGCATTACCGGTAATGATGCGAGTAATCAATCCAAGCCTGATTCTGTGCAGGTACCCGTCGAACTCATCCCGTCTCGCCTCAGGCGGGGCCGGGATTCGTTTCCCCACTGCTCTGCGGCGGGGAGTTTCAATTAAGATCCGGCTTAGATCGGGTAAGCACTTGTGTTGACCTGGTGGTTCCTTCCTCAGGGGGCTAATGATCGGGCCCTTAATGCCGGGAGGAGTCGTATTTCCCGTGGATAAACACATCCTTCACCGCCTCAAGGTAGCCAAAGCCGTTGAGCATGTCGGGCAGGAGGTAACTCCCTTCGACCCATTCGTTCCAGGCATTGATGGTGATGAGCTTAGGCTGTTCAGGATGGGCGTCGGCATATATTTTCGCTTTGGAGAGCAGGGCCGCAAAACTGGCCGGCGTGTTATGGATATGCACCACATCCTTCTTCCCTTTTGCGGGGAAGCGGGGAGTGTCGTCCCAGCCGATGGAAACGCAGGGAAAGACCGGAACGTCGAGGATCGAATCCATCTGAGCGCGGATCTTCACAGCATTGTTCCCGTACACCAGGTAATCTTCTGTCATTCCACCCATATTGTACATGGCCACGCTGTTAAATCCCATGGCACTGACACGGTCGCGGAAGTGACCTGCCTGCTGTGCCGACATCAGCGATCCCCCACCCTGGTTCCACTGAATATGCAAGCCGGGGAAACCAGCCTTTTTAACCTCGTCCCTGAAATAGTCGAGGGCCTTCCGGGTTTCATCCAGGCTGCCCCCGAAACTTTCTACCAACTTCTCAATGCTGAAAACCGAAAACAGAGGGGCACCGTTGATCTTTAAATAGTTGGGCCGTTTGAAATACTGGTTGATGATCCGGTCTACAATAATTTTATAGTTTTTCCAGTCCACTTTGGCATTCCACAGAATCGAGGTATTGTCGCCGTGAAGGTGGTAGTTCCAGTAGTTGTATTTCACATCATGATTGGCCCACATGATGTAAAACTGCATCTTTGAGTTGTTCGCGGCTTTCAGAAAACCATCGTTCAGGGCGCTTTCGAGGTAAGGTCCCTCTTCGTACCAGTACCAGTCGTACACGAACACATTAACGCCATGATCGACGGCTACGTCGATCCAACGTTCTACCACTTCAGGGTCGTTGTCCATTTCGTAGCCCCACAGCGGCTGGCGGGGCTGGTAATGGCCCTCGAAGCGCGGGTTCCCCTTTTTGATCACCTCCCATTCACCAATTCCTTCGGGCCACAGTTTTTGGCGGGCAAGCGGATCATCATGGCATGAAGGCCAGATATAGGCCGCTACAAGATAATCATGCTTAACTGTTTGTTTTTTCTGCTTTGCATGTAAAGCAGGGATGCTCCCCAGGAGGATGACCAGAACAAAGATGGCCTTCACAATCATATTGAGTTTATTGCTTTTCATTTTCATCAGGTTAGGTAATGTTCTTCTGACTTATTTGAAATTAATTCCGCCAGAAAATTAAGTTAAAAAGATGAGTTTCCCAGACAAGAGAAGCAAAAAGATACCCCCACGACTGAACATAATGACATAACACGGACGGACAACAGATTCCGGGGAACATCTCAGCGCAGGCATTGATGGTAATGGGTGTGGCCTGGAAGGGAAGAAAACCGACCTGTCAGGATACGATCTTCTGAACAGCCGGGTGTTCTCCGGGGAGGCGTTTCCACATCCTGTCGGCCAGGACGATGGCCGCCACAAACACAAACAGGGTGATTTCCATGATTTTCTGGTCGAGAGGCTGGAACAGGGCCGTGAAGGTGTTGGCAGAGGCATGGGCAACGCCGGCCGCCAGAGGGCTTACCCGGGAATGGAGCCTGGGGAGTGCAAAACCGCGCCATCCCGCTTCTTTGCCGGTTCCGTTGAAGTAGAAGAACTGAGACAGGAATTTTGCAACAATCCAGCCGGCCAGGCCAAAGCCTGTGGCCGGCAAATGGGTAAACAGGGGAAACTGCGGATCGCGCAAACGGCAAATCAGCATGGAGATCACGGTCAGGACGGGAAAAATCAAAAAAGCGATCAGGATCCAATGAAGGCTACCGCCTGGTACGAAAAGCCCAAACCCCATGTGATCAGGAATGTGATGATAAAAAATGCCGCCACCTGATGAGAGGTGATCCACCTGGCCACCGTTTTGATCATACCTTTCCCCCCTTGACAAGCTTGTACTAATTTAGGGAAATTTTGTCATTATTTTCGTATATTGAATCACCTAACATGAGCTCTTCCCACCATGAACCAGAACTTACAAACCCAAGGCCACGGCTGGATTCTTCTGTTTTATGCCCTTGCGTTTTTCGTACCTGCGTTGTTACAGGCGCAGACCAACCCGCAGCCGCAGAGGTTCGGCACCTTTGAGATCACCCTTCCGGCAGGCTGGCAGTATGACCCCGGAAGTTCAGCCGGGGAATTCCACACCTTCCGTTACGCTGTCAACGGGAAAACTGGCTATGAGGTGAGGCTGAAGAAAATACCCTTTGACTGCCCTACCAAAAAGGATTTCAACCGGGAAATGGTGAAGATATTCTATGACTTTTACGGAAGAGAGGACTATGTGGACAAGTTCAAAGACCACAGCGACTATGGAGCGCTCGGGGAGCAGGAGAGCCACCTGATCACCTTCAACCTGAAGGAAAACAAAGAAAGGGGGTTTCTTCTCAGCCCATGGGTGGGCGGGAAGATGTACAGCCTTTATTTTTATGACAAAGTAGGTCAGAAGAAGGAGTTAAGGCCCGAAGCGGTGGCTTTCCTGGGGGCGATAAAGGTGCATCCTGCGGGGGTTCCTGCGGAGGATAAAGCCGCCGTGGCAGCCGCACAGTCCGGTAAGAGTTCCGGGAAGAGTGCTGGGAGTGGCGCCCCCTTGCCGAAAACGGAGCATGAAGTGAAAAAGGAGACTCCTGTATCGGGAGAAACCGGAATGGCCAGGGTAGAGAATCCTTCAGCGCATACCGGAAATCCCGGAACTAGCGGGGGGAGTGAACCTGCAAAATCCCAGGGCGGTCAGGAACCTAAGAGCGTAACGGCCAAAACCCCGGGCAGCCCACCTACGGCGGGAAAAGAACCGGCAGTAAGCGGAGGAGTAACAGCAGGAAACAGGGGGAAATTCACAGACTCTGGAGTGAATGAAGCAGTTAGCAGTGGGAATCCAGCAGGTAAGGGTGGAAGCAGAGCCGGGAGCGGTGGGAATAGTGCCGGGCACATCAGGCCCCCCGTACTGCTGGATTTCGGGAAAATCCCCTTCACGTCGGAGATCGATTTTGCCACCATGACCATGGCCCAATATATGGGAGCCATCTCGATGGCACGGGAAGGGATGCGGCTGATCTATGGCGAAATGAGCCCGGAGGAAGATGAAAAATTCGAAGCCGAATGGAAACCGCTGTTCGACTATCCGTGCAAGGAGGTGGTGGATTATGTCAACCAGTTGAATCCCCTGATCTCCCTCTTTCTGGCCATCCGTGAAGCGATGGGGTCTGAAATTGAGGCTTACAATGCGGCAGCCCTGGTGGTGACCATCGAAGCCGCAGAGGAGGATTCGGCGGGGATGGCGGAGACCATGGCCGAAATGGAGCTTACGGTAGCCAACCTCAATGCGCTGCAGAAACAGATGGAGGAGGTGGCCGCGGAAATCGCCCGCCTGGGAAATCCGCCCGATGCCATGGCTCTGGCCGAGGGGAGACGTAAGCTGCACCGAAAGGCACTTGGACTTTTGGCCGATCACAACTTTCCGTTCGAGGGGGAATGGGAGACGGAAGAGGGATCGCGGGTGCTGATGAAGGTGCTGAAGGTCTTTGACGACGGCAAGGTGCTGGTGTACCGGTTTCCGGTCACCACCCTGAAGAAATGGGAGGAAAACGGCGTGGACATCACCAAACCCGGAGTGGAATTCAACGACCAGAGTAAGGGACTGACCCTGATTCCCGGCGTCTATGACCTTATGATCGTTTTCGAACCTTTGGAAGACGGGGCCTGGGGTGTACTCGACTGGTCTTTCTTCAGGTTTGTGAATATCTATCGGGGAGACAAGGACACCATCAACGTTCTGCAGTACAGGGTTCCCAATGAGCTTAACAACACCTCGGGTGTTTCGACCTATACCCTTTCACGCACTAAAGAGAGCTATCCGGTTCCGCCGGTGTTGCCTATTGACGGGAATCCCGCCCAATGGGACCAGTTGCATAAGGTAGTCCCCGCGAGAAAATGGGACCAGGGAAAATATGACGCCTACGTGCGGTGGAGGAAGGAATTTCCCGATGAGCTGGCGCTTGCCGCCCGTGGGGGCCCCACGCCCCTCCAGGAGCGCACGAGACTTTATCTGGAAGAAAAAAAGAAAATTGAAGAGGAATATCTCGCCCGGAAGAACGGGGATATAGAACCCCAGGTGGAGCAGAATGTGAGCCTGCGGTACACTTTTTCGCAAATACAGGGGGAAAAGCTGACCGAAGCCGACAGGCCCCGGATTGCGAAGGAAGAGAGGCAGAAGCTGTTGGAATCGTTTGAAGAGACCCGGAACAGCCAGCTGGAGTTTATCAGAAACAAATATGCCGACATCTTTGAACCGGCCCGGGAGGATCAGAACCCGCGGCCACAGTTATCGCAGGAGCTGGTTGATGAGCTGAAGGCATTAAAGGAGTGGGAAACGGCGGAGGCGGTCAGAAAGCAGCAGGAGGAACAGGTGAAGTTTCACGAGAACAACATCAGCTATTTCGAAGGCAACATTGAAAAGCTGAAGGGCCGGCTGGCCGCGGCTGGTTTGGACCCCCACACCCGGAATGACCTGACGCGCGATCTGTTGTATCAGCTCGATGCCCGGCAGAAGGAAAACGACGCCATTATGACCCTCAAAACCGGGGAATATGTGCACACCCGCACGGAGCTCGACGCCCTGAATATGCAGATGATGGCCGAGCGGGGGCGGCAGATGGCAGAGGAAGCCCATAAGATGA
>CAZKIU010000018.1:39919-56581 GCA_964552955.1 uncultured Prolixibacteraceae bacterium
AAGATGAAAAGGACCATGGAGCGGATGCCGAAGCTGATAGAGCTGGCCGACCCATCGGAGCGGATCAGGTTGAGGGAGTTTTTCGAACGGAACATGGTTTCCCCGGATAACGGGGTCTTTGATCAGGAAAGAATGCGGAAGGCGGCCCGGGCGGTCGGGGAGCAGGTCACCGGGGAGTTGGAGAAGAAGGCGGCGGAGAAAGAGGAGTGGGCGGCGGCGGTCACCGGCATTGTGGAAGGACTTGAATATGTAAAGGCGGGTGCCGATGTCTCCATGACCCTGTTGTCGATTGCGGCGCCGGTCTATTTTGCGCATACGGCGCCGAATGCCATCGCAGCTTCGATGCGTGCAGCACAAGCGGCGCGGGTCTTTTTCGGTTACCAGGGGGTGGCAGGGTATATCGAAGGAGGACCGACTGGCGCTTTTACCAGGGTGGCTTCCTCCTACAACACGGTGACCATGATGGCCAATGCGGCCATGAACGGCTATCAGCAGGGGGTGCTTCAGCACCTGGAGGAGCATGCGGCGCATGCGGCGACGACTACCCTCAACGAAGGCAAAGCCGGGCTGTGGGGGGCTGGCTGGGAAGTGGGGAAAGAGGCACTGAAAACAGTGGTTTTCAGGACTGCCCTTGGCGCCTTGATGCCGGTCAATCCCAAAGGGGCTCCGGTGCAATGGTCCGACATGGTCGATGCCCGCGGGAATCCTGGTCCTTCGGCCTCCGGAAGATGGCCCACCGTTCAGCAGCAGGTCAACGCCGCGCATTTTCTTTCGCGGCAGGCCGAAGGCCGGGCCAAGGTGACCCTTTTCCGGGAGAGGATGGAGAAGCTCTCCGATGCCGGCAAGGCTGGGGTTCCCAAGGAGGAGATTGCCCGGTTGAGGAATTCGGCCGAGGAGGCCTATAAGGTGGTCAAGACCGACCTTTACGCCAAGGGGCATATCAATGCCCTGGCGCGGCAGGGAGATGCCAAAACCACCGCCCACTACAACTCCTTTGAAAGGAGCTATACCGCCAGGTTGCAGGCCGAGGTGGAAAAAGAGCTCGTGGCCGCCGGCTTCAATCCCCAGAAATGCAGGACTTTTTCCAACTCCTCGTCGAAGGGGAAGGTGGGGTCCGACCTGGACATGGGGGTGGTGGAGCCTCCGCGGTATACCTTTGACGCCTCCGGAAAGCGGATCCCCAACCCGGCGCATACCGCATGGAGGCGAAGCCTGACCATCAGGGATCCCGACGGGACCGTCCGCAGGAGTTCCCCGCAGGAGCTTCAAAAGGCAGGACAGGAGATTCTGGAGCGCTCCTTCGCGAAGATTTATGGCAGGCCTTCGGGAGAGGCGATGGTGGAATTCACGACCTCCTATCATCCGGAGGCCTACCGTGACCTGGCCTGGCTGGGCAGCAAGGGGACGAAGACCGCCCTGGTGTTTGAGACCAACAAGGCGTGGGTGCAGCAGGCGGCCGATGTGTCGGGGTTCAAGGTGAACAACCTGCCCGCCGGGCACCCCCAGTTGGGCTATTATGGGGTCATGCAGGAGCAGATGCGGGGGCTGACGAAGGATTTCAACACCAAGATCGAGCCGATGCTGAAGCTGAAGGCAGGAACCAACCCGGAGGCCACCCGCCATTTGAGGGAACTCAGAGATACCATGGAGCGGTTTTCCAAAAACGAAATCGGCCCCATTGAAGCGGAACACCGGATCAGGGAGCTCACTGGCGGAAAAGGCATGGCTGAGGTGGCTGAACAGCTTTCGGTCGCCATGCGGGGGTTGAGGAATTGATCCTGGGTTATTTCGAAGGGCGACTGTGCCTGGCGGATTACCGGTTCAGGAAGATGAGGCAGACGGTGTAAAATCGGCGCAGCAGACGTGTAAAATCACGGAATAGAAGCCTAATATGGATAATTCTGGAACTTAATTCCAATAATCTCGGATATTTTTGGAATTAGGTTCCAATATTTTCTTATTTTTGTAAGAAAAGCCATGTATATTGAACGGAGAATACATCAGGACATCAAAAGACACATTGAAAGAAAGGAATATACCATAATCACCGGACCGAGGCAAAGTGGAAAGACATCTCTGATAAAGGCTTTATTCAGGGAATTGAAGGATGAAAACCGGGATGTAAGTTACCTGACATTTGAAGACCGCGACATACTAAAGGCGATTGATAATCACCCTGAGGAACTCTTCTCCTATGTTAAAAGACCGGCCAAATCGATGGCCGGCAATCACAACGATGCCGATATGTTGTTTCTCTTCATTGATGAGGTTCAGTATGCAGCCGATCCTTCCCATTTTCTTAAATATCTGTATGATGCGTATGGCAGGAATCTTAAAGTGATTGCCACAGGTAGCAGTGCATTTTACATCGACCGGAAATTTAAGGATTCACTGGCGGGAAGAAAGAGGATCTTTGAGCTCAAAACACTGTCATTCGATGAATGGTTGAAGTTCAGGGGCGATCTCAGCCTGATGAATGATCTTCAACTTATCAGGGAACAAAAGAACTATATATCTACCGACCACAGGCAGCTTTCAGATTTATTCCATGAATACCTCATTTATGGAGGTTATCCGGCAGTAACCCTGGAAAAAGACAAATCGGAGAAAGCATTAATTCTTAAGGAATTAAAAAATTCGTTTTTAAAAAAAGACATTGATGAGTCAGGCATTGCCGATTCCGACAAATTTTACTCCCTCCTTGCCGTATTATCTGACCAGGCAGGAAATCTGGTAAACAGGAATGAACTGGCCAATACGATTGGAGTAGATAATAAGACAGTTGACAAATACCTCTATACCCTTCAGAAATGTTTCCACATTGAGTTGGTCAAGCCCTTTTTTCAAAACCAGCGGAAAGAAATTACCAAAATGCCAAAGGTCTTTTTTAAAGATTCAGGGATGAGAAACACTGCCATCAACCGGCTATTTGATTTCAGAGACCGCCAAGACCAGGGACAAATCATTGAAAATTATGTTTATAACAGACTTTCTGAACTTTATGACAAAGATCTAATCAGGTTCTGGCGGACTTCCGACAAACAGGAGGTCGATTTTGTCATTTCGACTACATACAAAGAGGGTCTTGCTTATGAGGTCAAAATGCAATGTCAGGGAATAAAACATGCCGGTTACCAAAAGTTCATACAAAGTTATCCGGACTTTCAATTCCGGATCATATCCCATGAAATCCATGACAATTGCCTGTGGATTCTAAGATTATAAAGGATTTATTAAACAAAATGAGGCACATCCACATTCAGTATTTCAAAACGGGGATCGGGGAGTTGATTCTGGGTTCCTTCGAGGGGCAGTTGTGCCTGATGGATTACCGGTACCGGAAGATGAGGCAGGCAGTGGATGACAGAATTGCCAAGGGACTGAAGGCTGAATTCACGGAACAGGAGGATGCGCTGTTGTTGCAGGCACGGGTTCAGCTTGAAGAGTACCTCCAAAGAAAGAGGACCCGGTTTGATCTTCCCCTGCTGATGGTGGGAACCGGATTTCAGAAGGCGGTATGGACCGCCCTGGCGGAGGTACCCTATGGAACGACCGCCACTTACCTCGACCTGGCCAAATCCCTCGGCAAGGAAAAGGCCGTCAGGGCGGTAGCCGCCGCCAATGGCGCCAATGCCCTGGCCATTCTCATTCCCTGCCACCGCGTCGTGGGAAGCCAGGGGGAACTGGTGGGCTACAGCGGCGGACTGGCAGTCAAGCAAAGGCTCCTCCAACTGGAGCAGGGCAGCCGCACTTTGTTTGATCATCAATAAAAACTTCCATTTCAATTATCCTGGATATTTCTAAAGTAGAAGCTATCATCGCTGGTGTGGATTTTGGGAGGGAGTTACCCTTATCTCCCGAAATTATTGAAAAGGGATTCGAGGGCCTCATCCATCAAAGGCATGTGGTCAGTCAGGACAACCGTGCACCCCGCCTGTTCGAGGATCTCCCCGGCCAGGTCGAAGAGTAGTTCAGAGCGTAATTCCACCGACGCCGGCCTGAAGCCCAGCTTAAGGATCTCATCCAATAACTTCTGCGGAAAGGTTTCATACATGGAATGCAGATCAGGCAGGGGGGACAGCATAGCCATTCCGGAAATCATACCACTATCCTTGTCGACCAGCAGGAGCACGAAGGGGAAATACCCTTTTTTACCTTCTGTTTTCACTGGTGCCGGCAACAGGGAGAGGTCGCACTGGAGGGTGACCTTCCGGGGTTTCAGTTTGGATAGGTTTCCGGCACTTTGGGGCTTCCATATAGGCTTGTAAATCACGGGCAGAACCTCCTGGACAGCCTTTTCATAGCTGTTCTTCCACTGGAGCTGCCTGGCACTTACCCGGGGAACCCTGACGAGGATCGCCTCCTTCCGGCCTTTTCTTCCGGAGAGAATGCGGGGATTGCTTTTAGCCTCCTGCAAAACGAGGCAGACCTGCTCCAGCAGATCGGGCAGCTGGCCGAAGGTCTCCCCTCCGGGAAATTCGGGGACAAACCCGGGGACTACCTCCTCAATTTTGGGCCACCTGCCCTTTCCGCGGAAGGCAACTCCTGACTTTTTAATGGCCGACAGATCTGCCTTATCCAGCTCTTCCCTGTCGGTGAAGGAGATCAGCAGGTGGGGCACCGTCATCAGTTCCATCGCCTGAGAAATTCCGGCATTCTCCTGCAGCCCGTAGAATCCCCAAAGCCCCTCGATGTCACGGTAGGCAGCGATGGCCATATATTCCCCGTTGTTTCCCATGACGGAAATATACCAGGTCAAACCGCTTCCGGGCATTCGTACCCCGAAAATGTCTGTTTCATAAAGGTCAGCCCAGGGTTCCAGATCGCAGATCTGACCTGCCGCAGTGTAAATTCTGCCATACCAGTCAGCAGGAATTTGCGGGAGGTTAGGGGGGAGAATCTGACTGGGGGAAAACAGCTGTGGAGTATTCTGCCGAGGGGTACTCTGCTTTGAGTGACGCTGTGTTAAGGGACTCTGGTGTGGTGTACTCTGTTCCGGGGACCTTTGCTTTGGGGAACCTGGCTTTGGAGGATTCTGCTTTGCTGCCGGCTTTTTTTTCTCCTCCGGAAGCTCTGGCTGGTCATACTTCGACAGCACTTTTCTGAGGGATTGAACCAATTCAGCAGCCGTTTCAGGGGCCACTCCAGTTTTCCGCATAGCCGCTTTAATGTCCGGTTCACGACCTTCATTCAGGGCGGGAGCGACCATCCTGAGGAATTCATTGATCTGATCAGTTTGTTGGGTTTTGGCTGGTTCAGGATCCTTCCGGAACAGATTGTCATATTCGTTGATCGTGATTTTCCGTTTCAGGATCGATTCTGCCGTGGTCACCAACGGCATTCGTACCCTGATCAGGGCAATATCAGAGATATCGTGACCGAGTGCGTTGAAATCCCTGATGAGGTGTTGAAAACCATACTCCGTCATCGCCTGAAACAGCAGGACCTTCTCTTTCTCATCAAAGTAAATTTCAGCAAAGTGTGGAAATTCCCCCAATTTTTTGTGGGTGTACCGGTAAACGTCCTGATTGTATTCGACGGTAAATTTCTTTTTCATCACCGTACTGTCGGGCGCATCCGAGTCAACTTCCGTCATCATGATCACGGTCTCAAAGCCTTTGCTGATGGTGCGGGGGTAGGCAGCACCTGAGATCAGCAATACATAGGGAATTGGATCGGCATCCATATCTTCCTGCACATGGAGATTGTCGTCAATGTCAGGATTCTTTTCCGTGGCAAAGAAGAAAACATCATCCGCGTCAAAGCTTTGAAATGCCCCGATCGGGCCGAAGCTTTGCCAGCAGGCGCCGTTGAAGCCAATCAGGTTTAGCCAGAGGAGTTTGGGACCTTCCGCTTTAAGCCGGGATGTTCCACGTGAGAAAAGCAGGTATTCCTCCTCGGTGAAGACATCCCTCATCCTGAAAAAATCCTTGTCCGGTTCTGAGATCATTTCGGAAAAGCTGAAACGCCAGGGCGTTTTGGTCTGCAGTTCAAGGAATTCACGTTCCCCGACACTGAGGCGGTTCAACGCCGGATGCTTCAGAATCTTTTCCAGAATTCCCCCTTCTTTGAAAATCCTGTGGGCGATATACTGGGTTTTAAACAGATTGACATCCGACTTTGCGAATTTGGAAAAGACATGCCGGTATCGGTTAAACTGAAGTTCCATTTTCCTTTCCAGGTCAAACCTTTTAGCGGCAAAAGGGACCAGAAAACCATCGATAAGGTCTGCGGTGATCTGGCCTGCCGTTTCACAATGACCCCTCATCGCTAAATAGTCAACAAGTTCAGTGTTGCGATTCATTTTATCAGATTTCTGCATAAAAATAGCATATCTCGACCAGTGTCTGGTCAAGGATTTCCAAAAACGCTGTAATTTATTAATAAATAGTTTGTTAAAGGCTATTTTAAGATTTTACGATTTGAATTAGTAATTTCGCTTTCTCTTATTCTCAGCATGAAGAAAAACTGAACCATGAAAAAGTCGATTCTATTTGCGGCAGCGTTAGTGCTGCTGGTCATCACGTCATGTCATAAACCCCAACCGGGGCAGGTCCGTGTCGAGGGCGGCCTGATCCAGGGTACAGTCACGGAAGATCTGACCATTTATAAGGGAATTCCCTTTGCAGCTCCGCCCGTAGGTGACTTGCGGTGGAAGGCCCCCCGGCCGGTGCATCCCTGGAAGGGAATCCTGCAAACCACCGAATATGCCCCGGCACCTATGCAGGCGGGCAATCCCCCTTCCGGGAAAAGCGAGGACTGCCTCTACCTGAACATCTGGGCCCCCGCCAAATCGCCGAAGGAGAAGCTGCCGGTGCTGGTCTGGATTTACGGGGGAGGATTCAGTTTCGGCTCTACCTCGGAGCCGGTCCACAACGGCGAGCACCTGGCACGAAAGGGAGTGGTGCTTGTGAGCATCGCCTACCGTGTCGGACAGCTGGGGTTTCTGGCCCATCCTGAGCTGAGCGCCGCAGATCCCAACGGGGCGTCGGGCAATTACGGGATCCTCGACCAGATCGCGGGATTGCGGTGGATCCGGGACAACATCGCCGCTTTCGGGGGCGATCCGGAGCGGGTGACCATCTTCGGCGAGTCGGCCGGAGGCATCTCGGTGAGCATGCTGTGCGCCTCGCCCCTC
Source organism: uncultured Prolixibacteraceae bacterium (assembly GCA_964552955.1). GTDB lineage: Bacteria > Bacteroidota > Bacteroidia > Bacteroidales > Prolixibacteraceae > UBA1413. The sequence goes on from CAZKIU010000018.1 coordinate 47,058, forward strand.
GCCAAAGGGCTGTTTCACGGGGCCATTGCCCAGAGTGGCGGCTCCTTCGGCCCCACACGGCCGGTCACCTTTCCGGGAGAAAACATGAAAACCCTGCAACAGGCAGAACAGGCCGGCGTTGAATATGCCGAAAAGACCGGGGTGGCCTCCCTGGCAGAACTCCGGGCAATGGAAGCCGCCAGGCTGCCCATGGAATGGGGCATGGGGAATGCCTGGCCCATCGTCGACGGCTACGTGATCCCCGACGACCAGTACCGGATGTACGAAGCCGGAAATTACAATGACGTGCCGGTCCTCATCGGGTACAATTCCGACGAAGGGATGAGTTTTCCGTCAGGCCGCACGCCCGAAGAGGCCATTGCCGGGGTGCGGGAGCGGTTTGGCCCCTTTGCCGACACGCTGATGACGGCCTATCCCTTCGGGGGAAACGGCGTTCCCCGGAGCGCACGCAACCTGATGCGCGATGCCGCCTTCGGATGGCACACCTGGGCCTGGGCCAACCTGCAGGCCAGAACCGGAAAGTCGCCGGTCTACTATTACTATTTCGACCAGCACCCCGCATATCCTGCAGATTCGCCACAGGCCGACCACGGCACGCCGCATGGCGTCGATGTGGCCTACGTATTCATGCATCTCGACCCCAACCAACCCGGCCTGCCGGAGAAAGCCCTGGAGGTGAGCCAGATGATGGGCACCTACTGGACCAATTTTGCCAAATACGGCCATCCCAACGGGGAGGGAGTGCCCGAATGGCCGGCCTTCACCAGGGAAAACCCGGTGGTGATGCACCTGGGGCCGGCTGTCGCGCCCGGACCGGTGCCCGATGAAACGGCGCTGAAAGTGCTCGATGCCTACTTTGCCTGGCGGCGCTCCCCCGAAGGAGCAGCCTGGGTTGCTTCTCGGGAAGCCCAGCCATAGGGGGAACCATGAGAAGCCTGATATTCCCGGCCGTGATCACAAAGGGATAAGCCTTAGGGCGATCCTCCGGCGTATTTATGCGGGCGATCCTTCTGGTTTTCTTTTCCGGAATCACTGCATTATTTGGACAGTAAGGGAGCCCGCTTTCGCGGGAATGCCTTAATCCACTGCTCCGGAATTTGGTCAACCGCCGAAGAAGAACAAAAAGAACAGCGCCGCATCCTCCGGAACCACTTCCTCGTAGTATCCAAGGGTGGCCCGATTGGCATTCAACACCCGGCCTTTCTCCAGATAACCAAGGGTAGAGCGGTTGGCGTTTAAGACCCTTCCGTCCTCCACATACCCGAGGGTGGCCCGGTAAGCATTTAACACCCTCCCCTTTTCAAAGTATCCTAAGGTTGACCGGTTTGCGTTGAGAATCCTGCCCTTTTCCAAATAACCAATTGTAGAGCGGTATTCATTCAGCACCCTGCCCTTTTCGAAATAGCCTATGGTTGACCGCTGGGCATTCAACAGCCGTTGGGCCGAGACCGGGTTTGACAGGATGATAATTCCAAGTAAAACTATTCCAGACAGTATTGATATGGCCTTTTGTTGATCTATATTCACGACTTGAAGTTAAAAAAGGTGATCCTTAGATTCTATCGTTTCAGCTATAATCTTCCAATTGAACCATAGTGGCAGTGTAAGATTATTGTTTACTTTAGTACCCACCAATTCACAAATTTAATGGATAGAGCATACTATTCCGATACCACACAGAATTTTCTGAGCACTTCAAACGACGAGATTTTAGGTATATTAGTTCGCAATAGCGAATTCTCAGATGAAATCACACAAAAGGGTGCATGGATCGAAGAAGTTAAAATATTAAAGAAGTTACTTCCGGGTTACGACGGCAAAATCTATTTTGAGTATTCAGTGCCCAGAATGGGTAAGCGAATAGACATCCTATTAATCATAAAATCAGTCATTTTCATTTTGGAATTTAAAGTCGGGGAAAAAGAATTTGTTTCTTGCGCCATTGATCAAGTGCTAGATTATGCATTGGACATGAAAAACTTTCATGAAACAAGTCATGACAAAATAATCGCCCCAGTGCTCGTATGCACAGATGCTAAAATTACTAATAAATATTTCACCCTAATAACTCACCATGACCAGATAGTAGAACCGTTATTTAGCAATAGTGAATCTCTAGGTTTTTTAATTCAAGAGGTTACGAAGTACTTTAATGATCAAGATGAAATTGATATTGAAAGGTGGGAACAAGGAAGATACCAGCCGACCCCAACCATTGTCGAAGCAGCAATGGCGCTGTATAACAATCATTCTGTAAAAGATATCTCCAGGAGTGATGCGAGTGCAATTAACCTCAACCAAACATCGGATTACTTATCCCAAATCATAAGAGAATCAAGGGATAAACAAGAAAAAGCAATTTGCTTTGTAACAGGTGTCCCCGGGGCTGGAAAAACGTTAGTGGGATTAAACATTGCGACTACCCATTTCGACAAGAACAGTGAATTATACAGTGTTTTCCTTTCCGGCAATGGACCACTGGTTGCCGTCTTACAAGAAGCACTTGCACGTGATAAAATGAAACGTGCTTCACAAAATGGTGGAAAAATCAAAAAGGGGCAAGCCAGGAGTGAAGTGAAGGCTTTTATCCAAATCGTCCATCATTTCCGGGATGAAGGAATTAAAGACAATCGTCCACCAATTGAACATGTTGTTCTCTTCGATGAAGCCCAAAGGGCTTGGACCTTGGAACAAACTGCCAATTTTATGAAAAGGAAAAAGGGTCTTCCCAATTTCGAAATGTCAGAACCTGAATTTCTCATTTCATGCTTAGACCGACATCCTGACTGGGCAGTTGTTGTATGTTTAGTTGGAGGTGGTCAAGAAATTAATACAGGTGAAGCAGGCATTAGTGAATGGTTCAATTCCCTTGAAAGATCCTATCCGGATTGGAAGATCTATGTTTCAAATCGTTTAACAGACAATGAATTCAATGCAGAGGAGAATTTGGAAAAAATAAAACATAGGCCGAATGTTATTTATTCTGAATTCCTTCATTTAGCTGTTTCCATGCGCTCCTTTCGAGCTGAAAATGTTTCAAAACTTGTAAAACAGATACTTGATCTTAACCCAGGTGAGGCTAGGAAAACATTCTTAGAATTAAAAGATAAATACCCCATTGCAATTACACGCGATATTCAAAAAGCCAAAAACTGGTTAAAGCGAAAAGCCAGAGGTTCAGAAAGATATGGCATGGTAGTATCATCCCAAGCTCAAAGATTAAAACCATATGCAATCGACGTAAAATCTACCGTTGATCCAATCCAGTGGTTTCTTAATGACAAAGAGGATATAAGATCATCCTATTATTTGGAAGATGTTGTGACTGAGTTTCAAATTCAGGGATTGGAATTAGATTGGGCTTGTGTTGCCTGGGACGGGGATTTCAAATTCAATGGTAAAAATGACTGGATACATCGCAGATTCAGAGGTAAGAGATGGGAAAATATCAATAAGACAGAATTAAAACGATATTTGAAAAATTCATATAGAGTGTTATTAACACGTGCCCGGCAGGGAATGGTAATTTTTGTACCGGCAGGAGATACAGAAGATCCGACTCGACTGCCGGAATTTTATGATGACACCTTCTACTATTTAAAATCTATTGGGTTTGAGGGAATTTGAGTATTTCAAACTTTCGGTAATTTTGAAAACTTATTAGTAAAATCTATAACTTTGTATACTAGTAAATTAGTTTTAAGAATTCCATGGAAAATTCAGAAATAAACATCCAGTTTAATTATGAATATCGGGACGCAGGTAATAATAAAAAATTGGGCTTTGTCATCTTTGCTAACTCAAACCATATCAAAGATTTAGAACCTATTGAATTACTAATCCGGAAAGAATTGTTTGATGAAGAGTTTTTCTATCCCGACTATTTGAATATACCTTCTATTCATTTTGAAAAGTGGAATCGGCAACTTGATCATGACTGGTATCGTTTTGATGATTTGGAATTTACAGTGGATAAAATAACTGACACCAGGTCATTTGATGCATTCATTCTGGATATTAAGAAATATTCGAAAAAACCTGTCATTTAATGATGTTAAATTGACTGGTATTTAAAAAGACATTTTTTATCAAATGGCATGTATTTAAATGAATATTTCCATGACCAGTTTGTCCGAATAGATTTTGAAACCATGGGAAAACACATCCTTGCCCTGGACGAGGCCGCACGGGCCAACGGCTTATTCATCAAAAAGGTGATCCTGACATCAACCTGAAGGACAATCTCTTTCAGCCAGCGCCGGGAAGGGAGATCAGGCGAAGGGGAATCCCATTTGCTGAAAGCCTGCCAACCGACGTGGACCGCATGCACGACGACCATTATCATGTGGACTTTGGGATAAAGTAATAACCAAATCAGGCCGGGCTTGCTTGTTAATCCGGGACCCATGGATTGAAACCGCATCTTAAATGCCTTTGACTGCAGATGAGCAAGATCCGAACCAATTATTGCACTATTCTGCTTTACTGTAGGCTCCCCTTCCAGGTACATTAAGTCATTGCGATGTTGCTGATTTCTCTCAGGAAAAAATGTATCAAGAATAACCATCAAAGAATATATCATCCCAAACAAACAAATCTTCGAATAACGGTGTGGTTTTTACCCATTTCTGAATATTCATTTCCCGGAAACTTCCCGTTTCCCTGGTTTCTACTATACCCAGCCAATTCAGGGATTGTTCGAACGTCCTGAAAGTATAGCAATCAGTGAATACTTCCTCCCTGGATCTTCCGAAACGCGGATTAAATTCATCCAACACCACCGGAAAGGCTTTCATGAATTTTTCAGCATAGAAATTGGCTGAACGTTCTTCTTTCCCGTAACGTTTAAGTAGAACCAGGGTAAATCCAGCCCCGTGCTGACCTGCCATCTTTGATTCATAACCATCCATCGATCCCCATGATATCCTGGTAAACAAAGCAATGGTCAATTCTGCCAGCAATTCTGAGGGTGAGTCTTTCAGCTGGGTTCCTTTATGGGTAAGTGATAACTTTCCATTTCTGATTTTCGTCAATTCCAAATCCTTGCATAACCATCTTGTCATCAATATGGGAGAAGAGTCTTTTTCTGTCCTGACCGGGATCAAAATATGATGCCATATGTCTTCCACTATTTTTAAATCGGTTAATTCCCTGACATGTTTAACCGGCATAGCCCCGGTTTTGGTCAGTTTCACCTCATTTTCCCGCTGCAAGATATCAAGGTAATGTAAACAAAAGCTTAGAAATGGTGACTGAACATCCTGGCCAAGTTTTACATTCCTGCTGACTTTTACCAGGGATTGCGGTCCGAATAAATGGTACAACAATCCCTGTAACTGAATTGGAGACAATCCTTCTGTTTCTGGTAACGGCCGGTTGTTTATGCGGTTCATTACCTCAGCTGCAATCGAGTCCAGTATATCCTTTGTGACAGGTCCCTTATGCCGGTTGATGGCTTCCTGCATTAACCGGTGTATTTCATCTTTTTCTGCCATAGCCGAAATTTTATACAAAAAAACCAATATTTTCGTTTATAATAGAAAATTTTACATGACTAATCCCTGTTACTTTACCGCTGAAACAGCAAATCAGGCAGCAGCTTAACATCCAGTATGAAAATGAGATTCAAGATCTTATTGAAATAAGTCGGAATGGGTACCTGTTCCGATTAACCAGATCTCAGCATTGGTTTCATCAATCAGATAAAGCAACAACCAGTCAGGCTTAATATGGGCGCACCAAGTATCGGCAAAATCTCCGCTCAATTTATGTGGTCTATAGTTGGGAGGCAACTGGCTTTTTTCAGTAAGAAACATTATTGCTTTCTCCAGCAGAATGAGTTTGTATTTCCGTTTTGAGACAATGGTGAAATCTTTCTTAAACTTTGATGTATAATGAATCTGGTACATAACTAAGCTTCGAGCTGCTTAAAGAGGTCTTTCACATCTTTGGCTTTGTACCCTTTTTTAGCCCGGGCTCTTCTAATGGATTGAATGGTCTCATCGTTTGGAATGTCATCAAATTCAATATCATTCCCTGCTTTTGATAGATCCCTGAGCAATCCGATAAGATATTTTCCCCTGGTTGTTGCAGGGCTGATTTTTACATATACTGGTTCTATGATAGGGTTCTCAAGCCTAGTTTCAGCTTCGTTCAATTCTATAAAGTTAGCTTTACCGGACACAATTTCATTCAGTTCACCCGCCAGATATTTCTGATTTCTGATGAAGTCTTCACTTTCAGGAATTATCTCGACTTCATCCTTGCTGAATTTACTCAATAGCCAAATCAGTTTGTCGTAAATCTTGTCATTGATCCTTAACCGGACTGTTTGCATGGTTTCTTTTTTATCAAATATAGTGATTTTCCGGACGCCCTGATCGCAATTCCGGTTACCCCATTCAAGGGAAGGCCATATATTGTTAAAAAGGAACCATGACGCAACATTTCCGCTAATTTTGAGTCTTGGAAGTGAGACCGATGGATTGAAACGCATCACATCAGCATTAACCGGGATCCTTAAACGGCGGGCTACCCAGTAGACCTCCCACTTCAGTTATCAAAAAAAATCTGATCTGTCACTGTAGATCTAAAAACAATCACGAATGCATAAAACCTAAATTAATAGTTAAACTTGTTATTTATGGCCTAAATTATTAACTTCGTATATAAAATAAGGCAAGATGTACCAGCGGGATGTAATGGACATAGTGAATAAGTGGTTATCATCCAAAGAGATAATAATTCTTTACGGAGCCAGACAGGTTGGTAAATCCACGCTTCTAGAAATAATGGCATCTGAAAATCCCGGAATGGTGATTTTGAATTGTGAGAATCCTGTAGTTTCTGATATCCTGGAGAGCAAAGATGTCAACCGGATATTAGCGCTTTTTAATGGATCGGACATTGTTGCACTTGATGAAGCCCAGGCAGTTCATGATATTGGTAAAATCATGAAATTTTTGTATGATGACAAACGGGTTACCCAAAAAATCCTGGCAACCGGATCAAGTAGTTTCGAGTTGGCCAATATTACTGGTGAACCGCTTACGGGAAGGAATGTAAAATTCAGATTATATCCCTTATCCATACACGAGATATCACAAAAAAAAGGATGGCTGGCATTACTGGAATCATTGAATGACTTATTGATCTATGGAAGTTATCCCGGAATCGTGGATTTACCTGTGGTTGAGAAGAAAAGAAAACTACTGGAGATGTCGGGAGATTATCTATTTAAGGACATTTACAAATTTGAACAATTACGAAGCCCTGAAATTTTGCGTAAGCTGGTAAAAGCCATTGCCTTAAAGATTGGAAACCTTGTTTCCGTTCCGGAACTGGCCGGCATGACCGGAGTATCCGTATTAACGGTGGAACGTTACCTTGATTTGCTCGAAAAGAGTTTTGTCATTTTCAAACTTACTTCGTACAGCAACAATTTGCGGAATGAGCTTAAAAAAAGCAGGAAGTACTATTTTTATGACAACGGGATCAGGAATGCCGTATTAAACAATTTTATTTCTGTCAATGAACGGACTGACATTGGCGCGCTATGGGAGAATTTTTGTATTTCAGAATATCTGAAGGTGATAGAAAACAACCAGAGGCTATCTAATCTTTACTTTTGGCGGACTTATGATGGCGCTGAGATTGATCTGGTGGAAGAAAAGGATGGTCAACTCTTTGCTTTTGAATTTAAATGGAACCCGTCGAAACAACCATCGCTCCCTGCAAGTTTCAGGGGAAATTATGCAGTCGCCGGGTTAGAAGTGGTAAACCGGGAAAGACTTGACTTTTTTGTCCGGTAATGATTCCGGAAGTGTCACCAAATCTGATTTTCATATTCTTAATCCATGCAAATGGCAAAGGATCATTTTTCTACTCCTATTACGCAACATTTCTGCTAATTTTGAATCTTGGTAGTGAAACCGATGGATTAATACTGCATCAGTAAGGCTTTAACCAGGATTCTGTTATGGAGTTTAACCCAGGAGGCCGCCCATTTCAGAGATCAAAACATCATTGGATTATGAAGAGAGGATGGATTCGTAAACTGATCGGCGGGTTGAGCTTCGGCTCGGCACTTTTTATCTTTCAGGCCTGTTATGGCACCCCCCAGGACCTGGAGTTCGACATGCTCATCGAAGGTACGGTGAAATCTACCGCCACAGGACTTCCCGTCAAGGGAATCAAAGTCTCCGTCCCTGAATCCGGAAGTTCGCAAATCACAGGGGAGGATGGCAAATACTCCCTTTATACCATGTTCACCGACAGCACCCGGATTTCCTTCGAAGACACGGACCTCAACGTCGACGGAGCCTTCCTGAAAAAAGATACCCTGATTGCCGTTCCGCAGGAGCGCGTGCAACTGAATGTGATGCTTTCCCCCAAATAAATGCTTACCGCTCTCAGAAAACAGGCCTTCCGGCTATTCCGTGAAGCGGAAACGCGCCACCACGAACTGAATTATCTCTTCTGGGAATGCACGACCCGCTGCAATCTCCGGTGCCGCCACTGCGGAAGCGACTGCTCACAGGATTCCGCATTCCCCGACATGCCCCTGGGTGACTTCCTTGCGGCACTCGGCACCATCGAAAACCCGGCGAAAAATCTGACGGTCGTTCTGACGGGCGGGGAACCCCTTCTGCGGAATGATCTGGAAAAATGCGGTCAGGAGATCAGGAAGCGGGGCATGCGCTGGTCCATGGTGACCAACGGTCATCTCTACGACGAAGAAAAACACCGGTCCCTGCTGGGGGCCGGACTAGGAGCACTGACCATCAGCCTCGACGGACTGGAAACCTCCCACAACTGGCTGCGGAATTCATCCGCCAGCTTCGGCAGGGTGACCAAAGCCATCGCCCTGGCAGCCGCCTCTCCCCGCCTCAACTTCGACGTGGTGACCTGCGTGAACCAAATCAACTTCCGTGAGCTGCCCCAAATCAGGGAAACGCTCATCAATCTGGGCGTCAAAGCCTGGCGGCTCTTTACCATCATCCCCATCGGAAGGGCCAGGGATATCCCTGAACTGCGGCTGACCGGCGAACAATTCACCGGACTGATGGAATTCATCGCCGAAACCCGGGAATCAGGAGGCATAAAGGTCAGCTTCAGCTGCGAGGGATATGTCGGTCCGTATGAATCCCTCGTCCGCGACACCCCTTTCTTCTGCAGAGCGGGCATCAACATCGGGTCGGTCCTGATCGACGGCGCTATCTCCGCCTGTCCCAACATCGACCGCTCTTTCGCCCAGGGCAACATCTACCGCGACAATTTTTTCAAGGTATGGGAAACGCAATTTAAACCCTTCAGGGACCGCAGCTGGATGCGCAGGGGACAATGCGCTGGTTGCAGCGAATTTAGAGACTGCCGCGGAAACGGGTTTCACAACTGGCATGGCGACAAACAGAATGTCCTGGTGTGTCACTACGGTAAAATCATGTAAGGTCCGTTGCTACCCGAATCCTGGCATCTTGCCCTGATTATTTATTGAGTAAAGCCAAAACTCGCCTTGATTATTT